>NZ_AP028156.1:2892500-3492500 GCF_033096465.1 Blautia luti | reverse complement strand
CTTTTTCAGGAAGCAGAACTGTTTTTGACGATTGAGAATGAAAAGATCCGGAAAGAGATCCCGGTTTCCATAGATTTGCGGGAAATATTTCCGGGAACGACTGTCCAGGGAAAGGCAGTGACGGAACCTGTTTCGGGCAAAGTGTTTCTGAGAGCGCAAAGAAAAAAAGACGGGCAGAATATCCGCTTTGCCAATAAAAACAGTGCAGAAAACTTCTGCATTGGAGCTCTTTAAAAATGTCTATACATACAATTGTGAATTGACTATAATGTATTATAATCAAAAAAGAAAGGGTAAGTGAAGAGTGAAACAGAAATCCAGGACAGAATACTCAGTTATGAATACGACGGTGGCCTTCATTGCCCAGGTAACAGCAATCTTTATGGGATTTTGTACAAGAGTTGTCTTTACCAGAACACTTAGTGAAGGCTATGTGGGAATCAATGGTCTGTTTACAGATATATTAAATATTTTATCTTTGTCAGAACTCGGTGTGGGAACTGCAATCACCTATGCCCTATACGGTCCTATTGCCAGAAATGATATAAAAAAACAGCAGATACTGATGCGCATGTTCCGAACTTTTTACAGAATAACGGCAGGAGTTGTTCTTACTGTTGGATTGTGTCTGATTCCGTTTCTCAATATTCTGATGAAAGACCGGCCGGATGTGGATCATCTTATTGTGATTTATATTCTGTATCTGACAAATTCAGTTGTGTCCTATTTGCTTATTTATAAGAAAATCCTGGTGGATGCTCATCAGATGAATTATATTACGGTGATGTACCATAATGCATTTCTTGTGCTGCAGGATATCTGCCAGATTTTTGTACTGCTTCTGACAGGAAATTTTGTTTTGTTTCTGGTTATTGCTGTTGTATGTACTATAAGCGGAAACATCTGTATGTCCAGGAAAGCGGACAGACTTTTTCCCTATCTGAGGGAGCCGTGTAAAGACAGACTTCCACAGAATGAACGCCACGCTATATTCCAAAATGTAAAAGCAATGCTGATGCACAAGATAGGAAATGTAGTTGTGAATAATACGGATAATCTTCTGATATCCAGTTTTGTAGGAGTTGTGACAGCAGGTATTTATTCCAATTATTTTCTGATTATAGGGTCTGTTCGTCAGGTATTTGACCAGGCTATGCTTGGTGTTGCGGCGAGTGTGGGAAATCTTGGAGTGACAGAGGATAAGAATAAAGTTGGGCAGATTTTTGACAGGTTGTTTTTTATCGACTACTGGATGTTCGGGTTTGCTGGAATCTGCCTGCTGGAACTTTTGAATCCTTTTGTGGAACTTGCCTTTGGAAAAAAATACTTGTTTAAAAAAGAAATTGTGTTGATTCTCTGTATCAATTTTTTTATTAATGGAATGAGAAGGGCAGTGCTGATATTTAAAGAATCTATGGGGCTGTTCTGGTATGACCGGTATAAAGCAGTTGCTGAAGCAGTGCTGAATCTTGTAATTTCTATTTTGCTGGTAACACATTTCGGGGTAGCTGGTGTTTTTATAGGAACATTCTGCAGTACAGTGCTTACTTCCGTGTGGGTGGAACCTTATGTGATCTATAAATACAGGATTGAGAAACCTGTGACCGGATTTTTTGTGAAGTATGCAGGATATCTGGGAGTGATGGCCGCAGTGTGGGGAATTACGGAATATTGCTGCAGATTTATTTCAGGACAGGCTTTTTTTGTACTGGTATTAAGACTGATGATCTGTCTGATTCTGCCTAATGTTCTGCTGTGGGTTGTTTACAGAAAAACTGTGGAATGGAGAGAACTATGGAACTTGCTGAGAAGAATAACAAAAAGAGTTTTTGCAGAAAAAAAATTTCTGTAATCATACCAGTTTATAATGCCGAAAAATATCTCAGGAAAACGCTGGACAGCATCATAAAACAAAGTTATGAAAACTGGGAGATCATCCTAGCAGAAAACGGGTCAAATGATAAAAGTCCTGATATTATCTGTGAATATGAAGAAAAATATCCCGGGATTCATATGGTCAAAGGTCCGGGGAAAGGTCCCGGACCTGCTAGAAATGTAGCATTGGAAGCTGCACAGGGAGAATATGTTATATTTGTGGATGCGGATGATTATATTCCGGATAAGGATGTTTTTTATAAATATATTAGTATTGCAGAGAACATAAATGCAGATATTGTTGTCAGTAATTATGCAAGATTGTGGAATGGAAAATTACTTTCGGCTGAGGAAACACAGGCCTTTGCATTATCAAGTCCATTGTCCGAGGAATTTCGCTTTCAGGGATTCTTTTCTGTGGGTACATTATCTTATGTATGGGGGAAATTATATCGAAGAGCTTTTCTGGAAGAGAATCAGATTACTTTTACAGACATTGCTTATGCAGAAGATAAACTGTTCAATATGCAATGCTATGTATGTGATGCCAGATATGTATTCCTTCAGGAACTGGGGTATGTTTACCGAAGAAATGAGGAGTCGGTTTCCTGGAAATATCATCCGAATTCAGCTGACAGCTGGCTGAAAATTGCTTATACAATAAAAGGATGGATCAAAGAAAAGAATAAAGATATGGATATATATAAAGGCCTGGTGCAGTATACACTTTTTTTTGCTCCTTTTTTTGATGGAAAGATGGAATATATACAACATAAAAATTCTTTGCGTGCTGTAAGAAAAGTGTTAAAAATTTATGGACAGGATCCTCTTGGAAAAGAAAGTTTTCTGGAACTTTCGCAGGCCAGAAGAATGTCTGAGCTGAAACAGCCTTTGTGGAAATTTATTATCAGAGGATTTGCATCAGGCATGAAACATCAATGGTATATTCTTTTATCAGTGGGGATCAAGCTGCTGATTGATCTGAGAGTAGATGAAAGGCTGTCAGACACAGGACTTCGTGAATAGGGCAGGCAGATATATTAAGAAAGGTAAAGGAGGCTGCCACTTAGAATATGGGATATTGGATTAGTCAGTTTGTACAGGTTCTTATTGGTTACATTTTTTTAATGTATTTATGGCCGTCTGTTGTTTTCAGAAAAAAGCTATATGGGAAGAGTTTGACCTTTCGTTTTGCATTTTGTACTACGGTTTCAATTTTGCTGGTCAATACAATGGTGCTGGCACTTGGGCTGCTTCATATATTAAAGGCAGGGGTTGTTTTTGTTATATTTTATGGAATATTTGCTATTTCTGTTTTAAAAAAGAAAGAATTACGAACCGGTTTTCTTGCACAGATCCGGACTTTTTTTTCAGGTACATTAGGATGGAAGACATTGTTGCTACGCCTGATTGATACGGTAAAAAATATTGGGACAGTTTCTCTGAAATGGCTGAACAGAAAGACAAAAGGCAAAAAAATAGAGTATAGTGTTCTGGCAGTTCTGATAATATTTGGAGTTATTTATTTTTCCTATGGGGCATTTCAGTGCCATTCCTATGGATGGGGAGACATGTATGTTCATCATGCGTGGATCTATGGACTGAAAGAGGGAAATATCTTCTCAGAAGGGGTTTACCCGGAGGCAATGCACTGTTTTGTTTATTGTATGAATGTTATGTTTGGAATACCGGTATACAGTTGTCTGTTATTTCTGGGAGAAATTCATGCAAGTGCTTTTCTGGTTGCAGTTTACTGTCTGTTCAGGGAAGTAATGAAATCTAAATATACGGTTTATTTCATTCTGGCTGCATTTTTGACTGTAGATGTTGTGTGTGTCGATGAAATTTATGGCATATCCAGACTGCAGTATACGATACCACAGGAATTTGGATTGTATACACAGTTTCTGTGTGTCATGTATCTGATAAGATTTATGAGGAAAAAACAGGACTCAAAAGAGAAAAGAGATGATTTGTTTCTGTTTATGATGTCACTGGCGGCGTCTCTTGCAATTCATTTTTATGTTACGATCATGGCGTTTTTCCTGTGTGGTTCCTTTGCTGTTTTTGGAATTACAAAGATTTTCCAGAAAAAGAATTTTGGCAGACTGCTGGCTGCTGTTATTGCAGGAGTTATTATTTCCACAATGCCGATGGTTCTGGCCTTTGTGTCGGGAACACCTCTTCAGGGTTCTCTGAACTGGGGAATGAATATCATAAATGGTACAGACACAAAAGAAGGAAGAACACAGGTAGCGCAGAGTATTACTGATGAAAGCAATATGGAAGAGGCAGCTCAGAATCTTATAGACAACAATGGCGAAACGCAGCAGAATCAGTTGCAGATGTCTTCTGACGGAGACGCAGCAGGGCAGAATGGAAATGCTGTACAGGTACAGAAAAAAGTGTCTCTGCAGGAACGGTTAAAGAAAATTATTGATGACGTAAAACTTGTATATAAGTATGGATATGCGCAGCTTTATGGCAGCTCACGGGCTGTCTGGCTTTTAAGATTTACGTTAATTGCGCTGGTTCTTGGCGTTTTAAATACAATAGTTTCTTTTATCCGATTTCGAAAAGTACCGTTTGAAATGTATTGGGGAATAACGTTTGCTTCTGTTGTTTTTATGGTTTTATATGCGGCACCTTTTCTGGGATTGCCGGAGATCATTGCAGGCGCCCGTTTGTGTCTGACAGAGCAGGTGTTGTTGCTGGCAATGATGGCGATACCTGTTGATCAGCTGCTTTTTTTGCTGGGAAAAACAAAAGCAGGAAGTCTGGCTCCATATGTAAGTGTTTTAGGGGTAGCTGCCATTTATGCAGGAACAAATTATTTTGGCGTCTTTCATGGTTATCTGTATTATGAACTGACGCGTTATAATTCAGCGGTAGAACTTACCAATAGTATTATTGATGAATATCCACAGTATATGTATACAATTATATCCACGACAGAGGAAATGTATCAGGCCATAGAATCCGGAAGACATGAAGAACTGCTGGATTTTTATTACAAATCAAAACAGGAACAGTATTACATTCCTACAGAATATCTCTTTTTCTATGTGGAAAAGGAGCCGATTTATTATGCGCAGTATCATTTTTTCTCAGGACCAAGCTGGCTGGCACAGTCAAAGTATACAAAATATTATGAGTATTCAAATGCTGTTTTAAGCCAGGGAGATGATATTAAAAATGAAAAAATTTCAGAGAAACTGGTTGGCGAACCACTTGCAGTAATAGGGAAAGCTTCCGATGCATATTCCAATATCAAAAACCGACAGATTATTGAATCAGAAATAAATGATTGGTGTATGAATTTTAAATCATGTTTTCCAAATGAAATGAAAACTTATTATGAAGATGAGAACTTTGTGTGTTATGTAATAAAGCAGAATCCGGATCGTCTGTATGATTTAAGTAATTAAAGGTGTGACAGGAGATATTATGGGCAAGGCAAAATATTGGAAAGGTCTGACGGCAGCCGGAATCGTGCTGGCTGTTGTCCTTGTAGTAATAGTTGGTATAAGTGTGTTTCCGGAGAAAAATATAAAAGAATATGAAGAAACAGAAGAAGTATTTGGCAATCCGCTTATGGGTTATGCACCATGTGCATGGAATGAGACAGTAAGCGAGGATGTGTCTTTGCTGTATATGGATATTACTTGGGCAGAACTGGAACCGAAAGAAGGTGAATACAACTGGGAAAGTATTGAAAAAGAGAATCAGCTCAGTCGATGGAAAAAAGAAGGAAAACATATAATCCTGAGATTTGTATGTGATGTGCCGGGAAAAGAAAAACATATGGATATTCCGGAGTGGCTGTATGAAAAGACCGGTCATACAGGAACCTGGTATGATGTGGAATTTGGTAAGGGTTTTGCTCCGGATTATAACAATGAACAGATGATTTATTATCATGCTCAGGCTGTAAAAACTCTGGGTGAACATCTGGGAGGAGATGGATTGATCAGCTATATTGAGCTGGGCAGCCTTGGACACTGGGGAGAGTGGCATGTAAATTACAGTGCAGGAATTCAGCGGTTGCCAAAAGAGGATGTAAGGGAACAGTATGTAGCACCATGGGTAGAGGCTTTTCCGGATGCAATGCTGCTGATGAGAAGATCTTTTTCTCATGCTTCCAAATATGGAACAGGGCTTTATAATGATATGACTGGTGATCCGGGTGAAACAGAATCCTGGCTTAAAGAAATTCAAAATGGTGGAGATCTTAGTCAGACAGATGAAAAAAATGCTGTTGTGTCAATGTCAGATTTCTGGAAGACAGCACCTGTCGGGGGCGAATTTACCAGTTCACTTTCTATGGAGGAAATGCTGGATACGGATATATCACGGACAGTGGAACTGATCAGAGAATCTCATACTACATTTCTGGGACCTAATATTGCAGATAAAAAATATCAGCAGGGTTACGAAAGTGTATTGAAAAATATGGGTTATCGTCTGAGAATTTCTCAGGCTGCTCTTTCTCATGGATTTACAGGAACAAAATTAAGCCTGGGTTGGGTAAATGATGGTTCAGCACCTTTTTATAAGGATTGGTCAGTATGGGTTTATGTAACAGACAAAGAAGGAAATACAGTTGAAAAGAAGCAGATTGATATTCAGCTGTCATCAGTCCTTCCCGGAGAAACTATAGCAACAGAAACCTGGCTGGATACCAAAAAACTGGAAGAACTTGCAGGGAAAAAATATAATCTGAGTATAGGAATTGAAGATCCTATGACTGGAAAAACAAACCTTCATATGGCAATGAAGTGCAGCTATAAAAATGGCAGAAACTTCCTGTGGTGATCTTTATGTAATGTGAAAAACAGTGCCTCCCCATCTCAGGAGTCACTGTTTTCGAAAATTTTGACCAGTTTTGTCTTCTGGTTGCTTTTTTTAAAGTCATGAAGGGTCTGACGGAGAGTGGTATTCCGGACCGTGTAGGTGTTGCGGATAAAACAGAGGAAAGTAATGATCCAGAGGGCGGGCCACAGGAGCGGGAAGCGTCTGGCTCTGGGGAAGCGTACCTTCATCTGGACGTGTCCTTCTTTGAAATAAGTGAAGAAGTTGATTTTCTGGTATGAACTGCTTCCGATGAGTGATTGGGAAATGTCTGTTCCCATATCTCCATCTTTCAGAATCTGTGTTATGAAATCCTGGCAGTCATCTGGGGAATAATGTGTATTGGCATCTATGGAGTCAGGAAGTCCCAGATATTTTCGACAGCATTCCAGAATGATTTCGTAAAGGTGGCTGATCCGTGATTCTCTGCACCATTCGTGGATTCGGTGGAAATCAATTTCGTTTTCGTGGCATTTCAGATAAAAAGTGAAATCACAGAGAAGCCGGATGCCGAATCCGCTGTACAGATAATGTTTCAGCATATGATGGATCATATAAAAGACATATTCTGTAGGAGGAAACACGGTATAAGCGTATCCGTGGATAGTCTGAGTGGATTTCTTCAGGTTAGTCGGTGAGTAGATGGAATCTACAAGTTGATTGGCACGGTTGTACTGATATTGTCCGACAACGCGGTAATGAAGTTCCAGCAAAAAATGGCGGCCTGTCTTTGGAAAAGTATAACGATAAACCAGATGGTGATCATTAAGCTCTTCTTCAGGTACATACCCGCTGCTTTCCAGAACTGCCTGTGCGTTTGAAAGATCAGCAGGATCAGCCAGATATAGATCGAGATCTCCAAGCTTACGATATTCCGGGACTGGGTAACAGGCAGCCAGACTCAGACCTTTCAGAAGATAGCAGTCAATATTGTGATCCCGCAAGAGAGATACGGTAAGCCGGGTGAAATGTTCGATCTGATAGTAGTTCAGCATCATGTTCTTTACCTGGGATTTCAGGAAAGGATAATTGGATACAGATTTGAGATATGGCAGTATATATGGAACTGTACAATGATTCTGGGCCAGCTCTGCCAGAGTCGGAAGATCAGCTGGATTTACAGATTCGGTTCTGTGGGAATCCGTGCATGCATTTTTTACTATCTTCAGATAGGTTTCGTATATTCGTTCCATAATGATCTCCTGAAAGTGTATAAGTTTGTTACTGGTACTGTGTGGACAGTGCCATGAAATAATAGTAAGTATACCATGAATATGTTTAGAAATAAAGGAAAAGGGAAATGAAAAAAACAGAAGGATATATTGTGAAGAGACTGGAAGATGAATATCTTGTGCTCCCTACAGGGAAAAGGACAGAAGAAGTGAATGAAGTGATCTCGCTGAGTGAAACAGCGGGGTTTATCTATCTGCATGCGGAAGAGGCAGAGAATATTGATGAGCTGGCACAGATAGTAGGAAAGGAATATGGCATAGACTCATCTGAGGTTTATGAGGATGTAAAAAGTGTGGTGAAAACTCTGCAGGATAAAAGAATTCTTTTGTAAAAAAGACGTTTATTTCTGGTGGATCCTGCGGAAAAAAGCTGTTAATCTGAAACAGAAAGGACGGAGCGGGAGCATTCCCAGCCATAATGAAGAAAGAAAACGGTAAACAGGATTTTTTACAGAGATTTCTTTGCCATTATGGATAAAAGCGATGAGTCTTCCTCTGAGCTGATCCGGGCGGAGAGGTCCTTCGACTTCGAATTGATTGTCACCTACCATATAGAAGCCGTCAGATGTTACCCGGCAGATGCGGTGAAGCACAAGGATTCCCTGATCCCGTCTGTAGAGGACAACATCATTTCTGCGACAGTCTGTGCTGTCAGCCTGCTGGATCAGTGCCTCATCCCGTCCTGGGATAAAAAGGGGATACATGCTGTAGCCCTGTGGTCTGATGCGGATAATATTTCCATCACGAAGCAATTGCTCCAGGTCGATTTTGTCTGAGTTCGGAGTTGTTGGGTTCATAGAAATCCTCTTTCCTGATAAATAGTATGTATAAAAAAGCGATTATTGCAGATTTGCAGATACAATAGAAGTAGATGTTTTTTAGTTCAGGTAAATACCTGGACAGGCGTATTATAGCATTCCTGTTGTAAAAGAACAATATGAATTCTGTGGATACAGAGGTTTGCTGGCAGGATGGGATAATGACAGTAATGAAAGAAAAAACGGGGAAGTTTTCCGTAAGAATGCTTGACTTTCAGGGGTCAGATGGATATGATAAAGAAAAGATGAAACAAATAAAATGCTAGATTTTGAAGATATAAGAGGATAATTGAACATGAGAATATATAAAAAACCAGTAGTAACTGTTGACGCAGGAATGGCAGAGGGTGTTTACGCAGCAAGTGGTGCTTCTAAGGGAACTCTGAATGTAACATATTTGGGTGTATGGGACAGATGGGAATCCAATGGAGGCAAGGGTCTGGCACAGGCGGACTGGTCGGATATTGATGGAACTATCACGCTGACTATTAACTTTAATGACACAGTAGATGAGATCGAGACAGATGATGCTTCTGTACAGAAGTCCTGGTCAGGTCGGACTGCTACACTGACATTCGCAAGTACAGCAAGTAATCCGCTGACAATTGGAATTCATCTGAATCATGGAACAAGTATTGATAGTCTGCAGATGACTGGATTCAGTTATTCTGTGAGTTAAGCAGTGAGATAAGGAAAGGGGATAAACATGAAAGTGTATGAGAAACCGGTTGTTTCTGTTGATGCAGGGATGACGGAAGGTGTGTATGCGGCGAGTGGAGCTGGTGGAATTAAGACTGGCAATAAAACAATTGCTGCTGATTGGGGTGGAAGTGGTCAGGCAAAATTTGATCTGGATTTAAGCAATGTTAATCTATCACAGTTAACAGTTGTATTGACATTTAATATGGATATTAGTAGTTGCTGGGGTAGTGGCGCAGGAGTAATTTGCTCTGGTAAAACAGCAACGTTGACATGGCACAGTGCACCGACATCAGCTGAGATTACTGTACAGGCAAATGGCGATATTAAAAATCTGCAAATTACAGGTAGCTCATATTCCAATAATTTCCAATAATTAATGAAAGCACTTTCGAATAGGATTAAAAATATATAGGGGGCAGTTATTATGAAACAGTATTCTAAACCAGTAGTTTCCATAGACAATGGATTAGCAGAAGGCGTATACGCTGCAAGTGGAGCTGGATGTTATGAAGCAAGTGCATCCATCCAGCAGACACCACAGACAGGCAGAGGAGATTACAGAATTCAGGTAAATGGTCATCATAATGCAGACCATACCAAAGAATCACAGGTATTAACAATTTCCTTCAACCAGAACGTTACATACGTATCCGGTGGAGCAGGACTGAGTTCAGGAGATGGAACTCCGACACTGACAATCAGACTGAGTTATCATCAGAATCCAACTGATAATATCGGTTTCGGCGATCTGGTCGTAACATCTGACGCAGGTCTGTCAATTACCGGTGTAAGTATTTCAGACTAATGAGAGAATCCCCTCAGAATTCAATTCACATTCTGAGGGGATTTTTATACATATAGATAACAGATCATCCGGATCTTTAAATTAAAATTCTTTAGCCATTGCTGTTATCTCAGCTTCATTCAGTACCTCACATTTCTTATCCCGTATCGCATAAACCCTGGTACAGATATTTAAAACCGTAGGCCTGTGTGTAGTCACAATACAGGTTCTGGGATAGGTATCCTGCATAATATTTCGCAGTACTTTTCTTTCCGTAGCCACATCCAGCGCAGAAGTAGCTTCATCCAGCAGCAGAATTGGAGATTTGCGCAGCAGTGCTCTGGCAATGGAGAGACGCTGTGCCTGACCTTCTGAGAATCCGCCGCCCCGTTCTTTGATCGTGCTCTGGATTCCATCTGGCAGTTTTTCCACGAAATCCCATGCACAGGCAAGTCTGAGTGCTTCGATGATCTCTTCATCTGTAGCGTCTGGTTTTACATTTCGCATATTTTCCGCAATGGTTCCTGAGAACATGGTATTTCCCTGTGGCACATAGGAGAATAATTTTCTGGTAGAAGGTGACATCTCGATGGTGTGTTCATGATTTTCCCCAGCGCATACATGGGAAGAACCGGTCTGCGGCGCCAGAAGGGAAAGGATCAGGCGCAGCATGGTTGTTTTGCCCTCGCCGGAAGGCCCTACCAGAGCCACGATTTCATGGGGATAGGCTTCCATAGATGCATGGGCGAAAACAGAAGTACCGTTATGATAGGTATAGGTGAGATCCTGCATGTTCACACCGATACCTTCTGTTTTATACTGCTTTTCGAAGCGGCGCACAACAGAATCCTGACTGTAGTCTTCCTGAGGCATTTCCACGATATCCATCAGTCTTCCGGCTGAGATAGTCAGTGAAATCGCAGATGGAACCAGACTGACCAGTGAATTAACTGAACTTGTAAGTGTACCGGACAGAGACAGAAACATGGTCATGGTTCCGTAGCTGATGGCATTGCTCCATACACGGTAAATTCCCCATCCGTAGCAGCTGTAGGATACGACAAATCCGATAATGGACATGAGAACAGAGGTCAGAATGGACATTTTCTGGAAATCCAGTCTCATGTTAATATAATCTGTCTGAAGAGATTTCAGTTTATCAATATAAAAATGAATCAGGTCAAAAGCCTTGATCGTCTGGATATTGGAGAAAGCCTCCTGATTAAATCCATAAAGTTTTGCATTCATAGCCGCACTTCTTTGATTGTTATCACGCATTCGTTTCAGAAGCGGCTTCGAAAGCAGAGCACTGAAGGGGATTCCAAGCAGTGCAAAAAGTGCAAAAGTAGGGTCATAATAAAGCACGATTGCCAGTGCACTGATAAAACGAAAAGTATAAATGATCAGGTTGGGGATCCAGTTCAGGATTCCGCTTGAAATGTTGGAGGCATCGGAACTCCAGCGTGTCACCAGATCTCCGGTGTGGTAATCGGTCAGGGATTCCCAGTCAGTGATCAGCATTTTGGCAAAGATGTCGTTCTTGATTTCGGAGTCAACCTTCAGGTTAATGAAAGTAGAGGCATATCCGGATGCCTGCGAAACCAGAATGTTTGCGACAGAGAAGCCGATCATTGCGGCAAAGGTACTTACAAGTTTCCCGGTCTGGTGTCCGGTAATAATATCCACCAGATCTCTGGAAATCAGACTGGAAACCAGAGAGACACCTGTTCCGACCAGACCAAGCAGTGTATACAGGATCATGGCTTTCCAGTAACGTCTGCCGTACTGATAGATCCATAATGTCTGTTTCCACATTTTTTTCAGGGTTCCCTGTTTCAGGTGTTTCCAGATCAGGAGTATTTTTTCTTTCATTGCAGCTCCTCCAGTTGATCAATGGCATTTTTCATCACGCAGGCGGCAGAAGCATTCTTTGTACAGAGAAGATGTAGTACCGGCACGCGGTCAGCGATTTCCCCGGCAAAGAAAAGATTTTCTGAAAGCTGGCGTTCAGTCCATGCAGGGGAGATCATGCGCTGCATGACACGGAGGACTTTTTCCGAAGGATTTAACTCTTCCAGATAATCTGTCTGCAGGTCGCGCCCAAGGAGGACAATTCCTCCGAGTTCATATGCTTCGGCAGTAAAAATCCCGGAAGTTCCGCACCAGGGGATGCCATAGACGATGATATGATCCTCCTTTAATCCAAGAAGATTCAGGTCTCCGTTTAAATACGGTGTGTCAAAAAGCTCATGCCACAGAGAGGTGTGTGTGGATTTTCCCATTCCGGAATGACCGGAAAACAGCCATGCTTTTCCCTGATAGAGAACAGAAGCTGAGTGGATTGCAAACAGTCTGTTTCTTTGTGCTGTGAAAAGGAAAAACAGCCGTATGGCGTGAAATAAATTTTCTATATTTGTTTCAGAAACCTGTGGGTGGCAGTAAATCCGTACATAAGTACCATCTTTCAGCATATGAGCTTCGTAAAGATTCTGCATCTGTGGGAAAAGGACAACATAACGGTCGGGATTTTCAAAAACAGTCATTTCAGAATTCTGCAGAAGAACCTGTCCGTAACAACGACTGGGTGGAGGCGTAGTGACCAGTTCGATTTCCTGTGAGGTATCATCATCCGAAAATTCATGATAAAAAGGTTTGAAATTTGGGGAAATCAGTTCTGCAGAACCGTATAGTTTTATGAAGATTCCTGCGATTATCATAGAGACAGAAGGGATTGATGAAATCAGGTGGAGATCTTCTGTGATCATTCCCATGGCTGTAAGCTGTGTAAGAAAATCTGTCACATCTTTCAGAAGTTCAGGAAGATAAGCCTCATCCAGATGATAAGTCCTGGCAAGTATTTCTGCCAGTTGATGCGGTTCGGCACCTTCATGATGCTGAAGTACATTCCACAGGAAAGTACTGGTCTCATTCAGCACAAAGCCTTTTTTCAGATCGGCAATCTGCTGACCATAAGGTAAGAGATAACTGATACCTTTGATTTTTCGAAGTGTATATCCGGGCTGACATTTGAACATGATAAAAAAGATTCCTTTCTTTTTCAAAGCCAATTCTTGTAAACTTATATATGTGTTGTGATGTCTGTGACTATAGCAAATTATAACACTGAGGAGGGAAGAAATACAAGCTATTGCCAATTGATGTACAAAAGTATAAAATAGTTTCAAAAGCAGGCAGTATCAGACTGCCGGGAATGTAAAGGAGGAAAAGCTTTTATGGACTTAAAGAAATTTGTGCTGGAAGGTAATCCTGTATGCAGAAAGGAAGCTGTGATCGTGGGCGATCATTTCAGGATTACAATGCTGACAACTGCCCTGATCCGTTTTGAGTACAGCGAAGACGGAGGATTTGAGGACAGAGCAACACAAATGGTATGTAATCGTGATTTCCCGGTGCCGGAATTCAGGGTGAGCGATGGCGGTGAGGAATTACATATTTACACCAAAGATCTGGAAATCCACTATGACAGGCAGAAATTTTCTCCAAGCGGTCTGATGATACGTGTTGCGGGTGGAAAAGCCAGCGAGCGTGTGTGGCATTATGGTGATGAACCAAAAGATCTGCTGGGAACAGCCAGAACCCTGGATGAAGCAGACGGTGAGATTTTGCTGAGTCATGGAATTATGTCCAGAAACGGTTTTTCAGTGCTGGATGATTCCCACACAATGGCTATGGGCGAAGATGGAATGGTAGAGCCACGTCAGGGAAACAGAGCAGACTTTTATTTCTTTGGATATGGTCACAGATATGTGGAATGTCTGCAGGATTTTTACAGATTATGTGGAAAAACACCTCTGCTTCCAAGATATACGTTCGGAAACTGGTGGAGCAGATATCACAAATATACAGAGACAGAATACAAAGAACTGGTAGAGCGTTTTGAGAAAGAAGAAGTGCCATTTTCTATTGCAGTTGTAGATATGGACTGGCATCTGGTAGAGGATGTACCTCCTGTATATGGAAGCGGATGGACAGGATATACCTGGAATAAGAAGTTTTTCCCCAATCCGCCTGAATTTATGGACTGGCTGCACAAACATGGATATAAGATCACACTGAACGTACATCCGGCAGATGGAGTGCGTGCTTATGAAGAAGCCTATCCGAGAGTTGCAGAGAAGATGGGAATTGATCCTGCAAGTAAAGAACCGGTACTTTTTGATATGACAGATCCGAAATTCATTGAGACATATTTTGAGGAACTGCATCATCCGATGGAAGAAGAGGGAGTAGATTTCTGGTGGCTTGACTGGCAGCAGGGAACTGTAACCAAGGTTCCGGGACTGGATCCGCTCTGGATGCTGAACCACTATCACTATCTGGATAGCAAGTGGAAAGGAAAACGTGCGCTGACTTTCTCAAGATATGCAGGTCCAGGAAGCCACAGATACCCGGTTGGTTTTTCCGGTGATACGATCATTACCTGGGAGAGTCTGAAATTCCAGCCATATTTTACGGCAAATGCCAGCAACATCGGTTTTGGATGGTGGAGTCATGATATCGGTGGACATATGTTGGGATACAGAGACGACGAGCTCACTGCAAGATGGGTACAGCTTGGAGTCTTTTCACCAATGAATCGTCTGCACAGCACAGATAACCCGTTTAGTGGAAAAGAACCGTGGAAATACAACCAGATTGTAGAAACAGTAATGAAGAATTTCCTGAAACTGCGTCATAAGCTGGTTCCGTATCTTTACACTATGAATCGTCGTGCAAGCAGAGCGGGACTGCCACTGGTACAGCCGATGTATTATCTGGAGCCGGAGCGCGAGGAAACCTATGAAGTACCGAACAACTATTATTTCGGTACAGAGATGATGGTATCTCCAATTACAGATAAGCTGGATCCGGTAACAGGACTGGCCAGTGCAAAAACATGGATCCCGCAGGGAATCTGGTATGATTTCTTTAACGGAAGAGCATATAAGGGCGGCAGAAAAGTGGATCTCTGGAGAGATATTTATGAGATGCCGGTACTTGTGCGTGAAGGCAGCATCATTCCGCTGAAGGACATGGAAGGATATGATAATTCCATTGAGAATCCTGAGAAACTGGAAGTACTTGTATATCCTGGAGAATCAGGAGAATTTGTACTCTGGGAAGACGGTGGGGACACACCGGAAGACCTGGATGAGAACTGGGTATCCACCAGAATGACGAAGACTGCAGATGAGAATGGAACAATATTTATTGTAGAAGCTGCGCAGGGAAATACAGCAGTGATCCCGCAGAAACGTTCCTGGAAGATCCGCTTCTGCAACATTCAGGACAAACCGCAGGAGGTTACTGTAAACGGACAGGTATATAAGGATGCAGAGTTCGCAGAGGATGAGAAGCTTCATGGAACAATAGTGATCCTGAAGGATGTGCCGGCAGATGCGCAGGTGAAGATTACTTTTGCGGCAGATGCAGCTGTTTATCAGAGAGACTATGCAGAAGAAGTCTATGAGATTCTGGAAAAAGCTCAGATTACCTATGCACAGAAGACAGACGTTTATAAAGTAGTGAAAGAGCTGGGCACAGAGGCAGTGCCAGTTCTGGTATCCATGAATTTGAATCCGTCATTGCTTGGGGTACTGATGGAAATTCTTACAATGGGAATTTAACCGAATCAAGTAAGTTCCCTGCGGTAATACAAAAATCCCGCTCACAGTTGTGTCTTACTGTGAGCGGGATTTCACATTTTAAAAGAAGGAGTGCCGGATCTTGCGATCCGGCAAGTATGAAAAAGAAAAAGTTTTATTATAAATAAAGCGTTTGCTTTATTTGCTTATTAATATACAGGGAAAATGTGTGCAAAATGTGATGGACTGTTGAAGAAATTGTGATTAAATTCTAAAAAACTTATAAAAAAAGAAAAAGACCTGAAAAGGTCTGTAAAAAGAAGGAGGGCCGGACCTTGCGGCCCGGCATAAGTATGAAAAAGAAAAAAGTTAAAAATCTATGTGAAAAAGCATTTGCAACCTGTTTGTAAAGCATTTGCTTTATTTGCTTATTAATATACAGGGAATTTGTGAGTAAAATGTGATGGACTGTTGAAAAAAACGTGATTAAATTCTAAAAAACTTATAAATTGGAAGTAAGATTACTGTTCACACACCACTATCCCGCGAGGTGTTTTGGCATGAATATGCCAAAATCCCGAGACATACAAGCCAAAATTCCATTGCCGCAGGCAATTTGGAATGAATTTTGGCTACGTTACTGTGAACGGAGTGAACAATAACGTAGGAAGAAAACACAAGGTGGAAAACTGAAAATAAGCATTGTAAAAATCCGAACTGTAATTTATAATAAAATTCAATGGTAACGGTTCAATATCTTTACAGTTACAAATAATGAGAAACAAGGAGGAAAACATGAAAAGAGAAACAGTCGTCGTACTGGATTTCGGCGGTCAGTACAATCAGCTGGTTGCCAGACGTGTGAGAGAATGTAACGTATACTGCGAAATCTATTCATACAAGACCGATCTTGAGAAAATCAAGGCAATGAATCCTAAGGGAATCATCCTTACCGGTGGTCCGAACAGCTGCTATGAGGCAGATTCACCTACATGCAATAAAGAATTATTTGAGCTTGGTATTCCTGTTCTGGGACTCTGCTATGGCGCACAGCTTATGATGCATGTTCTGGGCGGAAAAGTTGAGAAAGCAGATGTGAGCGAATATGGAAAGACAGAGGTTCTGGTAGATAAGACAGATTCCAAAATCTTCAAAGACGTATCTGACAAAACAATCTGCTGGATGAGCCACACAGATTACATTTCCCAGGTTGCACCAGGATTTGAGATTGCTGCTCACACAGCAGACTGTCCAGTAGCAACTGCACAGAATGAGGAGAAGAAGCTGTATGCGATCCAGTTCCATCCGGAAGTGCTTCATACAGTAGAAGGAAAGAAGATGCTTTCCAACTTCGTACTTGGTGTCTGCGGATGTGCCGGAGACTGGAAAATGGATGCTTTTGTTGAGCATACTATCAGAGAAATCCGCGAGAAGGTCGGAGATGGAAAAGTTCTCCTTGCCCTGTCAGGTGGTGTTGACTCTTCCGTTGCAGCAGGACTTCTTTCCAGAGCAATCGGCAAGCAGCTTACCTGTGTATTTGTAGATCATGGTCTTCTTCGTAAAGATGAGGGAGATGAGGTTGAGGGTGTATTCGGACCAAACGGTCAGTTTGACCTGAACTTTATTCGCGTCAATGCACAGCAGAGATATTATGACAAGCTGGCAGGTGTTACAGAGCCTGAAGCAAAACGTAAGATCATCGGTGAAGAATTTATCCGTATTTTTGAAGAAGAGGCCAAGAAGATTGGTGCGGTAGATTTCCTGGCACAGGGAACTATTTATCCGGACGTTGTAGAGAGTGGTCTGGGCGGAGAGTCCGCAGTGATCAAATCTCACCACAATGTAGGCGGACTTCCGGATTTCGTTGATTTCAAGGAAATCATTGAACCGCTCCGCGACCTTTTCAAGGATGAGGTTCGTAAAGCAGGTCTGGAGCTTGGAATTCCGGAGAGACTGGTATTCCGTCAGCCATTTCCGGGACCGGGACTTGGAATCCGTATTATCGGTGAAGTTACTGCAGAGAAGGTTCGTATTGTACAGGATGCAGATTTCATTTATCGTGAAGAGGTAGACAATGCTGCAGCTGAGTATAAGAAAGAACATGGTGAAGATCCTTCATGGATGCCGAACCAGTACTTTGCAGCACTGACAAATATGCGAAGTGTAGGCGTTATGGGTGATTTCAGAACTTATGATTACGCTGTAGCGCTCCGCGCAGTGAAGACTATCGACTTCATGACAGCCGAATCTGCTGAGATTCCGTATGCAGTACTGAATAAGGTTATGAACCGCATTATTAACGAAGTTAAAGGCGTTAACCGCGTATTCTATGACCTGACCAGCAAGCCGCCGGGTACGATTGAGTTTGAGTAAAAAATTTGGCACATTTAGAGACTGGAAAGCCTTGAAAACAGGGCATTTCCGGTCTCTTTGCTTTTGTTCTGGTTCTATTCTGGTTCTGTTAGCCGGTGGAATAATGTGGTTCTATGTTTTTTTATGTAGAATTAGTGATCTGAACGATATTTCCAGTCCCATAGGGTGTGCGTGTATTGATTCAGATAATTCACAATATCCTGATAAATCTGATATTTGTCTTGAATGCGACAGCCTGTGACAGAAATGGGATTGAGCAATACATGATAGTGATAGTTTAACGCATCGTTGTAACTGCCGGAATGCAGAACCATGACAGCCTGATACCCAATGGATGAAAAATAGTCCTGCAAAGCATAAGCACCTTCTTCCAATATAGTACACATGGATTTTGAGGTTCGGGTTGTGAGAATGAAATGAAACATTCTTCTATGGTCTGTCATATTATAAGGTGCTTGTAAGCGGTAATATTCTTCAATAATCTGATCGGAGTCATCTCCATTATCAATATATGATGTCAATATATCTTCTTCATCTGCAAACAGTGATCCGATGGCATAATTTAAAGTGTTCTGAATAACAGTATCTCCTTGATATGGTTTACGGACTACAAGTAAAGTTCCTTTTTTCATAATGGTAGTTCTCCTTATGTTTATCATAATATTAGGTATATATAGTAATAATATCTATATATGGTATATAAGAAATAAGATAATAGGGTATATAGTATATATAATGAAAAACCCTGCAAGGTAGGAATCTCTCCAGACCTTTACCATAGTGTTCATTGGTTATTTTTTACAAATGTTATTTGTGGCTGGAAAAGATTATTTTTTGTTGTCTTTTGTCTGCTTCTTTTATTTTTTGCTGATAAAAATATTTCTGATGAAACATAAAGGTATAGAAAAATACAAATAAAGGAGACGAGCATATGAATACACCTGTTGATGAAAATGAATTGCTGTCAATCGAACAGCTTTGTGACCGTTTATTTATATCAGCAACAACAGCTTATAAGTTATTACAGTCAGGAGAGATAAAAGCATTTAAAGTTGGAACATGGAAGATACCTGTTAAAAGTGTGAATGACTATATTGAAAGAAAATGTGCTGATTAAAGGAAAACGTGTAAGTGAAAATCTTGTACTGAAATCGTATATTATATTTATGCAATTAGCCGGACATGATCCGCCTTACAGGAACATAAAGGAACGTAGTGGAACATAGTAGACTGCCACAGGCTTTATCGCCTGTGGTATTTTTTTCCCTTTTTGAAAAACTTCCGAAATACAGGCAGATATTATAGTTGTGAAGAAGCAATAGAATACAAAGCTTCTTTGAATAAGTTAGCACTTAGGTATCTGCCGGAATCATTACAGGAACAAAGAAAGGAGGCTTATAGGATTCCTGGCTACTGGCAAAATGATATCATTTACAGCTATACAAAAATTAATTTTAAGAATTGGAGGATTTATTATGGCAGCATTAGTAGAAATAATGTTTTCAGTAAGAGAAAAACCGTGGCATGGATTAGGAACAATCGTAAGTGAGGCACCAGATTCACAGAAGGCTCTGGAGCTTGCAGGATTAGACTGGAATGTGATTCAAAAAGATATTATCACATCTGACGGAAGCAGTGTGATTCCTGGATTCAAAGCAAATGTGAGAGACAGAGATAACAGTGTACTTGGTATTGTAACAGATCGTTATAAAGTAGTTCAGAACAGCGAAGCCTTTGCTTTTACAGATGAACTTCTTGGCGAAGGTGTACGTTACGAAACAGCTGGAAGTCTGCAGGGAGGCAGACGTACATGGCTTTTAGCAAGACTTCCGCATCAATATATTATCAATGGCGAAGAAATCTCACCATTCCTTGTATTTATGAACGCCCATGATGGTAGTTCTGCGATCAAGGTAGCAATGACACCAGTTCGTGTTGTTTGCAGTAACACACTGAATCTTGCACTTTCTACCGCTAAAAGAAGCTGGAGCTGTTACCACACAGGAGATATTAACGGAAAAATGGATGAAGCAAGGAATACCCTTCTCTTTGCAGGAAAATATATGGCAGAACTGGGAAAGAGTTTTGATGTGCTCGGTCAGATCAAGCTTCTGGACAGCAAGGTGATGGAGTTTATCAATGAACTAATTCCTGAACCGGATAATGCCAGCCCGCAACAGCACAGAAACATCATCAAACTTCGTGAGGATGCAAAAAGCAGATACTTTGATGCACCTGATCTGCAAGGTGTTGGAAAGAACGGATATCGTTTTATCAATGCTATTTCAGACTTTTCTACACATGCAAAACCTTTAAGAGAACGTGCCAATTACAAAGAAAGTCTGTTTTCCCGCACTATTGAAGGACATCCAATGATTGACAAAGCATACCAGATGGTATTGTCAGCCGCTTAAATTCAATATGGTAAATAAAATTAAAGAATGCTCCTGCACATGAACGTGCAGGAGTATTTCAGTCAGAAATGGAGAAAAGAATATGAAGATTTTAGCGAAAACAAAAGATCTTAGCCATGAAGAATGGTTGAAGTATAGGACACAGGGAATTGGTGGTTCAGACGTTTCTATTCTTGCAGGAATCAATCCGTTTAAATCGGTCCATCAGTTATGGCTTGAGAAGACTGGTCAGGTGGAGTTGGAAGAAGGTGATACGGAATACACTCATTTTGGAACTCTTCTGGAACCAATCGTAAGAAAAGAGTTTACTGCCAGAACCGGAATCAAGGTACGCCAGAAACATATGATTCTGCAGAGTGAGGAATATCCGTTTATGACAGCAAACCTTGATGGAACAATCAACGATAATGGAGAAATGGCTATCTTTGAAGCAAAGACAGCTTCCGCATTTAAGCAGGATATCTGGGAAGAAGGCATACCAGCTCCTTATATCTTGCAAATTCAGCATTATATGGCAGTCACAGGAGCAAAAAGAACTTATATTGCAGCAATTGTGGGTGGCAATCACTTTTACTGTCATATGATGGAACGGGATGAAGAAATGATCGAGAAAATTATCCTTATGGAAAAGCACTTCTGGGAAGAAAATGTACTGGGCGGTATCGAACCTGTTCCAGATGGCTCTGAAGCTACAACCAATTATTTTAACAGCAAATTCGGTCATTCCAATGGAGAGACTATTACTCTTCCTGAAGAAGTCATTCCTATCTGCGAGGAATATGAAAGATTGTCTAAACAGTTAAAAGATGTAGAGACCGCTAAGAATGCAGCCGGGAATCAGTTGAAAAATTATCTGAAAGAAGCAGAAACAGGGATTGTCGGGAATCGTAAGATTTCTTGGAAACAGATTAGCAAGAGTTCTGTTGATACAAAACGCTTAAAGACAGAAAAGCCGGATATTTACAATGATTATCTTACCCAGAGCCAGTATCGACGATTATCAGTAGCTTAGGAGGGATGCAGATGAGGGAGTATTTTCTGAATCGGATATACGGTGAGTATCAGTCTTATAAGGCTTCTGTACTGGAAGAAAACAGTGGTTCTATATATGCTCGTTGTTATGAGATTGACTGTATGATAAACATTTACGAAATTTTAAAAGAATTTGCAATGAAATTGTCAGTAAACGAGCTGGAAAGATTAATGAACCATCGTGATATTCTGAAGTATCTGTATGAACTGTGGATGAAGAGATCAGACAGTCATTACGCTGAAATGGAACATCATGTAGCGGATGAAATGAAAAAGCTGATTTCTAATACGGAAGAACTCAAAGAAAGGAATGTAGCATGAATCAGATTCGTTTATTAAACAGTGATGAAATCGAGTGCCGGGTTGGTACTATCAGTGAAAAGGGCTTGTCTCTCTTGCTCTATAAGGATGCCAGGGCAGATATGAAGATTCTGGATGAGACATTTGGAGCAATGAACTGGGAACGTCAGCATGAGCTGATCGGGGACAATCTTTACTGTACCGTTCGTATCTGGGATGAAAACAAGCATCAGTGGATATCCAAAATGGATGTAGGCACAGAAAGCTATACTGAAAAGGAAAAGGGACAGGCAAGCGATTCCTTTAAAAGAGCCTGTGTCAGCGTAGGAATAGGCAGGGAGCTATATTCTGCACCGTTCATCTGGATTCCGGCAACTAAAGTAAATATTCAGAAGAAAAATGACAGATGTATTACCTATGATAAATTCAAGGTAAAAGAGATTCATTATAACCAGAATAGAGAAATCTCAGGTCTTGTGATCTCAAATCAGAACGGTCAGGTTGTGTACAGTCTGTTTCCAACAGAAGCAGGTAAAATGCAATCAATAACAGCGTTTTCAGGTGCAAAAAAGGCTGTGGATTATGAGCAGTCTATCAACAGGGAATTGGAACGGACAGGCGTGGCACTGGATACGGTATTAAAGAGATATAAAGTGCAGAGTATTCAGGAGATGTCCGAAGAGACATGTCAGAAGGCAATTAACAGTTTGAAGAAAACCAAGAGCAAAGCAGCTTAAAGAAAGGTTGGGATAAATTATGATGCAGTTAAATGAATTTGCAGAACAGGTATTATCTGCAGTAAGAGAAAAAGCAGATGGAAATTTTAGTGTATGGACTACTACGGTTCATAAGAATAATGGTACATCTTTTGTGGGGATTACAATTTCCGGTACAGAGAATCAGGCACAGCCAATCGTGTATCTTGACGGATATTACAATATGTTTCTCCATTCCAAGATTTCACTGAAAGAAGTTTCTGATACTGTTTACGATGTAATTATGGAGCATATGAACTATGTCCCTAATATCAAGATTACGGACCTGATGAACTGGAATCAGATGAAATCTAATATATGTGTAAAGCTTATCAATGCGGAACAGAATATGGAATTGCTGGAAGATATGCCACACCGCTTCTATCTGGACTTTGCAGTTGTGTATTACATAAAGTTCAATGAAAGCGGAGACGAATTAGAGACCATGGACGTTAAGAATAAATATCTGGATATGTGGGGGATTTCAGAAGAAGAACTGTACAGAACCGGAATAGAAAATATGGAAATATCCGATCAGGTCTTCTTTAAGAATATGAAAGAGATTCTCCCAATATGGCTGCAGAAAGAGGATGAGCCGTCATTTCCGATGTATGTACTGACAAATGCTAGCCGTTATTACGGGGCTTCTGTTCTTTTGTTAAAAAAGGAACTGTCGAAGATCAGCCAGAGCCTTGGAAACTTGATTATCCTTCCAAGCTCTCTGCATGAGCTGATCGTATTACCAGAAAACCAGTATACCGGAGATTGTGAAGCGTGCGCAGAAATGGTAAAGAATGTCAATACATCTGTAGTTCTTCCGGAAGATTACTTATCGGATCATGTGTACACTTACAACAGGGATACACAGGAATTAAAAATTGCAGCATAACAATTATTAATGTGGAACAGTCAGGCAGATGCCTGGCTGTTCAACAGATTTTATTTTTTGTGGGGTAAATCTGACGTGTAGATGATTAGTAGTAAAATTATGGCATTTTATATCTGCCATGGCATAAAAAGCAAGTGTAAATCTAACGACCGTCAGATTTACTACCGTTGGAGGTGAGTTGAAATTTGAAACTATATGGATATTGCCGTATCTCTACCCGAAAGCAGAATATAGAACGGCAGGTAAGAAATATACTAGCAGTGTTCCCGGATGCAATTATCATCAAAGAAATCTATACGGGAACAAAATTTCAGGGCAGAAAGGAACTGGAAAAGCTTCTGAAAATAGTCCGAACTGGAGATACGATTGTTTTCGATTCTGTCAGCAGAATGTCCCGTAACGCAGAAGAAGGATTCCAATTATATGAAGAATTGTTCCGTAAGGGAATCAATCTCATTTTCTTAAAAGAGCCACATATCAATACGGATACCTACAAAAAGGCAATGGGAAATCAGTTGAACATGACTGGAGATACAGTTGATCTGATTCTGGAAGGAATCAACCGATATCTTCTGGAACTGGCGAAATCACAGATCAGACTTGCTTTTGAACAGGCTGAGAAAGAAGTATCAGATCTTCGCCAGCGTACTAAAGAGGGGATAGAAACTGCCAGATTAAATGGAAAGCAGATTGGACAGCTTCCGGGACGTACTTATGAAACTAAAAAATCAAAAGCAGCCAAACGAATCATCATGAAGCATAATCAGGACTTCGGTGGTTCGCTCAATGACATAGAAACAATGAAACAGGCTGGAATATCTAAAAAGACTTTTTACAAATACAAAAATGAATTGCAGATAGAGCAGAGGTAAAGGTTTATAGAGATATGCGAGATTTGAAAAAATGATGGAGGAATTAAAGAATATGATGATATGGTACAAAAATTTTATTGTAGTTGAAAATAGAGATAAGGAACTGGAACTTACAATTTCCATATGCGATACACCAAGACAAAGGGAGTCTGTTAGTAGTATGGATACTGATCTCGACAGCATTAAGGAAGATTTTCAAAACGGTTTTGATGATGTGATTGAAAATCTGATAAATGCAAAGGTTTATTCCAGCAAAAAAGCATTGGAAGACGATATCAAGAATGGAAAATTAAAGTTATATGCAGAAGCTCAGTATATAGACAGCAACAAGTGCATTCCATGGTACTCACGTACTTCAGTTCAAAAGGTATTTCTGTCGCATAAAGAATATTTTGAAAGCTGTGCATCGGCGGTTTCCTATTGCATGGAATATCCGAGTGGTATTAGAAGATTTGAAATTTATGGAGATATGACATGGGAAAAAAGTTTGGAATGTCGGTGCGAGCTTTCGGATTATGATTACATGCATGAACGATATAAATTTGGAGATATTGTTAAATTCAAGTATCCAATCTATGGGTATTCCGAAGGGATTATTACCAGTGTGGCGGAACCGGAGAGTGGAGCAGATATCTACATTTCCCGTTTGTATGACGTGTTCTGCGGAGAAAATACAATCATATCATGTGATGACTTTGATGGGATTCATCATGACGACATCGAAGCAGTTATTGGAACAGATAAGGAGACAGCACGAAGAGCGGTAAAGGAACTGTTTCCGTGGATGTATATAGAAGAATATAGGAAAGAGGTGGATTTGCTGTAATAGGGATATAGAAAGTCAAAGTAAACAGCAGCTCTGGATAAAAGAATGTCTTTAAATCTGGAGCTGCTGGAAGCTGAATTAGAATAAAATTTTAATCGTTTGCATTCAAAAGTTCGATATATACCTGCAAATATCGGTTTAAACGGTCAATATCAGCATCAGTTCCAGTAGAAAGAATTTGTGTGATCTCTGGTGGAAGTTTGGAAAGAACATCATTTTTGTTGTTACCGAAAATAAGGTAATCCAAACTGCAATGAAACAGATCACAGAACATGGAAAAATTCTTCAAAGACAAAGAGGATGTTCCGCATTCTACATGGGAAATGTGCTTTGGACTGACACCGAGTTCATTTGCCAGAGCTTCCTGAGTAACGTGGTTGGAACGTCGAATTTCTGCAATACGTTTTCCTATGGGGATTAAAAAATCATTATTCATATGACTAGACCTCCTGCGTATAGCTTATCCCGACTTAATAAGATTATTAACGCATTAAAAGGTATAGAAAATAAAGAAATACAAACCTAATAGGTTTGAAAATGAAATGAAAAGTGATAAAATAGGTTCATACTATAAATCGAAAGGAATAAGGGGAAAGAGAGAGTAAAATGACAATATTATTCTTTGTTTATATGGCGTTTGGATATTGGGCAACCGGAAGAACGATTTATGCCAATAAAATTTTGATTGGTACAGGAATGACCATTTTTATGAGACGTCTGGTAATGGGGACTATTCTGGGATGGATATTGATTCCGATCGCTGTTATAAAAATGCTTTTGGGAAAGTAGTAAATTTGAACAGAGTTCTAAAAAAGATTTGTTGACAGGAGAAAAACAATAATGAAGGATTATTACGAAATACTGGAAGTGACATCGGATGCTTCAGAAGAAGTAATTAAAGCGGCATACAAAGCATTAGTTAAAAGAATGCATCCAGATAATGGAGGAACAGTTGTTCCGGGAGAAAAAAATATCGAAGATATCAATGAAGCATACGAGGTGCTTTCCGACAAAAATAAAAGGGCAGCTTATGATTGTGAATGGGAAAAGCATAAGAACAATGCAACGGAGCAACAAAATTCTGGAACACAAACAAAGGAAGAAGTGCCACACAGCAGAGATGAACGAAAAGAAAAAATAGCAGGGGTTATAGCAGCAGCGGTGTTGAGTATTATATTTAGAATATTAGGCTTACCGAGATGGTTTGGAATAATTGCGATATGTTACATGATATTCTGCCTGGCGGGGTTGGTATCACCTTATATTATAGAAATTATCAACCAATTACCAGCAGCAAAGGGGCATTGGAATAGTGAAGATAGTGAATCTCTTGAGAGTTTGGTAGCTTTAATGGGATTAAGGATCACTTTTGCAGTATATGGGATACATAACTGGTTAAGCGGTATATGTACATTTTTAATGGTTTGTGCATTGATTTGGGTGGTTGTTAAGGTTGTTGAGATTATTGTCAAGGTTGATGAACCATAATATCAAGTCGGAGGATGGCAAATGAAAGTTGATAGAAAGAAATTTTTAATCGGGACAGGAGTTGTTATTTTAGCTGTTGCGGCTTTTGGAATAGCAAATCCAAATAATGGTACACATTCACAAAATGCGAGAGCAAAAGAGTTAGCAAAAGAATTAGATGAAACAGTCACGGAAGATTCTATTCAAGGAACATATGTTACAGATGATGGTAAGATTTTTGCTATTGATATAAATGATACAGACATTTTGGATGTTAATTTGCTACTGCCAAAAGGTATTAGAGGAACTACAGATGGAACTTGCTCAGTAGTGTTTCCAGATCAGGGCTGGTTAGAGGAATATGCATATATAGATCTGGCAGAAAATAGTATATGCTTGCTGGATGATAAAGAAACAAAATATACATATGAAATGAATAAGAAAAATCTTACGTTGACAAATCCTGAAAATAAGAAATTTGAGTGCCGGAAAATATCAGATGAATATAATGCAGATAAAGTAATTGATTCATCCCTGTTAAAACCAGAAGATATAGCCGGGGTATATAAAGATGGCGATTTAGCAATAGAGATAGACAAAAACAATAAAGAATCTCTTGACGTATATTGGCTTGAGTTTAAAGATTCGGAATATGAAATTACGGCTATGGCAACAAAAGTTCCTCTTGAAACCATAATTGAAAAAGGCGCAATAGCACTTGTCGGGGAGGATGCATATGATGCAAGGTGCGCTTATTTTATAACCAGAAGAAGAATGGCATTTGAAAGTTATAAAGCAGGTCTGAAAGTTGCCGATTTAACGGAAGATGATTATGATATCTCAAAAAAGAAAGAACAGGTATTAAAAAATCATCAAGATATAGATTATGATTATACTTCAATTTCGAAAAAAATTGACATAGTAAATGATGGGACAGATATTTATGCCTTCAATCCATATTGGAGCAAGACTAATAAACAGTTCAGCTATTTTGAATCTGCATATTTGGATTTGGAGTATCAGAATGGTGGAACGGTTCAGATTTCTTTGAATGGCAAAAAATATACTTCATTTAAAGCAACAGAATATGAACCGGGAACTGACATATTCAGTGTTATTTATACTTGCGAGAACGGAAATAGGTTTCATTATTATCCGCAGTATGAAGAGGATCAACTGACATATGGGGAAGTTTCTTATTTGCCGGAAATCCAATTTTATGAAAATATTTATGATGAATCCGGTCAAGACTGTGGTGGAAAATTTGTATGCCAGAATAATGAGGGAAAGAAAACAAATGAGGAGTCAGAAGATTCATATACGGAAAGTGGCGAGGAATCAGGGCAGGAGAATATGGATTTAGTAGAGGATGAGGATACTTCCATTGAATCAGATTCAGATGTATGGTTTATTACCTATAACAGTTTCTATAGAACCAGAGACATAGGTGGCATTGAAATCAATGTTATGAATGATGCAGTAATGTTTGTGCAGTGTACTGGCTCAGACGGAAATGTTGCAGAATGGGAAATGAACCTGAAACCAGCAGAAATGGGAGATGATGGAGAATATATTTATTATTATGGAAAAGGAATCAAGATGAGTTATTACCCATCAGATCATCATATACATGTGGATGCTGAGGACAATTATTTTGGAGATTATTATCCGAATGAATAATGAGAGTGCATAACAAAATTGTGGGAGTTGCCGAGAACGGCAACTCTTTTCTTCTGTGTAGATAGTGTAGTACTTGTAAAGAGAGAAAAGCTAGCGAAAAATACCATTTTCCCATATTCCCATAACAAAAATGCGTGTTATACTTAAGAAAATTAGAAAAATGTGGGAGATGAAGCACATGATAGAGAACGATTGGGATAAAATACGAGAGAAAATTCTAAAATTAGTTTGTGATTATCGAGATACATATGCGGGTAAAGAATGGAAATGCAGAGAGTCACAAGAAAAAAATGGACAGATACGAACAGAAATAGAACGAATATTTAAGTATATACAAAGTTCAAATTCTGAATTATCTTGGTTTCAAGGAAAAGTATCGGATGATATACTGTCAAATTATATTGCAGATTGGATAATTAAAAAATTCACACATAGAAATTTATTATCGCAGCAAAACTTTGAAGGAATGCATTATGATTTTACGAGTCTTATTGCAGAGCATGAATCTGCGGAGGATTATTGTAAAGATTCAGACGAGTTGAATTCAAAAATAAAAATATATCAAGAACAATATGAAAAAATAGAATCATTTTTTGCTCCTCAAGAAATGATTGGAACAATTCAAAGAATAATTAAGAGCAATAAGGGACTGGATTATTCTTGTACATTAAGAAAATTACAGGAGTGTTCGGACTTAATTCTGCAAAATTTATTGGTAGAGAAACAGCTGCCAATGTATTTTGGGTTGGAACAGTTAAATTATGAGAGAATTACAGAGTATATGAAGATAGCGGAACTTATAATAGAGGAAGTACTATATTCTATAATCATTACATTTTATAACAATGAACAAGAGGAACGATTGAAAGCTATAATAATGGCTGAAGGCATACTTAATAATGAAATGGATATGGAGATTGAACGCTGGGGGAAAAAAAATTATCAAAGTGTAAAGATAAATCAAGAGGGAAAAAGGGAATCATTAGCGGATCAAGCATATGTTTTGAAGCAGCAATATAAAGCGTATGCAGAAGAAGCTACTCAGATTGAGCAAATGCTTGAAAAGGACATTGATTCACATAAAACTTTCTTTGAAAATCCAAAGCCATTCCATTATGGATTAGCAAAACTGTATTCAAATAAAAAACAATTAATAATGGACTTAAAAGAAAATGATATGGTCTCAGGGGGTGATTATAAGCGTTTAGAAAAAGCAAAGAGATATATAGACTGGGCAAATTTAAAAGGGGAAGCTATAGGAGATAAAGAAGATGTAGTTCTACTTCGCATCGTATATCGAGAGATTTTTATGAATAAAGCAAAATTGCTAGATAAAAGCAGAAATAATCTGACATCTTATACGATTGTAAAAAAATGTATGCTAGGAGAACAAGTAGAAAAAAGGCAAGGTATTTTTCTAGATAAAAAAATTTTAAGAGGTAGATTTCGTGAATATAATATTCTTTTAGAGTATAAATATTATAATCGTATAAATCAAGAATGCCGTAGAATATTGAATAAAATATTAGATCTCCCCAATGATGAACTTATGTATGAGATGATTCATGCTGTTCTAAGTGAAATATTAAAAATTATAGGAAAAGCATATATGATAGAGAAATGACGCTATGCCAGCTTCGGATATTGAAGCTGGCATTATTATTTGAACGAGTGCGGAATTTTGAGGAGTTTGTATTTTGATAATTATTGGATATGTATGATAGGATGACATCAAGAATCAATCAACCACAAGGAAACAATATTCATAGCCCCAATAAAATTGGGGGAATATGGGAAAATGGGAGGAGATTAAGATGAACCCGAAAAAAATAATGTGTAATATCACAGACATGTGCACCATAGCGGATAACAAGTCCAAAGAAATATGTTCCATAGTAACTGACAAAGCTATTTCGGATGCAGAAGTGGGAAATGGCTTAATGGAACAAACCACTGACTGTACAAATGCAAGAGAGATGGTAACAACGGTTGGTAATGCAATGCCAGATGCCAAAGTATATCAGTATCTTGCAGAACAAATCCGAAGCAGTAAAACAACAGAAACAACAAATCCGGTACAACAAGCAGGACTTACAAATTTACAATCGAGATTTGTTGATAGAACAATAAAATCTGTTTATGGCATGAATCCATACGTTAATATTGTGCATGTAGGTAGCTTGCCCGCCGAGTTTCAGTACAATGATGAGGAATTTCAGACTACGCAGGATGGTAAGTTGTTCTATAAAGGAAAGGAACTTATGAATTGCGTTGTTCGTATCATCCAGACAATTAGTGTTAAGACACGTATTGAGTACAAGTGTGAAGTTTATACAGGTGGACTAATGCTTGAGAGAATTGTTTCAAGTGGAAAATTTACCAGTATTAATTGGCTTCAGGAAACAATTCCCGGTTTTGCGACTAAAGGAGAAAAAAACGTAGCTTCACATGCAATTTATAAATATTTGAACAACATTGTTGCTCGATATGGTCACAAGAATATTCTCGAAAAAGAAAAGAAACCAGGGTGGATAAAGGTTAATGACAAGTTGATCTATCTTACTCCATGTGGAACCATTCCGGTAAGTGAGAATCAAATTGTATCGGAATACGGACAATGCTTCAGAAACATTGAGAGCGGTCAGGAAGGAAACATACATTTGTTCCTTAAAATGACTGAACTGACACCGGGTAACTGGACTGCTCCGGTAATCTGCCTCTATACGGTAATGAGTTTTTCTTACAGTCTTTTAAAAATGGCAGATATACTTCCAAAATTTGTACTTTTTGTAAACGGACCACGAGGAAGCTATAAAACCAGTATGTCTCTCATACTGACTCAGCTTGAGAGAACTGAAAGTCCAAAATACAATTTAAAAGCAAGAGCAGCAGGACTTGAAACCGGATATAAAGAATATAAGGATGCAGTAATGTTGGTTGATGATCTTGCCCCAACAGAGGAACTCCGTGAGCGCAATATTATGCAGAGTAATCTTGAACTTGTAGTAAGAGCATTTGGCGATGGCACTGGTGTAAAGCGGAATTATGATTTCCAGAATGAAAAATTTGATGGAGAACAATATGAAGCTGAAGGTGGAGCTGTCATCACTGGTGAGTACACAACAGGATGTGAATCCTCGTTAGCCAGATGCTTGTTTGTTCCATTGAAAAGAGATGAGGTAGATGTAGACCGTCTGACAGAATTACAAGAGCAGAAAACTGCTCTGACAACATTCCTGGTTGGCTATATTAACTACTTATCACAACGATATCGAGATATAATTCCGTTTCTAAAAACGCGAGGGAAAGAACTACGAAGTCAGTGTAAGGGGTTATTTTCCAATCCGAGGTATGGTGAATACTATGCACAATTAATGGTAGTAGCAGAGTTAGTGTTTAAAAAGTATGCAATCGAAACAAATCAGCTGGATTTTGATCAGGCAGAACAGCTGATGATAAGGTTTAATACCTATATACAGGAAGCAATACACTACAATGACAGAGTCCTTATTGAGAAATCTCCAATCGTAACACTTTGTCAGGCAATTATCACAAAAATAACAGAAAACAAATTTCCAGTTGTACCTAGAAATGCACAGATTGACGATGCAAGACATTATATTTTAGAAGATGCTGAAAAATGGTATATAAGACAAGGAGACATTCTGACAATGAAGAACGAATATGAAGCAGAAAATGGCATAAAAAGGGTTGAAGTTACAGCAGCAAGGCTCGCAAAAGACTTATGTGACAAAGAAATCGCGATGCCTTGTGATGAAGGAAAAACCCACCGATATGCCAAGAAAATCGGAAAATATAGATATGTTGTTATCGACAAGATGAAATTAAATCAAGTAGCCAATTTATAAGTAAGATCAAACAGAATCAGAGAAGGAGAGATTGATATGCAGAGCATGTATTACGGTGTAGATGAAGTAGAACAGGTTTTACAAATCAGCAAAAGCAAGAGTTACACGCTTATAAGAAAGCTGAACGAAGAACTCAAGCAGAAAGGTTTCATTACAATTGCAGGAAAGATTCCAAAGAAATATCTGGAGGAACGTTGCTATGGACTATCAGAGAAAGAAGCGTAGTCAGCAAGCATCCCAGAGACTGTAAAGGTCTCTGGGAAAGAAAGGAGCAATATAATTGACAGTAAAACAGAACGAGAAAGGCTTATGGGATGTTCAGTTCTACTACAAGGATTGGACAGGGAAAAGCGTGAAGAAACACAAACGTAACTTTAAGACAAAGAGAGAAGCAGTAGCATGGGTGAATCAGTTTACAATGCAACAGGCTCATAATCTGAACATGGATTTCAAGGCTTTCTGGGAGATATACAGAAATGACATGAAGGAACGTCTGCGTGAGAACACCATGAGAAGCAAAGATTACATTGTAGAGTTAAAAATTTTACCCTACTTTGGAAATCGGAACATCTCAGAGATATCAGCAGCAGATATCCGAGAGTGGCAGAACACGTTACTGAAGAAAGGGTATTCTCAGACATATTTGCGTACTGTGAACAATCAGCTCTCCTGCATTTTTAACTATGCTGTAAAGTATTATGATCTTCCGAGAAATCCATGCCGTCAGGCAGGAACCATTGGAAAAAGTAAAGCAGATGAGATGAATTTCTGGACACAGGATGAATTTGAGCAGTTTATTTCCTGTATGGAAGATAAGCCAACTTCTCATTGTGGTTTTATGATTTTATACTGGACAGGATGCCGAATTGGTGAACTGCTGGCTCTTACATTAGAAGATTTTAACGAAGAAGAAAAAACGCTCAGGATAACTAAGTCCTATCAGAGAATCGGGAACAGAGATGTGATTACTGATCCGAAGACAAAAAAAGGAAAGAGAACCATCACATTACCGGATTTTATGGTAACAGAGCTAAAGGAGTACACAGGTAGGCTGTACGGACTCATGGCAAAGGACAGACTGTTCCAGAACACGACAAAAGCATACTGGGAACATGAAATACAGAGAGGTGTTGAGTTATCAGGGGTAAAAAGAATCCGATTACATGATCTGAGACACTCTCATGCCAGCTTACTGATTTCCAAACTTGGGGCACAGCCTAATCTGGTAGCGGACAGACTGGGACATGAAAAGATTCAGACAACGTTGTCTACATACTCTCATTTGTATCCAGATCAGTCACGAAAGCTGGCAGATCAGTTGGAGAAGTTAGCGGAAGCGGATGAAAATTAATGGAAGGAGCCGAAAAATATGCCAGGGCAACACAGCAATCCAACAATAGCGTTTCGTCCTACGCAATGGGAAAGAGCGATGATTGAAGAACGAGTAAAAGCCAGTGGGTTGTATAAGAAAGATTTTATTGCAAGAAGCTGTATCTATTCCAATATTGTTGTGGTGGGAACAAAGCAACGGATACAGTACCTTGTAGAAGAATTACGAGAAACACAGATTGTTATGAAAGAGATCACCGAGCAGATTCTGTCCGGTGATTTCTCCATGTCTGGGGAAAGTTACAAGGAGTTGAAAGAAGATTATCTGGCGTTTATGATCACAATGGTGGATATTCTGAACGGAGCTGCTTATTTATTTGATAAGAAGCCGGATTCCGATAATAGACACTGGAAAGAACAGCAGGAGATTCAGGAGTATTGTGAGATTCTCAGGGAAGATATTGCTAGTAAAAATGGCACAGTGGAGCAGATAAAAAATCAGTTGTAGAAAATTCAAATAATGGATATAATATAGGAAAGAAGACGAACATGGATTTCTAACAGAAAGGATGTGATATTATGGTAACAACAGAATCTGTAACTATTAAAGTTCCGGTAGGAATGTCAAAATATCTGGTAACTATGAATCCAGAAACAGAGCTTACCCGAAATGCACTGTTGCTGTATCCATATATACTGAATCAGACGATATCTCATGGTCGTGCGGCTGAAATTCTGGGAATCAGAAAATCAGAGTTGATTGATTTGTATGATAAGCTGGGATATTCCTATTTTGATATGACGATGGATGATCTGGATGATGAACTGAATACTTTCAGAGAACTCAAAAAGAAGGAGGCTGCGGTATGATTGTTGTCTCTGATACAACACCGCTGATATCACTTCTTAAAATCAATCGTATAGATTTGCTGGAAAAGCTGTTTGGAGATGTTCTGATTCCGCAGGCAGTATTTGATGAGCTGACAGCCGATGAACGTTTTCAGCTTGAAGCGAATCAGATTAAACAGACGAAATTTATCGTAGTGAAGCCTGTAAACAATCCAGAATCCGCCAGTATATTAAAAAGAGCAACAGGTCTTGATCAGGGCGAGAGTGAAGCGATTGTTCTGACAGATGAATTAAAAGCAGATCTGCTATTGATGGATGAAGCAAAGGGAAGAAACGTATCAGCACAGATGGGGCTTAGAATCATGGGGACGATAGGGATTCTTATGGCTGCTTATGAGGAACACGAACTGACTTCGGATGAGGTCAGAGAATGTGTAGATGGTCTGCAACGTGCCGGACGGCATATCGGACAGCGGCATTATCAGATGCTGTTAAGCAGATTGAAAGACTAAAAATACTTTGGTTCTATAACAGTACCGTGGTTCTGGATTGGTTCTAAAAAGTTCTGAAACGAGATGCAGAATAGAAAAAAATTAAAAATAGTAGTAAATCTGACGTCTGTACCGAACCAATTTTACACCATGTTACAGAGAACGGAGTAGAGTTTGAATAATTAAAAATTTCTGGAAAGCCTTATAAACAGGGCGTTTCCGAGTAGATAAAGTTCTATTTGATAACAAAATGATAACACAAGAGATTTTGGCATTATTTATCCGGAATCTTGTGGTTATCAGGTAATATGTGTGAAACCAACAAAAAGGTCTTACTGAATTGAGTGAAATCAATTTGGTAAGGCCTTTTTTTCATGTGCGCCTAGCGGCGCACGTTTCTAACGGGTTAAAGTCCCGAATCCACCCGGTAGTGGGAAGGATATAGCCGAAGGCAAGACAATGGTATCTTGTAGGAACACCGTATTGTGATGACCTAGAATATATCCGGGCAAGAATACAGTAATAGATTAGTTAAGTGAGTAACGCAGAAGTAATCCGACCAACGGAAGGAATAATGGTCTCCGCTCCGCTTCAGTCGGTGCAGAACAGACGTCCTCCGGTAGGGCGCAAGGGTACTTTTGATGGACGGTACGGCTGTCGAAAGTGCTTTTGCGTTACTTTTGACAAAAGTAACAAAACCGCCGTATCCGGCGAAGATTTCTTATAATCGCCATAATTGGCGGAAATACAAATTATGTGCCATATCTGGCACTCTTTTTAGAAGGAGAGGTGAGGAGCATAATGATGAGAAGAACGATTAGCGGCATGATAGGAACTGGATCGCTGGCCCATAACAGACGGGATTTTATAGCTGAAAATGTAGACCCGGACAGAGTACATCTGAATATCTGTTACCAGAATGAAAACCTGAAAGAAGTATATAAAGAGTTGTTTGATGATTCTGTGGAACGGTACAATGTGGGAAAAAGAAAGGATCGGCAGATTACAAATTACTATGAAAAAATTCGTCAGGGAAAGCAGGAAAAGCTGTTCCACGAAGTGATTTTCCAGATTGGAAATCGAGAAGATATGTCTGTGGGAACGACAGAAGGAGACCTGGCGGTAAAAGTACTGGATGAGTATGTAAAGAATTTTCAGCAACGAAATCCAACACTTCATGTATTTAGCTGTTATCTGCACCAGGATGAAGCTACACCGCATCTGCATATTGATTTTGTTCCTTATGTAACTGGCTGGAAAGGGAAAGGAATGGATACCAGGGTTTCACTGAAGCAGGCATTAAAAAGCCTGGGATTTCAAGGCGGGAACAAACACGATACAGAGTTGAATCAGTGGATCAACCATGAAAAAGAAGTGCTTGCAGAGGTTGCACGACAGCATGGAATTGAATGGGAGCAGAAAGGGACACATGAGGAGCATCTTGATGTTTATAATTTTAAGAAGAAAGAGCGTAAAAAGGAAGTACAGACACTGGAACAGGAAAAAGAATATCTCACTGCTGAGAATGAAGGACTGATTGCACAGATTGCGGAAGTAAGAGCTGATATCCAGCTTTTAAAAGATGATGAGGAGCAGGCAGTTAAAGATAAAGAGGAGGCTGAAAAGCGTGCGGAAAAAGCTGAGAAAGATCTGCACAGCCTGGAAGAACGCAGAGAACGGTTGCAGCCTGTTATGGATAATGTCAGTAAGGAAATAAAGGAATATGGGACAGTGAAAGCAATTCTACCGGAAGCTGGGACATTAGAACGTGCAACAACTTACCGGGATAAAAAGATAAAACCACTGTTCACCCAGATGAAAAATAAAATTGCTGCAATGGCAGCTCAGGTCAAAGAACTTACCAAAGAAGTAGAAAAATGGAAACACAAATATCAGGAAACAAAGCAGGCATATAACCGAGTGCAGAGACAGCTAGATACAGTATGTGAAGAAAAACAGCAGTTATCTGAGGAAAAGCAACAATTGCAGGGTGTTTCCGACAGATATGATCGGGTAGTGCGTGTTCTTGGAGAAAATATTGTAGAAAATGCAGTACAACAGGATATACAGGAGCAGAAAGCATTAGAAGAAAAACGGCAAATGGAGCAAATGCCAAAAGGAAGTATTCACGAAAGACTGGCTTGGGGTGCCCGTAAAAGTGAAATGGAGAATCAACAGCGTAAGAAAAATAAAACAAAAAATAGAGGAATGGAGAGATAAGACGATGAAAAAGCACATTTATGATGAAAGTAATGGATTGAGCTACACATTGCATGGAGATTATTACCTGCCGGATCTGGCAGTGAATGAGGAAGAACTGACATATGGTAAATACGGAATGTTGCGAAAACAGTTTCTGAAAGTGCATAGACCGGCACGATATCAGTATTTATTGATGACGGGGGAGCTGACGGCACACTTGAATCGAGTTGATCAGGAAGCCAGAGAACAGGTGAAAATTATGCTGAAGCAGATGGCGGAAAAACAGGGTGTGACGGAACAAATGAAAATGCAGGATCAGATGAAATGGGTTGGTTTAATGAATAGCATCAAAGCCTGTGCAGAAGAAATTGTGTTGAAAGAGAGGGTATATATGTGAGTAGAAAGGGTGATCGAAAGGCTGCTCTTTACAAAGATGATAATAAAAATTGCTGAAAAGGCATGAGTGTTGTAGTGTAAAACTCTTTTGACATTGTGTTTTCCGTTAAGTAAAATATCTTTGATAGACAGATAATGAAAAAATGATTATTCTTGGCTCAGATCAAGAGAACAAATTACTTGCGAAGGGAGGAAATTATATGGAGCTGAGTATACAGATAAAAAAATACCGAACAGAGCTTCATCTATCACAGGAGGAATTGGCAGAAAAGGTATATGTAACAAGACAGACAATTTCTAATTGGGAAAACGAAAAGAGTTATCCTGATATTCATAGCTTGTTACTTCTTAGTTCATTGTTTAATGTATCTCTCGATCAATTAATTAAAGGAGATATAGAGAAAATGAAAGAAATTATTAGCGAGCAAGAAATTAAAAAGTTTAATTATTATGGTTCCATCTATACAGTTCATTTGGCCGTGTTGATTATATCGGCAGTACCTTTGTTTATGTGGATCGGAAGGTATGCGTATATTCCGTTTGGGATTTTATTTATTATTACAATGTACTGGGCGTTAAAGGTTGAAAAACTAAAAAAGAAAAATGATATACAAACCTATAAGGAAATTGTTGCATTTACGGAGGGAAAAAAATTGGATGAACTTCATAAGGCAGTTGAAGTGGGAAAACGTCCTTATCAAAATATATTAAAGGTTATTATCAGTGCGGGTGTTACAGCGATGATTTGCTTCTTAATTGGAGTACTGATGCACGTATTCTTGAATTAATTAAATTTAAGGATATTTTGATTTGTAGAATTATAAAATAGAGCATTTTTCTCGCAGATTTTAACCGGTAGTTAAGAAATCGAAGCCATAATTAAACGAAGGCTCAATTGTAAACACATATTAGAAATACTATAATGAGAATATAAACAGGAGGTAGGAACAATGCAAATTGGTGAGAAGATAAAAAACTATCGGAAAACTGCGGGATTAACACAAGAACAGGTGGCGGATTATTTGGACGTTTCTACTCCTGCGGTAAATAAATGGGAAAAAGGAAACACATATCCAGATATATCATTACTTCCGGCAATTGCTCGATTATTAAAAATTGATATGAATGAATTATTTTCATTTCGTGAAGAATTGACAGAAAAAGAGATTGGACAATTTGTGAATGAGCTTTCGGAAGTTTCATTGGATAGCTTTATAAAAGCTTTTGAGATGGGAAAAAATAAAATAAAGGAATATCCTCATTGTGATTCGTTGATTTATTCAATTGCTACTGTTTTAAATGCGGCGTTAACTTTATCCGATGTCGATGATGAGAAAAAGTTGGAATGCAATAATGTGATTGTTGAATGGCTGGAACGAACTGCTGAAAGTCCGAATGAAAAGGTAAGGATTTCCAGTATTTTTATGCTTGCAGCGAAATATATACAAATGGAAAAATATAAAGAAGCAAATATCTTTTTGGATAAAATTCCAGATACTGTGATAGATGCCACAATTATGAAAACGAATGTACTAGCACACCAGGAAGGGACAGATATTGCAGCGTTCTTTTTAGAGGGAAAACTGATGCAGACAGTTACGAATATACAAAACTATCTGTATAAGTTGATAGAAATGGAAGAAGAAACCGGAAATCATTGTAAAGCAGAGGAGATTGCCGAAATCACAGAACATATGATATCGTTATTTGGTCTGTGGGATTATGGTAAAGTAGTACCACATCTATTGATTGCCGGGTATCGAAAGGATGTAGAAAAATGTATTCAGTTGATAAAAGAAGTGTTGATGGAGTCACAGAAGCCATGGAAGATGGTGGAATCACCTTTATATTACAGATATGCGGATACAGTACAGGGAAAATCTTTTTCAGGCGTCGGAAATAATTTTGTTCGTGCATTAGCTGCAGAAATTGAAAACAAAGAAGAGTATGAATTCTTGAAAGGAAATAAAGAACTGGAGGCGATTTTTGCTCAATATTTGAAATAGCTTGTGATGAAAATATATAGAAATAGATAAAAGCTGTAAAAATCCACGTTGAATTTTACAGCTTTTTGTGTATAATAGAAGTAGCAGAAACAATTTAAAATCAAAGGAAGGAGCTGAAAGAATATGGCAAATATTTTACCAGTATCTGATTTGAGAAATTATAATGAAGTCCTGAAAAACTGCCATAAAGGAGAACCAGTATATCTGACCAAAAATGGCAGAGGACGTTTCGTTGTCATGGATATTGAAGATTATGAGCGTGACCGGGCAGAGAAAAAGCTTCTGATGAAGCTGCAGGAAGCCGAAGAAGCAGTGAAAGACGGAAAAGGCTGGCTGGATCTGGATGAATTGAAAGCTCTTGTGGGGGAATAAGATGTTAAAACTGCGGATCAATCCGATTGTTGCAAAGGATTTGAAGAATATTCGGGATTACATTGCTGAGGATAATGAAGAATATGCTGCAAAGACGATAAAAGAGATTTATGGTAAATTTGAAAATCTTCAGATGTTTCCGGGAATGGGGTCAGATTTATCCAAACGGGTCAGCTTTCGGACAGATTATAAATATGTGATATGGGAAGATTATGTGATTATCTACAAGATCAGTAAAGAATATGTAGAGGTTTATCGTGTAGTTAATCGTTATCAAGATATCACAAGAATTTTTGAATAAAATGAATAGCTAAAATTTGGAAAGAAAAATGAGAATTTTATTTTGGAATACACATAAGAATAAAGATATTAACCCATATATTGCGAGTCTTGTTTTGGATAATGAAATAGATATTCTTGCACTTTCAGAGTATGATGCAAACATAGATGAACTTAATGCAATGTTCAAGGATAATAATCAGCGTTTGATCAAATGTAATACATTAGGCTGCGATAGAATTGATGTTTGGAGTAGCTATGTTAATATAAAATCAGGAATACAGGAAAAATATTATTCGATTCAAATAATAAACGATAGTTTTATATTATGCTGTATACATTTATGTACGGATTTATATGGGGATCATAGTGATGAACGTTTAGCTATTATTCAGAAAATAATGTATGATATACATAAAATTGAAGATAACATTCAAACACAACGAACGATTGTAATAGGAGACATTAATGAAATGCCTTATGGAAGAGGCTGCTTAAATGCAAATGGATTTCATGGATTGCCGGCATTAAATATATCTGATAAACCAACAAGAACAGTAAATGAGATTGAATATCGAAAATTTTACAACCCAATGTGGAATCTTATGGGAGACTTTGATTATCCGCCGGGAACATTTTATGTGAATCAATCAAAACTTCATTCACCGATGTGGTATATGTTAGATCAGGTAATTATAAGTCAAGATGTATTGCCAATATTTAATAAAGATAGTTTAAAGATAATTACGGCATGTAGCTATGCTGACTTAGTAGATGATAGTAAGCATCCTAATCGAAAAATAAGTGATCATTTTCCAATAATGTGTGAAATTGAGGATGAACAAAAATGTGAAAGGGGATAAAAATGGATAAGACAAAATTCTCATTTGATTTGGTTGATAAATATACGCCAGAGGACGTTATAAAAAAATCATTAGTTCAGATTAATGATGCTACGCAAGGGTACGTCAAAGGAAATATTGAAGAATATGGTGGCCCAATACGTTCTTATACTAAACAGACGGGATTGGCAGCAACCTTGAGCTCTATTCAAACAAAATCAGAGACTATTAAAGTCGATATACAAGAAGATTTAGGAGAACAGAGTAAGGAGGATCATAGATATGAAGTTTTTCTTACTGTAAAAGGGTTGGAACATTATAGATATAGATTAATGTTTGTTGATTACGGGGCGATATCTTATCCTGTAACAATTGTATTAAATGAGATGTTAGCAATTGAATACAGTGGAAAGCGGAATGACATATATTATATTGATTCTATGAAAGAACTTGAAAACATGTTGGATGTAGTAATTAATTCGGAAAGTATGATTGATTTTATTCAAAAACTTATAAATGAATCATTGAGGCAGGAAAGAGTGGAAAAAGTAGTTATTAAAGATGAAACATTACCTGAAGAATAAGTGATAACACTTTTATGATAACAAATTGATAACACCGTTCAGTACAGCCTATGGATTTAGGACAGTTGAACACATATAAAACCAAATAGAACCATAATGCCAATACTAAAAAGTATAGTGACAAGATTTTATTTGTGAGTTTGAGTAGCGGACTAAATTGCGAAAAAGCCCATAAATAAAGGTTTTGCGGGATGTCGAAAAGACCAAATGGAGTGCAAATGGAGTTTAAAAATTATTTTTTTCTCTTGTTTATATTCCAGATTCACCTGCAAATTTCGTGAAATCAGTTATTCTCATAAAATAAAATTAGAGTAAATATGAAGAACAGTTTGTTTTGATTGAAGTGATTTTCGTTAAGGCAGACTGTTTTTTTGTTGCCTGCATTTAGAAAACAGATACCACAGAAAGGTTCTTTATTTTCGATGAGCTTAAACTCCATGACACAGTAATCACACTGATGGAGAATTAAAAAACAAGAAAATTTGATAAATTTCGGAAAATGATGTCCGATTTTGTATCTGCCAGTATAGAGTATATGAAGAGATAAATATTCAAAACACAGGAGGTACTGATTATGCAGAACAAATTATTTTTAAAGGCAGCCGATATATGTGAACTTCTGGAAGTAAAACAGACATCGGCTTATGAGATCATCGGAAATCTGAACAAGGAACTGGAAGAACAGGGCTACCTGACGCTTAGAGGAAAAGTTCCGACAAAGTATTTTGTGAAGCGTTTTTACGGTGTGGAAGATACTTGTGAGATTCCACAGGAAGAGGGAAAGGAATGGTTTCATGCGTAAGAGAAAAATGTATTTATCAGTGGAAGACATTGCAGAACTCTTTGGATTATCAGTTTCGTTTGCTTACCGGGTGGTGGAAAGAATGAATGCCGATCTGGCAAGCAAGAACTATTATGTGATTCTCGGTCGGGTGCCAACCCGCTCGCTATGTAGAGGACAAAGGCTCCTTATATCTGGCCTGCTTCATTCTGCAATACCTCCCGTCAGTCTTGTTCTCATGGTTTCCAGCGTCTTAGTCCTGTGCCGCTGGACGGCGCTGCGGGACATTCCCACCACCGCGCCGATCTCGCCGTCCGTCAGTTCCAGGACACAATGCAGTATCAAGATGCTTTGTCCCGGCTGGGGCAAGCTGGCAAAGGCAGCGGCCACCAGCCCGTCGCTGATCTGAAGCTCACAGCCATAGGCCGGAAATATAAAACTGTCGCTGGGGTACTGATCTATCGTGCATAGCGTGTCCAGTTCCGAAAGCGGCAGCGTTTCAAAGGATGTTTCCCAGCCACGCTGACGCTTCCTTTCCCGGAAGTAGTCAACGGCTTCATGGTACAGTACCAGCTTGCAAAAATGGTCAAACTGGCAGCGCCTCCCGTAATCATCAGGGGTAACTTTCATCTTCTCACCCCCTTTCCGTGGGGAGTGAGCAGGATGATCCTGTCCGTTGTCAGGGGCCTATGCTGGCCCTGGTCTGCTGACCGCCTCCTTTTCCATCTGATTTTTTGCCGGAAATGACAATCCGTGAAAATCGACAAAAATCGCCCGGCAGGTCGTAAACCTACCGGGCGACGATTTGAAGCGTTTTGTTGTTTTCTTACATGGTATAGTTCATACTCATAGCCGGAATATTCCCGTGGCGGGGCAAGGCTTTTTTTAACAACCGTAGCAAGAATTCCCTCACCTCTATAGGTGATGGGATGAATTGCACATTCGGGCATGTCTGCTCAAATTCATAAAAAATCGCAAAAACACTTGTTCTGATACAATAAATATATTATAATAGAAAAAAGAACAATATGCTCTTGGAATTTGGACGGTCGAAATAAGCAATAAGTGAGTGTACATAATGAGTTTAGATAATAATTCTCATTCAGTGTTTTTGTTTGATCATGGTTATGAAATATAGCAGAAAGATGCTGGACGATAAGATGTCAGAGAGAACAAAAGAAATCTTTGAAATATAGCACCTGTTGAAACAATCCATCAGTATATAGAGAGTCAGGGTGAGAAAGATAAACCGGGCAGTAAAAATAAGAATCTATCCAAATAAAGAACAGATAACCCAGATAGAGAAGACAATCGGCTGCAGTCGTTTTCTTTATAACCGGATGCTTGCGGATAAGATCCGTTATTATCAGGAAGAAAAAAAGATGCTGAAAAATACGCCGGCCGGATATAAAAAAGAATATCCATGGCTGAAAGAGGTGGATTCTCTTGCGCTGGCGAATGTACAGTTAAATCTGGAAGGGGCTTTCCGGAAATTTTTCCAGGAACCGGGAGTGGGCTTTCCGCATTATAAATCAAAAAAGCACTCGCGGAAATCTTATACAACAAATATGGTAAATGGGAATATCTGTCTGCAGGACAGGTTCCTGAAACTGCCAAAGATGCAGCCGGTAAAAATAAAACTCCACCGTATGATCCCGGAGGAATGGAAGCTGAAATCAGTGACTGTGAGCAAGGAACCATCCGGAAAATATTTTGCCAGCCTGCTGTTCGACTGTGAAAACCAAACAGCGGAGAAAAGACAGGCGGAAAAATTTCTGGGGATTGATTTTGCCATGCATGGAATGTGTGTATTTTCCACCGGTGAAAGGGCCGGATATCCCATGTTTTACCGGAATGCAGAGAAAAAACTTGCCCGGGAACAGAGAAAACTCTCCAGATGTGAAAAGGGCAGCCGTAACTATCAGAAACAGAAGAAAAAGGTTGCTTTATATCATGAAAAGATAAAGAATCAGAGGAAGGATTTCCAGCATAAGCTCAGCCACAGCCTTGCAGAAGACTATGATGCAGTATGTGTGGAGGATCTGAACCTGAAGGGAATAGCCGGAGGCCTGCATTTCGGAAAAGGGATACAGGATAACGGATACGGTCAGTTCCTTTCCATGCTTGGATATAAGTTGGAAGAACGTGGAAAATATCTGATAAAAGTAGACAGATATTTTGCATCCAGCAAGATATGCAGTGTATGCGGACATAAGAAGAAAGAACTGGCATTATCAGAACGGACATACCTGTGCGAATGCGGAAACCAGATGGACCGGGATGTGAATGCGGCGGTCAATATTCTGGAAGAAGGAAAAAGAATATATAAAAAATGTGCATGATAGCACAGAAAAGATCCGTAACCGGATAAAAAAAGAACCGCGGGACACGCGGGGATAGCCTGTTTTAGCTTTGCCCTGAAGGGCAATCGAGCAGGAAGCTCCCACTTCAAAATCTGTAAGATTTAAGTGGCGGGAGCATGTCACGCGGTAGAAGTGGATTAGATTATAATGATAGTAAAACAGCATGGCGGCGTCCTCCCGTGGGCCGCCATGCCTTTAACTGCTGGGAATGACAGAAAGAAAGCAGCGGCCTTGATTTCTCAAAACCGCCACCAGTGAATATAAATTAAGCGTGAAAATGGGTCTGCCCAGCAGCGTTTTTTTTCTTTTCTGCCGCTGGGCAGATGTTTTTTCTTTAGATACATGATAAGAGGAATTTTTGAAGATTCCATAAAGATTTGAAAAATGGACGGACATAAAAGACGTCCATTACACTATCGGAAAATCAGCAAGGAAGTTTCATAGTAACCTTTGCGCCGCCGGTTTCTTTTGAATTTTCTAAAATAAGCTGACCATTATGTTGTTCCATAATCGAATTTGTAATATATAGACCCATACCAAAGTGTAACTTTGAATTGCGGCTTTGATCGCCCATATAGAACCGTTCCTGTGCGTGGCATAATGCCTCTTTAGAAAACCCCGTTCCCTCGTCTGTGATTGAAATTTCCACGAAACCGTTGTTACTCTGAACATCCACATAAAGCGTTCCGCCTTGCGGGGAGTAGTCCAGCCCATTACTGATAACATTCATAATAGCACGTTCTATCAGCACCCTATCAAATTTCAGCATTTGAGGGAGTGAAACAGTATTCATTTGCAGCCGGATTTCTTTTGTCCGGCATAGTGATTCCATATAACCGAACAAGTGCTGCATGAACGCTGGCAAGTCTATACTTTCAATATGGAGCTGATAACCAACCGCCGCCCGTGATATATCAATCAGGGTTTGAATATATGACTGCATCTGGCCGGAGCTTTCCACGACGTAACCAGCGTATAATCGTTGCTCATCATCAAGATTTGTTTCTGTGAGTAAATCAGCATTTCCTTGAATAACCGTCAGAGGCGTTTTCAAATCATGGGCAAGCGCGGCGATTTGCTCTTTCTGTGTCTGTTCGGTTTTCCATTGCCGTTCTAACGAAATTTTCAGATTATCTTTCATATCTGAAAAAGATGCAAGGACATCTTCAAACTCTTTGATTTTGGCGTGTCCTACTTCAAAATCAAGGTTTTGCTTTGAAACCTCCGCAGTTGCTTCAAAAAGCGGGGTCAGTTGTGTACGCAGGTTCTTAGCAAATCTGGCGGTCAGTATGATAATGACCAGCAGCGAATTTACAGCCATCAGGATAAACGCAAGCGTGTCAGGAGATGGAAAATATTCCGGTAGCCATGACACTGTAAATTGAGAACCAATATAATACCTTAAAACGCAAAATTCGTTTTCCCGGACAACAAGTGCAAACTGCCTCCCCGTAGCATATTCAATATATTCTCCCTTTGCGTACAGCAGGGCAATTTCTTTTTCATCATCGTCCATATTGCTGTAAAGCTCATTAAAGTTCTTGTCCAGAATTAAGTAGCCGCATCCCTGTGGAATCACAACCTTTGTAATATCCGGGGCAATCGTCAGCGTTGGAATGATCTCTTTTACCTGCAATTCACTTAGATTTGCTCTTGTAGCTAATCCAGCATTTACAGCAAGTCCCTCCAAACCAACAGGGACAATAATTGCCGCTACCAACATGACAATGAGGGAGATAGCAAACTGGCGAAACAATATTTTCAATGTAGGTTTCTTTTTCACTCCCATTTATATCCTATCCCCCATACGGTGCTGATCGGACTTATTTTGAAATGCTCCAATTTCGCACGAATATTTTTTATATGCGTTGAGATCGTAGAGTTATCGCCTATTCCATCAAACCCGAAAACGGCTTCATAGATTTGTTCTTTTGTAAAAACCTGTCCCCGGTTTTTCGCAAGGTATTCACAGATTGAATACTCGCTTTTGGTAAGGGGAACCGGCTGTTCTGAAACATACAGTACCTTTGCGGAAAGGTCAAATCTTATATCAGGCTCAAATGAAAGTGTGCTGTGATGCTCCCTTTTTTCTCTGCGTAAATGTGCCGCGACACGGGCGCGAAGCTCCTGAATACGAAAAGGTTTCGTAATATAATCATCCGCACCGATGCCCAATCCAAACAATATATCTTCCTCTAATGTCTTTGCGGTCAGAAAGAGAATCGGGCAGTCTACCATATTCCTGATCTGTTTGCAAAACTCAAACCCGTCTGTGCCAGGCATCATCACATCCAAAAGAATGAGGTCATAGAAATGCAGCTTTTTGATGTCTACATCATCCGCATTTTGACAGACTGTTATCAAATATCCATCTTTCCCCAAACTGTTCTTAATCAATTCCAAGATAGAAACTTCATCGTCAACTACAAGTAAGTGGGTCAAAAAATCACCTCCCGCCCCATTATACCACATTGTCGAGGTTACTCATCATTATTTTTAATGTCAGCTTTCCGATATTCATTGTTGATATTTACAGCTACGGCATTGCTTATATCCACATCCACAATACTGTAAACGTAGCCGAAACTGAAATCTTCCCCCGCCACATTTTTGAAGCGTTTCGATACCTGCCCGATTTCTTCTTGCAGTTCTGACATTTCAAGACATTCATCCGTTATGGTATATGTCAGGCCGTTATATGAAATTTCATCATAGTTTGCGGCGTTCAGCTCATAATACGGCAGAGATTCATTTAACGCCTTATTTTTATCGGCGGTATCGCGGAGCGCACCGCAGGCCGATAAGCATATAAGACTTACAAGCACAATTACCACGGCAAACAGGCACTTTTTATTCACTGTTTTTACCTCCCTCCCAACCATGAAACCAAACCAAACTGGCAATCAGCAGACAAACAGTGTAGCATACAGAAATAATCATACCGCTGAAAAAATCGGTTTTTACCTGTGCATACAGTTGGGGGCTATCCCATGCAAGCACAGTGTAATCCATAGCACGAACGCCCCAGGCCCAGGGAATATATTTCCATGTAGCGTCACCAAGCCCTGTTATCATAAGGGCAGCTATTAAACTCCCTGCAATTCCCAATCCCATAGATGCACCTTTTCCGAAGCTCATTCCCACAAACAAATGAATCAGGTAAATGGGAAGCATGGTAATCAACAATAGAATCCCTGCTTTCAGGTAAAGGCTTGCCGGAGCATCCCTATATAGTGCAGCGAATGTTCCTAACGCTAAAAATGTTGCGCCAAAAGCACAGATCATCAGAAAACCAAGTTTACCAATATACGTTGCCATGCGAGATGGGATTGTTCCCAACAAAAGCTGATAATGCCCGGCCTGATTTTCAATCTGAACAACCAGGCCCACAATAATGCCGATCAGAAACGGGAACGCAACGGCCAGCACTTCCAGATAGGCACTGATTTTGGTTGCCAGTTCCCATCTGGATATATGATAGTAACCCGCAAAAATCGCCGCACATATAATCGGAATCATGCTGTGCATATAGAGCAAAATGCTATGTTTACACTTCTGATATTCTGCTTTCCAGCAGCGAACCACAGATACCATAGTTACCCCACCTCCTTTTTCTCAAACCATCTTGCAGTTAAAAATGACAGCGCCGCAAACCAGGCCAGCGAAATGACCAATACAAGTATAATCATCCAAAATGCCATTGCCGTACTCTGATCTGCAACCGGCTCACCATTAGGCAAAATACCTAACACGGAAATCATAAGATGCGGCACCCAGCTATACGGGCAGATCATCCACAAAGAGGTTGTAGCCGTGAAAATCCCTAAAACGCTTCCAAGTCCGGCATTAAGAATAACCGTGACAAAGATACCAACTTTTTTTGATAACCATAAGCACAGCGGAACTTCCCATAGGCTTGCAATGACAATACAAGCTGTTCCGGCCGCAGCCTGCCAAATTCCGATTGTCAGGGGAATTTCGTTGATAACTAATATTGCAAAACCGCCCAACAGATTTAGCGCCAAGAAAATGAAATTCCCCACACAGGAGTAAATACCGGCCACTCCAATTTTTGCTTTCCAGACTTTGTTCTGCGAAACAGGCAATGAAGCAACGGCACGATATTTTAGTTTGCCATTATCCCGCTGTTCAATCAAGGCACAGGTGAGCGTAAGGAATCCAGGATAAAGCAGGATATACCACCAATTATAAGAATTGAGCTGGAACCAAAGAGGGGCAAAAAAGTTCATAAGCGCAGTTACAAACGGGGCCAGAACGATCAGCGTTTTTGTGAAAGTTCTCTTATGCTTTAGGTTCTCTGCCTGAATATATGCCATCTCCATTTAATATCCCTCCTTACCATTTCTGCGAATAACATCCATAAAGAGTTGTTCCAAATCTTCACCGGCGCGAAGCTCTCCCTCATATCCAAGGACGCCGCCAGCAATGATACCCACATGATCTGCAATCTGCTGGACTTCTGACAGAATATGGCTGGACAAAATAACTGTAATCCCTTTGCAGGGAAAAGAGCGAATTAACTCTCGAAGTTCCTCAATCCCTAAAGGGTCAAGGCCGTTAGTCGGTTCATCCAGAATCAAAAGCTGGGGACTGTTCAGCAATGCAATAGCAATACCAAGCCGCTGCTTCATACCAAGAGAAAACTGCCCGGCCCGTTTCTTGCCGGTATTCGTGAGCTGGACAATTTGCAATACCTCGTTAATTCGTGCATCGTCCAGGCCGAGCAATGTAGTTCTGACTTTGAGATTTTCGTATGCAGTCAGATTTTCGTAAAGCGGGGGCATCTCAATCAAAGCACCGATATGCTCCAGATCATTCCGCTTCCACGGGTGGCCGTCAAACTCGATGCTTCCCGATGTGGGGCGCAAAATGCCGGTGAGCATTTTTAAGATCGTGGATTTGCCAGCCCCATTCGGCCCCAGCAGACCATAAACCGAGTTGCGCCGGATGTTCAGTGACACATTGTTTACCGCCATTTGCCCCTTGAAATTTTTGCAGAGGTCAGTCGTTTTCAAAATCATATCCATATAATCAAGTCCTTTCTTTGATTTTACGGATAGCATACCGGGCAATTTTGAAGATTTCATAAAGATTCCCGAAAACAGAATATGAACAATACACCGTAACCGTGGAGCATATCGCAACAAAGCACCAACCTACGCATTTAGGGCCTTAAAAAGCCCTACCGGAATTGAGCGGTCTGGTGTAAAGCGGATACGACTTCATGATCTCCGCCATTCCCATGCCAGAAACAGAAGAGTTTTTCTACCGACTGGGATTAAAAGATGGACTGAATCTGAAAAATACGGTAAAATTAGTATTAGAAATGATATCGTGAAATCGGAATTTATTAAGGAGGATATGGATGAAACTGTTTTTATGTTCGCACTTTTCAAGTGTAGGAAGTTTGATAAAAGAAGAAATTGATAACAAGAAAGTCGCATTTATTCCCACAGCTTCGCTGCGTGAAGGCTATACCGGTTATGTCGGCTCGGCTCGAAAGCTATTCAATAAACTGGGAGCAGCCGTAACTGAAATTGATATTTCAACGGAGGCTTATTTAACGATACAGTCTGTTTTTGAAGATGCGGATGTGATATATTTTACTGGTGGAAATTCTTTCTTCCTTATGGACCAGCTTCGTAAAACGGGAACGGATGAGCTATTGAAGAAGGAATTGGAAAAGGGAAAACTGATGATCGGTGAATCGGCAGGTGCGATTATATGCGCTCCAACTATCCAATATATTGAACAAATGGATGAAAAGCCGGAGGACTACTCACAAGAAGATGATGCAGGGCTTGATTTGATTGATTTCTATGTTCTTCCGCATTATCTTACAGCACCATTTAAGAAAGTTACCGAGAAAATAATGACTGAATTTTCGGATTTGAATCTATCCCCAATTAACAACCGTCAGGGAATTGTAATTGATGGTGAAGGTTCAAAGGTTGTTTGCAAAGACTAATTTGAAAGTTCCAGTTTTTGAAACTGGAAAATCGGAAGCTGAGGAGATAGACTATTGAGAACATATGAGAATAAAGACGAACTTAAAAACGAGATAAATAAAAGCTTTGCAAAGTATATTTCAGAATTTAATGATATTCCGGAGCATTTAAAAGATAAGAGAATTGATGAGATCGATCGAACTCCGGCAGAAAATCTTGCTTATCAGGTTGGCTGGACAACTCTTGTTATTAAATGGGAATCAGACGAAAGAAAGGGTATTCCTGTCAAAACTCCTTCGGATAATTTTAAGTGGAATCAGCTTGGCGAATTATATCAATGGTTCACAGATACATATGCTCAGCTGTCACTGCAAGAATTGAAAGACAGATTGAATGAGAATATCAACTCTATTTATGCAATGATTGATTCTCTGAGTGATGAAGAATTATTTAAACCACATATGAGAAAATGGGCTGACGAAGCAACTAAAACAGCTGTATGGGAAGTATACAAATTCATACATGTTAATACAGTTGCTCCGTTCGGAACCTTTAGAACCAAGATTAGAAAATGGAAAAAGATTGCACTATAACTTCCAGTTTGATGGAGAAAGCAAAAATCATTCATGCCCTTTGTCATATAGTTTCTGTATATTTTTTGGAAGTTTGTCAGGCAACATGGCATTTATAGCATCTTCGTTACCATCTTTCATTGCTGTTTCGTAATACCAGCACTTGAATTTTAAGAGGGAGAGAGTTTTTTGAAGTTCCTGAATTTCAGTTTCAACAGCTGATTTTCTGGTTTCAAATAATTCTTTCCTTTTTTCATAGCTGGAGCTGCCTTCAGATACCCAGATAAAAAATTGCTTTATATCTTTTATCTCAAGACCGGATTTCTTCAGACATTCAATGATACGAAGTGCTTCTAATTCATTATCGCTGAAATAACGGATATTTCCCTTACGTTCCAGATTAGGGAAAAAGCCTTCCTTGTCATAATACCTTAATGTAGAAACAGGAAGATTAAACATTGCAGAGACCTGACCGATTGTATACATAAAAAACCTTCTTTCAAATTTATGCTTGACCTAAAGTTAACTTTAGGTTGTAAGATATTTATATCATATACTATTGTTAGTGTAATTACAAGAAATTTTGCATATGGAGGATGTTAAATATGTTAAAAACAGAAAAATTAAAGCTGGTATCTGAATGGGATAAAACTTTTCCACAGAGTGAAAAAGTAGACCATAAGAAAGTGACATTTGTAAATCGTTATGGAATCACACTTGCCGCAGATTTGTATAAACCGAAAAATGCATCTGGGAAATATCCTGCGATTGCCGTAAGCGGACCATTTGGGGCAGTCAAAGAACAGTGTTCCGGATTATATGCACAGACAATGGCTGAAAGAGGATATTTAACAATTGCATTTGACCCTTCTTTTACGGGGGAAAGTGGAGGCTATCCAAGATTTATGGCTTCTCCAGATATTAATACAGAAGATTTTATGGCTGCTGTTGATTTCCTTTCTGTTCGGGAAGATGTGGATCTGGATAAAATAGGAATCATTGGAATCTGCGGCTGGGGTGGAATGGCTCTTAACGCAGCTGCGTTGGATACAAGAATAAAAGCAACCGTTGCTTCTACCATGTATGATATGACAAGAGTAAATGCGAATGGATACTTTGATTCTGAGGACAGTGAAGAAGCACGTTATGCAAAGAAACAGTCACTGAATACCCTCAGGACAGAAGAATACCGTAAAGGCGAATATTCAAGAGGCGGTGGTTGCGTTCCCCTTCCGGTTCCGGAAGATGCACCTTTCTTCGTAAAAGATTACAGTGAGTATTATAAAGGCAGATGTTATCATAAAAGGAGCCTGAATTCAAATGATGGCTGGAACAGTATTGGATGTATGTCATTTATGAATCAGCCAATATTAAAGTACAGTAATGAAATCAGAAGTGCAGTCCTTATCGTTCATGGAGAAAAAGCACACAGCTATTATTTTGGAAAAGATGCTTATGAAAATATGATTAAGGACAGCAAGTACACATCCAATAAAGAATTGCTGACAATTCCGGGAGCTGTTCATACAGATCTATACGATAATCCGGATGTGATCCCATTTGACAAAATTCAGAAATTTTTTAAAGAAAACGGAGTTGGTTAATTATGACGTGTGAAGAATATTTGAGTAATATGAAGCCCGGATATATCGTAGATGGTGGAATTGATGCTGCAAATATAGCTGCAAGCCATGCTGATGTGATGAAAAAAGCATATGAACTTGGAAAGAAATTATGAGTTTGAAAAGAGTACTGTTATTTAGTCTGTGTATATTAGTTTTATCTGGGCTTGTAGGATGTAGAGAAACAGAAATTACCGTCAAATCGGGATTGTGCGCCCAGATAAGGGCGAGTAGTCTAGCAGGTGGAATGCCTGTCTGGTAAGGTCTAACCAACCGCCAGTAGCGAGTCTTGGGTCTTCCACAGTCTGCGTCATACCAGCGTTTATGAAGAAAAAATCAAAAGCTCTTGACTTGGAGTTAACTTCAAGTAGTATGCTAATCGAAACAGGAGGTAAAAAGATGAAGAAATTACTGATTATATATTATTCATGGTCAAATGGAAACACGGAAAGAATTGCAAAAATGCTGCAGAGTGAGACTGATAGCGATATTCTAAAAATAGATACCGTAGTTCCATATTCTGGCAGTTATGATGATGTGGTAAATCAGGGACAGAATGAAGTGCAGCGCGGATACGAACCTGAAATTAAACCGCTGGATATCAATATTGCAGATTATGATGTCATCGCAGTTGGGACACCTACATGGTGGTACACAATGGCTCCGGCTGTAAAAACATTTCTGCACCAACAGGATTTTACCGGAAAGACAGTAGTACCTTTTATGACAAATGGTGGCTGGCCAGGGCATGTAATAAAGGATATGAAAGTAGCCTGCAAAGGCGCAAATGTGGTTTGCGATATGCAGATACAGTTTGATTCTACAGGTGGAAGTAATCTGGAGACACCTCAGGAACAAATTAATGAATGGATACAGAGTGTGAAAAATCTTCTTTAAATTGTGGAGGAAGAATATGACAATAAAAGAAGTGTCAGAAAAATATGGTATTTCACAGGATACCCTCCGTTATTATGAGAGGGTTAATGTGATTCCTAAAGTTACAAGAACATCCGGAGGAATTCGGGATTACCAGGAAGAAGATCTTAGATGGGTTGAGCTTGCAGTATGTATGAGAAATGCAGGACTTCCCATAGAAAGTCTGATTGAATATCAAAGGCTATTTAGGGCGGGAGATTCTACAATACCTGCATTGCACAGGCAAAAGAGGATAAACAGACAGGAAAACGACCAGAGATACTAAATCTGCCACAGGACATAGATCAATATGACGAGATTTATCTTGGATACCCGAATTACTGGGGAACCATGCCAATGGCTGTATATACTTTTCTGGAAAGTTATGATTTTACAGGAAAGAAAATTCATCCATTCTGTACGCATGAAGGAAGCGGATTGTCAAATACGGAGAGTGATATTAAAAAAAGTGCAAAAGGTGCAGTGATTGAGAAAGGCATTGCGATACATGGAAGCAGCGTAGATCAAGCGAAAGATGTACTTGAAAGATGGATACAGAAATAGAGGTTAGAAAAATGGAATGCAAGGAAATACGTGTTGATGTAAGAACTGCGTCAATAAAAGAAAGTACAGAAGGGCAACGTCAGACAAAAATATTATTTCAGATTAATCATACAATGCCTTTTACTGATGAATATAATCATTTATTAAAGGAATTGTTTGGAAATAACCTAGGAGATGGGAGTATGATATCACCACCGCTTAATGGAGCATGTGTTGGAAGCGTAAAGATTGGCAGGAATGTATTTATCAATTCTAATCTTCTTGCAATGGCAAGAGGTGGAATAACGATTGAAGACAATGCTATGATTGCTGCAAATGTACAGCTTATTTCCAATAATCATGATCCATATGATTTGTGTACTCTGACTTGTAAGCCTGTTCTGATAAGAGAATATGCCTGGGTAGGAGCTGGAGCTACGATACTTCCGGGAGTATGTATCGGAAGACACGCAATTGTGGGAGCTGGATCTGTAGTGACAAAGGATGTACCGGATTATGCAGTAGCAGTTGGAAATCCGGCAAAAGTAATAAAAATGCTTGATAAAGAAAAATTTCAGGAGGACTAAAAAGATGGAAAATATGAAGTTGAATAACAATTTGGAATGTCCAATGCTTGGACTAGGAACTTTTATGTTATCACCAGAGGATGCCTACACAAGTACATTAGAGGCATTAAAAATGGGATATTCCCTAATTGATACAGCAAATGCTTATGTAAATGAGCGTGCAGTTGGAAGAGCAATCAAGGATAGTGGAATTGACAGAAAAAATATATTTCTATCAACAAAAATATGGGCTAGCGAATATGAAAATGAGAATACTGTAGAAGAAACTCTAGAAAGACTTGGTGTTGATTATGTGGATTTACTTTATATACACCAGCCTGCAGGCAACTGGCTTGCCGGATACAGAATGCTCGAAAAAGCGTATAGAGAGGGCAAAGCAAAATCCATTGGTATCTCGAATTTTGAAGGAAAATATATGGAAGAGTTGGAAACAAAGTGGGAAATTGTACCTCAGTTTATTCAGGTGGAAGCACATCCATATTTCACACAGAAAGAACTTCGTGTAACTTTAGACAAATATGGAATTAAGCTTATGAGCTGGTATCCGCTGGGACATGGAGATACAGCATTAATGAATGAGTTGGTATTTGCAGGACTTGGCAAAAAATATGGAAAAACACCTGCACAGGTTATTCTCCGTTGGCATACTCAGATGGGATTTGTTGTAATTCCTGGAAGTAAAAATGCAGAACACATTAAGGACAATATGGATATCTTTGATTTTGCATTAACAGATGAAGAAATGGAACAGATTGCAAAGCTGGACAAAAATGAAAGATATTATCACCGCACGGATGAACAGCTTGTACAGTTTGCAAACTGGAAACCAGAGTTTGAAAAATAATATGGAGAAAATAGTATGGTCAAAAAATCATCGACATCCGACCTACAGCACGTTATAATATAGTTAATCTAATAAGAAAACCAAGTGATCATTGTTACGAAGCTGAATCGTAATGGTGGCCAACTGAGTGAACTCGATGGAACGGAATGGTTATATCCTCCGGGTGCTCCGAGCACCGAAAGGTGCTTTACAGAGATGAAAACAGGTTTTCTTATTTTGACAGGGAGTAACAGAATAGTTAGGAAAACCAAGGATTTCCTTGACTTAGGTTGACTAATCATTGTATGTATTTACAGTGGTATCTCGAGCTCCTAAGCGAGGGGTCGGAGGTTTAAATCCTCTTGGCGACGGGCTTCAAAGCGTTCGAAAATGTTAGCTGGATTAGCTGACAACGAACGCTTTTGTTATTTTCTAAACACTCAGATGCTGTTTTGCAGTAGGGAAAAAGAAAAAATATCAAAAAATTGATGATTAATGGTGAGCTTGTGATAGAATGGATAAAAGAGAAAAGCATAAAGGATGTAGTTGTGGAGAATATTTGTTATGATTAGAAAGTTGCTGAACGGAGATATCGATAGAGTTGCTGACATATGGTTAAAGACAAATCTGAAAGCACATTATTTTATTTCCAATCAATACTGGAAAAGTAATTATGAATTAGTGAAAGAAATGATGTGACAATCCGAAGTCTATGTGTATGAAGATGATAAAATGATTCAAGGATTTGTAGGACTAAATGCTGAATATATCGAAGGTATTTTTGTCTCCGATGAAATGCAGTCATGTGGCATAGGTAAGCTTTTATTAGATTATGTTAAGGATAAAAAAGTTAACTTACGATTAAATGTATACCAGAAGAATGCCAGAGCAATTTCTTTTTACCAAAGAGAAGGGTTCATTATTCAATGTGAAGATTTGGATGAAGATACTGGTGAAAAAGAGTACACTATGCTATGGAAACGAAAATAGAAATCGGAAGTTGGAGGGATAATGAAATGAATATAAAAGATTTTAAGTGGACGAGAGAACCTGATGATTACACGCTGACAGATGACAAAATTGAGATTACTACACAGCCTAGTATATCGCTTTCGAAATAACTATACCACTCACTTGTCTGCGAATCCGATTGCACAGGTCTAAAAGCCTCAGCGTAGCCCGCTACGCCTGCGTTTTTATACCAGCACACTCGAATCCGCATCCTACGCGATTGGTATAGTTATTTACGAAACGATGTACTAGAACTGATTTGTGGCAAAGAACTTACTATCATTTCCGCAATGATAATGCTCCGGTTTTGCAGATAGAAACAGAGGAAAAGTTTTTTTCATTTATGGTGAAAACAGATTTTAAGGAAAGCCATAATCGCTTTGATCAGTGCGGTGTGGTTATGTATCTTGACAGTGAGAATTGGTTGAAAGGTTCTATAGAATATGAGAATGACAATTTTCAGCACCTGGGAAGTGTCGTGACAAACAATGGATATTCAGATTGGGCAACTACGGAAATTGATGCAGAGATTAAATCTATGTGGTATCGTCTCAGTAGACGTGAAGATGATTATTGCATTGAATGTTCTGAGGATGGCATACGGTTTAAGCAAATGAGGATTTGTCATATGTGGGCTGGTGCAGGAAAAATCAAATTTGGAATTTATGCATGCAGTCCGGAAGATTCATCGTTTAAAGCGGTATTTACAGATATGAAATTGACGGAGTGTCAATGGAAAGCCCACGATGGTCAAAAACCGGATGAGATGTAGCAGAATGTATTTGATATAAAAAAACAATATGAAAATAGTTAAAGTTTTTCAGGTTGAGTAACTGAGAAAAATGAAAATTGCGGAGGTGGATTTGTTGAAGGAAAGTACATATCAAACTTCTTGCGGAACAATTCACTATTGGTCAAGTATTCTGAGTTTGGATACAACGACGCTTGTATTTCTTCCGGGGCTGACTGCTGACCATAGACTGTTTGATAAACAGGTTGCGTACTTCGATGGAAAATATAATATTATTGTATGGGATGCACCGGCTCATGCCTCTTCCTGGCCGTTCCGGTTTGATTTTGACTTGTTTGATAAGGCAAAATGGCTGAATGGGATTCTTGAAAAAGAAGAAATCATAAAACCAATTATAATCGGTCAATCAATGGGAGGATATGTAGGCCAGGCTTATGCACAATTGTATCCTGACCGGCTGGCAGGTTTTATTTCCATTGATTCAGCACCGCTCCAGAGAAACTATGTGACAGCAGTGGAGATCTGGCTTCTGAAAAGAATGGAACCAGTATATGCACATTACCCATGGAAGTTGCTTTTGAAATCCGGAACAAAGGGAGTTGCAACTTCTAATTATGGCAGAAACCTGATGAAGGAAATGATGCTGGTCTATGATGGTGATCAGCATCGTTATGCACAAATTGCCGGGCATGGATTTCGTATTCTGGCAGAGGCAATGGAAAAGGATCTGCCTTATGAAATCAAATGTCCTTCCCTGTTGATATGTGGTACAAAGGATCATGCCGGTTCATGCATAAGGTATAACAGAGAATGGCATCGAAAAACGAAAATTCCTTTAAAGTGGATTGAAGGGGCCGGTCATAATTCTAATACAGATAAACCGGAGATGATCAATAGTTTACTAGAAGAGTTCTTCTCGAATATTTTATGACAGGCAACCTAAAGTTATTTGAATTGAAAAAGTTGGAGGATACACGCATGAAAATTGTAATCATTAATGGAAGTGCCAGAAAAGGAAACACGCTGACAGCAATCAATGCATTTATAAAAGGAGCGTCAGAAAAGAATGAAATTGAAATCATTGAACCCGACAAACTCAACATTGCACCATGCAAGGGATGTGGTGTCTGTCAATGCTCTAAGGGATGCGTCGATAAGGATGATACAAATCCTACAATTGATAAAATTACTGCCGCAGATATGATTCTTTTTGCTACGCCAGTTTATTGGTGGGGAATGTCAGCACAATTGAAATTAGTCATTGATAAGTGCTACTGCCGTGGATTGCAGTTAAAAAATAAAAAAGTGGGCACGATTGTTGTAGGTGGTTCTCCCGTAGACAGTATCCAGTATGAGCTGATTGATAAGCAGTTTGACTGTATGGCAAAATATCTTTCATGGGACATGCTTTTCAATAAATCATATTATGCAACAGCCAGAGATGAACTTGAAAAAAATAAGAATTCCATGAACGAACTTGAGGGAATCGGAAAAAATTTATAAAGCACACTCCAAATTCAAGTTTGTAACGAAGGTATTTGCGATGAAAGGAATTAAGATTGAGTTATTGGGGATTGCAATAATACATTTAGGAATTGTTGTGACAACAAATAATTTTTGGGGATATGTCCTAGGTGTTCTTGGATTTGGCGTCGCTGTAGTTGGCTGTTTTCTAAAAGATAATCACTGATAACTTCTTGTTTGAAAAACCGTATTTCTACGGTGCGTTCTGTCAGATATATTCTGTTTTATGATAGCAGAAAACTGGAATTCACAGTTCTTCCATCCTTCCCATCTTCAGCGCCATAACAAGAGTTCCGGCTGCCATCACAAAGACACCAATTTCAATCACATAGATGGGAAGAAGCGCCGGACCTGCCACGGCAAAGAAGTCCACGATAAAATGAATCCCATATGCAAGAACCGCTGTAAAAGCCGCTGTCCTGCATTTGCCTGCCTTTACCGCCCGGTAGATCAGCAGTGACAACCCGATATGCAGAATGATGGCACTGATTCTTTCGATTCCGCTTACAAAAAAGAGTGGTGCCGGTGTTGTCCATAGGGCCGACAGCTGTGACACGGTCTGGTTTGCAGACTCAGCAGGAAGTGCCGCCAGCGTATTCTGCATGGCTCCGCTGTTGATCATCAGCATGGACACAAGATTGCTGATTCCGGAGAGTCCTCCGATCAGAATGGCCTCCACACCGCCATGCCCGATTCCATACATCAGTGCATTTGGAAAATCCAGCCATTTCTTCATCCAGAACTTCATGGCAATCAGTCTTCCGGTCTCTTCAAAAACCGCTGCAGCCAAAGCCGCGTACACATAGTAAAGCCATGGCCTGCTCTGTGCGTTCAGTCCGCAGAACTGAATGACAAGAACATGCAGCAGCTGCTCCAACAGCATGGCAAACAGCAGATAGGTTCCTGCTCCGATAAAGAACGAGGAAATCCTTGCCTTAAGCTTCACCCTTCCTGCAATGAACAAAGCAATCGGTACCCCCATCGAGAAGACAACGGAGCAGATAACTCCCGCTATCGCCAGACCTGATATTGTGTTCAATTCCATCTTTATACCTCCCTGATTCTCAAAAAATTCCTTTGTTGTATTTGAACTGTCCATACAATATAAAGCCTAATCCGACAATAACTGCTGGAAGAATGATATAATCTATAATTATTTCACTCCAAAACGAAACAATAAAACCTAATACAAGAGATATTCCTATGATCAGCGTTCCTGTGCCGACTGTTTTTCCATACTTTGGTATATCTTCTTCCTTTACTTTTCGCCTGTTATAAGAGTGAATTGTGCTGATATTGCCTTTGATATTTACAATTCCCACAACAGATATGAACACTCCCAAAATCAACATTATAATATTTTCCATAATGACCTCCTAAAAATAGAATAGTTCCTCAAATTTTTTGTCCAATGCAATACAAAGAATTAGAGCCAATTTTGCAGTTGGATTAAACTGTCCTGTTTCAATAGAACTAATGGTATTTCTTGATACCCCTACCATTTCTGCAAGCTGAGCTTGAGAAAGATTTGCTTCTGTGCGAACTTCCTTTAAGTGATTTTTCAGTTGTAATTGTTCTTTCATATTCTCACCTCTAAAAGATGGCTAACAAATCCAACAAATGCCAAAATGGAAAGCACAAAAAACAGAACAGTCAAGACCAAATCGCTCTTTCGCTTCATTTTGATAAAACGAACTAACCATTGTGTTGCAATAATGCTGAAGTATATAACCCACGGACTGTAAATCATAGTATGAGCAAGCACAGAAGATAACAGCGAAAGCAAACAACACACTAAAGCACCAACTCTGCTTGCGTGACTTCCGGCTTGATATACCACTTCCATTTCAGCCAAGTCCTTATTGCGATGTTCTTTTCTGCTTGCATTTAAGATTTCGTCTTTTTTCATAAAAACACCTCCATACCAAGTTTTCTTTGCATATTTTATATTATGCACATACCAAGTTTTCTTGTCAATAGAGTTCATAAAAAAGTTACAACCGATATAAGAGATAACTTTTCTACCACTTCGATTATGCGTTAGATTGGAATCTTGCTAGTGTGAAGTATTATATATAACCAAATTGAAGGAAAAGAATTATCTGAAGAGGCAGGGAAGTAGCCAAAAAGGGAAATGGGTGATATTAACAAAACGAGATTGACACTTGTATCAATTCGTGTTAAACATATGAAATGTAAGGAGGAGAGAAAGATGCCCTTGACGGAATGACACGGAGTTGATCAATGGATATTTGCAGTCAATGAAGTCAAATATTCGAGAAATCATTCGTTATATGGATGATACGACACTTGAAAAATCAAATGATAAAAAGAAAGATAAACAGGAATCTACGAGTACCATACCAGAGGAAGTGCAGGAATTTGTGAATCTGACAATTACAGAGCATATGGGAAAAGCGTATTCGGAATGGAAGTTAAATCAGGATAAAGAGCCAGTAAGTGAGATTGAAAAGAAATACTAGGAATTACTGGAAACGTTATCCCCAGAACAGGAAGAAGTGATTACGGAATACTGTAATGCAATTTTCAGCAGTGGAGCAGATATAGAAGAGTTTTTCTATCGGTTGTGATTAAAAGATGGACTGAACCTAAAAAATACGGTAAAATCTGTATTAGAAATGATATCGTGAAATCAAGATTTGTAAGAATAAAAAGGATAAAGAAATGAGGGTTCAACAATTAAAATATATTTTGAAGGTAGCAGAAGTTGGCTCTATTACTGAAGCGGCAAAACTGCTTTTTATATCACAGCCAAGTCTGTCCAATTCCATCAAAGAAACGGAAAAAGAGGCTGGTATTACCATTTTTCTTCGCAGCAGAACCGGAATTACTCTGACAAAAGATGGTGCTGAATTTCTCGGTTATGCTCGTCAGGTGATACAGCAGATGGAACTGCTGGAGGATCGGTATGTTACAAATCTTCCGGGAAAAGTGACATTTGGAGTATCTTCTCAGCACTATACTTTTACGGAAAACGCTTTTGTGGAGTTAGTTAAGCGTTTTGGACAGAAACGATACGCTTTTTATTATAATGAAACCGGAACACATCAGATATTGGATGATGTGAAAAATCGTGTCTGTGATTTAGGCATCCTTTATGTATCGCATGAAAACGAAGTCGTCATGCGGAAAGTGATAGAGGAAAACCATCTGGTGTTTACCGAGCTATTTTCAGCAAAGCCTCATGTTTTTTTACAAAAAGATCACCCATTAGCATCGAAAAAAGTAGTTTCCGTCCATGACCTTGCACCTTATCCGCGGCTAAACTTTGTACAGGGAGAGTATGAATCTGTCTATTTTTCAGAGGAACTATTCAGCTCCATCCCGGTGGATAAGGAAATTCGGGTCAATGACAGAGGGGCTATTGTCAACTTCATGCTTGGACTGAATGCCTATACTATTTCAAGTGGCATTTTCCCGAAATATTTGAACGGAGAAAATATCATCTCCGTTTCGCTTGCAGAAAATGAAACAATGCATATTGGATATGTGTTGAATGAAAATCAGGAATTAAGTGAACTTGGAAAAAGCTATCTGGAAGAATTACGGAAATATGCTCCAGCCAATCCATAGTCATAGGCTATGGATAATCATATAAAATAGGTGTTATGTATGTACCGCTGTTTGCTGATATAATAGCAGCAGAAAGGTGGTTGATGATTATGCCTATGGCGGTAGGAACCAGTGTTTGTGCGGCATTGGTGGTAGCAGCGCAGATGCAGAATAATTCTTTTAGCCATGAGCAAAAAACGGCAGCAGGATCTACACATGGTTTTATATTTTTGCTGATGCTTGTGGCTGTATGTTTAATTCTTCAGATTGTTGGCTTTAAAAATTATGAAAAGAAAGAAAAGCAGTAAAAATAAGAGGCATGAATTCTATTAGGAGTTCATGCCTTTGTCATTACAAAACATAGTGTATCCGCTTCTTGTCAAAACGATCCTGCTGAGCATGAACCGCTTCCGGATAGCCGCATGGAATAATAGCGAAAACGTCCAGATTTTCAGGCACGTTCAATACTGTACGGACAGCCTCCATTCGTTCTTTCAGAGGAGCAATTCCAAGCCAGACAGCACCTAGTCCGAGGGCGTCTGCTTCCAGTAAGAGATTTTCTACAGAAGCACTCATATCAATCTGTGCATATTCAGGTATTGTGCAGTTAATGCGGTAACATGTAACAAAAGCAAGAGGTGCAGATGCACAGCAGGATGCGTAAGGGCTGGTCTTTGATAATTTATCTAGCGTAGTTTTATCTTTGATTACATAAAATTCCCAAGGCTGTTGATTTCCAGCAGATGGTGCCGCCATAGCTGCTTGTAGAATTTTTTCGATTTTGTCGTCCTCAACGGATTTGTTCTGATATTTTCTAATACTTGTTCTGTGAAATATTTCGTTCATTTTATAAACCTCCAATCGTTATTGTGAAATGTTTTTTAGTAATTTATGTGATATGCAGTAACTGTATATGCAGGCAACTGTCTCTGCAATCCAGAATGCATACCAGCCGTGTGTGCTACCAAGAGTTTTTATTAAAAACCATAGGCACGGAATTAGCAAAACTAACTGACGGATAGCTGCACTGATCATATTAATCATACCATTTCCTAGTCCGGAAGCAAAGTAAGGTAAAAATGTCTGACCATAATTAGTAAGCTCCACTCTTCTGGTAGTGCGTAAAAACAGATTGATCCCAAGCTCATTTTCCAGACTTTTAATATGTTTGGATAAGGTTGACTGGTTCATATACAGGCGGTCAGAAGCTTTCCCAAAATTTTTTGTTTCTGCAAGGACGACAAATTCTTTCAAATATTCTGTATTCATAATAAGCCCCTATTACTTTTAAGTCGGATTCTGACTTAATTTTAAAAGAAGCAGAATTATTTGTCAACAAAGCAAACAATATAATAAATGTATCAAATAAATAAAAACTCAGGGAGGTTTTAATATGGAAACAAAAAGGAAAGTACCTATTTTGAATATGGATGGGAGCAATCCTTGGAATTATTATTCTTATAATTGTATTATTACTCGATGTTGAGAAATATGCAGATCAATATAACAACGACTAGAAAGTGAGGATATTTATGTACGATTTAACATTTGATCCAGAAAAATATGAAATAAAAACATGTGAGCTGGGAAACCGGAGCATTACATATAGGGCATTTGAACATATTGTTTATTGTGCAAATCCTGCAAGTAAAATTCAGACATTGAACATCTATGTATCGGAAGAGTATTATAGTGGGAAAACAATAAATGGATATTCATTAAATACAGCGCCGATTTTTGCACCGAATACGGTAGGTGGCTATATGGAAGGTCCGGCAATGGAAGTGGGAATTGATCGATTTAATCACAAACCAAATTCTGCATTTGAAGCTTTATTACATGGATATGTTGTAATGTGTGCAGGAATCAGAGGCCGCAATACAGGTATGCATTCCAAAGAATTTTTTGTAGGTGGAACAGGAAAAGAAAACACAGAAAATCAGGAGAAACGAAGTGGACGTGCGCCGGCATTAATTGTAGATATGAAAGCGGCAATCCGCTATATGAGACATAACGCAAAAACAGTACCAGGAGACGTAGAAAAAATCATCACAAATTTTAAAGACTATGTCATGAGCTTTGTATCTGCATCTGCTAAAAAAGAAAAAGAAACACATGATACCAGCGTAAGATTGTCAGATCTAGCTGTTCCGGGAAGCGATATAGATGAACAGGAATACATTATATTTGAAGGAAATCAGGTGAAAAAGATTGATACAGATGCATATGTAAAGAAAATCACACGAATGAAACCAACTCCGGCTTTTGATGCACTTTCATTAGAAAGCCCGGAAAACGAAGAATTTGGTGATGATGAAGTAATGGCAAGACATTTTACAGAATTTGCTGAAAAACATTCCAAAGTAGGTGGAGTAAAAGCGGACGAACAGATTATAAAACTTTTGAATCCGACAAAATTCATCGGAGAATGTGATACGACAAAAAACTGGAGAATCCGTCATGGAGCTTTTGACAGAGATACTTCGATTGCGATTCCTGTAATATTGGCAACAATGTTAAAGAACAAAGGTTATGAAGTGGATTTTTCATTGCCGTGGGGATTACCGCATAGCGGAGATTATGATCTGGAAGAATTGTTTGCATGGATCGATAAGCTTGCCAAATAAAAATGAAACAGGGTAGGATACTCTCGAAATTAAGAGAGTGTTCTACCTTTTTTGTAAAAAAAGAAGCGCAAAAAATAATAATACGAAGGATGTGCCAAGGTAATGGAGAAGTTACCGTAGTGCATCCTTTTTGTGTTATTTTCTAGAAAGATAATTTGTATTTTAAGGACAATAGTTAAAGTTTGTGGATGTTGTGACAAACCTTATATATTGATTATTTCTTTTTTCTTACTTGCGGAAAGTGATGAATGGACCGTATAATAATTATTAAGCATCCAGAGAGTTCTTATTCTGGAAATAGAATTACTCGCACCAGTGGTGCGAGTATAGATTAGGAGTAAAAGAATGGTAGAAGATACTATGTTTTCCGGGGAATCGAAAATATTGAGTACAAGGTATCCTTACCTGATAAAAGTGAAAAGTACATGAAGACAATCGTAGCTTTTGCCAATACAGTTTCTGATTCCTGTGTGCCACAGATCATTCCTGATATTGAGCCGCAGATGGTAAACGGGAAAACAGTTATTGTTGTATCAGTAGAAGCATCATCACCGGACTGGGAAACTTTATTGCCATTCTGCTGTCCTGTCTGGTCTTCCGAAATGAGCGGATGACAGGCAGAAAAATCGCAGGATGTGTTCTGGGATTTGCCGGAGTTGTGGTGATCAATCTTTTTTCCAGAAGAGTATCTCCGGTAGTGCTGAGTGGAACGCAGTTTACAATGGAATGATGTTTCGAAAGTTGCAATCTTTGGATTTGTCAATCCATTGTGCAGAGTGATTCTGTCTGCGCTGATACTTGGAGAAGTGAAACAGGCGTTTAATATTGGAAGCCTTATATTCAGAATATAGAATAAATTGAGGATAACGTAGAGAATGGAAAAAATGAGTACAAATGAAAAGCAGGCCAGTCGTATAGAGCAGGTTTGCTTTATGAATATGTGCATGATTTGCGACAATGCAGGAAATGTCCTGGCACTGGATAAAGTAAACGACAGCTACACAGGAACGACCTTTCCTGGTGGTCATGTAGAAAAGAACGAAATATTCAATGATTCCATAATCCGTGAAGTCTGGGAAGAAACCGGATTAAAAATAGAAAGCCCGAAGCTGCGAGGGGTATATCATTGGCATAGGGATGGCATTCATAATGTACTTTTTCTCTATAAAGCAGAGAAATTTTCAGGCGAGTTAAAAAGTTCTGAAGAGGGAAAAGTATACTGGATTCCATTAGAAGAACTGAAAAAACGTGAACTGGCTACAGGGATGGAATACGTGCTGGAACTTATGGAATCTGACCAGGTGAATGAGTGTTATATGAAACGGAAAACGGAAGGGTATGTAGGAACGTTGTATTAACATCGGATATTGGGTTTTCTGTTACATATACAGTTCATTAATTATATAATACTGTTATACAAAGATACCGCTGCAGCGAAGGAAAAGCCTGCATCCGACCGAAAAAACATGGAAATAAAACATATAAAAATAAAACAGATGAAAATCAGAGGAGATCATGTTCATGAGAAAGAAGAAACTGTCAGTCCTGCCATTACTGCTGGTGCTCCTGCTTAGCCTGTGTCTGGGAGCATATCCTGTGAGTGCGGCATCACTGAAGAAGCCCTCCGGACTTAAAGTCCAGAAAACTGCCGCCAGGGAAGTAAAGCTTACCTGGAAGAAAGTTTCCGGAGCTAAAGGATATGTGGTCTATCAGAAAAAAGGCTTTGCATCTTACAAAAAAGTAAAGAAAACAGGAAATATCAGTTCCCTGAAGATCAAGAATCTAAGTTACGGCCAGAAGTATTATTTCCGTATCCGGGCGTATAAAACAGTTGGCGGAAAGACTGTGTACAGTAGCTATTCATCCAGCGTAAAGATCACCATACCGAAGAAAAAGGCACCTACGCTCACACCCACTCCGGTTCCCAGAGTATTTACGGTAACTCCGAAATCCAACCCATATCAGAACAGATATATTAGAACCGCTGCTTTCACAGAGAAGACACGGTCTCATTATGTTCTTCTTTCTTATATGGAGTATTTTTCAACCATCGGAGGGGGAGAACTGCATCTTAAGAAAGGTGTTTACAATCTCGCCTATAACCTGTATGTTCCATCCAACGTAACCCTGGTATTCGAAGACGGCGTAATCATAAAAAGCCTGAAAAAGGCAGGACTTTTTGTCCTGTATGATAATAATGATGCCCGTGCAGGAGTAAAATACTCCGGATATAATGGGGTACACGACGTGAAATTCATTGGCAAGGGAACAGTAATTTTTGACAAAGAATACAGTGGAAGTGACGCCATTCTGATGGGACACACGAAGAACATCCTGATCCAGGGGATCACTTTCGCCAATATGTCCGGGAAAACTTCCCATTTCATAGAAATGGATGCCTCTTATAATGTAGAAATAAAGAACTGTACATTCAGTGGATGTACTTCCACGGGAGTTAAGGAAGCCATCAACCTGGATGTGCCGGATGCTGCCACAGGAGGATTTACCTGGGGAGGAAGTACTATGGACAAAACGGCCGACGATACCATCTATATTCATGATAATGTGTTCAGAAATCTGGCAGCAGGTGTAGGAACCCATATGTATACACCGGGACATCCCCATCGGAATATCCGCATAGAAAATAATACATTCAGCTCCTGCAGAGTATTTGCCATAAGAGCCCAGAACTGGGAGAATTCAACGATCAAAAATAATACGTTTACCAATATCAAATCTGCCACAGCATCGGAACCGGCATTTGCAGTGGATGCAAGGGGAATCAGTAATGTAACAGTCAGCGGAAATACAGCTTCTGCCTGTGATGCTTTTATGGAGATCATCGTAAGCCGTTATTCCGAGGATACCATTGCGAAAAAGCCAGGACTGGCAGATTATGAACCTGTCTACAATTCTATGAAAGAAGAGGATGTAGTATACAACACAGTATCAGGGTTGGGAACCAGTTATGATATTTCATTTACAAATGTTATTTACAATCAGATGAAATATACAGTGTACTGGAACGTAAAAAATGTCTGAACCAGTAAACCAAAATATAAAAACACACCCGAAAGAACATCAATTATCTGTCAGATAACAATATGAATACAGATAATATGATTTTCGGGTGTGTTCAGATAGAAAAAATCCGAGAAAAAGTTTACAATAGAAAACAAAGATATGCTTCCTGTGTTTTCCTGAAATGGTTCACACAGAAAGAGCAGAATCTGGAATTCGGATGTGAATCTGCGTATCTTCCGGTCCTCAAAGAAGCCAATTCTGTAGAGGCACTGAACGAAGCATTAAACAAGTAGTGATAGCACTGGAGGGCATGGGATGCTTTTAGCCTGATTTTTACGTTGATTTGACGAGAGAAGGCTTGAAACACTTACAGAAAAGGAGTAGAATTATATCATTAATTGTATGATTATATAAACATATCACCCCGACAGTTACAAAAGCGGGGGTGTTTTATACTATAGATAAATATCAGAAAGGAGCGGTGGAGATTGATGGGAACAGATTCTGACAGGGAAAAAAATACACAGCTTCTGGGACTGATCAATATTCTGGGTGATGATTACACGAATATTTATCTGGTAAACAGAAAAACTCAGCAGATAGAGATCTACCGCTACAGAAACCAGGACGTTGATGTAGAAAAAGAATTGTATAAAGAAAAACCTTATGAATCAGCCATGACTTCCTACATAGAGAACAAAGTAGTGCCTGAGGACAGACGCAAGATGAGTATGGAGACGAATCTGGATGCGGTCTGTGAACATCTCACCAGGGTGTCACAGTTTACAGTACATTATCGCGTAAGAAGAAACGGCGAAATCCAGTTTTATTATATGAAATGCGCCAGAATTGGAGATGCAGATGATTTCGAGAGCATTGTATTTGCATTTGCCAATGAAGATATAGATGTGCGCAGGAATGAGCTGAGTGAACTTCTGAAACCAGGCGGCACAGCGTCCAAGCGTAAAGTGCTGATCGTAGAGGATAATGAACTGAACCGTGAAATCCTTTCCTCAGTACTGTCTGAGAATTTCGAAGTACTTATGGCAGAGGATGGAGAAGAGGGACTGAAGCTTCTTGCAGAGCATTATAGGGATCTGTCTGTAATACTGCTGGACATCTGTATGCCGGTTTGTGACGGCTTTGAATTCCTGAAGAGGAGTCAGAGTGATCCTCTGCTGGCCTCAGTACCTGTGATCGTGACTACCGGAAGCAATCAACCGGATGTGGAGATACAGTGCCTGGATCTGGGAGCATCGGACTTCATTGCGAAGCCCTATAATTCCAGAGTGGTCATCGGCAGGATCAACAGTGTGATCAAGCTGAAAGAATCTGCACAGACACTGACTGCTGTGGAGCATGATGAGCTGACCGGGCTGTACACCAGACAGGCATTTTTCTATCATGCGAAAACACTGATACGTTTGAAACCGGAGGAGAACTTCCATCTGATAGTGGCGGATGTCAGGGATTTCAAGCAGATCAACAGCAGCTATGGAGAGAAAGTAGGAGATCAGATGCTCTGTTATCTGGGCAGGGCTTTTAACAAAAATCACAAGTTGGGACTGATCGCCAGATATGGAAGTGACCAGTTCGTGTGCATGACTTATGGAAATATTGACCTGTCACCGGCGAATGTGAAAGGATCTCTGGCAAAGATCGCTGCCGATGCGCCGGTTCCCAATGTAAGGGTGAAATGTGGAATCTATGAGAATATAGATAAATCTCAGCCAATCTCTGTACTCTGTGACAGAGGATTTCTGGCGCTGAAGAGTATCCGGGATAATTATGAATGTAATGTAGCCTATTATACCCGGGAGATGAATGAGAAGCAGAATCAGAACCGTGTTCTGGAGAACAGATTCGAAGAAGCGATCCGTGACAGGGAATTCGTAGTTTATTTCCAGGCGAAATATGATGTAAAAACAGACAAGATCGTAGGTGCAGAGTCACTGGTGCGCTGGATCAATAAAGATGGTTCTATGGTAATGCCGGGAGATTTTATCCCGCTCTATGAGAGGGACGGCCTGATCGTGAGACTGGATGAATATGTATTTCGTGAAGTATGCAGATTCCAGAGAGATACCATGGAGCGGGGTGAGGAACTTCTGCCTGTATCTGTGAATCTGTCCAGGGCAAGCATTCATCACAGCGGAGTCGTAGAGCGTTATGTGGAGATCGTGAAGGAATATGGCATTCCGCCTTCCTGTGTCCCCATTGAGCTGACAGAAACGGCAACTCTGTATAATGAACAGATCAGGAAATTTACAGATATGCTGGTGAATGAAGGATTTCGGCTTCATATGGATGATTTTGGTTCCGGATATTCGTCTCTTATCACTTTAAATGAGCTGCCGTTTACTACTCTGAAGATTGATAAGAGTCTGATCGATTATATTGAGCAGGACAAAGGTAAAAAAGTAGTACGGCAGGTGATTAATCTGGCCCACGGCCTGGATATGGACGTGATCGCAGAGGGTGTGGAGACTCTCGGACAGGTGAAACTTCTGAGAAAGATGGAATGCGATAATATACAGGGATTCTATTATGCTCGTCCACAGCCGAAAGATGTGTACATAGAAATGCTTCGGAAAAAGCAGTAAATATTATGAAACTAAAACGGGAGATATGCATACTCACTGCATATCTCCCATTTTTGGTTTCACGTTATTCATTATGCCGGCAGTGCTGCCTGCCGGACATAAGGATTATCAGATGTTCAGAAGGTCACTGTAAACTTTCAGTGCTCCGTCAGTTTCGTGTGCAAGAACACGTTTCGCAAGGACTTTACCAAGCTGTACGCCTTCCTGGTCGAAGCTGTTTAAGTTCCATACAAAGCCCTGGAACATGATCTTGTTCTCGAAGTGTGCAAGTAATGCACCCAGAGAAGCAGGTGTCAGCTCATCGCCTGTAATGATGCTGGAAGGACGTCCACCCTTGAAATTCTTGTTCAGGTTCTCATCTTTCTTTCCGCATGCAAAGGCAACGATCTGGGCAGCTACGTTAGCGCAGAGTTTCTGCTGGCTGGTGCTGTTTTCAATATCTACATCCACGCCAAGCTGGCTGTTTCTGAAGCCGATGAACTGAAGCGGTACGATATCAGTTCCCTGATGCAATAACTGATAGAAGGAATGCTGTCCGTTGGTTCCTGGCTCACCGAAGATCACCGGTCCTGTCACATAGTCAACAGGCTCACCGAAACGGTTTACAGATTTACCGTTGGACTCCATATCACACTGCTGTAAGTGTGCAGGGAAACGGCTCAATGCCTGAGAGTACGGCAGAATTGCTGTAGCAGGATAGCCCTGTACATTACGCTCATACACACCGATCAGTGCGTCCAGCATATCCGGGTTCTTTAACAGATCTCTGTTGGTTGCAAGCTCGTCCTCAGCAGCAGCGCCCTCCAGAAGCTGGGCAAATACTTCCGGTCCGAATGCCAGGGAAAGGATTGCTCCGCCTACTCCGGATACAGAAGAGTAACGTCCACCGATATAGTCATCCATGAAGATTGCTGTAAGATAATCTTCACTCTTAGCTAAAGGAGAAGTCTCGCTGGTTACAGCAAGCATATGTCTGGATGGATCCAGGCCTGCTTTGGTAAGTGCGTTCTTAACGAATGCTTCATTGGTCAGTGTTTCCAGAGTTGTTCCGGATTTGGATACAACGATGAAAAGAGAATGGGCCAGGTCGACAGATGCCAGAACAGCGGCTGCATCATCCGGGTCAACGTTGCTGATGAATTTCGCTTCCATCTTGAATGTGTTGTTGGCCTTTGCCCAGTTCTCAAGTGCAATGTATAAAGCACGTGGACCAAGGTCACTTCCACCGATACCGATCTGTACTACGGTTGTAAATTTCTCGCCGTTCTCATTGGTGATCTCGCCTGCGTGGACTTTATTAGCGAAGTCTGCAGCTTTCTTCTGCTGTGTAACGTAGAATTCACGTTTGTCAACACCGTCTGCTACTACCGGGTTACCAAGCTGTTTACGTGCAAGGTGGTGAAGAACCATACGTTTCTCTCCGGTGTTGATCACTGCGCCATTGTATAATTCCTGAAATTTATCGATCAACTGTGCCTCATCAGCAAGTTCAGCCAGAGCAGATAAAACAGTTTCATCTACTTCCTTGGCAGCATAATTATAATTTAAGCCGGCTGCCATAGGTGTGTTGTAATTCTTTACACGTTCTGCGCCCTTCTCACCGGACATTGCATCAGCAATATTCACATGATTTTTCAGACCGGCAAGTTTTCCGTAGGAATTCAGGGTGTCCAGGTTTTTCCAAGTTGCCATAATAATATTCCTCCTTTAAAAATGAGTGTGGTTATCTTCCATATAATCTGCGATCTTATTGACCAGCAGCAATGCAGTAATCACGATCCTCTATACAGCAATTATACTGAAAAAGAGGTTCAATTTCAATGCAAGGATCATGGAAAATAAAAAAACCTGTAATAAAAAACATCAAGTTGCCTAATCAGGAGAAACAATTTATAATATAGATACAACAGAGAACAGCTGACATGGTACAGGTCTGTTCGGAAAGGAAAAGGTTATAACATTGGTATTCGTGGCAGCAGTAGTATTAAGCTGTGTTCTGCCGAAGAATATGGATATTGAGAGACTGGATGAAGATAATAAACAAGAAGAAACTGATACGAGGAGAGAAAAGAAATGGAATTTTGGGACATATATGATAAAGATAAGAAGCCTACAGGACGGACTATGAAGAGGAATGACTGGTGCCTGAAGGATGGCGAGTACCATCTGACGGTACTTGGAGTGATTGCCAGACCGGACGGAACTTTTCTTATTACCAAGCGTGTGATGACCAAGGCATGGGCGCCGGGCTGCTGGGAAGTATCCGGTGGAGCAGCACAGGCAGGCGAGGAATCCTATGAGGCTGTACTGAGGGAAGTAAAAGAGGAAACAGGCCTGGATGCGCGGAATGCAGAAGGAGGTTATCTTTTTACCTATCAGAGAGAGAACCCAGGTGAGGGAGATAATTATTTCGTAGATGTGTACCGCTTTGTCATGGATATTGATGAGAAAGATGTGCATCTTCAGACAGAAGAAACAGATGGATATAAATTCGCCACAGCTGATGAGATCAGAGAGCTGGGCGAGGCGGGCAAATTTTTACATTATGACAGCATCAGGAGAGCGTTTGAGTAAGAATACAAAAGAAAATTTTCGGAATAAATGAAAATCCGGCAGTCTTATCGAATTAAGATAAGGGCTGCCGGGTTTTAGTGTATATGGATTTTTATTTCATAGCGTTTCTGATGGCGTTCAGAAGTTCATCATATTCTTCATAAGCCGGGATCTCCGGATAGTCTGCTTTGATCTTCTCTGTGCTGCGGAACAGGAATCCTGCCTTGCTTGCCTGGATCATGCCAAGGTCATTGTATGAATCGCCGCTTGCGATGGTGTCGAAGCCGATGGACTGGAGAGCTTTTACAGTAGTTAACTTGGATTGCTCCACTCTCATCTTAAATCCTGTGATCTCGCCGTTCTCTGCAACTTCCAGTGTATTGCAGAATAAAGTAGGTCTGCCAAGTTTCTCCATGAGAGGTGCTGCGAACTGTGTGAAGGTATCGCTGATCAGGATTACCTGAGAGAAAGAACGAAGCTCATCCAGGAATTCCTTCGCACCTGGAAGGGGATCGATCTTCGCGATCACATCCTGGATCTCTTTCAGACCAAGTCCGTGTTCTTTCAGAATTCCAAGTCTCCATTTCATCAGTTTATCATAATCCGGCTCATCGCGGGTAGTTTTCTTCAATTCCGGGATTCCACTTGCTTCTGCAAATGCGATCCAGATTTCTGGTACTAATACGCCTTCTACGTCAAGACATGTAATATACATAATGATAGTTCCTCCTCTTGTTTCCTTTGTTGATTGCTGTTATTACGGGGTTATCCTGCACCCGGTAATATTGATGACTTTTATATTTTATCGCTGTACTTAATGAAACTATCTTAACATATTCTTATTGGGGTTGCAATTATTAAAATAAGATATGATGCTGGATTTCCAGCAGATCGTTACTGTGAACGGAGTGAACAGTAACAGCAGATCTCCTGATATTCGCTGAGAATATCTGAGATAGTCTTCATGTCCTCGAGCGTGTTTGAAAAATCATTCCTACAATCTGCACGCCCCACTTTGTGGGATATTTCACCCGAATTCAGTTGCCGTAGCCCGCTACGGCGCCCTCATCCGTGCAAAATCTCCCACAAATTGTGACGCACATCTTGCAGAAAGCCTTTTTCAAACACGCTCTCGGGCGCCTTTTCCGTACATCGGATGTTCGATAATGTTTTCTGAACCATGATATAAAATTATAGACATACAGATCCTCCCTGAAGATAGATGTAATATTTGTAATTACTGGTATTATATTTCTGTAGCGATATAATATCAAATGTTATGTGAATATATTTCAAAAAAAATCTTTCTCAAAAAGAAGTTGACAATTCATAGATACATCCCTATAATAGTTGAAAGTTAGGATACGAACTATTAGAATGCTAACTAATTAAGAAGTTATGAAATTTCCCACCTATAGATTTTGTCTGTATGCAGAGTTTTGGAGGTGGGATTTTATCAGCTTAAAGGAGGTGTGAAGTGTGGATGAAGAGCTGAAAATTAAAGTAGAGGATATGCATATGGGAAGACTGGTCGGGATTCTTTCCCATCAGATGATGCGGAATGGAAATAATCCGTCGATTGTGATGGAGTCAGATGAACTGACTACATTGCAGAAACATGTGCTGAAGTTTATTCTTCTGGAAACTTTGCACCATGACCTTTATCAGAAGGATATCGAGGAGGAATTTCAGGTACGGAAATCAACTGCTACAAGTATGCTTCAGCTGATGGAGAAGAAAGGTTTTATTTACAGAGAAAGTGCAAAGCAGGATGGACGTCTGAAACGGATCGTACCTACAGATAAGGCGAAAGACATTCTTCCGGCGATCCTTGAGCACATTGATAAGACAGAGCACTGGCTGGAAAAAGGAATTCCGAGAGAAGACATAACTCTGTGTAAACAGGTACTGTGGATGATGCACAAGAATCTGGAAGAACTGCAGCGAAAACAAGGTTGCGATTCTAAAAATGACAGTAAAAAATTGTAACTGTTCAGTATTTGCAGTCAGCGGACTGCTGAACAGTTACAGAAAATTTATAATTAAGGAGGACATCGACAAAGATGAATAAGAAACTTTTACGTTCAGTCCGGGAATACAAGAAGCAGTCTGTACTGGCTCCGGTCCTTGTAATCCTGGAAGTACTGATGGAAGTTCTGATTCCTCTGGAGATGGCGAAGATTATCGACGTAGGTATTGCAAACGGAGATATGAGCTATATCATCCAGCGTGGAGTCATCCTTGTTGCAATGGCAATGATTTCCCTGTTCTTCGGCGTACAGGCCGGAAATATGGCGGCAGTTGCAGCAGCAGGATATGCGAAGAATTTACGACACGATATTTTTTATAAGGTGCAGGATTTTTCCTTTAAAAATATCGACCACTTTTCAACATCAGGTCTGGTCACACGACTGACCACTGATATCACAAATGTACAGCAGGCATACATGATGAGTATCCGCCTTCTTGCCAGGGCACCGTTTATGATCATCCTGTCATGGATTATGACACTGACGATCAATAAACCGATCGCAATGCTTTTCCTGATAGTTGTTCCTGTCCTTGGCGGTACACTGATCTTTATTGCGAAAAAGGCACATCCGCATTTCATCAAGGTCTTTGATGAATATGACAACCTGAACAATTCCGTTCAGGAGAATGTAAATGCCTCACGTGTAGTTAAGGCTTTCGTAAGAGAGGACTATGAGATTGAGAAATTCCATGGAATTTCCAGATATGTTTATGATCTGTTTACTAAAGCAGAGAAAATCGTTGCATGGAACTCACCGGTTATGATGTTTGCCATGTATACTGTAATCATTATCATTGTTGCAATTGGCGGAAGAGGAATTGTTCTCGGTGGCATGGAAACCGGTGAGCTGACAAGTATCATTGTCTACGCACTTCAGATTCTCATGTCCCTGAACATGGTAACTTTCGTGTTTGTTATGATCATGATAGCAGAAGCATCCACAGACCGTATTGTAGAGGTTCTGGATGAAGTTCCTGAGATGCAGGATAAAGCTGATGCAGTAAAGAATGTGGCAGATGGTTCCATTGACTTTAATCATGTAGATTTCAGCTATGCAGGAGAGGGAGGAAATCTTTCCCTGAAGGATGTAAATCTTCATATTAAATCCGGTCAGACAGTAGGTATCATCGGCGGAACCGGAAGTGCAAAGTCTACCCTGGTGCAGCTGATCCCCAGACTCTATGATGTCACAAAGGGTAATGTCCAGGTGGGAGGCGTGGATGTACGCAACTACAATCTGGAAGTACTTCGTGACCAGGTTTCCATGGTACTTCAAAAAAATGTGCTGTTCTCAGGAAGCATCTATGACAATATTCGCTGGGGTGATGAACATGCCAGTGAGGAAGAAGTTCGGAGGGTCTGTAAGCTGGCCCAGGCAGATGGATTCGTCAGTGAGTTCCCGGATGGCTACGATACAATGATCGTTCAGGGCGGTAACAACGTATCCGGCGGTCAGAAGCAGCGTCTGTGTATTGCAAGGGCTCTTCTCAAGAAACCGAAGATCCTGATCCTGGATGACTCTACCAGTGCAGTAGATACAAGAACAGATGCCCTGATACGTAAGGCTTTCCGCGAGGAGATCCCGAACACAACAAAGATTATTATCGCACAGCGAGTTTCTTCTATTGAAGATGCAGATCAGATCATCGTACTGGATGACGGTAAGATCGCAGGTGTGGGTACTTCAGAAGAACTGCTGAAGACAAATGATATTTACAGAGAAGTATATGAATCACAGGTCAAAGGAGGCGGAGACGATGAATAAGAAGAAAAAATTAGACCAGAACACCATCCAAACTGCCAAAAGACTTCTGAAATATATGACAGGAACCCATAAGATACAGTTTATCATCGTATTTATCTGCATCTTTATCAGTTCCGCAGCAAGTATTGCAGTATCCCTGTCCCTGAAATTTCTGCTGGATGACTTTATCATCCCGCTGATCGGACAGACAGATCCGAACTTTGCAGAACTCTATAAGGCACTTGCAGTCCTTGGCTGTATTTTTGCACTTGGTGTGATTGCCACATTTATTTATACCCGAATGATGGTTTATATCGGTCAGGGTGTGCTTAAAAGTGTCCGTGATGATATGTTCGAGCATATGCAGACTCTTCCGATCCGCTATTTCGACCAGAATACAAACGGATCTGTCATGAGCCTCTATACTAACGATACAGATACCCTGCGTCAGATGATCAGTCAGGCGATCCCACAGGCACTGATGGCACTGTTTACGATCGTGGTTACCTTTATTTCCATGTTATTGTTAAGTCCGCTGCTTACGATTCTGGCAGTTGTGATTATTTTTATTATGCTGAAGGTTACCAGTAAGATTGGTTCCAACAGTGGCAAATATTTCATCCGTCAACAGGTATCTCTGGCAGATGTGACCGGTTTCGTGGAAGAACGAATGAATGGTCAGCGTGTGGTAAAAGTTTTCAACCACGAAGATAAATCAAAAGAAGAATTCGATAAACTCAACGAAGCACTTTTCGAGAGCTCCGCAAATGCCAATAAATACGGAAATATGATGGGACCGGTGATCGGTAACATCGGTAACCTGCAGTTCGTACTGACAGCAGTACTTGGCGGACTTCTCTCTGTAACTGGTGTGGGTGGCATCACTCTTGGTGTTATGGCTTCCTATTTACAGTTCACAAAGAGTTTCACTCAGCCATTTATGCAGGTGGCACAGCAGTTCAACGCCATCGTTATGGCACTTGCAGGTGCAGAACGTATCTTCAAACTCATTGATGAGAAACCGGAAGAGGATGAAGGTTATGTAGAACTTGTGAATGCAAGAAAAGATGCCAACGGCAACATTACAGAATGTAAAGAAAGAACAGGTATGTGGGCATGGAAACATCCGCATTCCGCAGATGGTTCTGTAACTTACACAGAACTGACCGGAGATGTTCGTTTCGAAGACGTTACATTCGGATACAATCCGGATAAAGTCATTCTGAAAGACATCAGCCTCTTCGCAAAACCTGGACAGAAACTTGCTTTCGTAGGTTCTACAGGCGCAGGAAAGACAACTATCACAAACCTGATCAACCGCTTCTACGATATTCAGGAAGGTAAGATCCGTTACGACGGAATCAATATCACCAAGATTAAGAAAGATGACCTGAGACGTTCTCTGGGAATCGTACTTCAGGATACGCACCTGTTCACAGGAACTATCAAGGAAAACATCCGTTATGGTAAACTGAATGCCACAGATGAGGAAGTATACGAGGCAGCAAGACTGGCTCATGCTGACCAGTTCATCAAGATGCTTCCAAAGGGCTACGACACCATGTTAAGCGGAGACGGCGAAGAACTCTCCCAGGGTCAGCGCCAGCTTCTCTCCATCGCCAGAGCAGCCGTAGCCAACCCGCCGGTACTGATCCTGGATGAAGCAACTTCAAGTATCGATACCCGTACAGAAAGTATCGTACAGAAAGGTATGGATAACCTGATGAAAGGCCGTACCGTATTCGTAATCGCTCACCGACTCTCAACCATCAGAAACAGCGATGCCATCATCGTACTGGATCATGGTAAGATCATCGAGAGAGGCGATCATGAAGACCTCATTAAGATGAGAGGAACTTACTATCAGCTGTATACCGGAAAATTGGAATTATCATAAAACCGAATTGGTCTAACCAAAAAGTGCCTGTCAATCGTCAATAGTAACAGATTGGCAGGCGCTTTTATATATATATTACTGATAAAACCGAAAATTGTACGAAATATGCAAAAAGTGAACGTAAAATTGTACAATATAACGGACTGGTACCGGTTGACAAATTTTTGTCCCAAGAGGTATAATATGAGAAGCATGGTGAAACGTACGAAACTGAATATGGAATTGGCAAACCTGGTGTGAGCCAGGGACGCAAAGCTTGGAGCCTTTGATAAAAAAGTATTTACATACATAAGAGGAGTATTAATCCGGGAAGGATTAATTTATAAGGTAGTTCGGCTGCAATTATTTTTTATCAAAGAATAATTGTGGCTTTTTTTGTATGTTAAAAGTCAGAAAAAGTCAAAAATATGACTTAATAAAATCAAAAATAAGCATCAAAAAGAAACATTTCTGCACAGAAACAAATGCAGTGAGAAATAAACTTGGATGGAGAGCATAATGACTGAAAAAGAGCTGCGGCGTTTAAGCCGCACAGATTTACTGGAAATGCTCCTGGAACAGAGCAAAGAAGTGCAGCGCCTGCAGCAGGAGCTGGAGGAGACGAAGCAGAAGCTGGAAGACCGGAGACTGATGGAACAGGAAGCCGGATCTATCGCGGAAGCAGCACTTCGGATCAATAAGGTATTCGAGGCAGCACAGCAGGCAGCAGACCAGTATCTGGAGAATATCAGACAGCATGCAGACAGGCGGGAGAATGAAAGCATTCAGCATGAGGAAGCATAAGAAAAAAGAAATTACTTCCCTGCCCACAGTCTCACAGCTGGAGGCAGAGTTAAACAGAAGTAAATACAGGCACCGGTTTTATCAGGTGCTGCGCAATACCATCGGTACACTGATCGCAGTAGCAGCCGCGGCAGTTCTGATCGCCGTACTGTTACTTCCGGTACTGCAGATATATGGAAATTCCATGTATCCCACTATTCAGGAAGGTCAGATCGTGGTATCTGTGAAAGGTGCAGATTTCACCCAGGGAGATGTGATCGCTTTCTACTATAATAATAAGATTCTGGTGAAGCGAATGATCGCAGGTCCCGGAAGCTGGGTAGATATCGATGAGAAGGGAAATGTCACAGTGGACGGCGACCCCCTGGACGAACCCTATCTGGTAGAGAAGTCTCTGGGAGACTGCAATATCAAACTCCCCTATCAGGTGCCGGATGGCAGATACTTCGTGATGGGAGATCACAGATCCACTTCCATTGACAGCCGAAATACATCAGTAGGCTGCGTGGCAGAGGAGCAGATCGTAGGAAAGATTGTATTCAGGCTTTGGCCTTTGAGTTCAGCAGGTCCTGTGAAGTAAGGGGAACAGGAAAAGGGAAAAGGAGAGATGTCAGATGAAAAATACGTTGTTGCATCAGGCGGCGAAGTTCAAGCTGCAGAACCGGAAGCATAAACGCTGGCAGAAAGCGGTCAGTATTCTGGCATGTATAGTAGTTTTCTGTACTGTATATGCGCTGATCCTTCCGGCACTTACTGCAGAGGGAACTCCTCACTGTGGAATAGAAGAACATACTCATACGGATGAATGTTATGAGAACCGTCTGATCTGCGGGAAAGAAGAAGGCGAAGGAGCACACACCCATACGGATGAATGTTATACCCAGGAACAGACGCTGATCTGCGGACTGGAAGAGGGTGAAGGTGCTCATACTCATACAGAAGAGTGCTATGATGAGGAAGGCAATCTGATCTGCGGACTGGAAGAGAATGAAGGACACCAGCACACAGAGGAATGCTACCAGACAGAGGACATTCTCACCTGTGACCAGGAGGAGAGCGAAGGACATCAGCACACAGCAGAATGCTACGAGCAGGTACTTGCCTGTGGTAAAGAAGAGCATGCACATTCACTGGCATGCTACTCTGACCCGAATGCAGATGTAGAAGATGCAGATACATGGCAGAATTCTGTAAGCTCTGTATCCCTGACAGGAAACTGGGGCAGCGATCTGGCAGCCATCGCCCAGACACAGATCGGCTACAGAGAAAGCACTTCCAATTATAATGTAGCAGAAGACGGCGCCACAATGAACGGCTACACCCGCTACGGCGCATGGGCAGGCGACCCGTACCGCGATAACTGGTCCGCACAGTTCACAGACTTCTGTCTCAGCTATGCAGGCATCCCGTCATCCGCAATGGTACAGCCATCAGACTGCTGGGAATGGGCACCGGTCTCCAAAGAAGGCTACACCCCGAACACCGGCGACCTGATCATCCTCGACGGCAACCAGGACGGCACCCCCGACCACGCCGGAATCGTCCTCAACGCCAATGACGCCCAGGTAACTACCGTGATCGGCGACTCTGATAAAGAAGTAAAACAGAATACATACAACCTGGACAACGCGATCATCGTCGGCTACGTAACCATGCCACGCAACCCGAACTTCGACTATGGCGACGCAGAACCGGCAGCGGACGATGCAGACGCACAGGAACCGGACAATAATAATATAGAAGAAACTCCGACGGCGGAGCCGGAGGAGACACCGGAACCAGCACAGGCAGCTGAAGAAGACGAAGATGATGCACCGGAAGCACTGGATGATGAGACGAGTTCTATGGCAGCTACCGGAGAAGATGGAGATGCGGTTAATCAGCGTATTAAAGTTGAATTGTCAGCATCAAAACCAGAAGATAACACTGGCGAGCCACTTTCTGCAAAAGTTGTATCAACATATTCTCAGGCAAATAATCCTAACTCTAAAGCAACTGTTTATGTTAAAGTTGGAAAGCTGCCAGAAGGAGTGCATATAGAGGGATTTAAAAATGGAAAGCGGACTGTAAACTATAATGGTGGAAAGGATGCGCTGGAATTAGAACTAGTGGAGGAAAATGGAGAATATTATATTAAATATGAACAGCCTGCTGGTTCTACAATTGAGTTCGATGTAGAGTTGAGTTCTACAAATGGAACAATGCCCGCTAAGACACAGATGACGTTATCTGTAGATGAAACCAGAACGAAAGCTCCTGAGGGAACATCAGGAACAGATTATTTAGGTGATTCTCAAACTCTTACATGGGTTGCAAAGAATGAGTGGTATCCGGTTTCAAAGAAAGTAAATAATCAGAAGCAGGCGTATACAGAGGTATCAGGATCAAATCTGACAGGAAATTATGAATATACTATTGAAGCAAATCACTCTAATGGAGAAAATTATGGTGAAATCTGGACAGATTATGTGAAAGTGACAGATATATTTACCTTGCCTGATAATATATCATTCCCCAAGGGGGTAAAAGTAAAAGATGGAAAGGTTGTAACTTCAGATGAAGAAACAATCTTGGAATTTACAAATTTGCAGGGAGGAACTGTCGAGAATCTGAACATTAATGGAAAGACAGTTACTTATACTCTAAAGATTCCGAATCAGAATATGAATGGTAATGTTCCAACTAAGGAACAGGCGCATCTTAACCTTAAGATGCAGTTGAATGCAAGTAAACTGCAGGTGCCGGAAGATTACAAGAATCGGGAGAATTCAGAAATTCAAAAAGATATTATCCGGAATCATGTTAAAATTGCGCCACATCCATATAAAGAATATCCGGTTAAAGAGACAGAGGATGATGCACTTATTATACCTTCCAGGGAACCGGAAAAGATTGTTGTAGGTAAAAAAGCAGATAATACTAGTGTTAAAAATGGTGTTAAAGCGGGAGATACTATTACTTATACTTTGTCAGTGAAAAATGAAGGTACAAATGAAATTATAGTAAAAGACTCGAAAGGTAATTATTACAAGGTTACTGATACTTTACCGCAATATTTGGAATTAACGGATGCACAGATAGCAGATTTGAAGAGCAAGAATATTACTGTAACTAAAAATAAAAATAATGGTATTTACACTCTTGAATGGATTCCAAGTGAAAGTAATATCGCATCTGGTGAAACGAAAGAAGTTAGTTTTACGGTAAAAGTAAAAGATGCTGATGATTCAGCCATGAAGGATTTGAGCAATAACAGTGATATTTCTAATCAGGCTCAGTATAAAAATCAATATACAGAGAACGTAAAGGTTAAATATCATAAAGGCTATACAACTGTAAAAAAGGAATCAAATGCCAATGGTGTATTGAATAATGGAGCTGAAGTTATCTATAAGATCACTGTTGAAAATCCAACAGATATTCCGGTTGCTAATGAAACGCTTAAGGACGTGTTGCCGAATGGACTGGAATTTATATCTGCGCAGTTTAATAGTACGGAAATCACAAAAAGCCAGAAAAATATTTCGTTGAGTGACGGGCATAAAGTTGACTTTGATGTGAATGGACAGAATCTACAGTGGACTGTTGATAAAATTGGTGCACATGAGCAACTTACTTTTACATACAAGTGTAGAGTAAATACAGATAAAACAGGTGGAAATACTGTACTGAAGAATAATGTAACAACTGGGTCAGGCGGCAGCGGTAATACAGATATTACTGTAAAGAACCCGATAGTAATAAATAAAACGGTTGATAAAGATACAAGTAAAGTTTATTCAGATGAACAGGAATTTAATTATACGATTACTCTTAAGAATGATGAAAGTAATCCAAACAATGTAAAAGATCAATATCTGACAGATGAATTGCCAACAGGAATGATATTGGGCGACAGCATACATCTTATTAAAAAAGTTAATGGAATAGAATCGACTGTTAGTTGGATTGATTTTTACGAGAATAAAAATGGTAGTGTCCGAGAAGGAAATGCTACATTTACAGCCCAATTCGGAGATAGAACAGCCGGTGTTACATTTGAGAGTAACAGAATAGTTTTGAGATGGTTAATTGATGAGCTGAAGTCAGGGGAAAAGGTTACTATACAGTATCCGGCGAAGATTATCCTGTCAGATGAACAGAAAAAGAATGGAGGAAGCTATTCATTTATCAACACAGTTAAATATCTGGATCGTTCTAAATCTGTAACTGTATACGGTGGGTCAGAAAAAGGAAAGTTGTATTTGCAGAAAACGTTTAATGGATATTCGCCATATTATTCTGAGAAGGAATATCAAAACAAGTATGGAAATATTATATTTAAACTTACTGGAAAGACATCAAGTGGTGAGCCAATTCAATTTGAAGATGGAACTTATGAAAAAGAAGTAAAATATTCAGATTTCAGCTGTCCAAGCTGGGATAATTCCCGTTGGGGTTATACTTTTGATAATCTTCCAGTAGGGGAATACACGCTGGTAGAGACTAATGCTGATGTAGAAGGAAAGGAGAGAACAACTACTTACAAGGCAAAGGTTGTAAAAGCAAAGGATGCTACAGATATTACCGGAGAAAAGGACGTAATATCTTCTGAGAATGCATCATTTGAAGTAGTTGACAGTGCTTCGACTGATAAAGCTATCAGGGTTACTGTTGATAATAAATATGAGAATCCCAAATCTGTGGATTTACAGAAAAGTGTATGGGGAATTTATAATTATCAGGAAAATAGTAATCTGAGTAGTGGAACTCAAATTGCCAGTAAGGAAGTTTTTACCAGCTCAGGTAAAAAAGTAATTGGATATACTATTGCAGTTATTAATTCAGGGGAACAAACTGTTGAAATATCTGATATTCAGGATAGTATTCCGGAAGGATTAACATATAAAGGATTGACCACAAATCGTAGCTGGACATGGACAGCAGGATATACTTCAGCGCTAACGGATAATATAGTTACTGCAGAGGGAAATTATGCACCTTGGTTTTCTGGTTTTGTAAATGGAGTGCACATTGCTGCGACAATAGATGGTCAGGAACTTTCTATGAAAGTAACAGGGGATGATAATAAACCGTACAAATTACAAAAAGGTCAATTGATTCTGTTTTGCGTAGTATGTGAAACAAATGATAAGCTAGTTGAGAATGTGCCTTTGACAAATACAGCAAAATTAATTGTAGATAAGGATGTTAATTATAAGGATTATGAAGAGATTAAAACAGATAACACTGTTAATGATGCAAATCAGAATAATGGTTCATCCAAAGACGAGGGAATACAGAATGATAAGCGGGTTATATCATCAGAGGTAACAATTACGCCGATTAACCAGATCATACCGGGTATTGAAAAAAAGGCGGTAGGTTATATAAAAGCAGGTGATTCTAAATTAAATAATATTAATACGAATGATAATATTTCTCCGCAGTCAGCTGTAAAATGGCTTGTAACACTTTATAATGATGGCGTTTTGGATATGAGTAATTATAAGGTAACAGATATAGTAACTGATCCATTCCATCTGATTACAAAAGATGAGGCACAAAAATTACATAGGCAAGTGATAAAAGAAGCATATAAATATACAGTTTATTATGCTAATGGACAAAAGAAACATGAGGAAAATATTACTGAGGCTGTATGGAATTCTATAAACGATACGGAAACAAATGACTTTGAATTTAATTTCGCTGATTCCCAATATGATATTCCTGCAGGCGGCTATGCAACATTGGAATTATATACAGAGAATGAAGCCATTACAAATTATCAAATTTATACCAATACAGCAACGCTTATTCCAATTCAGGAGTTCAATGCAAATGGAGTAAAATCCGGACACGGAGAACTTGTAAAGAATGATGATGGTGAATACATTGGAGTAAAAGCCAGTGCATCAGTGAATGCGTTGGGAGAGTATGGTACTGTATCATGGAAAACTATTACAGAAGAGGGAAATTCATCTAATACAGCTAGTGGATCAGATGATAAAAATTATATCACTGTAGAGAAAGACGTTGATGTGATTTACAGAAATCATATTAGGAACGTAAGCAGTAAAAAGATGAATAATCTGGTGATGATTGATTTACTTCCTGGTTTGAATGACACTGGTGTTGTAAACCAGAAAGACATTAGAGGAAGTGAATTTACAGTAGCATTTGCTAAAAATCTCAATATTTACAAGTTGGATAAAAATAATCAGTCAATACCTGTATCAGGATATACTGTAAAATATTCAAGTGAAACATCATTTACAGAAGATGAATTTAAAGGAAAACTTGGAGATGAATGGCATGATACATGGCTAGCTACTGACAAGTCATTTGTAGTGGTATTAAATGGAGAGATTGATTCCGGCGATACACTGGTATATGAGTATAAAGGAAGATTAGGCAATGATGCTGCACCAGGACTTATCGCATGGAATAGCTTTGGGTACCGTTATCAGGTTGAGGGAAAAACGGATGGAATTATTGCAGAACCACCAAAGGTAGGTGTGAAGATTCCTGCTTCAAGTCCAATTATCAGAAAAGAAGTAGTTGATTCTAATGGAAAAGTTCAGGAAGCTGATGAAACCAAAAAGTTCCAATTCAAGCTGAAAGATGGAGCCACAGAGCTTGCAACTTTTGAAGTGTCACAGGGTGGTTACAAGAATTTTAAAGATATTACAGACCTTGATGGAAAATCGATTGCTTTGGAAAATGGTAAAACATATACAATAGAAGAAGTAAATATTCCAGAGGGTTATGAACTACTTGGTATTGGCGAGGATGGAAAAAAATTAAGTCCTAGTTCTTATAGCTTCGTATACTATGAGAAACAAAACATAATAATTCTTGCTAAAAACAAGATAACTGATAATGGGTACGAACTTCCGGAAACCGGTGGAATCGGTACTAACAGGTTTACAGCAGTGGGACTGTTAATGATGGTGGGATCACTTGCAGGATTTATGTTAAGACAGAAACGCAAAGGGCAGGAGTAGAAAATAATCTACTCCTTACCCGGACAAGATAACTTATAATATCAATATTAGCAGAAGAGAGCTAATTTTGGATATACGTTGGTTTGAAATTTGGCGATATTTTAAATCAACATACAATGCGCAATGCAAATAGCGTGAGAAAAGAAAGAGAGGGAAAGTTATGAAATTTTCAAAAAAAGTATTACCTATGGTACTGGCAATGGCTATGGTACCGGCAATGAGCATGACCGCATTTGCGAGCAATGCATCTACACCAACTACTGCGTCAACGACGGTAGATATATCAAAACATACTTTTTACGCATATCAGATTTTTACTGGTACATTAGTGGAAGGAACGAATACGCTTTCAGATGTGAAATGGGGAGACGGTGTAAACTCGACTGATCTTTTGAAGGCATTAAAAGTTCCGAAAACTTTCAGTGATGGTGTGGATTTCAGTAAGTGTAGTACTCCGGCAGATGTAGCAGATATTGTTGGAAAGTGGTCAGACAATTCGAACAATGCGAAGACATTTGCAAAGTTAGTAGCGGCCAATTTAACAGACGTAAAAACTGTAGGTACTGAGTCGGGAAAAGCTACTTTACCCAAAGCAGGATATTATCTGATTGTTGATGCAACTGCTGTATCCAGTAAGGATGATGCAAGTAACCTTTCTCTTTTGGAAGTGTCTAAAGCAGAAACTGTAACTGTTAGGAATAAAACAAGTAAAACAACTTTGGAAAAAAAGGTTAAAGACGTTAACGACTCTGTATTAAATTCTGAAACTACGTGGCAGGATTCAGCTGATTATGATATAGGTGATCATATTCCTTATCAGCTGACAGCTACACTTGGAGATTTGGAAAATTATGATACTTATAAATTAGTGTTTCATGATGAGATGACCCATTTAAAACTTGACGAGAATTGCGAATATTCTGAGCATGCTTTGAAAGTTAAAGTTGGAGATAGAGAGCTTAACGATAATGAATATGCTTTAAATGTAAATCAGAATAAGAATGCTTTTGATATTACTATTGCTGATGTTAAGACACTTGGTGGTGCTGAGGGAATGAATGTTACTGTAGAGTATTATGCAATTCTCGGAGCTGATGCAGTAATTGGAGCTACTGGAAATCCAAATACTTCTTACCTCGAATATAGCAATAATCCAAACAAGGATGGACTTGGCAAAACAGCACCAGATAAAAATATAGTATTTACATACAGTGTAATTGCGAATAAAAAAGATGAAGATGGAAATCCTCTTGCGGGAGCTGCATTTGAATTATGGAAAAAAGATGCAGCTGGTAAGTGGAATTCTGTAAAGGTCATTGGAGCAACTAAAACTAACGATCCTAATACGGGAAAAGATGTATATACTCAAACAGAAACAGAGAAAAATAATAAAATATTTGAATTTAAAGGCATTGATGATGGTGAGTATAAGCTTTCGGAAGTTGTGACTCCTTCAGGATATAACTCAATTAGCGACATCACATTTACTGTTATTGCTGGTCATGATATTCTTGCAGATAATCCTCAGTTAAGAAGTTTAACAGCTGGTGAGCTCTTTATAGCTCAGACGGAATCTGGAAAATTTACAGGTGCTGTAACAGCTGACATTGTCAACAAATCTGGTTCTCAGCTTCCAGAAACCGGTGGTATCGGTACAACAATTTTCTACGTAGTTGGTGTAATCCTTATGCTTGGCGCTGGCGTTCTTCTTGTTACAAAGAAACGCATGAGCTCTAACCGCTAATCACGAACTTACATAAAGAAAAAAGTTATAAAGTAATACAAACCCTTCAAAGGAGCAGGAAGTCATTCCTGTTCCTTTGGGGATAAAAAGTGACAACAGGGAGATGCACATGAAAAAAAAGAATTTATCTACAATTGCATTAGTGCTTGTATTTTTCATGGGTCTCTCCGTGCTGTTATATCCAACAATCAGTGATTACTGGAATTCCCTGCATCAGTCACAGGCAATCGCGACATACGCGGATTCGGTGGCTGAGATGGATGAACAGGACTATGAGGAAATGTGGAATGCAGCCCAGGAGTATAATGAGAAACTTTTCGAGACCGGACATGGTCTGGGGCTGAAGAAGAAAGAGAAGAAGGAATACAATAAACTGCTGAATGTTTCCGGAACCGGGATCATGAGCTATATCGAAATTCCGAAGATCAAATGTTCTCTTCCAATCTATCACGGCACAGATGAAGGTGTCCTTCAGATTGCCATTGGTCACATCGAAGGGAGCTCCCTTCCAGTAGGCGGTGTCAATACTCACTGTGTTCTTTCCGGACACAGAGGACTTCCCAGTGCCAAGCTCTTTTCCAATCTGGACAAGCTGGAAGAGGGGGACATATTCATGATCCGTACCCTGGATCAGACGCTGACCTATGAAGTAGATCAGATCCGCATCGTTCTTCCGGACGAAGTGGATGACTTGAAGATCGAAGAGGGCAAAGATCTCTGTACACTGGTCACCTGTACTCCTTATGGAATTAATACCCACCGTCTTCTGGTGCGCGGTCATCGTGTAGCCAACCGTGAGGAAGCGGAAGCTGTTCGTGTAACAGCAGATGCCATGCAAGTAGACAACAGAATTGTGGCTGCATGTATTGCCGTTCCTGTCCTGCTTATTTTGCTGGCTGGCATCTTTGTAAGTGGTCGCAGGAAGAGATAAAAGAATGAAGAAAAAACATATATCAACGATCATTATCGCACTTATTTTTCTGGCAGGACTTGGTTTCCTCTTGTATCCTACGGTAAGTAACCTGTGGAACAGGGCGCATCAGTCTCGCGCTATTGCAACCTATACGAAGCAGGTGGAGAAGCTGGATGATTCCCAGAACAAGGAGATGCTGAAAGCAGCCAGAAAGTATAATAAAAGTCTTTTGAAGAAATCAGACCACTGGAAACTTTCGAAGAAGGATAAGAAGAAATATGAGAGCCTTCTGGATGTTTCCGGAACCGGGATCATGGGCTATATAGAAGTTCCGAAGATCGACTGTTCCCTGCCAATCTACCACGGAACAGACGAGGGCGCACTGCAGATCGCCATCGGACATCTGGAAGGAAGTTCCCTTCCTGTAGGGGGCAAAAGTACTCATTGTGTTCTTTCCGGACACAGGGGACTGCCCAGTGCCAGACTCTTTACAGATCTGGATCAGATGGAGGAAGGTGACATTTTTGTCCTGAATGTGCTTGGCAGGAAGCTGGCATATGAGGTGGACCAGATCAAGGTGGTTTTGCCCGATGAGATGTCTGACCTGGAAATCGTTCAGGGAAAGGATCTCTGCACATTGGTTACCTGTACGCCATATGGAATCAACACACACAGGCTTCTGGTGCGTGGACACCGGACCAAATACATAGAAGAGACAGTTGTTCGGGTACAGAAGGAAGCAGAGAAAAAGGAAACAGGTATCTGGCTGCTGGCCGGCGGCGGTGCTGTGTTCTTGATCATAATCATTATCGTGGTGGTAAAACGCCGCAGGAAACGTAGAAATCTACAGAGATAACGGAGGCTGGGTAGTATATGAAGAAAAAGTTTATGAAATGGAAAGGGTTCAGGATTCTGACAGCCGTTTGTATGGCTTTGCTGCTTCTGCTGGGAGTGGTGCCGGGAGTATGGGCATCTGATACAGGCAGCGGGGGGCAGTTGGGAAGTCTTTCTATGACACTGGCTGTGACTGAGGATGGTGCGCAGGTACCTTTGGCAGATGTGCCGCTGTCTTTGTATCAGGTAGGAACTATGGAGATTGATACCTATGTGGTTCATTTCCAGCTGGCTTCCTCTCTGGAATCTACGGGAATAGATCTGAATAATCTGAAGACTGCAGCGGATGCAGAGGCAGCAGCGAAGACACTGGTAAATAAAGTTGGAAGTGCAGGAGTTCCTGTGAAGACGGCTGTTTCAGATGTGAATGGTAATGTGAGTTTCACTTCTCTGGAGATGGGCGTGTATCTGATGGTTCAGACAGGAAATCTGGAGAGCTGCAGGGTTTCTCCGATGCTGATCTCTGTGCCGTATTCCAGTGATGGAAGTGAAGCTGGCCTGGAATATAATGTAACTGCTTATCCGAAAGCAGAGAAGAATAATGACAGTAATACAGGTACTCTGAAAGTGACCAAGAAGCTGTATCTGCTGGATGATGACTGGGTTGATATCTATACACCGGAAGCAACTTATTATGTACGTCTGTATCTGGATGAGGCGGCCACCATTCCTTATGGGGATGCGAAAGCGATCCATATTGTGGGAGATACCAGTGGTACTGTGGAGTATACGGATCTGCCGCTGGGCACTTATTATGTGCGTGAGACAGATGCAGAGGGTAATCCGAGACCGGATGGTGATTCTTTCCTGGATGAGACAGGAACCGAGGTTATCTGCAGTATTGATGTGAATGGTGAAACCGGTTCTATGGTTACTTTTGACAATGTGAATTTCGATGTACAGGAAGCTGTTGTAAATAATATTTATCTGGATCTGCCGGATAACTTCTACATGGAGCGTCTGTTATGGATCCAGAAGAATGTGGTGAAGGATGGACAGCAGACGACTGTAGATGATACATTCTATGCTACTGTCAATGAGGTTCAGGAAGATGGCAGCGAGGTTAAGGTAGAGACTCTGGAACTGAAGCAGAATGATAAGGTAAGTCTGGTATTCCAGTCTACGGATATTGCGGATAAGGATAAGGTATTCAAATACAGAGTATTCGAGTCTGATAAAGATGGTAAGGCGGTGGATAAGGCTACATTCGGATATAAGGTCAGCGGTGAAGGTAATCTGACATTCGATGGTGAGAAAGAACTGACAGTTACGATTACCAATACAGTGACAACAACCACTCCGACACCGACACCGACCCCAACACAGACTCCGGAAATCACTCCTGGCACAACTCCTGGAACAACGCCAGGCGTTACTCCTGGAATCACACCAACCACTTCACGCCACAGCGTAAAGACAGGTGATAACACGAACATTATAATCTGGTTCGTAGTTCTGTTTGTAGCAGCTGCAGCAGTAGGATTCGTGATCGCCAGAAAGAAAAAGAAATAATATATTATTGAAAAAACGTAACGTCTGCAGGCGTTGCGTTTTTTTCGTTATGATGTTATGATTTGAAAAAAGATTTTAGGCGAATGCAGATGGTTGTGTATATATAATTTCCAACAGCAAAGGAGAGACATGAAATGGTAAAAATAGATTTGATCACCGGTTTCCTTGGTTCAGGGAAGACGACATTTATCAGGAAGTATGCGCAGTATTTGATGGATACAGGAAAGAATATCGGGATTCTGGAGAATGATTATGGGGCTGTGAATGTGGATATGATGCTGCTTCAGGATCTGATGGGGGATAATTGTGAATTGGAGATGATCTCCGGGGGATGTGATAAGGACTGCCACAGGAGGAGATTTAAGACAAAGCTGATCGCTATGGGAATGTGTGGCTATGATCGTGTGATCGTGGAGCCATCAGGGATTTTTGATGTGGATGAGTTCTTTGACATTCTTCATGAAGAGCCGCTGAACCGCTGGTATCAGATCGGGAATGTGATCGCGATCGTGGATTCGAAGCTGGAAAGTGATTTGTCGGATGAGGCGGAGTTTATCCTGGCTTCGGAAGTGGCGGATGCCGGATGTATTGTGATGAGCAAGAGCCAGGAGGCAACGCCGGAGGAAATCCAGGAGACGATTGAGCATGTGAATTGTGCCTTGGAAAAGGTGCATTGTAGCAGGAGATTTGGAAAAGATTTTGATGGCAGTGGTGAAGCTGGTGTTACCAACAATGTTATCCACAAAAACTGGGATGAGATGTCGAAAGAGGACTTTGATCTGATCGCATCCTGTGGATATGAGATGGCAAGCTACAGGAAACCGGAGTTCGAGGCAGAGGATGCCTTTACTTCTCTGTACTTTATGAATGTGAAGATGACTGAGAAGGAGCTGCGGGAAGCCGCTGAGCATGTTTTGTCTGATCCTGAATGCGGGCGAGTGTTTCGGATGAAGGGATTTATGAAAATAGACAGTGATAGCGAAGACTGCTCTGGACATTCTGCCCGGACAGAGAGTGATGGAGAGCAGTGGATTGAATTAAATGCTACGAAGAATGAAATCACAATCCGTCCGCTTCATGTGGGGCAGGAGGTTCTGATCGTGATCGGGGAAGAGCTGCAGGAGGAGAAAATCAAGTCTTACCTGAAGATTTGAGATTTGAACGCAGGTCGCGAAGTGACTGCGCTCATGAGCAAGTAGCGAAGCGGATTGCGAATGTCCGCTTTACTTTATAAAAAGGGCACTTGAAAAATCAGGTGCCCATTGTATTCATCTGGCATCACCCTCCCTTCGTGAAACTGGAGGGCAGAACAAACAGGGTATGAAGCTCATCGTAATCTGATGAAACTTCATACCCTGTTTATTTATTTTTATGGAGTTTTGTAACCGTTTGAATTATTTGGTAAACAGATCAACCAGATCCTGGCCGTCTTCGTAGCCCTGGCTCTTCAGCTCGTTTACGAACCATTCGTCTACACCGTCTACAGCCTTCTTGAAGGAATCGATATCCATATCAGCTTTCTCTGTGAAGGTTACGCCGTTTTTGGATTCCCAGCGTTCTTTGATCTCATTGTCGCTGGAACGGTTGATGTAACGTTCATACTCAACTGCCTTCTGGCCACATTCATCAACAACTGCCTGCTGTTCAGGTGTGAGGCCGTCGTAGATATCCTGATTGATGCAGAAGAACAGACAGTCATAAATTGCATCCCACATAGAGCAGTAAGGCTGAACCTCCTGAACGCTTGCTGCGTCAATAGCAGGAAGTGGATTTTCCTCACCTTCAACAGTGTTCTGCTGAAGTGCTGTGTAAGTCTCTGACCAGTTCATGTTAGTGGCATCAGCGCCCCATCTCTTGTAGCATTCCATCAGAAGGTTGGAGCCTGCTACACGAACCTTCAGGTTCTTCATATCGTCTACAGATTTGATCTCGCGTTTGCTGTTAGTCAGTTCACGGAAACCGTTCTCTGCAATACCCATGCAGTGGAGTCCGTATTCGCTAAGGATTTCCTTCAGCTTCTCACCTGCTTCGCCGTCGAATTTCGCATCTGCATCATCATAAGAATCATAGACAAACGGAAGAGATACGACGTTGAAACGTGGGTCAAATGCGGAATAGATCAGGTTGGAATGCATGGAGATCTGAACCGGATCGCCATTCATCAGAGCCTGAATACCTTCGGACTGGTTACCGTTTGTCAGCTGATCAGCAGCATAAATGTTGACTTTGACTTTGCCGCCTGTGGCTTTTTCCATCAGTTCACCGAATTTACGTCCGCCGTCCGCCCAGGTACTTGTCTCAGTAGTGGAGCATGCGAAGTTCCAGGTTGTTTCCGGCCAGTCCAGATCACTGTAATCTTCCACTGTGTTGAAGGAATCCTTTGTGAAAAGGTCAACCAGATCCTGAGCATCGTCGTAGCCCTGGCTCTTCAGTTCGTTTACAAACCAGTCATCGATACCGTCAACTGCTTCTTTGAAGGAGTCGATGTCCATGTCTTCTTTTTCTGTGATTGTTACACCGTTCTGGCTTGCCCAGCGTTCTTTGATCTCGTCATCTCCGGAACGGTTGATGTAACGTTCATATTCAACTGCTTTCTGTCCTGCTTCGTCAACAACTGCCTGCTGTTCAGGTGTGAGACTGTTGTAGATGTCTTCGTTGATACAGAAGAACAGACAGTCATAAATTGCATCCCACATAGAGCAGTAAGGCTGAACCTCCTGAACACTTGCAGCATCGATAGCCGGAAGTGGATTCTCCTGACCTTCTACCGTGTTCTGCTGAAGTGCTGTGTAGGTTTCGGACCAGTTCATGTTAGTGGCATCAGCACCCCATCTCTTGTAGCATTCCATCAGAAGGTTGGAGCCTGCTACACGAACCTTCAGGTTTTTCAGATCGTCTACAGACTTGATCTCATGTTTGCTGTTTGTGATTTCGCGGAAACCGTTTTCTGCGATACCCATGCAGTGGAGTCCGTACTCACTGAGGATTTCTTTCAGCTTTTCACCAGCTTCGCCGTCGAATTTCGCATCTGCATCATCGTAAGAATCATAGACGAATGGAAGAGAAACAACGTTGAAACGTGGGTCAAATGCGGAGTAGATCAGGTTGGAGTGCATGGAGATCTGAACCGGATCACCATTCATCAGAGCCTGAATGCCTTCGGACTGGTTGCCGTTTGTCAGCTGGTCAGCTGCGTAAATGTTAACTTTGACTTTGCCACCTGTAGCTTTTTCCATCAGTTCGCCGAACTTACGTCCACCGTCTGCCCAGGTACTTGTCTCAGTAGTGGAGCATGCGAAGTTCCAGGTCATTTCCGGCCAGTCAAGGTCACTGTAATCTGCGATTGTGTCGAAGGAGTTATTGCCGTCTCCTGCCTCCTTGGAAGCTGTGTCAGAGGAAGCGGAGGACTGAACACCTGTGTAGGAGCCTTCTTTTGCAAGAACTTTCGGAAGGAAAGTGGAAGTGATCGGGATGTATGTAACGATCAGAAGAACTGCAACGCAGGCTGCGATCATTGGCACAACTGCCCTTGAGATCTCCTGCAGAGTAACTTCCAGACCTTTTTTGATCTTGATGCTGATTGCTACGAAAAGGTTTACACCTACAGGAGGAGTTACCTGTCCGATTGCAAGGTTTACAGTTGCCATAACACCGAATGCTACTATATCGTATCCAAGAGCCTTACATACAGGAAGCATAATCGGGATGAAGATGTACATAGCGGAGTTTGCATCGATGAAGCATCCTGCGATCAGGAAGATGATATTTACGATCAGCAGGAAGGTAAACTGGTTATGTGCGATGCTTCCAAGTAAATTGGAGGCTGCATCTGCAATACCGAATTTGGTACATACAAAGGAGAACAGAGAGGCACTTGCTACGATGAGCATGATACCGCCGGTTGTCTTTGCTGAGTCTACCAGGATGTCAAACATATCGCGGATGGAAACTTCGCGGTAGATGACCATACCTACGAAGAGACCGTATACAACGGATACGGCTGCTGCTTCTGTTGGTGTGAAGATACCGCCGTAGATACCGCCCAGAATGATGACCGGCATCAGGAATCCCCAGAAAGCATCTTTGAAAGCGTCCCAGCGTTCTTTGCCGGAGGCTTTTTCCCTGGATGGTTTGATATTGTGTTTCTTTGCTTCCAGCATTACTACGATTATCAGTGCCACGCCCATTAGAAGACCTGGTACGATACCTGCCATGAACATGTCTGCGATGGATGTGCCTGTGATGGAGGCATATACAACGAAGGCGATACTTGGCGGGATGACAATGGCAATGGAGCTTGAGGTTGCCATCAGTGCTGTGGAGAATGGTGCGGAGAAACCGCCCTGTTCTACCATTGCAGGGATCAGTACGGCGCCAAGGGCTGCAACAGTTGCAGGGCCGGAACCGGAGATCGCGCCGAAGAAGCAGGCTACGATAACACATACGATGGCGATACCGCCTTTTTTGTGGCCTACGCAGGTATCAACGAATTTGATCAGTCGCTTGGAGATACCGGCTTTTGCCATGATGTTTCCTGACAGTACGAAGAATGGGATTGCCAGGAGCAGGAATTTACTGATTCCTGAGTACATGTTGGTTGCTACGATCGTCAGGGATGTACCGGAGTAGAGGATTGCGCATACGGAGGAAAGTCCGAGGCAGATTCCGATGGGTACACCCAGGATCAGGAATATGAAGAAGGAGATAAATAAGATTGCACTGATCATTTATTTGCCCTCCTTTTTGTCTGTTGTGATTGTGTTCATGTTACTTTTTGTGCTGTTGTCGGTATTTTTGGCACTGTCGGTTTTGCAGCAGAAGTCCAGACAGAATTCAATGAAGTGAAGGATCATGCATCCTGCACCGATGGGTACGAAGGACCAGAAGATCCATTCAGGCCAGTTTAATACGAAGGTTCTTTTTCCATTCTGAAGCTGAGTGATTACCTTGTCCATTCCGTATTTGAAAAGGATGACGCTGAAGATGATGCTCAGGACTGTGATCAGAATTACGGATGGTTTCTTCAGTTTCTTTGGAAGGCGGTCTGTGACCAGTGTCAGGCTGACCAGTTCTCCTTCGCGGCAGGCCAGTGCGGCTGCCAGCAGGGTGATGAGTACGAATACCGCTACTACAAGTTCTTCTGTGAAGGACCAGGAACGGTGGATGACTTTACGGGAAAATACGTTTCCCACAGTCAGCACCAGGATCAGCAGTGTGGAGATCACAAGGACGATCTTTTCTACTGCAGCCAGTGCGTTCATGATTTTTTTGTAGATTTTCATGCTCTCTACTCCTCTCAAAAAATTTGCTGCTGTTTTTCGGAATTTGGAGCAGATTCAAGGCAGATGGAATGTAATGGTTATAATATGTAATTAGTTACATTTTTCATCTGTGGTGAATTCTGTTGTCTGCGAAAAACAGAAGTAGTGTTTCGGTTTCAGATCGACAGCCTGGAAAAGAAAGTATGTCTCGTGTGTAAGGGCATTTTTGACACAAGAAAGAATCCTGCTTGCAGGATTCTCCGCCTGCGATGGGTCGCTTCAGCGACATAATTCCTCTCCATCGCAGTGCGATCCTGCCCAGAGGGCTTTTTTATGTTATAGGAATATTATGGAGTAATTTCCTATAACATAAAAAAAGTCCGCCCCACGCAGGGACGGACATATGATATTCCGTAACCACCCTGTTTCACCTTTGAAACAAGTACGATTCTGCAACGTACCGATATACGCGGCTCCTGTAACGGGGGGCGGCCGGGGAAGCTTACTGTGAATACGGCAATATCTGTGATGGCTGTATTCAAGGGTTCGGCTTTCCTTCTCGGGGATGATATTCGAAACAGGTCTGTCACTGCATTTCACCGGACTGCAGTTCTCTGAGGACAGGGGGGACTGTTTTTACTGGTTCCCTTCGTTGAATTTATGCGTTATAGGTTTAGCTGTTTAAAAAGCTAAAGCAATTTTAACGCTGTTTGTTTTGAAAGTCAAGAGGTTTTTGTAAGTATTTGGGGGAAGTTTGTTGGTGTGGGGCGTACACAGCGCAAGAGGGGACGCGCGAAGCAGCATCTCTCTGCAGGTTCAGTTCCGGGGGCTAAGTAACTCCAGATTCACCTGCAGAGAGATGTTGCTTCGCGCTGGGGATTGGAAGTGTAAGAGGGAACAGTAATGACTGTAATGCTGGATGCAAAGATGTTGATTCTGTTAGAGAAAAGACTTACAATTATAAGTGCATATAAGTAACAGGGAAAGGAGAAGGAATGGTTTTATTTTATGGAAGTAAAGAAATTGTTGTGTATCCGAGTATAAGAAAGTCTATTTATAATAGAGATTTTTATTTTGGATTTTATTGTACTGCGAATAAAGAGCAGGCAGAAAGGTGTGCAATCAGGTATGAGAAAAAAGGATATGTGAACAAGTATAACTATATTCCAAATCCTGCATTGAAATATTTGAAGTTTGAGAGAATAACAGACGAATGGCTTGACTTTATTGTAGCTTGCAGGGTTGGAAAAGCGCATACTTATGATATTGTTGAAGGACCTATGGTTGATGATGCGATATTTAATTATGTACAGGATTTTGTGGATGGAAAAATAACAAGAGTGGCATTCTGGGAACTTGTTAAATATAATCATCCGACATATCAGATTAGTTTTCATACGATTTCTGCATTGGATACATTGACGTTCACAGGAAGTGAGACGGTTTATAGAAATAAAAATAACAGTTAACTTAAAATATAATTAATCACGAAAGAAGGGATACATAATGGAATGGGATGTTGAAAAATTAAGTAATTCTAAGTGGACAAAGAAGATAATGGGTATAGTACTTTTATTGTTAGTAGCATTATTATCATTTAATAAAATTTCGGTGGTTACTTCATCACCTGAGACATATGCATCTATGATTGAATCTTTAGATGAAAAAAGAAATACAGTAACCGGTTTAATTGCAACTTCTACTGCAACATCAGCGGCAATAACAGTTTTACCAGATGATGTTGGGACCCCTATTGCAGAAAAAATTGCAGATTTGAGTACATATTTTCTTAGTGTATTAGGTGCAATTTTTTTGGAGAAAATTTTATTAACTGTCGGTGGATATGTTACTTTTAAATGTATCGTTCCTATATTGTGTTTTGTAGCAATTTCAGCAATATTGATAAGAAAAAAGACTTGGAGAACATTTTGTTACAATCTTATTGTTAGAATGCTCTTGTTTGGTTTTGTATTATGTATAGTTACTCCTGTAAGTATACAAATATCTACAGTAGTTGAAAATTTACATGCGACATCAATTAATGAAAGTGTAGAAAAAGTAAAAGAATCAGCGGAGAGTATGGATGAATCTGATTCTGATAATGAAAGTCAGAAAAAAGAGGGGTTTGTTAGTGGACTTGTTTCAAAAGTTACAGATTTAGCAGAAGGAATTACATCTGGAGTAACGCAAACATTGGATGCAGTTCAAAATTATCTTAATAATCTTATAGAAGCATTTGCAATTTTTATGGTCACAACATGTATTATCCCAATAGTAGTGCTTATAATTTTGATTCTTGCAGTTAAGTGGATATTTAGCAGTATAAGTTTACCAAAGTTGCAGGCATAAAAAACTGAGACTTTAGTTTTGAGTTAATCTGTGGTTGTCTTTATAGGAAAAAGGCTTGCAATTATAAATATATAAGATGATTTATAGGTATTCTAGAGGAGTGATAGGATGTTTTCAAATTATGGAACGCCTATGGAGACGTTATTTAAAGGGATTTTGATGCTTGCAGCCTGTTCGGGGTGTTATCTGGTTTGGTGGGGTGTGGCTTTTTATCCGGAGAGACATGTTCCGTTGTGGCTGTCGGGAATTTTGCTGGTGGCGACGGCGGCTTGTGGGATTATGGCGGTAAACTGGATGGCGCAGGGCATTTTTCAGGCAGAGAAGGTGCGTGCAGGAATTCCTGGTGGATGGATTCTGGCTGGTGGTGTGATTGGTTATGTTGTTTTGTTGGTAATCAGTAATATTATTTTTCATCGTATGGTGACGACGGAGTTGTTTCTGATTATCGGATGGGCGGTTTTGAATCTAATCACAGTTGATACGCTGTATGCCAGTGGATTGTTTTCAGCTGGAGTTTCTGTTGCATTTGTGGTGTTGACCTTGGTTGTGGTTGTGGCGAGTTTGTATTGTTATATGATTTATTATGAGCTGGAAACTTGGAAGGGGTATATAGACGGATTTCTGCCGTTGGTAATGGTGGGAATCGTGATGCTGGTTCTGGCTGGGGGGATGTTTTGGAGAAAATGATATAAGATTGGTAATAATTGCAGTTTTGTATGTTTTATGATATTTTGGAGTAAGAGAAAAGGGAAATTGTCCAGAAAGGAGACTGTCCACATGGGAATTTATTTAAACAGCGTATCTCCGTATACGTTATATAAAAGCGAAGTATGTAGTCCGTATTTTGTGGATAAATCGCAGATGCTAAGAGAACTGATTCCATTGGCTGAGGTTGGAAATCGTCATGTGTGTGTGACACGTCCCCGCAGATTTGGAAAAACAGTGATGGCAAATATGATTGGCGCTTTTTTTGGAAAAGATGTTGCGTCGAAGGATGTATTTGAGACATTGAAAATCTCAGAATTTGCTGATTACAGAAAGCATTTGAACCAGTATAATACAATTTATATTGATTTTAGCGTGGTTGATGATGAATGTATAAGTTATAAGGAATATATAGATGAGATAAAGGGGAATTTAAAAGAGGATTTAAAGAGGGGATATCCGGATATTGATTTTCGTGAGAATGGTTCTGTAAGAGAAGACCTACAGAGGATTTTTGCGGAAAAAAAAGAACGTTTTGTCTTTGTCTTTGATGAATGGGATTCGGTATTTCATATGCCGTTTGTGACAGAGGATGATAAAAAGTCTTATTTGCTATTTTTGAAAGGATTGTTAAAGGATAAGCCGTATGTTGCATTGGCATATATGACGGGAATATTGCCAATCGCCAAGTATTCCAGTGGATCTGAATTAAACATGTTCATGGAGTATACGATGGCTTCGGAGTCTAAGTTTGGTAATGTATTTGGATTTTCAGATAAAGAAGTTGATATGCTTTATGAAAGATATTGCGAGAACAATGCCGGAAAAGAAGAAACGCTGAATGTGACCAGAGAAGGATTACGTGAATGGTATGATGGATATTTTACTAAAAATGGGGAGAGAATGTATAATCCAAGATCGGTTGTGGCAGCCTTAGAGAATAATAATCTGGGCAGTTACTGGACAAGTTCAGGACCATATGATGAAATATTCTATTACGTTGAGAATAATATTGCAGATGTGCGTAAAGATATTGCGCTTATGATTTCTGGTGAGGGTGTCAAGGCGAAGATTCAGGAGTATGCGGCCACTTCTCTGAATCTGCTGACCAGAGAAGAAATTTTATCTGCCATGGTAGTATATGGTTTTTTAAGCTATTATAATGGAAAGGTGTATATTCCTAATAAAGAATTGATGGACAAATTTGATGAGATGGTTCAGAAAGAAGCTTCATTGGGATATGTATACAGATTGGCGAAAGAATCTGAGCGTATGCTGGAGGCCACACTTCATGGGGATACAGAAACTATGGAGAATATATTGGCTTATGTTCACAATACAGAGACCCCAATCCTTTCTTACAATAATGAAACAGAATTATCAGTGGTTGTGAATCTTGTTTATTTGGCAGCGAGAGATAGATACCGTGTGGAGAGAGAGGATAAGTCAGGGAAGGGGTTTGTTGATTTTATTTTTTATCCAGAAGACAGATCGGACACATGTATTATTTTAGAATTAAAAGTGGACCATACACCGGAAGAAGCCATTGAACAGATTAGAGATAAGGATTATATGCTACGGTTTATGGGAAAATTAGGTGAATTACCGAAATATACTGGTGAGATTTTAGGTGTTGGAATTAGTTATAGTAAAATCGATAAAATACACAGATGTAAAACGGAGATTCTCAGAAACAGAATTTAACCGAATTAAGTAAGTAGCGAAATTGGATTGCGAGTATCTGTCTGGTTTTATGAATAAAAATATAAAAAACCATCCTGTATGATATCATTGATATGATTAGAAACAGGATGGTTTTTATATTATTTAAACAGGTGAGTTTTCCTAATCCTGGGCTGTGGTGGCAAATAGGTGGCGGAAGATGAAGCGGCAGAGTGGTCCGACAATCAGGACCTGGAGTGGGTAGTAACAAAAACTCCATATAAATGCAAAAATGCCGCCTACTCGTCTGACATTGGGTAAGCGACATTTTATGTCGTATTTATTTTATCAGGTATTAGAGTTCTATGTCATGGGAATTTTGTACAAAATAGAAAAGCAAATAAAAAGAATTTATAACGGCTATTGACAATTAAATTGTTTTCTGAGTATATTGTAGAAAAATGAGCCATGTAGCAGAAGCGGATTGCGAATATCCGATTGACTAGAAGGGAGCAAATGATTATGGACTTAAAGAACTATTCAACAGGTGTACAGCATATCGGGATTCCGACAAATGACATTGATAAAACTGTGGAGTTTTATCATAAGCTGGGATTTGAGACGGCGTTTGAGACTGTAAATGAGGAAGCGAATGAGAAGGTTGTGTTTCTGAAACTGGGAACTCTGGTAGTGGAGACTTATGAGAATCATGCGGCGAAGATGGAGCATGGGGCGATTGATCATGTTGCGCTTGATGTGAGAGACATTGAGGAGATTTTCCAGTATATTAATGAAGCTGGTTTAAACTCCACACAGGATACCATTCATTTCCTGCCATTCTGGGAAAATGGTGTAAAATTCTTTACCATTGAGGGTCCGAATAAGGAGAAAGTGGAATTCAGTCAGTATCTGTAAAACAGAAAAAGTTACGGAATATACCTACATAATAAAATTCCGAACATAATAAAATGAAGCAGTAAAGCCGATACATTGACTGGAAACAGTGTGTCGGCTTTTTGGCTGTCCGGAATAGACCGCAGCAGTGAAAAACGGGAAAAATAAAGGGGCATTAAAGGGAAAAGAGAGATGAAAAATTTAAAGAAGTGGTATATTAATCTGTCGATACAGAGAAAAATTCTGTATTGTACGTTAGGGGTAGCATTGGTTGTTCTGTTGGCTGCCAGTGTTTCGCAGTATATGTCTGCATCTTCAATTGTGACAGAACAGACAAGGAAGCAGTCTGCGGGAGTGGTGAACGAGTTGTCGGTGAATTTGGATCATTATTTTGATATGGTGAGGAATTCATTTGAGTATATTGCAAATAACAATACGGTTCAGGAGGAATTGGAGTCTGATGAACCATATAAATCGGATGGCACAGAGCTGTATTCCTATTATTCAAGATCGGGGCAGATCAGAAGGCTGCTTTTGCAGGGATATACAAGTATTTATATGAATGATATCCAGCTGTATGGTTATAACGGAGCAAATCATCTGCTGGCAAATAATCATGAGATTCATGAAAAGACCGCTCAGATATCCTGTGAACTGGCGGAGCAGGCAAAAGGACGCTGTATTTATTATAATGCTTCTGAGGAAGGTCTGATGTATATGGCAAAGCAGATCAAAGATTCTCTGACTATGAAGCCAGTGGGAATATTGAGAGCATCTATTAAGCTGAGCTATCTGAAAAAAATGACGATCACAGCCAGAGATTCTTTGGCTGCACATATTTTTCTTCTGGACAATGACAAAAATGTTCTGATAGAGAGTGCAGAGAATGATGCGACAATCAGTGACAGAAGCTGGATAGAAAAAATATCAGGCAACACAGGAGAATTTCTGTTTACTGCAGATGGACAGGGTTATGACTGTGTATATCAGAGAAGTTCTGACACAGGACTTACAGTTGTAGGAATGATTCCTATGAGTTTCTTGCAGAAAACAGCCAGAGGATTACAGAAAACGACAATCATGCTTATTCTGGCAAGTTTGATGTTGTGTATTTTTCTTGCTAATATTCTGGCAAAGGGAATCGCTGGTCCGATCAAGCGTACAAGTAAAGCAATGCAGCAGTTTGCGGAGGGTGACTTTTCTGTCCGTCTTCCGGAAGGAAGAAGGGATGAGATTGGAGCCATGAATTCTGTTTTCAACCAGACGATAGAGAAAATAGAGCAGCTGATAAAACAGGTTGTGGAGATGGAAACAGTTAACAAAGATATTGAATTCCAGGCTTTACAGGCACAGATCAATCCGCATTTTCTTTATAATGTACTGGATACAATCAACTGGATGGCGCGAAAAAAAGGTGAGGATAATATTTGTCGTATGGTTACTTCTATCAGCAGTCTGATGCGTGCAAGTATCAGCAATAAAAGAAGTATGGTTTATATTCGTGAGGAAATAAAATATGTACAGGATTATCTTTACATACAGGAAACCAGATATGGAGATAAATTTACATCTTATATTGAAGTGGATGAGAGATTAAATGAATTAGAGATTCCGAAGATGACTATTCAGACACTGGTGGAAAATGCGGTGGTTCATGGTGTGGAAAATGCGACATGGGACTGTTTCCTTTATGTTTCAGGAGAAATTACAGATGGAATGGCAGTATTTACAGTAAAGGATGATGGCGTTGGAATGTCACAGGAGCAGTTGGAGAAATTGATGGGGACAGAGGAAGAGCCAGATCATGAAGCAGAGCGGACACATACCCATCTGGGAGTATATGCGGTGAGAAAGAGACTGGATTATGTATATCAGAACAAAGCAAGGATGAGCATTACATCAGAACCGGGGAAGGGAACACAGGTAATACTGGAAATTCCGATGAACGGTAATGTCGGAGTTACTTACAGGAAATACGATGAAACTGTAAATGAAAATAACAAAAAAAGGGGAGACGAGAGATAATGGAATTGCAGGTAATGATATTAGATGATGAATATATTATTCTGGATGGTTTATGTTCGTTTCCATGGAGCGATTATGGATACCGTATATCCGCAACTGCAAGGAACGGATTGGAAGGGCTGGAGAAACTGGAGCAGGCGAAACCGGATCTGATCCATACAGATGTGAAGATGCCGGGAATGGATGGACTGGATTTTGCAGAAAAAGCACATGAGATTTATCCCAATGCGGTTATAGTGATACTGACAGGATATGACAGTTTTGCCTACGCTCAGAAAGCAATCAGCATTGGTGTGGAAGAATATCTTCTCAAACCGGTGGACTATGATGAGTTAAAGGCAATGGCTGCCCGGATTGCCGGAGAAATTCATGCAAAGAAGGAAAAACAGCAGGAAATCCGGGATTTGAAGAAATATTTCAACAGGTCAGTTCCGCAGCTGAGATCCAAATTTGCGGGAAATCTTCTGTATGGAAGAATCCAGGGAAAAGGAGTTGTAAAAGAGCAGGCAGAATCTCTGAATCTGACAATAGAGAAATATATTGTGTGTGTAGGGCGAAAAGTTGTTGGAGAAAATAAAATCCATACAGGAGATAAATGGATAGAGGAATTTGCATGCATCAATATTTTTGAGGAAATTTTTAATGATTTTGGAATTCATGTTTTGAGCGATTATAATACAGCAACTGCAGAATATAATTTTATTCTTTTGTTTGAAAAGGAAGAAGAAAACGCAGTATGTATGGAAAAAGCATTGCAGGCATGCAGTAAGATACAGGTAGAAGTAGAACGGTATCTGAAAGCACATATGAATTTTGGATTGAGCGATGTAGAAGTGGACGAATATCAGGCAAATGCACAGTACCGTAAGGCACAGACAGCATGCAGGCAATGTGTTTATCTGGGTACGAATATCATACTCAGATACGAAGATCTGCAATATGAAAAACAGACAGACTTTGTGATTACTTCCGGTGAAAAAACACATTTTATGATGACTTTGTTTCAGGACAGTTTTGAGAAAGCGGAGGATGAACTTCATCAGATGTTTCGAAACGCACCGGAAGATGTATCTCCGGTGAAATTTGCAGCAATGGATTTACTTTTGGGATGTATGAAATTTCCATATATCTGTGCAGTTGACAGTGAAATTCATAATAAAAACTGGAATCTTTCTGTGCTTCAGGATGGAATAAAAAGAATCTGTCAGTGCGAGAACACAGAAGAGGTGTTGAATTGTCTGCTGAATCTGTTTGGAACGCTGATTAAACAGAATACAGAAGGAACTGATGAACGGAACCGGAAACTGGTTCAGAGTGTTCTTTCTTACATTGAGAAGAATTATTCAGGAGATTTATCTATGGATGATCTGACTGAGAAATTCCATGTAAGCAGAACCTATATCAGCCGCCTTCTTAAGAAATATGCCGGAAAGAGTTTTCTGGAATATCTGACAGATGTCCGGTTCCAACAGGTGGAGAAACTGATTGCAGATAATAAATATAAACAATATGAAATCGCAGAAATGGTAGGATACAAAGACTTTGGATACTACATAAAAGTATTCAAAAAGCGTTACGGCATTACGCCCAATGAATTCAGGAAACATATATAAACAACGAGGTTAACTGTATCAGGTAAGTCATTTAACCGAATCAGGCAAGCAGCGAGGCGGATGATTTTATCTGCCTGACGATAGAACAGGAGATTTGTGCACAGTATAAAATTTGTGCACAAATCTCCTATTTTTACTTTTATTTCCAATTGTTTATAAAAGGCAAAAAGACTAAAATAAAATCATCAAGAACGAGGAAACACAAATTAAAAGGAGGAAACAAGTAAATGAGGAAAATGAAAAAAGTGTTATCACTTGCCATGACGGCAGCTATGACAGCCAGTCTTCTGACAGGCATGGGAGCAGTTACAGCTTCTGCGAAGAAATCGGACGATGGAAAAAGAACGAAGATTACTGCTTTATTAAAAGGTACAGAGTCTACAGAACAGTATAAGACATTTGATTATCTTCTTAAAAATTTCTGTGATGAAAAAGGTCTGGATTATGAAATTGAACTTGTAAACGATATGCAGGATTATTTTACAAAACTCCAGATGTATATTAACAGTGATACACTTCCGGATATTTTTGGATGCCCGAACGGAACACTTTCTAAAGCATGCAAAGATATTGATGCACTGGTTAATGTGGGAGATGAACTTGAAAGAAACGGATATGATGAGAAATTAAATGGTGCGATCAGAGATTTCCTTACAGATGCAGACGACGGAAATATGTATCTCTTCCCACAGGGATTGTACTGTGAGTATTTTATGTACAGAAAAGATATCTTTGAAAAAGCAGGAATCAAAGATGCTCCGACAACATGGGAAGAATTTGAAGAAGATTGCCAGAAAATTGCAGATCAGGGCGAGATTCCGGTTATTGTGGGAGGTTCTGATGCATGGCAGCTGATGAGATATCTTTCTTTCTCACCATGGAGAGTAACTGGTCCTGAATTTATTGAGGGTTATCAGGCTGGAACAGATTCTTTCAGTGACAATGAGTCTGCAAAATATGCAGTAAATCTTCTTTCTGATCTTGGAACAAAAGGTTATTTTGAACCAGGATTTGCAAGTGTAGATTTTACCTCTGCATGTAACTTATTCTTTGGTGGTTCCGGTGCAATCTTCTATACAGGCTCCGGACAGATCAGCCTTGCAGAAGAAATGTATGACAATGGTGAACTTGGATTCTTCCCTGTGCCGGATACAGAAGGAATGGACAATATGTCTACTAACGTACCAGTTCATGCAGGTTTTGCGGAAGGATTTAATAAGGCAACATATGATGATACAATGCAGGAATTCTTCGATTATATGTGCGAAAACTTTACAGATGCATGCTACAATCAGGCACAGGTTTTCTCACCGTTTAATGAAGAACTTCCGGAAGGACTGCCACAGCTTTACTATGATACACAGCCAATGTTTGAAGATGCAGAAACAGCATGGACTTCCTGGGATGATAAACTGGATTCAGATGTAATGACTAAAATTGTTGATGAACAGCAGCAGCTTGCTCAGGGAATCATAAAACCGGATGAATTTATTAAGACCTGTGATTCTCTGGTAAAGAAATAAAAAAATTTAAGCAGTAGTCTGGAGACTGGCAAAATTTTTGTCAGTCTCTTTGAAAGAAAAGACATAAAACAATTTGATTTTCGGAAAGGAGGGAGCCTCGTGCAGAAAGCATTTGGAAAAAAATCAGTAATTTTCTTATTTATTTTTCCGGCATTTCTTATCTATACGGCATTTGTAATCGTGTCCATTGTATGGGCCGGATATTACAGCTTCTTTGACTGGAGCGGTGTTGGTGAAAAGGTATTTGTAGGCTTCAAAAATTACATTGAACTTCTTACACAGGATGATGTTTTCAGATCTACTGTATGGCATACACTGATTTATACAGTGATCAATGTTGCAATTCAGGTATTTGGAGGTTTATTATTTGCGATTCTCCTCAGTCGTATTAAAAAAGGAAGAGTTGCTTTACAGACTCTGTATTATATTCCGGTAGTTATCTCTTCTGTAGCGATTTGCCAGATTTTTACAAAGTTATTATCAGTAACTCCAACCGGTATTGTGAATCAGGTATTATCATTCATCGATCCATCTCTGAAACTGATGGAGTGGATTTCCAATCCTCAGATTTCACTGTATGTAACAGCTTTTGTAGAAGCATATAAATACCTGGGACTGTATATGGTTATCTTTTATGCAGCACTGATCGGTGTTCCGGATGAACTGGGAGAAGCAGCACTGATCGATGGAGCATCAACATGGCAGGAATATCTTTATGTAAGAATTCCTTATATTAAACCGGTTATCATTGCAAACTGTCTGCTGGTACTGAATGGTTCCCTGAGATCTTTCGAGTTCTCTTATCTGTTAACACATGGAGGACCGGGAAATGCTTCTGAACTTATGACAACTTATATGTATAAACAGGCGTTCAGCAGTATGAAATATGGTTACGGAAGTTCTGTAGCGATCATGATCGTAATCATCTGTATGGTAGTTGGAATGTTATTCCGTAAATTCACAGGAGGAGGGGATGACGAATGAAAAAGAAAAAACCAACCATTCCGAGCATCATTAAATGGGTTATAGCATTAATCCTTGTTGTGATGCAGGTTTATCCTTTCTTCTATGTATTTACTTCAAGCTTTAAGTCACTGGATGATTTCAGACAGTTACCGGCATATGCACTCCCGTCAAAATGGGTGCTGACAAACTTTATCAATGTTTTTACAAAAAGCCATATGCTGACTTATTTTAAAAACAGTATCATTGTTTTGATCGGTGTATTGATTCCTCTGCTTTTATTTGCATTGATGGCTGGATTTGCATTAAGCAAAATCAAATTCAAAGGCAGAAAATTTGTCCTTAATTATTTCCTTCTTGGATTGATGCTTCCTATGCAGGTTGCACTGATTCCATTGTTTACTATTTTTAATAAGATGGGACTGATCAATACATACCCGGCAATTATTTTGCCACAGATTGCTTTTTCACTGTCTTACTCCATTCAGCTGTTTTATTCATTCAGCAAATTCTTCCCTGAAGAAATGCTGGAAGCAGCGATCATTGATGGATGTTCACCGATAGGATGTTTCTTTAAGATGGTGGTTCCGATGTCACTGAACTCTATTATTACAGTAGCAACCATGCAGGCAGTATTCTGCTGGAATGAGTATATTAATGCTTATACATTTACCAGATCTACAGATATGAAAACCATTACACTTGGTTTAAATGACTTCGTAGGAAGCATGGGACTGACAGACTGGGGTGGTACATTTGCAGCCATCACTGTAACAGTACTTCCGGTATTTATTTTCTACTTCTTCAGCAGCAAGAAGATGCTGGCAGGTATGACAGCAGGTGCAGTAAAAGGTTGATAATATGCAAGAATTACCTGATAACAGTAGTTTGATTTATGAGTAAATAACAGGTTTGCCGGAAAAGTACAAGCAGGCCTGTAAAGTGAAATAAAGTATAAAAAAGGAGATTAAGACTATGCAGAAATTATACTATCAGTTCCCGGGAACATGGTTTGGCGATTGCATGCCATTTGGACATGGAGATAAATTCTATTTATATCATCAGAGAGATACCAGAAAACCGGGACCATTTGGAGAACCATTTGGCTGGGATCTGGCAACAACTTCTGATTTTGTACATTACGAAGATAAAGGTGTGGCAATTCCGAGAGGAACAGATGAAGAGCAGGATCAGTTTATCTTTGCAGGAAGTGTTTTCGAGGCAGAAGGACAGTATCATATTTTCTATACAGGTTATAACCGTGATTATCCGGCACTTGGAAAACCATCTCAGGTTCTGATGCATGCATACAGCGATGATCTTGTAACATGGCACAAAACTCAGGATGCACTTACCTTCACTCCACAGGAAGGCTATGACCCGGATGACTGGAGAGATCCATGGGTGATCCGCGATGAGGAAAATGATCAGTATCTGCTGATTCTTGGTGCAAGATTACAGGGACCAAAGACAAGACAGACAGGAAGAACTGTTAAATTCACATCTAAAGACCTGAAAAACTGGAAGTTTGAAGGAGATTTCTGGGCACCGGATCTCTATACTATGCATGAGATGCCAGACTTATTTAAGATTGGTGACTGGTGGTATCATATTGTGACAGAATACAGTGACAGAAGTAAAATGGTATACCGTATGAGCAAGAGTCTGGAAGGTCCATGGATCGCACCGAAAGATGATGCATTTGACGGCAGATCTTATTATGCAGGACGTACTTTTGAACTGAACGGACAGAGAATCCTCTTTGGCTGGGTTGCTACCAAGGATCAGGATGATGATGACAATAACTTCATCTGGGCAGGAACATTTATGGCACATGAGGTTTACCAGAGAGAAGATGGAACCCTTGGTGTAAGAATTCCGGAAACTGTATGGAATGCATTTGATAAAGAAGAAAAGACAGAAGATTTTGTAATTGATACTCCAACTAAGAGTACAGAAAAAGTAGTTGCAAAAGATACAGGAGATATCTTCAAATTCGAAGCAGATGTGGAATTCACAGAAGGAACTAGAACTTTCGGTGTGAGATTCTATGAAGATGAGGATAAAGCTGAGTCTTACCAGTTCGTATTTAATGTAACAGAAGACAGATATGTATTTGAGAAAAAACCAAATTGGCCATGGCCTGCAAACCAGAATATCGGACTGGAGAGACCGCTGGAACTGGTACCTGGTAAGAAATACAATATCAAAATGATCGTAGATGATACAATTGCTACAATCTATGTAGACGGTGTTGCATTAAATGCAAGAGCATATAAACGTCCGGGAGAAAGTCTGTCACTCTTTGCTTCTGAAGGAAGCCTGAAAGTAACTAACTGTAAGGTTACAACCGGATTAAAGAAATAGAGACAGACAGCAATTTAACCGATAAACCGTGGAGCAGTTATTCGGTGTAGAGTAACGTGACGAAGAGATTGCTGTAAATAAAAAAGTTGCTGTGCGTTTCAGTTATAGAAATGCACAGCAGCTTTTTTGCGTTAAGTCGATTGGAAACAACAGATTTAGGGGTTGCTTAATCTTCTAATTTAATCTTCTCCTTAAGGACCACACATCCTGCCATGTCTCCGATAACATTAACGCAGGTTGCACCCATGTCGCAGAGTGTATTGATGCTGATGTAAACGCCCATAACTCCTGCAGGCAGACCTGCCATGGTTGCCAGGGCTGCGAAGGATGCGATGGCACCGCCCGGGATTCCCGGGGTTCCTACTGACAGGAGTACGTTTGCCAGAAGGATTATGATCATCATGGAAATGCTTACGCTAATTCCGCATGCATTGGCGAAGAACATGATCATGAATGACATCAGGATGGATACGGCATCCATGTTTACAGTAGCGCCAAGAGGAATGGCAATATTTGTGATCTTGTTGGATACGCCCATTTCGTCTTCCATACGCTGTTTACTGATTGGAATGGTCGCTGAACTGGAACAGGTTCCGAATGCGTTCAGAGCTGCAGGAAGCATTGCTTTGAAGAATTTCACAGGGTTTTCTTTGCCGATGAATTTCACGGAGCCGCCGTAAATGACCAGGGCAAATCCGAAGAATGCCACATACAGGATGATCAGCTGAGTTGCCAGTGAAATGATGGTTTCTGTACCGTTGGCTTCTACAACAGGAACGATAGTACAGAATACACCGATAGGTGTGAAGTACATAACTGTGCTGATGACTTTCAGACAGACTTCGTTACAGGAATCGATGACTTTCAGAAGTGCAGTACCCTTTTCGCCGATGGCGATAAGTGTGAAGCCTACGATGACTGCGAATACAAGTACCTGAAGCATATTTCCGTTTGCGAAAGCTGCAACCGGATTGGATGGGATCAGGTTTTTGATGGTATCCAGAATGCTGGTCATCTCAGTTGCCTGGATGTCGGAAGTTGCCATCTCGAATTTAACACCTTCGCCAAGATGGATCAGTCGCGGGATGATCAGTCCTGCCAGGCTGGCAAGTGCTGTGGTGCACAGGAAAAAGATCATGGCGCCGGCTGTGATCTTGCCGGTTGTGCGGGCATTACCGATGCTGGAGATACCCATGATAATGGAACAGAAGACCAGTGGAAAGATCATCATGTTCAGGGCATTCATGTAAATGCTTCCGATAAGGCTTGTGATGGCAAGTACCGGTTCGAAACGGTTTGCCAGAAACAGTCCGGTAATGATACCAAGGATCAGACCGGTAAAGATTGCTGCGGTAATATGTTTTTTATACCACGAATAGAATTTTTTCATTTGTTCCCTCCCTCTTTATTTTCGTTTACTGATATGAAAAATAGCACGACACTACTTTATCACAATAGTGTGTGAATTACAATATTTCCCGTTGCTTTCTTATTTGAGCAGTCTTTTACATTACTGTTTATTTCATTTTCAGTAACGCAGTCAAAATTCATTCCAGATTGCCTGTAGCAATGGGATTTTGACTTGTATGTCTTGGGAGAGTAGTATGTGAACAGTAATTTGCATGTTTTTATTCTGCAGGGTGTTTTGTTGAGAATGGATGAAAGCACAGAGTATGTGTTATTGTCAGGTGCAGGTGAAGAGGGTATAATAGTTGTAATTATTTAATCAAATCAAGGAAGACCCTGCTTCAATTGTAAAGAGCAATAAGTAGTAGGTGGGGACTTACTTGTATCAGAAGGAGTGTTTATATGAAACCAACTATTTTATTAATAAATTTTCAGGATCAGCAGAAGCTTCGCAAGTTAAAGATGGCATTACTGCCTTTTAAGATACGTTTAAAAACTGTAGAACCCCAGGACTATAGTCAGCCAATCGGATATCTGGCAGGAGTGAAAGAGGTTTCTCAGGTGCAGATTCCATCAGCGCTGATCCCTCAGGAGCAGATGGAGAAGGAAATGCTGATCCTTGCAGGAATTACCGGGAATCTGTTTGACCAGGTGCTCTATACCTTGCGGAAAGCAGGTACACCTGTGGATTATAAGGCAGTTCTGACGGAGCATAATCAGAACTGGAACTGTATGCAGCTTTATAAAGAACTGGAGAAAGAACATAATATGTATCATCCGTCCTAGAGCAGTCCTGGTAAATAACATGGATAGTTGGAGGTTTAAGTTATGAAGGTTGTAGTTGCAGTTGATTCATTTAAGGGAAGTATGACTTCCATGGAAGCAGGAATGGCTGTCAAAGCAGGTATTCTTGCAGCAAAAAAGGACGCAGAAGTGATCGTAAAACCTCTGGCTGACGGTGGAGAGGGAACTACGGATGCGCTGATCGAAGGTCTGAAGGGAGAACGTGTGGATGTGACAGTTACAGGTCCTTATCATGAGCCGGTTCAGGCATATTATGGATATCTCAGGGAAAGTAATACCGCAGTCATGGAAATGGCAACAGCAGCAGGTATCACACTTTCAGATAAGAAGGAGCCTATGACCGCTACCACCTATGGAGTGGGAGAACTGATCCTTCATGCAATCGGCAGAGGTATCCGCAACTTCATTATCGGTATTGGCGGAAGCGCCACTAATGACGGTGGAGTGGGAATGCTGAGAGCCTTTGGATATAAATTTCTGGATGAAAAGGGAGAAGATGTAGGGGAAGGTGGACAGGCACTTGCAAGGATTGCATCTGTAGAAATTTCAGACAAGAAGGAACTTCTTTCCCAGTGTAATTTCAGGATTGCCTGTGATGTGACCAATCCTCTCTGCGGTTCTCAGGGAGCTACATATATCTATGGACCGCAGAAGGGAGTTACCCCCGATATCCTTCCGGTTCTGGATGCAGGCATGAAAAACTATGCAGAGGTTACTGCCAAAGTGATTGGTAAAGATAACCAGAATGCAGCAGGTGCAGGTGCGGCAGGCGGACTTGGATTTGCATTTCTGAATTATCTGGATGGAGAGCTGACACCGGGAATACAGCTTATTCTGGATGCTGTCCATGTGGAAGAGGAGATGAAGGATGCAGATGTGGTTGTAACAGGCGAAGGTTGTCTGGATCATCAGACTGCCATGGGGAAAGCCCCGGTTGGTGTTGCAAAGCTTGGTAAGAAATATGGTGCAAAAACCATTGCATTTGCAGGAAGCGTTACGAAAGAGGCGGTTGCCTGCAATGAAGCAGGAATAGATGCTTTCTTTCCAATTGTACGCGGAATTTCCACGCTGGAAGAAGCAATGGATCCGGACACCGCAAAAGCAAATATGGTTGCAACTGCAGAGCAGGTATTCAGACTGCTATAGAAAAATTAATCATATAAGGGAGAAACCATATGACATTAACACAGATGAATTACATCATCACAATTTCCGAAACCGGTTCATTGAATAAAGCTGCGGAGGCGTTGTATATTTCCCAGCCTTCTCTGACCAATGCAGTGAAGGAGCTGGAGAAGGAGCTTGGTATCATTATATTCAACCGTAGCGGCCGTGGTGTGACGCTGACCAATGACGGGACAGAATTTCTGATGTATGCCCGTCAGATATACGGACAGTATGAAAGTGTGGTTGAGAAATACAGTGAGGGTGGTTCCTATAAGAAGAAATTCGGCGTTTCCACCCAGCATTATTCTTTTGCAGTGAAAGCATTCGTGGATATGGTGCAGAAGTTTGATGTGTCGGAATATGAATTTGCCATCAGGGAGACAAAGACTGCAGATGTGATCAGTGACGTCAGCACCATGAAAAGCGAGGTGGGAGTACTCTATCTCAGTGATTTCAACAGAAAGGCACTGTTAAAGCTTCTCCACTCTGCGAATCTGGAGTTTCATCATTTGATTGACTGTCAGGCATATGTATATTTGTGGAAAAATCATCCACTGGCAAATGAGAAATCTATCAGCTACAGCCAGTTGGCAGAATATCCCTGTCTGTCCTTTGAACAGGGAGATAAGAGCAGTTTTTATCTGTCAGAGGAAATTCTGTCTACCAATGAATATTCCAGAACAGTTAAGGCTTCGGACCGGGCGACTATGCTGAATCTGATGGTAGGACTTAATGGCTATACCCTGTGTTCCGGAATCATCTGCGAGGAGCTGAATGGCAGTGACTATCTGGCAATTCCCTTCGAAGGGGATGAGCAGAACCAGAACAGTGACATGGAGATCGGATATATTACCAGAAAGAATTCAATTCTCAGCAAGGTGGGGAATTTGTATGTTTCTTCGCTGAAGAAATACCTGGAGCAGAATACTGTTTCTGCGGAGTAATAAAAAAGAATTACAGAAAGCAGAGGAATATTGATTTCCGGATTTGCATATGCTATAGTGCCTGTAGGCAAAAGGATAATGCAGGTAAAAATGTTCAGGAGAAATTTGTAAAATATCTCCGTAAGAAATTCAATAATGATCTGGATGCCATGAATTATGAATTTGGTCTGGATTACTGGAGTAACCGTATCAATGCATGGGAAGATTTCCCAGACGTAAGAGGAACTATCAATGGAAGCCTTGGTGCAGAGTTCGAGAAGTTCCAGAGAACACTGGTAGATGAGTTTTTAGGCTGGCAGGCAGATATTGTAAATGAATACCGCAGAGAAGATCAGTTTATCACCCATAATTTTGACTTTGAATGGCGGGGATATTCCTATGGAGTACAGCCTGATGTAAACCATTATCATGCAGCGAAAGCACTGACGATTGCGGGCACAGATATTTATCATCCAACACAGGATGATCTGACAGGGGCAGAGATTGCATTTGGCGGTGATATGACACGTTCTTTAAAGAGAGATAACTATCTTGTTCTGGAAACAGAAGCACAGGGTTATCCGGGATGGACTCCTTATAAGGGACAGCTCAGACTTCAGGCATACAGTCATCTGGCAAGCGGTGCAAACAGTGTGATGTACTGGCACTGGCATTCTATCCATAATTCTTTTGAGACATACTGGAGAGGACTTCTCAGCCATGACATGCAGGAGAATGCACCATACCGTGAAGCCTGCATCATCGGAAACGAATTCTCCAGGCTTGGAAGCCATTTGGTAAATCTGAAGAAGAAAAATGATGTTGCCATTCTTGTAAGCAATGAAGCATTAACAGCTCTTGAATGGTTTGGAATCGAAGCAACCGCAGCAGGAGATAACGGCATTGGATATAATGATGTGGTACGCTGGCTTTATGATGCGCTGTTTAAGATGAATATTGAGTGTGATTTCGTATGGCCGGAATCTGATAATCTTGATCAGTATAAAGCAATCTTTGTTCCGGCACTCTATGCCGCACCGGATGAACTGCTGGAAAAACTGAAACAGTACACGGCAAATGGCGGTACATTGGTGGCAACGTTCAAGACCGCATTTGCAAATGAGAATGTTAAAGTAAGCCATGAAATGCAACCCCATATTCTGAGTAAATGTTTCGGCATCAGCTACCAGCAGTTCACTTTCCCGAAGAATACAGGGCTGTCAGGAAGCATTATCAATGGAACTGCAAAGGGAGCAGATGAAAAAGCTGAAGCAAAAGTATTTATGGAATTATTAATGCCTCAGGAAGCAGAGGTACTTGCATCCTATGACCATTATAATTGGAAGGAATACGCAGCGATCACCAAGAACCATTATGGAAAAGGAACTGCTATCTACATCGGCTGCATGACAGATGACAACACCTTAAAAGCAGTGATCACAGAAGCTCTTAACAGTGTGGAAGTAGAAATTCCGGAATACAACTGGCCGGTGATCATAAGAAAAGGCAGCAATGATCTGGGAAAATGTGTCAGATATATCCTGAACTACTCTGCAGAAGAGCAGAACGTGGTATATCACGGCGCAAACGGAACAGAATTATTTTCAGGAGAAGCTGTACAGGACGGAGAGACGGTCACAGTTTCACCATGGAATGTTAAGATTGTAGAAGAGGCATAATTGGCACAGGATGCCGCCTGATCATCTGTTTTGATGGTCTGGCGGCATCTTTTTTGTTTTGGGTATGGTTATTTCTTATTCTCCCAGTAACCTCACATATCGCGGTTCATGGTGTACAGCCGGGAGAAATGTTTTCAATATATCGTCTGTTTTGATACAGAGGCTGGAAGTATTAATACATGGATGGCATCCGAGATAAGGATGTTCCAGCAAGTCTTCGTCGATGAGAAGCTGTACTTTGTTATCCTTATCATTCATCAGTCCCATAACACTTACGGATCCTGGTGTGATGTCCAGTAATTCTTCCATGTGTGCTCCATTCGCAAAAGAAAGACGTGCAGTATTGATCTGAGAAGAAAGCTCTTTTGTCTTAAATTTCTTATCACCAGGCATCAGCAGGAGATAAAAAGCTGTTTCCTGTCTGTTGCAGAGAAACAGGTTCTTACACATATGTGTTCCCATCAGTTTGTCAATATCCTGGCAGGCTTCGATTGTCATTGCCGGTTCATGGTCTACTCTCTGATAAGAAATCCCAAGAGAATCCAGCAGATCATAAACGCGGATTTCCTTTTCCAACCGTCCGGCTTCATCAGCAGGACGTCCGTTTAATAATTCCATTTTTCTGTTCCTTTCGTTAAATATTTTTAGTTATAGTAATCTGCAAAAATTGCAGCATAGTAACGTGAAAAAGACAATATAGTCAGGTATCACGGTTCATATTGATGTTTTGCTGTTATTGTTCACAGAGTGAACAGTAACGTTTTGTTTTCTGTATTTCTGTGGGCTGCAGCCTTTGATTCTGGAGAATACTTTGGCATAGTAATTGGAATCTGTGAAGCCGGATTTCAGGGCTACTTCCATGATGCTGTCACCGGAACTGAGGAGAAACTCCAGACTTCGCTCTACGCGGTATTCTTGCAGGAATGTAAATAAAGAAACATTCATATAACGCTTGAATAACCGGCTGCACTCGCTCTCACAGAGATGGATCTCTTCTGCGATGTCTTTCATCTGGATCTTGTTCATGTAATTATGTTCCAGATAATCCATAATCTCACGCATCCGGTTACGCTCCAGTTTACTGTGTTCTGTGTAGGGAAGATCCCCGGGGAGGTTCTGCAGCATACAGCGCCACAATTTCTGCAGGGTTCCGGTGATATCCAGTTCATAGAACTCCTTCTTTTCCTCATACAGACGAATGATCTCTTTTACATAATCTGCGAAAAGCTTGTGCCAGGGTTGTGAATGATCAATATAAATCGCCGGAATGGAAAAGTTCTGTAAAAAAGGTTCTACGTACTTTCTGCGCAGTACACTTTCATAGGCTCCATAGATGATCTTTGGCAGAAAAGTGATGGACACATATTTGCCATCCTTCATATCTTCCATGAAACCTGCGTGGAGAACATTGGCATTTCCAAGGAGAATATCACCGGTGTTCATATGATAAGTGCATTGGTGTACTTTATAAAGGATCTGGCCTTCCAGAACAAGGGTGATCTCTATTTCCGGATGCCAGTGCCACAGAAAAGAACCGGATTTGTAGCCGGAAAGCTTCTCATAGCTCACAAGCAGAGGAAATTCATCGCTGCCATGTTTTTTCAGTTCTTTCTGGGAGGTGTCGGTTATGATCTCAGCCACTATGTGTTTTCTCCTTTCTGCAGTGATCAGGCGGTCTGGTTAAAGTCATTGTACGCTGTTTTCCAGAATAACGCAAGATTTTACTATTTTCTCCTTAGATTATCAAGGATTTTCCTGTTGCAGCAAGATATACTAGACTTTAAGAGTGGGGCCGAAACAAGGCTGCTCCCAAACATTCTATACACATATTCCCGTCTGCCGCCCAGTTTCATATGATGTTACTATGCAGCGGCGGACAGACCGGAGAGAGCAACGGAGGATTTTTACAATGAATATTCCAAATAAAAATGAATTGACACGTATTTACGGCGAAGCAGAGAAATCAGCAGCACGTTTTCAGGCTGTAGCTGATCATTTCGCAGAAATTTACCATCATGATACAGCAGAATTTTTTACAGCACCAGGAAGAACAGAGATTATAGGAAACCATACAGATCATAATGGCGGCCGCGTGATCGCAGGCAGCATTGACATGGATACCATCGGTGCTGCTTACCCGAACAACAGCAGTGTTATCCGTATCACCAGTGAAGGATATGATAAGGAAGTTGTCGTAGACATCAATGATCTTGCCAGCGTACCGAAGGCTCAAGGAACCGTATCTCTGGTAGCAGGTATGGTGGAAGCTATTCAGAAATTCGGTTTTAAAGTAGCGGGTTTTGATGCTTATGTGACCACAAATGTAATCCGCGCAGCAGGTGTAAGCTCTTCTGCATCTTTCGAAATGCTGGTATGTTCCATCATCAATTATTTCTTTAATGATGGTGCAATGACATACATCAACTATGCAAAAGCAGGACAGTATGCTGAGAATGTTTACTGGCTGAAGGCTTCTGGATTAATGGATCAGCTTGCATGTGCAGTTGGCGGTCCGATCCTTTTGGACTTCTCAGACAGAGAGAATCCTAAATATGAGAAAGTAAACTTCTCTTTCCATGATTATGATCATCATCTTGTAATCGTTAATACAGGAAAAGGTCATGCTGATTTAAGTGAAGAATACTCTGAGATCCCTATGGAAATGAAAGAAGCAGCCAAGGCAGCAGGAGCAGATCTTCTCTGTGAGACAACTCTTGAGAAAGTGCTTGCAAATATGGATAAGATCGATAATGACAGAGCAATCTTAAGAGCGATTCATTTCTTCAAAGAGAACGAACGTGTAGAGAGAGCCGCAAAAGCAGTTGAAGAGAAAGACGGTGAGACTGTACTGAAGCTTCTCAGTGAATCCGGAAAATCTTCCTGGGAATTACTTCAGAACTGCTATCCGATCAAAGCATATACAGAGCAGAAGATTTCTATTGCGCTTGCTCTTACAGATCTCTTCCTTGAGAAACTGGGCAAAGGTATCTGCCGTATCCACGGAGGCGGATTTGCCGGTGTTATCATGTGTGTAGTACCGGAAGAAGAGACAGAGAACTATGTTTCCTATATTTCTGAATTTGCAGGAAAAGAAAACGTATATCCGATGAACATCCGTGCAGTAGGTGCGGTACATATTGAAAAGTAAATATGCCGCAAAGGGTGTTGCCGAACATAAAATTATGAGCAGACCGCGAAGCGGATTGTGAATATCTGTTTGACGAATATTGCTATAGATGTTATCAGGAAAAACAGGCAGCAGTAAGGTGGATTGGATTGACATACACTTTACTGCTGTTTTTTTGATGGAAGTTTCCTGTTTTGCTTTCCAATATTAAATTACATATCTCTTCCCTGATCGTTACATGTGCGCTGTCCCTGATCTATGAGGACTTCAGTGTATACGCCACAAACGGAAAGAACGTAATACTTTCAGCAGACTACAGAGCATTTGGTGATTATCCGGTCAACCTGATCTTGGCACTGATCGCATATCTGCTTTGCGCATTCATTTTGAAATATACAAAAATCGGTACTTATACTTACGCCATCGGAAGTAACGAAGTTGTAGCCAAGAACAAGAAAGCCCAGGAATATCTGGACAGCTATGGATTCAACTATATTGATGCAACTAAGGTGATCGATGATTACAACTTCGAGGATCGTAAGCTGGTAGAGATCGTAAAATCTACCTACTTTAATCCGAAGGTTCTGGTTGTAGACGAGACAACAACAGCACTTGGACAGAAAGGCCGTGAAGAGCTTTTCAAGGTAATGCACAAGGTTCGTGACACAGGAAACTGCGTAATCTTTATTTCCCATGACCTTGAGGAGGTTATCGAGCAGTCTGATAATATCAGTGTACTTCGAGATGGTGTGAAGATCGGTTCCATCACAAAGGAAGAAGCTACACCTGACAGACTGAAAGCCATCGGTGCCGGTGAAACAGCAGCAAGATATGCAGGTATCCGCGTAGAGCGTACAAAGATCCTCATCTTCGTAGCAGCAGGATGTATCACAGGACTTGCAGCATTCGTCAATGCTATCAAAGTAGGTTCCGTTACATCCACAGCTGGTAACCAGCTGGAAACACAGATCATGATTGCCCTGGTACTTGGTGGAATGCCGGTAAACGGCGGTGCCAAAGTTAGATTCTACAACATCCTCCTCGGCGTTATGACTTACAAAGTACTTTCCAGTGGTCTGGTAATGCTGATGATGCCAACCCAGTTACAGCAGCTGATCCTTGGTGTGATCTTCCTGATCGAAGTAGCAATCTTCAGCGACAGAAAGACTGGTATGATCGTTAAATAATCATTATCATTTTATCATTGCGACAGACCTGTATGGCACAAGAACCTCTGCCATATAGCTGACATAATCTCATTACTATACTTACATAAAATTCCCGGCTTCCATAGAGTCAGAACTCTGTGAAAGACGGGGATTTTTGTTTTGAAAAAAATTCTTGACTTTTTTTACAACAATCCGTATAATAACCAACGGTAAATTTAAGAAACAGATATTTGGTTTTATTGGAAACGGTACATCCTCCTGGGTGGTTATGAACAACACAAATCTCTAATTTATGTTATTTGCACACTATCTAAGGAGGATTTTTTTATGCCAAAAAACAAGTTTCAGGAAGTTATTTTTACGATTATCATGGTGTTTGTAATGGTCTATGCCATGATCTGCTACAATATTGTGCTGAACACAGGAACGATGACAAATGAGACATTTCTGTTAGCCTTTCATGAATTAACATTCATGGGACCGATTGCTTTTGTTCTTGATTTCTTTATCATCGGTGCTCTTGCAAAGAAGACTGCATTTCGCATTGTGGATGTGAGAAGAGACAATCCGTTCCACCTTGTACTTGCAATCTCAGCAGTATCCGTAGCATTTATGTGTCCGTGTATGAGCTTTGCAGCAACTCTGCTGATCAAACATGCACCGGTAAGCCAGTTCATCCCGACATGGCTTCAGACAACAGCAATGAACTTCCCGATGGCATTCTTCTGGCAGATCTTTTACGCAGGTCCGTTTGTAAGATTCGTATTCGGAAAACTCTTCCCGGAGAAGGAAAGAGCAGCAGCTTCTGCTGAATAAATATTGGATTAGATTGCAGCATTCTGGATTCCAGGATGCTGTTTTTTTCTTGAAATACATAAAAAAATACCATAATTATGGCACAATAATAACACAAAAAATAAGGAAGAAAGGACTATTGTTTTAACGAAGAAAATTCATGAAGCAATAGTCTTTTTTGTGCTTATTTTTGGATAAATCAGGTCACAGAACGAGTATTGTATTTATTTCAATACAGTATTGACAAATAATGCCATTTCGTGTAATATCATAGAAAACCTATCAAATAACTATGAAAAGTAGAAAATACACATCGGATTAAAGAGATAAAGTAAACGCGAAACGAAATCCTGACAGGAGGGAAAGAGAAATGGCAGATTATGCAGCATTAAAAAAAGGCGGATTCATGCGCCAGAAACAGAAAAATAATTTTTCATTAAGAATCCGAGTAGTTGGCGGACATCTGGATGCGCAACAGCTTGCGAAAGTAGCTGAGGTTTCAGAGAAATACGGCGAGGGCTATGTACATCTTACTTCCCGTCAGGGTGTGGAGATTCCTTTTATCAAGTTAGACCAGATTGATGAAGTGAAAGCAGCACTTGCGGAAGGAGATGTAGTTCCAGGTGTATGCGGACCTCGAGTTCGTACCATCACAGCCTGTCAGGGCGCAGCTATCTGTCCAGGCGGATGTATTGACACTTACGCGCTGGCACAGGAGCTGGATGAGAGATACTTCGGACGTGAACTTCCGCACAAATTCAAATTCGGTGTTACCGGATGCCAGAATAACTGCTTAAAAGCAGAAGAGAACGACGTAGGGATCAAGGGCGGTATCAAAGTAGCATGGCAGGAAGATAAATGTATCCAGTGTGGTGTCTGCGTGAAAGCCTGTCGCGAGGGAGCCATCACATTGGAAGATGGAAAAATCTCTATCGATTCTTCCAAATGTAACTTCTGCGGACGATGCACCAAAGCCTGTCCGACAGACGCGTATGACAATACTCACGGATACATCGTTTCTTTCGGAGGAATCTTCGGAAACCATATCAACAAAGGAAAAACAGTGATCCCATTTATCGAAGATCACGAAAAACTCCTGAAGGTCTGCGATGCAGCGATCAGTTTTTTCGAGAAGAATGCAAATGCAGGTGAGCGACTGAAATTTACCATCGATCGCGTAGGCGAGGACGAATTCAATAAAGAAATCCTGGAGGCATATGAAAATGAGTGAAATTAAATTTGATGATACTGTAGATATTACTGATGTTGTGTGCCCGGTAACTTTTGTAAAGGCAAAGGTAGCGCTGGAAGAACTGGATGAGGGACAGGTTTTATCCATCCGAATGAATGACGGCGAACCGGTTCAGAACGTACCGCGAAGCATCAAAGAAGAAGGACATCAGATTCTGAAACTGGATGACAACGAAGACGGAACTTACACACTTTATGTGAAGAAAGTCGGAGACTGACAGGAGCGAGACCATGGCAGAGAGATTAAACAGTGAGACATTTAAAGAGAAAGCTTTCCAGCCAGGAAAACTTACACTGATCGATTTCTATTCCGACAGTTGCGTACCGTGTAAGCGAATGGTTCCGGTATTTGCGAAGCTGGAAGAGAAATACGGTGACCAGATCTATATCGGAAAAATAAATGTAGCTTACGAACAGAATCTGGTAGAAGAATACAAGGTCATGTCAGCACCGACCCTGATCTTCCTGAAAGACGGAAAACAGATCGAACGGCTGACAGGAGCAAAGAAAGCAGCAGAGCTGGAAGAGATTATTGACAAGAACATTTAATTAAATCAGATAGAGAAGCTGCTATCAGATTATGAAGCAAGCAGAAATGCAGATGCTTTTCTTCATTGGCAGCAAATTTTGAAAATTAAATTTCGGATAATACAAAATATAAAGAAATGGAGAGCAAAAGTTATGGTTATTACAGTAGCAGGAGATAAAAAAGAAGTAAAAGACGCAATCACAGTTTCAGAACTGATCGTACAGGAGAACGTAGAAACTCCTCAGTACGTGACAGTATCCGTAAACGATGACTTCATCGACAGAGCAGAATTTGACACCTATGCATTAAAAGAAGGCGACAGCGTTGAATTTCTGTACTTCATGGGAGGTGGAAGATAGTGGCATTCACAAACGAACAGCTCGAACGCTATTCCAGACACATCATTCTGAAAGAGGTTGGAGCAAAAGGACAGAAGAAATTACTTAATTCCAGCGTCCTGATCATCGGAGCAGGTGGACTTGGAGCACCGGCAGCCCTTTATCTTGCTGCAGCAGGTGTGGGAACCATCGGAATCGCAGATGCAGATGAGGTAGACCTTTCCAATCTTCAGCGTCAGGTCATTCACGCAACCAAAGATATCGGCAAGCCAAAAGTAATTTCCGCAAAAGAATCCATGGAAGCCATCAATCCGGATGTGACAGTAAAAACTTACCAGACTTTCGTAGATTCCGAGAATATCATGGATCTGATCAAAGATTACGATTTCATTATTGACGGAACCGATAACTTCCCGGCGAAATTCCTGATCAATGATGCCTGCGTTATGGCAAAGAAACCATTCTCTCATGCAGGAATCATTCGTTTCAAAGGTCAGTTGATGACATACGTTCCCGGAGAAGGACCATGTTACAGATGTATCTTCAAAGATCCGCCGCCAAAGGATGCTGTACCTACCTGTAAACAGGCAGGTGTCATCGGGGCAATGGGTGGTGTGATCGGAAGCCTTCAGGCTATGGAAGCCATCAAATACATTCTTGGAGTCGGTGATCTTCTCACAGGATCTCTTCTCACATACGATGCACTTACAATGGAATTCCGTAAGATCAAACTTCCGAAACATGTGAAGAACTGCCCGGTATGCGGTGAGCATCCGACAATCACAAAACTGATCGACTATGAGCAGGCGGAATGTGACGGAATCTAAAGGAGTTAGAAACATGATGATCACAATGTCAAAAAATGACTATGAAATAATCTTAAAGCATGCCAGAGAAAATCTACCGGAAGAAGCCTGCGGACTGATCGCCGGAAAAAAAGACGGCAATAACAAATCCATCGAGAAAGTTTACTGCCTGACAAACATTGACCATTCCAATGAACATTTTTCTCTGGATCCGAAAGAACAGCTTACAGCAGTAAAAGACATGCGTGCCAACGGTCTGGTACCTCTCGGAAACTGGCATTCCCACCCGGAAAGCCCTTCCAGGCCATCTGAAGAAGACAAGAGACTGGCATACGACAGTACAGCAAGCTACATGATCCTTTCTCTCATGGACAATGAGAACCCGGTTCTGAATTCCTTCCATATAGAAGGAACAGAATCTGAGAAAGAAGAACTTGTATTAGTATAAAAAGATAAAGACGACTGTTCGGCTGCCAATGAAGACGATGCTGAACAGTTAAAAACAGCAAAGACAGAGTATAAAGACATAAATCAGCAAAAGAGAAAAATGTTATGTGAATACTCAGGAGATGAAACATGATCAAAAAAATATTTGCATTCGGTCTGGCAGCAGTGCTGGCGCTGACACCGGTACAGGCGTTTGGGAAAACCGTTTCTATTACAAACGTTTCCTATGATCCAACCAGAGAGATGTTTGAACAGTACAACAAAATATTTGAAAAACATTGGAAAGAGAAAACCGGAGAAGATGTGGAAGTTACACAGTCTCACGGCGGTTCCGGAAAACAGGCACTGGAGGTAGCCAACGGACTGGATGCAGATGTGGTAACACTGGCACTGGAATACGATATTGAATCCATAGAGAACGCAGGACTGATCAAGGCGGGATGGATAGATAACTTTGACAATGACAGTTCCCCGTATACATCCACCATCGTATTTCTGGTTAAGAAAGGAAATCCCAAAAACATTCAGGACTGGGATGATCTGACGAAAGAGGGCGTAGGAGTGGTAACTCCCAACCCGAAGACTTCCGGTGGAGCCAGATGGAACTACATGGCAGCATGGGCTTATGCAGATAAGAAATACAACGGAGACGAGATCCAGATCAAAGATTTCATCAAGAAGCTCTATCAGAATGTAGTAGTTCTGGATTCCGGTGCGAGAGGTGCAACTACTTCATTCGTAGAGAACGGACAGGGCGATGTGTTGGTAGCATGGGAAAACGAAGCCTATCTTTCCATGCGTGACTACCCGGATGAGTACGAGATCGTTACTCCGAGCGTCAGCATTTTGGCACAGCCGACTGTAGCGGTGGTAGATGAGGTAGTGGATTACAGAGATACAAGAGAAGTGGCGACAGAGTATTTAAACTATCTCTATTCTGACGAAGCACAGGAAATTGAAGCAGAGAATTACTTCCGCCCGACCAATGAGAAAATCCTGAAAGAACATAGCGATGTGTTTGATCTGAGCGTAGACCTGGTAAACATCAGTGAATATGGCGGATGGGATGAGGTGCAGAAAAAGCACTTCGGGGATGGCGGAATCTTTGATGAGATTTACGAGCGATAAAAACAGATGCAACCATGATCCAGGATGCGGAAACTATCGACCCATAATAACGGGGCGCAAAATAGAGCACGAAGATAACACGACCAGAACATACGAGACAGAGAGGTGGTAATTGATTATGAAAAAAAGAAACAAACCAGTGATTCCAGGATTCGGACTCTCTATGGGAATTACCATTTCCATATTAAGTCTGGTGGTTCTGATCCCCCTTGCAAGTCTTGTGATTTATACAGCGAAGCTCAGCTTCAGAGATTTCATTGAAACCATCACAAGAGCCAGAGTACTGGCATCCTTTTACACCAGCTTCATATCTGCTTTCGCAGCAGCAGTAATTAACGGCATTATGGGAATCATCCTTGCATGGGTGCTTGTGAGATACGAATTCCCAGGCAAACGAATCATGGACGGAATGATCGAACTTCCTTTCGCACTTCCAACCGCGGTAGCCGGTATCGCACTTACATCCTTAACATCTGATTCCGGCATGGTAGGCAGCTTCTTTGCCAGATTTGGTATCAAGATCGCATACACAAGGATCGGCATCACAGTTGCCATGATCTTCGTAGGAATCCCGTTTGTTGTAAGAAGCGTACAGCCGGTTCTGGAGAAAATGGACAACTCCTGTAGCGAAGCAGCCGGAGTACTGGGAGCAAAGAAATCCACAATCTTCTGGAAAGTTATTTTCCCGGAACTGAAACCTGCGATTTTTGCAGGAACCGGACTTGCTTTTGGCAGATGTCTCGGTGAATACGGAAGCATCGTATTTATCGCAGGAAATAAACCGTATTACACAGAGATCACACCGCTGATCATTATGTCAGAACTTCAGGAATTTGATTATTCCAGTGCAACAGCCATCGCGCTGGTAATGCTGGCGGTTTCATTTTTCATACTGTTCCTCAACAGTATGATCCAGCAGAGAAACGCAAGAATCTTAAGAGGAGGAAATGCCTGATGGACAACAATGGAAAGACTTCAGAGAAAATCACAAAATGGCTACTGATCGGGATCAGCGTAATATTTCTGGCAGTAATGCTCCTCCTCCCGCTGATCACAGTAATTACAGAAGCGCTTCGAAGCGGATGGAAAGTATACGTGGCTGCGGTGACAGACGAGTACACCATCAAAGCACTTCTCCTCACTGTGAAAGCAACACTTTTCGCAGTTATCTTCAATACCATCTTCGGTATCTTCGCAGCCTGGGCGCTGACCAAGTTTCAGTTTAAGGGCAAAAAACTGCTGACCACACTGATCGATCTTCCGGTTACAATCTCGCCGGTCATTGCAGGTCTGATCTTTCTCCTGATTTTCGGACGACAGAGTCCCGTCTACTTTTTTCTTTTGAAATTTGGAATTAAAGTTGTATTCTCTGTACCGGGAATCATCATTGCAACTGTATTTGTAACATTTCCTTTTATTTCCAGAGAACTGATTCCGGTTCTGGAAGCAGAAGGAACGGATGAGGAAGAAGCTGCAGCTCTCATGGGAGCCGGCGGATGGACCATCTTCTGGAAGATTACATTTCCTCATATTAAATGGGCATTGCTTTACGGCATCGTACTCTGTACAGCGAGAGCGATGGGAGAGTTTGGCGCAGTGTCCGTCCTTTCCGGACATTTGAGAGGAAAGACCAATACACTTCCTCTTCATGTAGAGATTTTATTTAATGAGTTTCAGTATGTTCCGGCATTTGCCGTATCTTCACTGCTGGTGATCATGGCAGTAATTATCCTGGTGGTCCGAAGCGTGATCGAATACAAAGGAAAGAAGGAAGCCTGATATGTATGTAGAGTTAAAAAATATAAACAAGACCTATGGTTCCTACCAGGCATCAAAGAATGTGAATTTCGGTATCGAAAAAGGCAAGCTGATCGGCCTGCTGGGACCAAGTGGAAGCGGAAAAACAACCATTCTTCGAATGATTGCAGGTCTGGAAACTCCGGACAGCGGCGAGATCATTATTAATGGAAAAGTAGTCAACGATGTTCCTGCAAGTGAACGCGGGATTGGATTTGTATTTCAGAATTATGCACTGTTTCGTTACATGACCGTCTACGACAACGTGGCATTCGGTCTGAAAGTTCAGAAAGTAGATAAAAAGACGATCGATGCCAGAGTCAGAGAACTGGTAAAGCTGGTAGGACTGGAAGGACTGGAGAAAAGATATCCCAGTCAGTTGTCCGGTGGACAGAGACAGAGAGTGGCTTTCGCCAGAGCTCTTGCTCCGAATCCACAGGTACTGCTTCTGGATGAACCATTCGCAGCCATTGATGCAAAAATCCGCCAGGAGCTGCGAAGCTGGTTAAAAGAGATGATTGAGAAACTGGGAATCACCAGTATCTTTGTTACTCACGATCAGGATGAAGCCATTGAAGTGGCAGATGAGATCATCATCACAAATGCAGGGCGGATTGAACAGAAGGGAACACCTGTAGAAGTTTACAGAAATCCGGAGACAGCTTTTACCGCATCTTTCTTCGGACAGCCGTCTGTATTAAAGAATGCAGATGATTTCCACACTTTCACTCAGGCAGAAAGCGCAGACAAGATCATTGTCCGCCCGGAATTCGTAAAAGTTTCCAAACTGGATGAGGTAGAGAAGTTCAGAACATCCGTATCGCAGGGAGTTGTTGAACGGGTTTCCTTCAGAGGAGATAACCTGGAACTTCAGGTAAGAGTCAATGATTCCATAGTAACCGCCAGAAGAAGCCTTGAGAAAGCAGATATCCACGAAGGGGAAACGGTCAATGTGTTCCTGTACAGGATTTTTGCATTGCGTGGCGATACGGTACAGTTGATTGAGAATGAAGCTGTAAGAGATGACTTCGTAATTATCTAAACCATATTTTACCTGAATTTTACCTGGCATTAATCCAACGGAATCGGATTGATGATAAAATCGAAAATAAACAGGATACATACTTCCGGAGGAAAGAGTATGAGAACAGAGAGAATCAAAACAGATGTGTTGATTATCGGTGGCGGTACGGCAGGATGTTTCGCAGCTTACGTGATTGGACAGAAAAGCGATAAAAAAGTGCTGATCGCAGAGAAAGCAAACATTAAGCGAAGCGGATGCCTGGCAGCAGGTGTCAACGCATTAAATGCATATATCACAGAGGGCAGAGTACCACAGGATTATGTAGACTATGCCAAAAAGGATGCCCACGGAATCGTAAGAGAAGATCTTCTTCTCACCATGTCAGAGCGATTAAATCATGTGACAAAGGTAATGGAAGATCTGGGTCTGGTCATTCTGAAAGATGAGAATGGTAAATACGTTGCCAGAGGAAACCGAAACATCAAGATCAACGGCGAGAACATGAAACCAATCCTTGCAAAAGCAGCAGCTGAGCAGGAGAATGTTACAGTTCTCAATCATGTAAACATTACAGATTATAAAACAGAAAACGGAAAGATCACCGGAGCTGTAGGATTTAGCGTAAACGAAGAAATCTTCTATGATATCGACGCAGAAGCAGTCCTTTGTGCAACAGGTGGTGCGGCCGGACTTTACAGACCAAACAACCCGGGATTCTCCAGACATAAAATGTGGTATCCACCATTTAACACAGGCGCAGGATACGCGATGGGACTTCTTTCCGGTGCAGAGATGACGACTTTTGAGATGCGTTTCATCGCATTGAGATGTAAGGACACTATTGCTCCCACAGGAACGATCGCCCAGGGCGTAGGAGCCAGACAGGTCAATGCACATGGAGATATTTACGAGACGAAATATGGACTGACAACTTCCCAGCGAGTTTACGGTACAGTCATGGAGAACAGAAAAGGAAACGGTCCGTGCTACCTCAAAACAGAAGGCATTTCCAAAGAACAGGAGCAGGATCTTTATAAAGCTTACCTGAACATGGCACCGTCCCAGACACTGAAATGGATGGAAGCAGGAAAAGGTCCATCTGAAGAAAACATAGAGATCGAGGGTACGGAGCCGTATATTGTAGGCGGTCATACAGCCAGCGGTTACTGGATAGATAATAACAGAGCTACAACCATCGAGGGCTTATATGCCGCTGGGGACGTAGCAGGTGGCTGCCCGCAGAAATATGTAACCGGTGCACTGGCAGAAGGTGAGATCGCGGCAGAGGCGATTCTGGAATATCTGAGTGGTGCAAAAACTTCTGGAAATACAGAAACTTCAGGAGAAGTAAAAGATCAGGAATTATCCGGCACTGCAGCAGCCAAGAAAGCAGAATACGAAGCTCACTTAAGTGCCGTTCGTTCCCTGATGAATGCAGAACAGCTGGAAGAGGCCATGCAGAAGATCATGGATCAGTACGCCGGCGGAATCGGCACAGACTACAGATACAGCGAGACAAGCCTTGCAAAAGCAGAGGAAAAGATCGCCGCACTTCTCCCGGTGGTAGATACTCTGGCAGCAGCCGATACCTATGAACTGATGCAGATCTACGAACTTCGCGAACGACTGATCGTATGCCGTGCAGTTATCGCACATCTGGCAGCCAGAAAAGAGACCAGATGGCACAGCTTCGGAGAGAACACAGATTACCCGGAACAGAGTGAAGACTGGATGAAATATGTAAACTCCCGCATGGAAAACGGCGAGATAAAAATCCTGTATCGTGATTTAATTACAAAAGAAACCGCTGATAGTCAGACAGCAGCGTTCGGAATACAGCACAAAGATACAACAGATTTACAGACAGCAGATTCAAAAATATCACAAAATACAGCAGCGAAAGGAGCAGGTGAAAGATGAGCATTCGGATTCAGAAAAGTAAATGTGTAGGATGCGGCAGATGTATCGAAGCCTGTCCCGGAAACCTGATCAAAAAGGACAAAGACGGTAAAGCCTTTATCCGCCAGGTCAGAGACTGCTGGGGATGCACATCCTGTATCAAAGAATGCAGCCGCGACGCCATCCGCTTCTTTCTTGGAGCCGATGTGGGAGGCAGAGGCGCAAGCATGATCGTGTCAGAGAAACCTGATATTTCCACCTGGACAGTAGAGAAGCCAGACGGCACGAAGATTACCATTCAGGTCAATAAGAAGGATGCAAACAAATATTAACGTTATAAAAAAGTTTTCGATGAGAATGGCATGAAATGTTCTGGCAGTTTATCAGTCAGATAGCAGAACAGACTGCCGGACTTTACGATAAATCAACAAACAGAGGAGGATAATGCAATGAGTAACTTATCTCATCTTGATGAGCTTGAAGCAGAAGCAATTTATATTATGCGAGAAGTAGCAGCCGAGTGTGAAAAGCCGGTTATGCTCTATTCTATAGGAAAGGACAGCTCCGTTATGCTCCATCTGGCGCTGAAAGCATTCTATCCGGAGAAGCCGCCGTTCCCGTTCCTGCATATCGACACCACCTGGAAATTCCACGAAATGATCGAATTCCGTGACAGGATCGCCAAAGAAAACGGCATCGACATGCTAGTCTACACCAACAAAGAAGGTGTAAAAGCAGGGATCAACCCATTTGACAACGGTTCCGCATACACCGACATCATGAAAACCCAGGCATTAAAACAGGCCCTTACCAAATACGGATTCACTGCAGCATTCGGCGGCGGCCGTCGTGATGAGGAGAAATCCAGAGCAAAAGAAAGAATCTTCTCTTTCCGTAACGCAGCTCAGGCATGGGACCCGAAGAACCAGCGCCCGGAAATGTGGAAACTCTACAACACCAAGATCCAGAAAGGTGAAAGCATGCGAGTTTTCCCAATCTCCAACTGGACAGAGAAAGACATCTGGCAGTACATTCAGCGTGAAAACATCGAAATCGTGCCATTATATTTTGCAAAAGAAAGACCGGTTATCTACAGAGACGGTAATATTATTATGGTAGACGACGATAGATTAAAACTCCGTCCAGATGAAAAAATCGAGTACAAAAAAGTCAGATTCCGTACTCTTGGATGCTATCCGCTTACAGGCGGCATCGAATCTGATGCAGATACACTGGACGAAATCATTGATGAGACATTAAGTGCTGTTTCCTCCGAACGTACCAGCCGTGTGATCGACCACGAGGCAGCAGGCAGCATGGAGAGAAGAAAGAGAGAGGGGTATTTCTAGGATGAAAGGATTATTGAAATTTATTACATGCGGAAGTGTGGACGATGGAAAATCCACTCTGATCGGACATATTCTTTATGATGCAAAGCTTCTCTATGCAGACCAGGAAAAAGCTCTGGAGCTGGATTCCAAGGTAGGAAGCAGAGGCGGCGCCATTGACTATTCCCTTCTTCTGGATGGTCTGATGGCAGAACGTGAGCAGGGTATCACTATTGACGTTGCATACCGCTATTTTACAACAGACAACCGCAGTTTTATCGTAGCTGATACACCAGGCCATGAAGAATATACCAGAAACATGGCAGTGGGCGCATCTTTTGCAGACCTGGCAGTTATTCTGGTAGATGCTTCTCAGGGCGTACTGGTGCAGACAAGACGTCATGCAAGAATCTGTGCACTGATGGGAATCCGCTACTTCGTATTTGCAGTAAATAAAATGGATCTGATTGGTTACGATGAGAAACGTTTCCGCGAGATCGAGAACCAGATCGCAGGTCTGATCGATGAACTGAAACTGGAAAATGTAACTATCATTCCGGTATCTGCTACAGAAGGTGACAACGTTACAACTAAATCGGACAATATGCTATGGTACACAGGCGAAGCACTTCTGACATATCTGGAAACCGTAGACATCAAAGAAGACACAGAAAAAGGTTTCTGCATGCCGGTACAGAGAGTCTGCAGACCGAACCATGAGTTCCGTGGGTTTCAGGGCCAGATCGAGAATGGAACCATTAAAGTCGGTGACCTTGTGACAACTCTTCCAAGCAAAGAAGAAGCGCATGTAAAGAGTATCCTTGTCGGTGACAAAGAAGCAGAAGAAGCAGTACAGGGACAGCCTGTAACCATCCAGCTTGACAGAGAAGTAGACGTTTCCCGTGGATGCGTGCTTACGATTGATTCCGGTGCAGTCCTCACAGATTCCGTAGAAGCAGACATCCTCTGGATGGACGATAACGCTCTCACAGACGGAAAGAACTTCTTTGTAAAGATTGGCACAAAGATGATCCCGGGGCTTGTTACAAAAATTAATTATTCCGTAGACGTAAATACAGGCGAAAAGAAAAACGCCTATACTTTAAAGAAAAACGAAATCGCATCCTGCACTCTGGAATTCTCTGAGAAGATCGTAGTAGACGAATTCGACAAACACAGAACTCTGGGTGAACTCATCCTCATCGACCGTGTTACAAATATGACATCTGCCTGCGGTGTTGTAAGAAAAACATTGGTTTCCCAGGATAAATCCCAGATCGGTAAAGTAGACGAACAGGTTCGCGCAGGTCTGAAAGGCCAGACCCCGGTAGTGGTAGAATTCCCGATCGGCAAAGAAGGAATCACTCTTGATTTCGCAGAACAGGTAGAAAAAGGACTGACTGTACTTGGAAGACACACTTACCTCTACCATCCTGCAGCAAGCGAAAATTACGCAGAGACTGTCCGCCATCTGAAAGCAGCCGGCCTGATCGTACTTCTTGTTCTTGATGAAAATACAGCGAAAGACGAGACGCTGAAAGGACTGGATAACTTCTATGCAAACTGGCAGCCGGACGGAATTACTGTAAAAGATGCAGTTGATTTCGTGAAGAAGAAATCTGCGTTTACCATACAGAATGTAGAGGATGGAAATTACATCTAAGGGATGACGAAATAGTAGCAGACCAGAAGAGTTTTGCCGGTTATATAACTGCATATGACAAAACGAAATACCGCTTCAGAGAAAAACCTCTGCAGGCGGTATTTTGTGCATTTCTTGACAATAGATGATCGGGGGCTTATACTCAACGAAGCTGATATTCGGTTACATGTAAGTGGCGAATATGGAGAAACAGCAGGAGAAAAGATGAACATGGCTGAATGCCAGATGATAATAAAAGGTGTTTTACAATTACACAGCATTATGCAAAGTATGTTATAATAAATTTAATGTAATGGGGTATACACAGGGATATATTTTACAATAAATAACTGCCGGTATAAAAACAGAAACTGCGCAGATAAACAGGAGGTATTTCTAATGCGGTTAGAAAAAGTGCAGGAAGCGTTAAACACAAAGAACATAAAATATGAATATACAGAAGAGAACGGATGCGGAAGTCTGGATTTCATGTTCCGGGGTCTGAGATTTCATGTATGGGAATATGAAGACCGCGTCTGGGGCGCCGAGACGAATGTATTTGAAGCTGGCAGAAGTCAGGATATCGAGGGAGATTACGAAGAAATCATTTCCCGTGAAATCCTCTCATGGCCGGATATGATGCCGGGAATGCAGTAAATATTCAGGATGGGTGTTTCGCCGGAGCCAGAGAATGAACAAACAAGTACAACAGGAAGGGAGAAGGCAATATGGGAAGATATAAAATCAGAAAAACAGTTTTGGCAGCAGGTCTTGCCGTGATCTGTATGTTCTCGAATGTCTGTGGTGCAGAAACAGCGGGACCACCCAGACCGGCTGCATTAACCGTGACGCCGTCTCCCACGCCTGGGCTGACAGTAACGCCGACATCGACTCCAACCCCGGAACCAACGGTGACACCTGCGGCAGACACTTCGGATCCGGCATCACAGGGAACGCTGACCAAGCCGGATCATCCCGACACTGTTGAAGCAGATAAACGGATTTTCATCGGTGATTCCAGAACAGAAGGCCTTCGCGATGCAGTGCAGGATGACAGTATCTGGTCCTGCCTTTCTTCTATGGGATATGACTGGATGGTTTCTACAGGTGTTCCCCAGGTAGAGGACGAGATCGGAGATAACACTGCAGTGATCATCCTGATGGGCGTAAATGACCTGTATCATGTAAATTCCTACATCAGCTATATCAATGCCAAGGCTGCAGAATGGTCTGCCAAAGGAGCCCAGACCTATTTTGTATCTGTAGGTCCGGTACAGAACGACCCCTATGCCAGCAACGCGGAAATTGAGAGCTTCAATGCGTCCATGCAGGCGAATTTAAGCGGTGTTACTTATATAGATATCTATTCCCATCTGGTAACAGAGGGATTTTCAACCCTGGATGGAACACACTATCCGGACAGTGTATCTGTGGATATTTATAATTATATTCTGGATCACCTGGAAGAACAGAGAAGCGGAATCTGGGGATGAGATCAATCAGTTTCCGTAACCGTAATTTTCTTCTGGAAATCTTTCGTATAATGAATCTCATAATCAGAAGTTACAAAAAACGCCTGAACATTATCCAGAGATTCTGCCAATTTCATTCCATCTTCAAGCCCAAGTGCAAAGCAGGTAGTACTTAATGCGTCTCCATCTACGGACTCATCAGAAATGATCGTAACTGCGATCAATCCATTATCATAAGGATATCCCGTTCTGGGGTTCAGCAGATGGTGATACAAAGTTCCATCCTGCTCAAAGCACCTCTCATAAACTCCCGAAGAAACCACGGACTTATCTTTAATATCCATAACTGCGATCGTCTCACTTCGATCCGCAAAAGGTTTTTGAATCCCGATCTTAAAAGAAGAATCATCCGGTTTCCCACCAATACAGAGGACATTTCCGCCAAGATTAATGATGGCACTCTTTACACCCTGGGAGATCAGATAGTCTTTCAGGCGGTCTGCAATATACCCTTTTGCGATCGCGCCAAGCTCAATGGCAGTATCTTCCGTTTTTAATATAACTTCGTTATTATCACTGACAGAAACATTATGATAATCACATTTCGTCAACGCCTTCTGGATCAACCTATCCTCCGGCACCTGCGGATCTTCGGCAGTGAAATCCCACAGAGAAGTCAGCGGTTCGATGGCAATGTCAAAAGCCCCCTCCGACAATTCTGAATAATAAAGTCCCTTCCTGATCAATTCCGCCAGAGGATCCGATATCTGAAAAGTGTCCTCAGTTCCAGCTACAGGTGTAAGTTCCCTGTGATTTAACTGATACAGTTCACTGTCACTTGCAGTACGGCTGAAAATTTTTTCATACTTATCGCACAGGTTCATACATTCCGTCAGCAGCTCCCGGTCCTGGGAATCATAGATGGTAACAGTAACGGCGGTATTCAATTTGATCGCAGTAGCAGAAACAGGTTCCTGTGATCCTGCATCAGAATTTTCAGCAGTATTTGCTTTCAGAGAACATCCGGAAAAAGCAGCCGAAGATAGCAGCAGAGATGCGGCAAATATGGAAAAAGTACAGCGTTTTATTATTTTTTTTATAGATATATGATATAATGTCATAAATGTAACCTCGTTTTATAAAACTAGAGTGCCAGGTCTCTAAATGAAAATGATTTATCACTATAAGAATAAAATATAGTATATCAGAAAAGATAGAACTTGAACAGGAGGAACCCAGACGATGTCCGATGCAGTAAACTGCGAATATTGTGTAAACTACAGCTACGATGACGATTACGAATGCTATACCTGCGAGGTGAATCTCGATGAGGACGAGATGGTGAAATTTATCACCGGAAATTTCCACCAGTGCCCATATTTTAAAATGGGCGACGAATATCGTATCGTGCGTAAACAGATGTAAAAATTATAAAAATTTTCCCTTTTGTAAAATGCGGTTATGCATTATAATAGGATAACAGTGCAATCGGTACAACTATCAGGTGTGCCGGAGAGCGTGACAAATATTCAACTGAGAGAGGAAACGAAACAATGGAAAACGTTTATATCATGGATCACCCGCTGATCCAGCACAAGATTTCTATGCTGAGAAACAAGAATACAGGAACAAATGAATTCCGTAAACTGGTAGAAGAGATCGGAATTCTTATGGGATACGAAGCCCTGAGAGATCTTCCTGTAGAAGATGTAGAAGTAGAAACTCCGATCGAAACCTGTATGACTCCGATGATCTCAGGAAAGAAACTGGCAGTTGTTCCGGTTCTCCGTGCAGGTCTTGGAATGGTAAACAGCATCCTTACACTTGTACCGTCAGCAAAAGTAGGTCATGTAGGACTCTATCGTGATCCTGTAACACATGAACCGCACGAATACTACTGCAAACTTCCGGAATCCATTGATGAACGTATTGCAGTCATCGTAGACCCGATGCTTGCAACCGGCGGTTCCGCAGAAGCAGCTATTGACTTCGTCAAAAAACAGGGCGGCAAGAACATCAAATTTATGTGTATTATTGCAGCTCCTGAAGGACTTAAACGTCTCCACGAAGCACACCCGGATGTACAGATTTACTGCGGTCACCTTGACCGTGAATTAAACGACCACGCCTACATCTGCCCGGGACTTGGGGATGCAGGAGACAGAATTTTCGGTACAAAGTAATTTGGAAACTTTGAAAATATACAGGAATATGACATCTGAAAAAGTGGCAGAAGCAGGCAGCGAAGCGGATTGCGAATATCCTTTTGAATAAAAAGTAAAAAATACTTGACAAGCATATCTTTGTGTGCTATTCTATATCAGAACGCTGCCGAAGACAGTAGGTGCCGTAAGGCATAAGTTGCAAACGCCTACCGAGGACTAAGTATTCTTTATGGAAGATTACGCAAGCCTTACTGTCATGCAGTAAGGCTTTTTCTTTACTCATTTGCAGCGGTATACAAAATCTATAAGGAGGTGTACCATTTCATGGCAAAAGTAGAACTTAAACAACCGATCGTAGAAGAAATCATCAACAACGTGAAAGATGCAGAATCTGTAGTACTTGTTAACTACAGCGGTCTTACAGTTGAACAGGATACTGCTTTACGTAAGGAATTAAGAGAAGCTGGTGTTCAGTATAAAGTATACAAGAACACAATGATGCATCGTGCATTCGAAGGTACTCAGTGCGAAGAACTTATCCAGCACTTACATGGAACAAACGCTCTGGCAATTTCTGCTACAGACGCAACTGCTCCTGCAAGAATCCTTGATAAATTCGCAAAGAAGAACCCGGCTTTAGAGTTGATCGCAGGTGTCGTTGAAGGAAACTACAACGATCAGGCAGGTATTCAGGCACTGGCTGGAATCCCGTCCAGAGAAGAACTTCTTGGCAAACTGCTTGGAAGCATCCAGTCTCCGATTACAAACTTCGCTCGTGTGCTTAATCAGATCGCTGAGAAAAACGGCTCTGAAGCAGCAGCTGAATAATTATTATTAACGCCTCAGGGCGCAAAAAGAACGAATCTAAAATATATTATATGGAGGGAAATTAAAATGGCAAAATTAACAACAGAAGAATTTATTGCAGCAATCAAAGAATTATCTGTATTAGAATTAAACGACTTAGTAAAAGCTTGTGAAGAAGAATTTGGTGTATCCGCAGCAGCAGGTGTTGTAGTAGCAGCAGCTGGAGCAGCTGGAGAAGCAGCTGAAGAAAAAGATGAGTTCGACGTAGAACTTGCAGAAGTTGGACCAAACAAAGTTAAAGTTATCAAAGTTGTTCGTGAAGTAACTGGCTTAGGTCTTAAAGAAGCTAAAGAAATGGTTGACGGAGCTCCTAAGGTTGTTAAAGAAGGCGCATCCAAAGCAGAAGCTGAAGACATCAAGACAAAACTTGAAGCTGAAGGCGCTAAGGTTAACCTTAAATAATTATCTTTCTATTATATATAGAAAAATTGCGAGCAGGAATGTCATTGGCGTTCCTGCTTTTTTTGAGACAATCAGAGATACCGGCATGGTAAATAGGTATTGGATCAATACGTATTTACCATGCCGGTACAGACAGAATATTTTGCATAAGAAACAATAAAAATAATTTAAAAAATATCAAAAAAGTGATTGACAGGTACAATTTGCTGTGCTATAGTGAAGAATGCTATATTATGGCAAGATGTGCCTTTATGTCTTTGACAAAAAGGGTCAAGTTATAATAAATTTAAAGAAAAAACAGGGGTGAAACGTCAATGGAAAAAAACAGAATTCGTTCTGTAAAAACTGGAAAAAGCATGCGTATGAGCTACCAGAGACAAGAAGAAGTCCTGGAAATGCCGAACCTGATCGAAGTCCAGAGAGATTCTTACAAATGGTTTCTTGATGAAGGACTGAGGGAAGTCTTTGATGACATTTCTCCGATCGCAGATTACGGCGGAAAGCTCAGTCTGGAATTCATCGACTTTACATTTGACGAGAAAGATGCGAAATACAATATCGAACAGTGTAAAGAACGTGACGCAACTTACGCCGCACCTTTGAAGGTTCGAGTGAGACTGATTAATAAAGAAACAGAGGAAATCAACGAACACGAGATTTTCATGGGAGATTTACCTATTATGACAGTTACCGGTACCTTTGTCATCAATGGTGCTGAGCGTGTAATTGTCAGCCAGTTAGTACGTTCCCCTGGAATCTATTACGCGATTGCGCATGATAAACTTGGTAAGAGACTGTTCTCCAGTACTGTTATCCCGAACAGAGGTGCATGGCTGGAATATGAGACAGACTCCAATGATGTTTTCTATGTACGTGTGGACAGAACAAGAAAGGTTCCGATCACTGTTCTGATCCGTGCACTTGGTGTAGGAAGCAATGCTGAGATCATTGATCTCTTCGGCGAAGAGCCAAAGATCCTTGCAAGTTTTACAAAGGATACATCCACTAACTATCAGGAAGGTCTTCTTGAATTATACAAGAAAATCCGTCCGGGTGAGCCACTTGCAGTTGAGAGTGCGGAGAGCCTGATCAACGCAATGTTCTTTGACCCGAGAAGATATGACCTTGCGAAAGTTGGACGTTATAAATTCAACAAGAAACTCCACCTCAACAGAAGAATCGTTGGCCATAAACTGGCTGAGGATGTTGTTGATGCTTCTACAGGCGAGATCCTGGCAGAAGAGGGAACTGTTGTAACCAAAGAAATGGCAAATACCATCCAGAACAGCGCCGTTCCATATGTATGGATCCTCGGCGAGGAAGACCGCAGAATCAAGGTTCTTTCCAACTTAATGGTTGACATCCGCCACTATCTCCCAGAGATCGAAGATCCGAAGAGCATCGGTGTTACAGAATTAGTATACTACCCTGTTCTCGAAAACATTCTGGAAGAAAATGACACATTAGAAGACAGAATCGCAGCAATCCACAGAGATATCCACGATCTGATTCCGAAGCATATTACAAAAGAAGACATCTTTGCTTCTATCAACTACAATATGCATCTGGAATATGGCCTTGGTAATGCCGATGATATCGACCACCTGGGCAACCGTCGTATCCGTGCGGTAGGCGAGCTGCTTCAGAACCAGTACAGAATCGGTCTTTCCAGACTGGAGCGTGTGGTTCGTGAAAGAATGACAACTCAGGACACAGAGAACATTTCTCCGCAGTCCCTGATCAATATCAAACCTGTAACTGCAGCAGTGAAAGAGTTCTTCGGTTCTTCCCAGCTGTCACAGTTCATGGATCAGAACAACCCTCTTGGTGAGCTGACCCACAAGAGACGTCTTTCCGCCCTGGGACCTGGTGGTCTGTCACGAGACAGAGCCGGATTCGAGGTTCGAGATGTCCACTATTCACATTACGGAAGAATGTGCCCTGTTGAGACCCCTGAAGGTCCTAACATCGGTCTGATCAACTCTCTTGCATCCTATGCGAGAATCAATCAGTACGGATTTATCGAGGCACCATACCGTAAGATCGATAAAACAGATCCTAAGAATCCTCGTGTAACAGATGAAGTTGTATATATGACCGCAGATGAAGAGGATAATTACCATGTAGCACAGGCCAACGAGCCTCTGGACGAAGAAGGACACTTCATTCATAAGAATGTATCCGGTCGTTTCCGTGAAGAGACTCAGGAGTATGAGCGTCATATGTTTGATTACATGGACGTATCTCCTCGTATGGTATTCTCTGTTGCTACAGCACTGATTCCGTTCCTTCAGAACGACGATGCTAACCGTGCGCTGATGGGATCTAACATGCAGCGTCAGGCCGTACCGCTTCTTACAACAGAAGCTCCTGTAGTTGGTACAGGTATGGAAGTTAAGACAGCAGTCGACTCCGGTGTCTGCGTAGTTGCAAAGAAAGCCGGTACTGTACTTCGTTCCACATCTACAGACATCAGCATCAAGAACGACGATGGAACAAAAGATGATTACCATCTGACCAAATATTTAAGAAGTAACCAGAGCAACTGCTACAATCAGAAGCCAATCGTATTCCAGGGTGAGCACGTAGAGGCAGGACAGGTTATCGCAGATGGTCCTTCTACAGCAAACGGAGAACTTGCCCTTGGTAAGAACCCACTGATCGGATTCATGACCTGGGAAGGTTACAACTACGAGGATGCTGTACTTCTTAGTGAGAGACTTGTTATGGACGATGTTTATACATCTGTTCATATTGAAGAATATGAGGCAGAAGCCCGTGATACCAAACTTGGACCGGAAGAGATTACACGTGACGTTCCTGGTGTCGGCGACGACGCACTGAAGGATCTGGATGAGCGTGGTATCATCCGTATCGGTGCAGAAGTACGTGCCGGTGATATCCTTGTTGGTAAAGTTACTCCTAAGGGAGAGACAGAGCTTACTGCAGAAGAGAGACTTCTTCGTGCAATCTTCGGTGAGAAAGCACGTGAAGTTCGTGATACTTCTCTGAAAGTACCACACGGTGAATACGGTATTGTCGTAGATGCCAAGGTATTTACAAGAGAGAATGGCGATGAGATGTCCCCTGGTGTAAACCAGTCCGTACGTATCTACATCGCACAGAAGAGAAAGATTTCCGTTGGTGATAAGATGGCCGGACGTCACGGTAACAAAGGTGTTGTTTCCCGTGTACTTCCTGTTGAAGATATGCCATTCCTTCCGAACGGACGTCCGCTTGATATCGTGCTGAACCCTCTGGGTGTGCCTTCCCGAATGAATATCGGACAGGTTCTGGAGATTCACTTAAGCCTTGCAGCGAAAGCACTTGGATTCAACGTTGCAACTCCTATTTTCCAGGGCGCCAACGAGCATGATATCCAGGATACACTGGAACTTGCAAACGACTATGTAAACACAGAAGACTTTGAAGAGTTCCGTGAGAAATACAAAGACATTTTAGCACCTGATGTAATGCAGTATCTGGATGAGAATAAAGCTCACAGAGCATTGTGGAAAGGCGTTCCGATCTCCAGAGATGGTAAAGTACGCCTTCGTGACGGACGTACAGGTGAATACTTCGACAGCCCTGTAACAATCGGTCACATGCACTATCTGAAACTGCATCATCTGGTTGATGATAAGATCCATGCACGTTCTACAGGTCCTTACTCTCTGGTAACACAGCAGCCTCTGGGTGGTAAAGCTCAGTTCGGTGGACAGCGTTTTGGTGAGATGGAGGTTTGGGCACTGGAAGCATACGGCGCATCCTACACACTGCAGGAAATCCTGACAGTGAAATCCGATGATGTTGTTGGTCGTGTGAAGACATACGAAGCGATCATCAAGGGTGACAATATTCCTGAGCCGGGTATTCCGGAATCCTTCAAGGTTCTCTTAAAAGAGCTTCAGTCTCTTGGTCTGGATGTGAAGGTACTCAAGGATGACAATACAGAAGTACATCTTCTTGAATCTGTAGATTACGGCGATACAGATCTTCGTTCTGTTATCGAAGGAGATTCCAGAAGACATCACGACAGAGAAGAAGACTACGGCAAACACGGCTATACAAAGCAGGAGTTTGACGGAGAAGAACTCGTTGATATTGACGAGGACGAAGATGAGGATGACGACTTCATTGAGCTGGATGAAGCTCTTGAAGACGATGACGAAGAGTAAGAAAGGGGAAAGAATACATGGCAGAAACAACTAACGCCAATGAAACATATCAGCCAATGACTTTCGATGCCATCAAAATCGGACTGGCGTCCCCTGAGAAAATCAGAGAGTGGTCAAGAGGCGAGGTTTTAAAACCTGAGACCATCAACTACCGTACCTTGAAACCGGAGAAAGACGGACTTTTCTGTGAAAAGATCTTTGGACCGAGTAAGGACTGGGAGTGCCACTGTGGAAAGTACAAAAAGATTCGCTATAAAGGCGTTGTCTGCGACAGATGTGGTGTAGAAGTTACCAAATCCTCTGTACGTAGAGAGCGTATGGGACATATCGAGCTGGCTGCTCCGGTATCCCACATCTGGTATTTCAAAGGAATTCCGTCCCGTATGGGTCTGATCCTTGACATTTCTCCGAGAACTCTGGAGAAAGTCCTTTACTTTGCAAACTATATTGTACTGGATCCGGCTAATTCCGGACTCCAGTACAAACAGGTACTTACAGAGAGAGAATATCAGGATGCCCGTGAGGCTTATGGATATGATTTCCGTGTAGGTATGGGTGCAGAATCCATCAAGGAACTTCTTGAGGCAATTGATCTTGAGAAAGATTCTGCAGAACTGAAGAAAGAATTAAAAGATGCTACAGGTCAGAAACGTGCAAGAATCATCAAACGTCTGGAAGTTGTAGAATCTTTCCGTGAGTCAGGAAACCGTCCTGAGTGGATGATCATGACAGTTATCCCTGTCATTCCGCCGGATCTGCGTCCTATGGTTCAGCTGGATGGTGGACGTTTCGCAACATCTGACTTAAATGATCTTTACAGAAGAATCATCAACCGTAACAACCGTCTGAAGAGACTTCTGGAATTAGGTGCACCGGATATCATCGTTCGTAACGAGAAACGTATGCTTCAGGAAGCAGTTGATGCCCTGATCGACAACGGTCGTCGTGGACGTCCTGTAACAGGTCCTGGAAACAGAGCCCTGAAATCCCTTTCCGATATGCTGAAAGGTAAATCCGGACGTTTCCGTCAGAACCTTCTTGGTAAACGAGTTGACTATTCCGGACGTTCCGTTATCGTCGTAGGACCGGAACTTAAGATTTACCAGTGTGGTCTTCCGAAAGAGATGGCGATCGAGCTGTTCAAACCTTTCGTTATGAAAGAACTTGTTGCCAACGGAACTTCACACAACATTAAGAACGCTAAGAAAATGGTAGAGAAACTGGAGCCGGCTGTATGGGATGTTCTCGAAGATGTTATCAAAGAACATCCGGTTATGCTGAACCGTGCACCTACACTGCACCGTCTTGGTATCCAGGCATTCGAACCGATTCTTGTAGAAGGTAAAGCGATCAAACTGCATCCGCTTGTTTGTACCGCGTTCAACGCCGACTTTGATGGTGATCAGATGGCCGTACATCTTCCGCTTTCACAGGAAGCTCAGGCAGAGTGCCGTTTCCTTCTGTTATCACCGAACAACCTGCTGAAACCTTCTGATGGTGGACCTGTAGCTGTTCCTTCACAGGATATGGTACTTGGTATCTACTATCTGACTCAGGAGAGACCTGGAAACAAGGGTGAAGGCAAGTTCTTCAAGAGCGTAAACGAAGCAATCCTTGCTTATGAAAATAAAGTAATCACACTGCAGTCCAAGATCAAAGTTCGCTGCAGCAAGACAATGCCGGACGGCTCCGTTCTGACCGGTAACGTAGAATCTACACTTGGACGTTTCCTGTTCAACGAAATCCTTCCTCAGGATCTTGGTTTCGTAGACAGAAGCATTCCTGGAAATGAACTTCTCCTTGAAGTTGACTTCCTGGTAGCTAAGAAACAGCTGAAACAGATTCTTGAAAAAGTTATCAATACTCACGGTGCTACAAAGACTGCTGAGGTTCTTGACTCTATCAAGGCTACAGGTTACAAGTATTCCACACGTGCTGCCATGACTGTTGCCATTGCCGATATGACCGTTCCGCCGCAGAAACCGGAAATGATCAAACAGGCTCAGGATACAGTAGACCTTATTACAAAGAACTACAAACGTGGTCTTATCACTGAAGAAGAGCGTTACAAAGAAGTTGTTGATACATGGAAGAAGACTGACGATGAGCTGACACATGCTCTTCTGTCCGGACTTGATAAATACAACAACATCTTCATGATGGCTGACTCCGGTGCCCGTGGTTCCGATAAACAGATCAAACAGCTTGCAGGTATGCGAGGACTGATGGCCGATACAACCGGTCACACCATCGAGCTGCCTATCAAGTCAAACTTCCGTGAAGGTCTTGATGTACTGGAATACTTCATGTCTGCCCATGGAGCTCGAAAAGGTATGTCCGATACCGCTCTTCGTACAGCCGATTCAGGTTACCTGACAAGACGTATGGTTGACGTTTCCCAGGATCTGATCGTACGTGAGACAGATTGCTGTGAGAACAGAGATGAAATCTCAGGTATGTATGTAGAAGGCTTCGTAGACGGTAAAGAAGAGATCGAAGGACTTCAGGAACGTATCACAGGCCGTTTCGCCTGCGAGACAATTAAGAATAAAGATGGCGAAGTTATAGTAAAAGCTAACCATATGATCACACCGAAGCGTGCAGCCCGCATTATGAAAGAGGGCGTTGACAACGTAACAGGTGGATCCATCGAGAGAGTTAAGATCCGTACAATCCTTACATGTAAGTGTAAAGTTGGTATCTGTGCGAAATGTTACGGTGCGAACCTTGCAACTGGTGAAGCAGTTCAGGTTGGTGAGTCTGTCGGTATCATCGCTGCTCAGTCTATCGGTGAGCCAGGTACACAGCTTACCATGCGTACCTTCCATAGTGGTGGTGTTGCCGGTGGAGATATCACACAGGGTCTTCCTCGTGTCGAGGAGCTTTTCGAGGCAAGAAAGCCGAAAGGTCTTGCCATCATCACAGAAATCCCTGGTGTTGCTGTTATCAATGACACTAAGAAGAAACGTGAAGTTATCGTTACAGATCAGGAGACAGGTGAGTCCAAGACTTATCTTATCCCATACGGTTCCCGTATCAAGATCACTGACGGACAGGTTCTTGAAGCCGGTGATGAGCTTACAGAAGGTAGCGTAAATCCGCACGATATCCTGAGAATCAAGGGTGTACGTGCAGTTCAGGATTACATGATCCGTGAAGTACAGCGTGTATACCGTCTCCAGGGTGTTGAGATCAGTGATAAGCATATCGAAGTTATCGTTCGCCAGATGCTGAAGAAGATCCGTATCGAAGATAACGGAGATACAGAATTCCTTCCGGGAACATTGGTTGATTTCCTTGAATATGAGGATGTTAACGAGCAGATGGAAAAAGAAGGCAAACAGCCTGCAGAAGGAAAACAGGTTATGCTTGGTATCACCAAGGCATCCCTTGCTACCAACTCCTTCCTGTCAGCCGCTTCCTTCCAGGAAACAACCAAGGTTCTGACAGAAGCTGCTATCAAGGGTAAAGTCGATCCGCTGATCGGTCTGAAAGAGAACGTAATCATCGGTAAACTGATTCCGGCTGGTACTGGTATGAAACGCTACAGCGAAGTAAGACTGGATACTACAATGCCTGAACCACATCATGAGTTAGAGGAAGCAGAAGAGCTTCAGGACGAAGAACTGAAGGATGAAGAACTTATCACAATGGAAGAAGAACTTCCGGAAGATGAGGAATTCGATGTTGAGGAATCTGACGTTGAGGAAGATTCTGCTGAAACAGAACAGGAAGAGTCCGAAGATAACGAATAATTATATGAAGATGCAGATTTCTCAGGAAGTCTGCATCTTTTTTTGTCAAAATATATCGACAGGAAACTAACATCAGATCCTGCAGGAAAGTATGATATATGGAAGAAAATGTAAAAAAGAAAAATACAAAGAAACCTATCTTTTCTGTTATAATTTCAGTATAATAAGAAAAATATAAAGAAACAAAAAAGGAGGTGCAGCATGGACAAGGAACTGCCGGTTTCCGCATGGCCGGAGTGGAAGATTATTGAGAAGATCGGCGAAGGCTCTTTCGGCAAGGTTTATAAAGCGCAGCGCACAGAACGGGGAAAATCTTTCTATTCAGCAATTAAGATCATCAATATTCCCGGAAGCCAGAGCGAACTGAACAGTGTACGGTCTGAAACCGGAGATGACCAGGCAGCCAGACAGTATTTCCAGAATCTGGTAGAAGAATGTATCCAGGAAATCAGCACCATGGAGTATTTCCGCGGAAATTCCTACATTGTATCCGTAGAGGACTTCAAGGTAATGGAATATCTGGATGCCATCGGATGGGAAATTTCCATACGTATGGAATATCTTACTAGTTTTATGGACTGCTGCGCGGAGAAACAGCTCACTGAGAATGAAGTGATACAGCTTGGCCTGGACTTAAGTAAGGCTCTGGAATACTGCAGGAAGCTGAATATTATTCACCGGGATATTAAACCGGAGAATATTTTTGTGTCCAGATTCGGAGATTTCAAGCTGGGAGACTTCGACATTGCCCGGGAACTGGAACGCACTATGAGTGGTTTTTCGAAAAAGGGTACTTATTCTTATATGGCACCTGAGATGTATAAAGGTGAGAAATATGACAGCGGAGTGGATATTTATTCACTGGGTATTGTACTATATAAGCTTATGAACCATAACAGACTACCTTTTATGAATCTGGAGAAACAGTTTATCACTTACAGGGATAAAGAGAATGCGCTGACCAGACGAATGTCCGGGGAACAGATGGAACCTCCGGCAGAGGCAGGCAGACTGTTTGCACAGATCATCCTGAAGGCGTGCGCCTTTGATCCGGCCAAACGATACCAGACTCCTGAGGAATTTTACAGGGATCTGGATGATCTGAAACACGGCAGAATGACCGGAAGGGCTCAGAAGACTTCAGAAATTAAACAGAAAGATCGTCCAGCTCCGACATCTTCAGGAGAGACGGAGCCGAAATCCAGGAGTCAGGCATATAAGACGGCTACAGTACAGCCGAAACAGGTACATCCGGCAGAAACGGTTAAAGTTTCACAGCCAGTTCAGCAGTCGGTTTCACAGAAGGACAGAGAACAGAATATTGCACAGTCTGCCAGAATCATGGCAGCCAGAAGACGCCGCAGAAAGAAAGAGAAGATGTTGAGAAGAGCCCTGGTTGCGGCAGTGGTGGGACTTGCAGTTCTGATAGCAGGAGGACTTTATATCAGAATCAGCATGCATAATTCTTCCGATGCTCCGGGAAACAGTCTGGTAGATATTCTGGACAATGACAAATATGGCATTGACAAAGGAGATTCCAAGGATTTCACAACAGCGATCGAGAACATTAAAGACCGAGCCACAACTATCACGGATGATCTGGACAGTTATGACTGGGTAGGGTCAGAAGGCACAGTGCTCAGATACCTGAAACGTGTAAAGACAGTTGAGAATGCAGATGGAAATCTGGATATAGAGAGTCAGTGTATGAAAGCGCTGATCTATCCGGCAGAGTCCGGTGAGAAGAAGTATGAAGAGTATTTCTACTGGGATGAGAAGCTGTTTTTCGCATATATTTGGTATGACGAAACAGCAGAGTATTATTATTATGATGACGGTGAGCTGATCCGCTGGATCGATGCCAATGGAACATGTCACGATAATGAAACTGATAATGACGAATATGTAAAGCGCGGTGAGAAATACTGGAATAATTCACTGAAAGCATTGAAGGGAGAGGGAACGAAAACAGAAGATGGCATATCAGATTGAGTATGCCTATACCTGCCATATGGGCAGGGTACGGGCAAACAATGAGGATAATTTCTGGTGCTGCGGTGAGCTTCTTCCTGCAGAAAATCATGGAACCCAGGGAATCCGGTCGGAAACCATTTCCGGAAACAGAACACCTGCGCTGGCAGTATTTGACGGTATGGGCGGAGAGAGCTGCGGAGAAATGGCAGCATTCGTGGCTTCCCGGGAATTTGGGAAATACTACAGTGCCAATAAACGCACACTGAGAGATGTACCGGAAGATTTTATCCAGGGTGTGTGTAAAAGCATGAACAAGGCAGTGTGTGGTTACAGTGAGGAGAATCATATCCAGAGTATGGGGACAACTCTGGCGATGACGCTGTTTACCCCGGAATCCATGTTTGTATGCAATCTGGGAGACAGCCGGATCTATTTTTCTGACGGGGAGCATTTCAGACAGGTATCTACGGATCATGTCCTGGGAAGAAATCTTCTGGGAAAAGCTCCGCTGACACAGTATCTGGGAGTGCCGGAAGAACAGCAGATTCTGGAACCATCCATCCAGGAAATTGAACATAAAGAGGGATATCGATATCTTATGTGTTCAGATGGAGTGACAGATATGCTCTCGGACGGTGAGATCGCAGATATACTTGCCAGGGAAATTCCACTGGCAGATATTGTGGAACTTCTTCTGGAACGTGCATTGCAGAAAGGCGGACGGGATAATGTAACAATCGTCCTGTGTGAAGTGCAGAAACAGGATTCAGGAAGAAGACTGAAAACCTGGCTGAAAGGACTTAAGGACAAAAATGAGAGGTGATGCAGCATGAAAAATCGTATGCAGGATCTGGATTTTGAACAGACAGTGGCATTTGATAAGGTACAGGACTATGAATTTACCAGAAAGGCGGCACAGAGATTCCGGCAGGTAGTAAGTTTGGACAGCTTCGAGGATGAAGATGCTGACGTGATCTTTCACTATCTGTATAAAGAAATGACGCTGGTTTCTTTTGGTGATCATCTGAAACGTTACATATACGAAAGAGCGGAACTGGAGGAACCTTTCTCTGAGGTTCCACAGGAAGTATATAAAGATATCATTCTGGATTCTTTCAAAGAAACCTATACGCCGAAGTCCATGAATCCTACATCTACGAAGCTGTCGGCTCTTGTAAATAACTGGCTGAACCAGGCATCTGTAAAAAGAGAGACAGTCTTTCTGCTGGGTTTCGGACTGAAGATGACTGCAGAAGATGTTTCAGATTTCCTTACCAGAGTCCTGAAAGAGCAGGATTTCGATTTCCATAATCCGGCAGAAGTAATTTACTGGTACTGTTACAGTAATCAGTTTGGATACTATAAAGCAGAGGAACTGAAGAAGAAATATGAGAAGCTGGAACCTGTACAGATGGACAGTTCCCAGGTACTGTGCAGCAATGATCTCTGCCTGGATACAGAAGAGAAGCTGCTGAAATTTCTGGCCAGATTAAAGGCGAAAAGGGATGATCCCATGTCAGAGCGAAGCCAGGCATTTCGGGAATTTGACAGGCTGCTGTACCATGCGAAACAGATCATTGCCGGCTTATATCAGCATGATGAAGAGGAAAAAGGCGGGGATAAAGTGTGGACAGCAGAGAAGATCACACCCTCTGATGTGGAAAAAGTGATCTGCAGCGGAATTCCTATCAACAAGATGGGAAATCTGAAAAAGATGTCAGCGTCTATCCTTGCGAAACATTTCAGCCAGAAGCGTTTCAGCAGACAGAGGATTACCAATATTCTCAGTCACAAGCTTCCTGTGGAACGTTTTGACCTGATCACACTGGAATTTTTTATTGTATCCCAGGAGATGGAAGATGATGATCCATTTAACAGGTATAAACATTTCCTGACTGAAATACAGGAGATCCTGCTGAAGTGCGGCATGGGAGAAATCTATATTGTAAATCCCTATGAGTGCTTTCTGCTCATGTGCCTGCTGACAGACTGTCCGCTGGCAGTTTTTTCGGAAATATGGGAAAAATCCTATGAAGAAACAGAAGAAACCGAATAAATATTGAGTAAATTATGAATCTACGTCTGATAAAGAGAATAAAAAAGCCAGTCTGTGGAAAAAATAACTACAGACTGGCTTTCTTTTGACCGGAATCTCTCAGAAAAATTTCTGCCGTATCCTATTCATTGTAGTAACCGTAGATCGCACGGGCATCTGTTGCGATAGTATTCTGGGCTGTGGCGGTGTCGTTCAGATCCTGAGACATGAAGCAGATGACCAGATCAATACCCTTGGCTGTATCGAAGATAATGGCTGCATCGTTTTCTACAGTGTCCAGTTCACCGGTTTTATTGGCTGTGTGTACGCCATCCGGCATCTGGGCAGGAATCTTGTTTTTGCGCTGCTGCATTTTTAACTGATAATACATGGCTTCCGCATTCGGAAGCGTGGAATCAGAAATAGTGCCATTAACGATCTGATAAATTTCTTTTAAAAATGTACCACAGTCTTTGGCAGAAGTATAGTTATCGCCGTTTTCACTGCTGGCGAGCAGCAGACGGTTCATCTGTGTGCTGGTGAAACCATGTGCCTGGCAGAACTGGTTGACAACGGACATACCTGCGGCATCATCTCCATTACCCAGCCAGTTCACCAGAGTATTGGCTGCATCGTTATCACTTACTGTGATCATGGCAGAAATATTGCTGTCCAGGGTATCGGCACTGTGGGACTGGGCAAGAGAGTCATAATTTTCATATACAGCTCCCATGATATACAGCTTGATCAGGCTGGCTGCCTGCATCGGGGTATCGTTGACAGTTCCGTCGGAGTCTTTCAACAGATTGCACACATATACAGACCAGGTACCGTTATCCTGAGGAAGAAGAGTCTGCACCTGGTTCAGGAGGGCGTCCATACTGGAGTCTGTGTTATCTGTAAAGGTTGTATTGCTGGAAGGAGAAAGAGTACCTTCTTCCTGAGAAGTACCGGAGCTTTCTGATTCGTCAGCAGAATTCTGAGCAGCAGATGCCTGCTGTGCGGCTTCCTGTTCCTTCAGCTGATTCAGCTGATCAGCCTGACTGATCAGAGTGTTGGAAGTAGTGGAAATGTCTTCCACTGTATCTGAGAGAGTCTGTACTTTCTGCTGTAAGGAAACAAGATGGCTGAGAGACAGGAATGAAAGAGCTCCCAGGCCGATAACTGCGATCGTCAATACTGCGATCACAACATATAAAAAGACAGGTTTTTTGGACTGGTTATTTTCGGACATTAAAATTTTCCTTTCATAATTAGACGATTAAACGGATAATATAATTAAACGGCTGGTATCCGTCTGGATTGAGCTGAATTAACTGGCTGCAAAATAAGTGTCAATGCCATTGACAATTCCTGTTACCATTGTCTGTTGGAATTCCGGGTTGTTCATCTTGGTATCATCGTTTTCATTGGTCATAAATCCCATTTCCAGAATGGTGACGGGAACTGTACTCCAGTTGATCCCGGTCATATTGTCGTAATACTGGACGCCAAGATTCTGAAATCCTGTAGCTGCGCAATAGGAATCCAGGATATCCTGGGATAATTTGGCAGAGGGTTCGGAAAGCTGGGCAACATAAGGATTACTGGGAGATGGACACATAGTCAGGGCACCGGATGTGGTGTGGGAATCATCACCATTTGCATGAATGCGGACATAGATTTCGGCTCCCTGGGCGGCTATATACTGTGCACGTTCCATATTGCTGATGGCTGTGTCATTGTCTGTTCTTGTCATAACCACCTGATAACCTTTCGCTTCCAGTGCATCTTTTAATAGAAGGGAAATTTCCAGATTCAGTTCATATTCAGGAACTCCTGTGTAAGATCCCTGGGTGCCGGTGGAGCATTTGGCCTTCATTTCAGAGGAACCGGGGCCATTAGGTTCCAGAGCACTCATATCTACATTCTCACTCTGATGCCCCGGATCGATTCCCACGATGTGGCCCAGACCGGATGAAGTGGCACTGGAATCACTGAATACAGAAGTATTTTCTTCGTTGAACACGGATGGTTTGGAAGAACTTTCGGCAGAGACTTCTGCTTTCTCCTTGGTATCTTTCTGAGAAAGATTTTTCTCTTTCTGTTTCAGGCGGTCAATATTGGACTGTGCCTGATCCACAGCGCTGGTATATTTTTCCTGTGCTTCGTGTATTTCAGACTGTTTGGCAGTAATCTGCTCTGATACAGCGTCTACATCTTTTTCTGTGGAAATGATCTGCCTGTATGTACTCCAGGAAAAGAAAAAGAGGGAGACAATGCACAGAAGCCCTGTCAGAAACACAAGAACTGTCATTATGTTCGGTTTCTTCATAGATGATCCTTTCTGCATATGATAGTGTTGGTATTTATCTTTGAATGTTATTATAATGAAGTGATCCGGAAAATGCAATTACGTATCCTGACCAAAATATCCAATAAATAAAAACGTTGAAAAATTAAGGCAAATTTCCTGTAAAATCCCTTGACAGCAGGAGATTTGCAGGATATAATAAGCAAGCGTGCAAAAGGAACGTTTAATTTTTTTGCGCGTAATTACACGAATAGCAACCGCAAGGCCCCATAGAAAAATCTATGGAGAAATAAATCGGGAGGTGAAATGGAATGCCAACATTCAACCAGTTAGTAAGAAAAGGACGCCAGACATCTGTAAAGAAATCTACAGCTCCGGCTCTCCAGAAAACATTCAACTCTTTAAGAAAGAAAGCAGTTGAACAGTCTGCACCACAGAAACGTGGCGTTTGTACAGCAGTTAAGACTGCAACTCCTAAGAAGCCTAACTCAGCTCTTAGAAAAATCGCCAGAGTTCGTCTTTCCAACGGAATCGAAGTAACAAGCTACATCCCAGGAGAAGGTCACAACCTTCAGGAGCATAGCGTTGTTCTTATCCGTGGTGGAAGGGTTAAGGACTTACCTGGTACAAGATACCACATCATCAGAGGTACTCTTGATACTGCAGGTGTTGCTAACAGAAAACAGGCCCGTTCTAAATACGGCGCTAAGAGACCGAAAAAGAAATAATTCTAAAAAGGTTTCATAAGAATTTTAAGAGCTGATCCTATTGTTTAGGACAGCAGGAATTAATCAATCGAAAATTCACGGAAGACTAGAACTATGAATTTGTACGGTATTCCATATACCCTGCCGGTTGCGGGTTAAATATAGGACCTTACCAGTGCGAACATGCAATAGTTATCTGCGTGAGTACCGATGATTTAATCACAATGATTAAGGAGGGAAGTAACGTGCCACGTAAAGGACATACTCAGAAAAGAGACGTTCTGGCAGATCCAATGTACAACAATAAAGTGGTTACCAAACTTATCAATAACATCATGTTAGACGGTAAGAAAGGTGTAGCACAGAAAATTGTTTACGGTGCATTCGCCAGAATCGAAGAAAAAGCTGGTAAACCAGCACTTGAAGTTTTCGAAGAGGCTATGAACAACATCATGCCACTTCTCGAAGTAAAAGCTAGACGTATCGGTGGTGCTACTTATCAGGTTCCGATCGAGGTAAGAGCAGACAGACGTCAGGCACTGGCTCTTCGCTGGTTAACAATGTTCTCTCGTAAAAGAGGCGAGAAAACAATGGAAGAAAGACTTGCAAATGAGCTTTTAGATGCAATGAACAACACAGGTGCATCCGTTAAGAGAAAAGAAGACATGCACAAGATGGCTGAGGCAAATAAAGCATTTGCTCACTATCGCTTCTAATATAGGAGGAAAATCCATTGGCTAAAGAGGGAAGAGAATATCCATTAGAGCGTACCAGAAATATTGGTATTATGGCTCATATCGATGCGGGTAAAACAACTCTTACAGAACGTATCCTGTATTACACAGGTGTCAACTATAAGATTGGTGATACTCATGAAGGTACTGCTACCATGGACTGGATGGAACAGGAGCAGGAGAGAGGTATCACAATCACTTCAGCGGCTACAACATGTCACTGGACTCTGGAAGAGAACTGCAAACCGAAGCCAGGTGCTCTGGAACATCGTATCAACATCATTGATACCCCAGGTCACGTTGACTTCACAGTAGAAGTTGAACGTTCTCTTCGTGTACTTGACGGTGCTGTCGGCGTTTTCTGTGCTAAGGGTGGTGTTGAACCGCAGTCTGAAAACGTATGGCGTCAGGCCGACACTTACAATGTACCACGTATGGCATTCATCAACAAGATGGATATCCTTGGTGCAAACTTCTACGGTGCAGTAGAGCAGATCAAGACTCGTCTTGGTAAAAACGCAATCTGCTTACAGCTGCCAATCGGAAAAGAAGATGATTTCAAAGGAATCATTGACTTATTCGAAATGAAAGCTTACATCTACAACGATGAAAAAGGTGATGACATCTCCATCGTTGACATTCCTGAAGACATGAAGGAAGATGCTGAGCTTTATCATACAGAGCTCATTGAGAAAATCTGTGAGCTTGATGACGACTTAATGATGGAATATCTTGAAGGTGAAGAACCAACTGTTGAGAAACTGAAAGCAACATTAAGAAAAGCTACATGCGAGTGTACTGCTGTTCCGGTTTGCTGTGGTTCTGCTTACAGAAACAAAGGTGTTCAGAAACTTCTTGATGCTATCCTTGAGTATATGCCGGCTCCTACAGATATTCCTCCAATTCAGGGAACTGATCTGGACGGTAACGAAGTAGTGAGACATTCTTCTGATGAAGAACCATTCTCAGCTCTGGCATTTAAGATTATGACAGACCCATTCGTTGGTAAACTTGCATATTTCCGTGTATACTCCGGTACAATGAATTCCGGTTCTTATGTACTTAACGCTACTAAGGACAAGAAAGAACGTGTTGGACGTATTCTTCAGATGCATGCTAACAAACGTATGGAACTTGATAAAGTATATTCCGGTGATATCGCTGCAGCTATCGGATTCAAATTCACAACAACTGGTGATACAATCTGTGACGAGCAGCATCCGGTAATCCTGGAGTCCATGGAATTCCCAGAACCAGTTATCGAGCTGGCTATCGAGCCTAAGACTAAAGCTGGACAGGGTAAACTTGGTGAAGCTCTTGCAAAACTTGCAGAAGAAGACCCGACATTCCGTGCACATACAGATCAGGAAACAGGACAGACCATTATCGCTGGTATGGGTGAGCTTCATCTGGATATCATCGTTGACCGTCTCCTTCGTGAATTCAAGGTAGAGGCTAACGTAGGTGCTCCTCAGGTTGCTTACAAAGAAACAATCACCAAATCTGTTGATATCGACAGCAAATATGCGAAACAGTCTGGTGGTCGTGGACAGTATGGTCACTGTAAAGTTAAATTCGAGCCTATGGATGCCAACGGAGAAGAACTGTACAAGTTCGAATCCACAGTTGTTGGTGGTGCTATTCCGAAGGAATACATCCCTGCAGTTGGCGAAGGTATCGAAGAGGCTATGAAAGCTGGTATCCTTGGTGGATTCCCGGTAGTTGGTGTATATGCTAATGTATACGATGGTTCTTACCATGAAGTCGACTCTTCTGAAATGGCATTCCACATTGCAGGTTCTCTTGCATTCAAGGATGCTATGCAGAAAGCAGCTCCGGTTCTTCTTGAGCCAATCATGAAGGTCGAAGTTACTACACCAGAAGATTACATGGGTGACGTTATTGGTGATATCAACTCCCGTCGTGGACGTATCGAGGGTATGGAAGATATCGGCGGTGGTAAGATGATCCGCGGATATGTACCGCTTTCCGAAATGTTCGGATATGCTACAGACCTTCGTTCCAGAACACAGGGACGTGGTAACTACTCTATGTTCTTTGAGAAATATGAGCAGGTTCCGAAGTCTGTACAGGAAAAGATCCTTTCTAAGAAAGACTGATAATTATTGATCATCTGCAGTCTGCCGGTGTTTAAAGCCGGCAGGGTGTAGGAGATATAAAGTTACTGTTCACTATGTTCTCAGTAATGTGTGGACTGTAATGATACAACAATTGATAATGATACACTGTTTATAGTGTGAAACTTATCAAATTGTATAAAATGCTTGCAAATATTCTGATTATGCAATATAATCAAGGATAGCAAGTTTAAAACCGAAAAGATGCTCTATAATAATATAAGAGCCAATTGTTTTAAGGAGGACGTTTTAAAATGGCAAAAGCTAAGTTTGAGAGAACAAAACCGCATTGTAACATTGGTACCATTGGACACGTTGACCATGGTAAAACAACTTTAACAGCTGCAATCACAAAAGTTCTGGCTGAGAGAGTTGCTGGAAACGTAGTAGAAAACTTTGAAGATATCGATAAAGCTCCAGAAGAAAGAGAGCGTGGTATCACAATTTCTACAGCTCACGTTGAGTATCAGACAGAGAAGAGACATTATGCACATGTTGACTGCCCAGGACATGCTGACTACGTTAAGAACATGATCACAGGTGCAGCTCAGATGGATGGTGCTATCCTTGTTGTAGCAGCTACAGATGGTGTTATGGCTCAGACAAAAGAGCACGTTCTTCTTGCTCGTCAGGTAGGTGTTCCTTACATCGTTGTATTCATGAACAAATGTGATATGGTTGATGACGAAGAACTTCTTGAACTGGTTGAGATGGAGATTCGTGAACTTCTTTCCGAGTATGATTTCCCAGGAGATGATATCCCGGTAATCAAAGGTTCTGCTCTTAAAGCTCTTGAAGACCCGAACGGTGAGTGGGGCGACAGAATCATGGATCTTATGGATGCTGTTGACAGCTATATCCCAGATCCACAGCGTGATACAGACAAACCATTCGTAATGCCTGTAGAGGACGTATTCTCTATCACAGGTCGTGGTACAGTTGCTACTGGTAGAGTAGAAGCTGGTGTTCTTCATGTATCTGATGAAGTTGAAATCGTTGGTATCAAAGAAGAAACTCGTAAAGTAGTTGTAACTGGTATCGAGATGTTCCGTAAACTCCTTGATGAAGCTCAGGCTGGTGATAACATCGGTGCACTTCTTCGTGGTGTTCAGAGAAACGAAATCGAGCGTGGACAGGTTCTTGCTAAACCAGGAACACTTACATGCCATACAAAATTCACAGCTCAGGTTTACGTTCTGACAAAAGATGAAGGTGGACGTCATACTCCATTCTTCAACAACTATCGTCCACAGTTCTACTTCAGAACAACAGACGTAACAGGTGTTTGCAACCTTCCAGAAGGAACAGAAATGTGTATGCCTGGAGATAACATCGAAATGACAATCGAACTGATCCACCCAATCGCTATGAGCCAGGGTCTTACTTTCGCTATCCGTGAAGGTGGACGTACTGTTGGATCAGGACGTGTTGCTACAATCATCGAATAATTTTAGCATAACATCTTAAATTATATATATTGAGTACCGCAAGGTACATGTGTCCAAACGTAAGATACCCCGGAACCGCAAGGTTTCCGGGGTTTTTCTGTTGGGTAAAAAGTTTAAAATAAGGCTGTAAAGAATAGCGAATAAATTAAAAACAGGCAGGTATGGGAAGAAAATGAAAATCTTCGCATATCTGCCTGTGATACTATTTCTGTTCGTTATTGGAAAATTTTTGTGCTAAAAGTTCATCTCGTTTACGGATTCGTGTCTCAAAATCCAGTTCTTCAATTTCTTTATGGGTGACAGGTTTGGAAGTGTAGTATGCCAACGTCTGCTTTTTCCACATATCAAACATATCTTTGCCTGTGAAATAAGATTCCAGGCTTTCTCTGTTCTCCTGCAGATCAGCAAGAAAATTACACATATCTGCGTTTAAAGAATGTTCCGGATCATTTCCATAAAAGCGAAGTCCGGCATACCATTTCTGTGTTTTTGTTTCTATATCACCGGGAAATTTATTATTTATATCCAGTTCATACCAGAGTTCATTGGATTCATGATTGATGAGAGAATGGAATCTGCTATCAAACAGACTGGTGCGAGAGTGCTTATTTTAGATCCGATTCAGGCATACCTTGGAGGAACAATGGATATGAACCGGGCAAATGAAGCAAGGGATATGACAAAAAGATTGAGCTTGCTGGCAGAAAAGTATAAATGTGCAATTTTATTAATCGGACATATGAATAAAGCTGGTGGAAATAAAGCTGTATATAGAGGAAGGGGTTCGATTGACTTTTTTGCAGTAGCCAGAAGCGTATTACTGGTAGGAAGAATAGAGGGAGAACCGGACTTAAGAGCAGTGGTTCAGATTAAAAATAATCTGGCTGCATTTGGACATTCCAAAGCATTTCGCCTGACAGAAACCGGATTTGAGTGGATAGGTGACTATGAAATCACAGCAGATGAGGTGCTTGGTGGAATTGCTCCAAAGGTAAATAAACTGGAACAGGCAAAAAAGATGCTGAGGGAACTGGCAGAAACATCAACTTCTGTGCAAAGCAGTGAAATCTTTGATATGGCAGAAGATTTGAATATTTCTAAAAGAACACTGGAAAATGCAAAAAAGGAACTTGGAATTAAGGCAAGACGAATCGGTAATTCATGGTATTGGGATTTAAATAAAGTTAAGCCGGAATAAATTAAGGGTGCAACATTGCAGAGTATATAGAAAATGCGGAATTAAAATGCAAGGTTGCAATCTGTAAAGACATTGCAGTGTTGCGTCCTTACATAAATTGTAAGAAGGTGAGAACTTGAAAAACGTTATGATTCCAGAGGAGTTATTTGGAAAGATTATAAAATATCATTTACTGGATCAGGAACAGGAAGCAGATGATATAAGAAAAGGTTTGGAGAAAAAGCTGGATGCAATGGTAAATCGTGAGGTATACAGTAAATCCAAAACTGCACCAACAGAAGAAGAACGGGAAAAGTTCCGGCAGGAGTATCTGGATAGAAAAGGAATGCAAGAGAGCTTTCGATGGTAACAGTTCTTGTTGACTACATTTTTACAGGAGCGTGTCACGCCCCTGTGAGAAGTAAACAAGAAGAAAGTGGTAAGGCGCATACGGAAAGCTGAGGCTGGACGGTGAGGTTGCTGTAAATTTGATAGTTGTGAAGAAGGGAGAACGATTCGATGAAGCAGGGAAGATTAGGATATAACAGTAGCAATGACAGATATGGGTTATTAGCGTCGGACTTATGGATTGATACGGGATTTCACTGTGGAGAAGGTCTTGAGGTGCTGGTTGATGATAAGTGGGTACGGACAAGAATGGAGATGAATCCGGCAAGAGAATGGTATCTGGTGGGAACACCATATTGCGGAGATCTGGAATATGTACAGGTAAGAATACCGGAATAATTTGATTGGATAGCCCCCGGCAGGGCGCAAGGGTACTTTTGATGGACGGTACGGCTGTCGAAAGTGCTTTTGCGTTACTTTTGACAAAAGTAACAAAACCGCCGTATCCGGCGAAAATTTTTTAATATCGCCATGACTGGCGTAAATAAAAATTATGTGCTATCTGGCACTTGCTCAGAAAAGAGGTGAGAAACATTATGATAAAACGAACAATTAGCGGTATGATAGGGAAAGGTTCTTTGGCCCATAACAGGAGAGAGTTTTTCGCAGAGAATGTAGAACCGGACAGAGTACAATTAAATATTTGTTACCAGAATGAAAATCTGAAGGAAGTCTATAAAGAGTTATTTGATGATGCTGTGGGGAGATACAACATCGGAAAAAGAAAAGATCGGCAGATTACAAATTACTATGAAAAAATTCGGCAGGGAAAACAAGAGAAGTTGTTCCACGAAGTGATTTTTCAAATTGGAAATCGAGAAGATATGGCTGTCGGAACAGTAGAAGGAGATCTGGCTGTAAAAGTGCTGGATGAATATGTAAAGGACTTCCAGAAACGGAATCCAACGCTACGGGTATTTGGGTGTTATCTACATCAGGATGAGTCTACTCCACATTTACATATTGATTTTATTCCTTATGTGACTGATTGGAAAGGAAAAGGAATGGACACCAGAGTTTCGTTGAAACAGGCATTAAAAAGTCTTGGATTTCAAGGTGGAAATAAGCATGATACAGAGTTGAACCAGTGGATGAACCATGAAAAAAAGGTCCTGGCAGAGATTGCAAAACAGCATGGCATTGAATGGGAACAGAAAGGTACTCATGAGGAACATTTGGATGTTTATAACTTCAAGAAGAAAGAGCGAAAAAAGGAAGTACAGGAGCTGGAGCAGGAGAAAGAGTATCTAACTGCAGAAAACGAAGAACTGACAGCACAAATTGCGGAATTCAGAGCAGATATCCAGATTTTAAAAGACGATAAGGAACAGGCAAGCAGGGAGAAACAAGAAGCAGAACAAAGGGCAGAGGACGCAGAAAAAGAAGTAAAAAGTCTGGAAGAGCGTCGAGATGTGCTGCAGCCGATTATGGATAATGCCAGTAAAGAAATAAAAGAATATGGAATGATTAAGACGTTTTTACCGGAGGCAGGAACATTTGAACGTGCAGTACCTTACAGAGAAAATAAAATCAAGCCATTGTTTATCAAGATGAAGAATCAGATTGCTGCATTAGCTGGAAAGGTTGTAGAACTTAACAAAACGATAGAAAGCTGGAAAAACAAATATCAAAAATCTACGGAGAAATGTGATGATATCCAAACGCAGTTAGATGATGTGCGTAAAGAAAATGGAAAATTATCAAATGATAATCAACGTTTACAAGAGATTTCGGACAGATATGACAGAGTGGTGCGTATTCTGGGAATGGAAACTGTAGAGGATGTGGTGCAGCAGGACATTAAAGAACAAAGGGCACTGGAAGAAAAACGGCGAATGGAGCAAATGCCAAAGGGAAGCGTTCTGAAACAGTTGGAATGGGCAACTCAAAAGAGCCAGATTGAAAACCAACAACGTAAGAAAAATAAAACAAAATACAAAGGATTGGAGATTTAGACTATGAAAAAACAGATTTATGATGAGAAAAATGGAATGAGCTATACGTTGCATGGAGATTACTATTTGCCGGATCTGGTTTTAAGAGAAGAAGAACCGACATATGGAAAATATGGAATGTTACGAAAGCAGTTCTTAAAAGAACACAGATCAGCAAGATATCAATACATGTTATTGACCGGAAAATTGAATGAACATCTGAATCAGATCGATCAGGAAGTCAGAGAACAGGTGGAAACGCTTATGGAACAGATGACAGAAAAACAGGGTGTAACTGAAGAATTAAAGGCACAGGATCAGATGGAGTGGGTCAGGCTGATGAATAATATAAAAGCTAGTGCAGAAGAAATTGTATTGAAAAACATGATATATGTGTGATTGCGAGGGGGATAAGACCGCTTTTTTACATTTTTGTATATTAGAATAGAACTTTAGAAAGCACTATGGTAAAATAAAGTGAAGGTAAATTGAAAGTTATCAAAACAAAGATAAAAACGCAACGTGCATCTTTGATGTGCCAGAGCCGGTAGGTAGCCCGGCCGTCCTATATAAATAGGGTAAGTAACCTGCCCCTCCGGGTTGTCCATTCTTTGTTCAATAAATTTTAGGAGGGATTTTTATGGACAAAGTAAATGGAAGATTGACGGTATATTTTGAAGAACCATTTTGGGTAGGCATATTTGAGCATATTGAAGATGGTAAATTATCTGTGGCAAAGGTAACATTTGGCGTAGAACCAAAAGATTATGAAGTGCAGGAATATATTCAAAAATACTATTTCGGTTTGAAATTCAGTCCGGCTGTTGAAGCTATTGTAAAGGATATAAAAAGAAATCCGAAACGGATGCAGCGTTCAGCAAAAAAGCAGATGCTGGAAACTGGCATTGGCACAAAATCGCAACAGGCGTTGAAATTACAACAGGAACAGAACAAACAGGAGCGTAAAGAAAAAAAACGAAAGAAAAAAGAGGCGGAAGAACAGCGAATGTTTGAACTAAAACAGCGAAAGAAAAGAGAAAAGCATAAGGGACATTAAAAGTCCTTTGAGCTTTTTCTCAAATTCGGGATTTGGAGGTATAAACAATGAGGAAATGTGAAAAGTGTGGAGCAAGTATGAAATTAGATTTAAGACTTAAAGTTAATGGCGGTGGCTATGGGATGGTTGTTCGTGTAGATGAAAAACAAAAGGCGACAACTATAGATGATGTTAGAGTTGCAGTCTGCCCAGAATGTGGTTATACAGAAATGTATTTAGAGGATTTAACGAAATTGAAATCTTAAAAGACAACTTTCAAATTTTTAGAATTAAGAAAAACGGAATTTAGGGAGGGGTCTATAATTGAAATTAGCAGATTTAGCAACAGGTTCTGATTGGATAGTGTGGATTGTCTTTGTAATATTTGCTGTACTTTCTATAGTTTTACTTTCTGGACACGGAAGCTGGTTTATTTCTGGATATAATACAGCTTCAAAAGAAGAAAAGAAAAAATATGATGAAAAGAAGTTATGCAGGACAATGGGAGTTGGAATGTCTATTATAGCAATTCTTGCATTAATTATGGGCTTGCTTGAAAATATTTTGCCTGCATTTTTTGTATATATTGCATTGGGAATCATTGTAGTTGATGTCGTGGTTATTATCATTTTAGAAAACACACTATGCAAAAAGTAATAACTTCTGGTTTGAGGAATTGACTGAAAGGAAGGCATTATATGTTCTATATTTATATTATTTTTGACTTTGCAATGGCAGTGATTATGCTTTTATTTGGAATATGGTTTTATAGGTCAAAAGGACAAGCATCCAAATTCTTGTCTGGTTATAATATGAAATCAGCAGAAGAACGAAAAAAATATGATGAAAATGCTATGTGTAAGGCATATGGGAAGAGAATGATGTTTATGTCAATTCCTTTTATTGCTGGAATGATTATAGATATTTGGCATATAGGAATCGGTTGTTTAATTGCATGGGTGATATGGTTTGTTATGTTTATTCTGCTACTTATGGATAGACATAAAAGAGAAGGTTAATTTATAGAGGAATAGAATGCTTTTGGGGTGAAAATACCGTTTATTTGTTTTAGACATACGATGTCCGGTTGAAAATTAGCGGATTCTCGTTTTATGTCGTGGTAATTTTGATACATATTGGTAAGCTGTAAGTGGAAGAGAGGTAGAGACATGGACACAAAAAAGATTGGAGCTTTTTTAAAGCAATGTCGTAAAGAAAAGAATCTTACGCAAGAGCAGCTTGCCGAGAAGTTTGAGGTATCTGCAAGAACAGTTTCCAGATGGGAAACAGGAATAAATATGCCAGATCTCAGTATACTTGTTCAACTTGCTGAATATTACGATGTTGAGATGAGAGAGCTCCTGGATGGAGAAAGGAGCCAGACTATGAATAAAGAGATGAAAGAAACACTGGACAAAGTTGTGGTGTATGAAGGATGGGTGAAACAAAAAGCATTAAAGGCTGGAAATCTTGCATTTGCATCAATGTTTGTGATTAGCGTGTTAGCGATTATTATTCAGATGTTATTAACTGTGGATATTCGCTTGGTTTTAGGAGAGACAGCAACTGCTTTGGTAGGAGGAATCCTGTACGCCTCTATTATGGTGTACAATGGAATATGGGATAAATGTTTGCCAAAAAGTGCTACTATATGGTTTCCATAACTTATTTAAAGTGGAAACTTTGAATCTGATGCAGCTTGGATGTGTATATTTATATGCTTTTGCAAGCCTTCTGATTATTCAATTACTTAAGTGTATACGTATGAAACTAAGAAAAAGAGGGGAAAGATAGTGGATTTAAGTAGATGTTCTATGAAAAAAATTCGAGAACTGATTGTGTTTACGGCATTTCTTGTAGTTGCTTTGTGGAAATTCGATGTGGTGATTGAAGTGCTGAAGTCAATATGGAAAATTGTGTTTCCTTTTGCGCTTGGTGGTGCAATTGCCTTTGTGATTAATGTACCAATGAGTTTCCTGGAAAAGAAAATGCTCGGAAAGATAAAAGAAAACAATAAAATAGGAAAAAAAGCTGCGAGACCGATAAGCCTGCTTCTTACAATTATATTGGCAGTAGGTGTAATGGTATTGGTAATGTTTGGTGTGATTCCACAGCTTACGCAGACTATGGGAAATCTGATGACGAGTATTTCAGATTTTATTCCACAGATGCAAAACTGGATTCGAGAATTTTCACATGATAATCAGGATATTATGAAATTGGTAGATCAGCTGCAGTTTCAGCCTGATCAGGCAATTAAATGGGGAATAAGTCTTCTTGGAAACGGAGCCGGAAATATGATGAATACGACGATGTCAGCAGTAGGTTCCATTGCCAGTGGATTAGCGACCTTTTTTATTTCGTTTTCCTTTGCATGCTATATTCTTTTTCAGAAGGAAAAATTACATTTACAGGTAAGAAAAGTGATTTTCGCTTTTATTCCAAAACAAAAAGCAGATGCAATTCTTAACATATGTTCGCTGACATATCGGACATTTGCAAATTTTCTTGCAGGACAGTGTCTGGAAGCAGTAATTCTCGGAATGATGTTTGTTATCACGCTAAGTATTTTAAAAATGCCATATGCACTTTTGATTGGAATTTTGATTGCGTTTACCGCATTGGTTCCTATCTTTGGAGCCTTTATTGGCTGTGCCGTGGGAAGTTTTCTGATCTTTATGGTAAATCCAAAACAGGCAGTTTTATTTATTATAGTTTTTCTGCTTTTGCAGCAGATAGAAGGTAATCTGATCTATCCTCATGTGGTTGGCGGATCAGTAGGACTTCCATCAATTTGGGTGCTGGCGGCAGTTACAATCGGCGGAAATCTTATGGGAATTATAGGTATGCTGATTTTCATTCCACTTGTATCGGTATTTTATACTATATTCAGGGAGTTCGTATATCTGCGCCTAAAAAAACAACATATAAAACGAGTAACGAGAACGGATGTGGAAGAGTATGCGGAGGAGGAAATTGCGTCATCCTTTATTGTGCCGAATGAAAAATAATGATATGATACAAATATAAATGAAGTGTAAAGTGCGAAAAAAAGATGGCTAACGACAACCATCTTTCTCTCCGTTACATGTTATAATATAACTATGCTAACAACTAATTATTATAACGATTTTTTTGAGTTTGGGCAACAGAAAATTAACTTTAGTTTCTTCGAATTGAGTTTACCTGACGACGATCCAGTCTATACCCTGAAAAAAGTGATGGAGGAATTAGATTTTTCTGGCTTGTTAGCCAATTGTTCAGATAAGGGAAGAACCGGGTACAACCCAATTATGATGTATGCTGTAGTTATCTATGCAAATATGCGTGGAATACGTTCTGTTGACCGTATTGTTGATCTGTGTGAAAGAGACCTTGCTTTTATCTGGCTGACGCGCGGACAAAAACCGAAACGTGATGCTTTTTATGACTTTAAAAACAGGAAGCTGACATCTGATGTCCTGGATGACCTGAATTACCAGTTTATGCGGCGGCTGCAGAAAGAAGGGCTGGTCACATTAAAAGAACTTTTTATTGACGGTATAAAGATAGAGGCAAATGCAAACCGTTATACTTTTGTATGGCGCGGAAGCATCAATTACCATCTGGCAGGACTTCTGGACTCTATCGATCAGCTTTTTGAAAAATATAATTCTTTTTTGCAGGAGAATGATTATGGAACAAAGTACGGGCTGGGAAATGCACAGATGTTTGTGATCGAAGGGATGGATAAAGTCCGGGAAGTGATCGAAAAGAACAGAAAACGAAAGCTTGTAAAACATAAAAAGCTTTCAAATAACCGTATTATAGAGATCGATAACTGTTCACCGCTTGAAATACGGAAACTCCAGAACAATCTCACGATGATCGCAGACAACGAGGGAATCGAATTCGTTTACGGAAAAGGAAAAAGAAAACCTGCACTTCAACAGCTGCATGAGGAACTGGAACAATGCGGAAAACGACTGATGGAATATAAAGAATGCTTTGAGATCATGGGAAAAGACAGAAACAGTTATTCCAAAACAGATCTGGAAGCGACTTTTATGCGTATGAAAGAAGATCACATGCTGAACGGACAGTTAAAGCCAGCATATAATGTTCAGATTGCGGTAGAGAATTATTTTATCGTACATGGATATGTAAGCAGCGACCGCACCGATTATAATACCCTGATCCCGGTCCTTGAAAAACATAAGAATGCTTTCGGGAGTATTCTGGAAGAAGTAACTGCGGACAGCGGGTACTGTAGTGAAAAAAATCTGCTTTATTTAAAACGGAATGAAATATCCAGTTATATAAAACTGCAGGATCATGAAAAGCGAAAAACACGCGCTTATTCAGAAGATATCAGTAAATATTACAACATGAGGACAGGGATCTTTGAAGATGAACAGTTCTATATCTGCCATGACGGACGTGAACTGTGGCATCTCAGGACAGAGAGCAAAGAGCAGGATGGATATACACAGACCTTTGAGGTATATGGTTGTGCAGACTGCAGTGGATGTGAACATAAAGCGCACTGTTTGTATAAGTATGATGCGGAAAAAGATGCCGAAAAGAACAAAGTCATGAAGATCAATGAACAATGGGAGGAACTGAAAGAAAGATCGCATGCCAATATCCAGAGTGAACGCGGGATCCTGAAACGCCAGACACGTTCCATTCAGACGGAAGGACATTTTGGAGATATCAAGGAAAATGAGAACTTCCGGCGTTTTAATTACCGTTCAGCAGATAAGGTATATAAAGAATTCATGCTGTATGCTATTGGAAGAAATATAAATAAATATCATCGTTTTTTATACGAAAAACTGAGAAAATTTGAAGGAAAAACTGCCTAGAAAAAATGCGGCTGAAAAAATCCAAACAAGGATTTTTTACGGCCAAAAACAGAAAGTATTTATCAAAATAAAAATATCCTGAACAAGTTTATTCCAATAATTGCAACAGTTGTACAGTCCTTTATTTATGGATTTGCTATAACCAATTTAGGACTGGGAATAGGTTCAGTCGTAATGTTTGCTGCATATATGTATGATTGGTCTCATAATGGGGATGAACATACGAATATGATTAATGACAGCAGATTTGATGCTGTTATTATGTTTATCATAATGCTACTTAGCATGAGTGTTTCCATCATAGCATGTGTGAATGTGATTCAGCAGGTAACTAAGGAAAACTCTGAAATACAGAGCAGAACAATTGCGCAGATGGTTTCAGCAAAGATTGAGAATGAACTTATTAATCCAATTACTGTTTCTCAGACGATTAGCAGTGATATTGATATAAGAACCTACATAGAGGGGAAAACCAGAGAAGAGGCGGAGAGTGTCAAAGACGATATAACTAATCGTCTGGTATCCATTGGTAATGAATTTGATTATAAAATGGTATTTGTTGTTTCGGATAAAACAAGAGCATATTATACATATAATGGAATAAGTAGGTATCTTGATGTTGAAAATGACAGCCATGATATATGGTATAAGGATTACTTGGATTCAGGGAAAAGATATACAGTTAATGTTGATACTGATGAAGATAATAACGGGAGTCTTTCGGTGTTTATTAATTACGGTATTATTGACACGAATGGAGACATTTTGGGAGCATGTGGTGTCGGAGTTGATATGAATGACCTTGTAGACATACTTGCCAGGTTCGAGGAAGAATACAATATCAAAGTATATTTAGTTAATCATGATGGACTTATACAGGTTGATACGGATGTAAGTTCTATAGAAACAGGCTACTTGGATAATTCATATTTTGGCAATATATCAGATGATGATTTTTATTATCAGTTATCGGAGAATGGCTGTTATATGACCAAGTATTTCGAAGGATTTGATTGGTATATAGTAATAAGAGATAATAATCCTGTTAAATTGGATGAAAATAAAATTATACTTCCAATTGTTTTAATCTTTATTGCAGGCGTATTAATAATGGCAACTTCATTTGTTATTATTAGTATGAGAGAGAAGAAGGCAAAGGATGCATACAACAGAAGATATGAAGCATCTATAAAGGACGAGCTTACAGGCTTATATAATAGACGAGGGTTTGAAGTTGACTGTGAAATAATCAAGAAAAATAATAACTTAATAGAATACGTTCTTATTATGATGGATTTGAACGGTTTAAAAGCAGCTAATGATAATATTGGTCATGAAGCAGGGGATGAGTTAATTATTGGCGCTTCGAAGTGTATGGATAATGCATTCTCAGGTCTTGGAAGGACGTATCGTGTAGGTGGCGATGAGTTTGCTGCATTACTGAGAGGAACGAGAGAAGAAGCACAGGATGCAGTTAAGACATTTGATTATTTAACTGAAAACTTCCAGGGAAATCTTATTTCTGAACTTAGTGTGTCTAAGGGAGTAGTTGTTTGTTCAGAACATATAGAACTTAATTTTGAAGAAATTAAGGCAATGGCTGATAAGTTGATGTATGCAGATAAGGATGAATATTATAGACGAACAGGAAAAGATAGAAGACGAGTTTGATTTATAAATTGATATTTAATCTATGTAAAGAACCCAACAACTTTCAGTTTGTATAATTGAAAAAATGAAAAACGCATAGACAACTGTGTCTATTAGTGAAAATACGACATTTCTCGCTTTGTGTCGTGTTATTTGCAGATAACAGATTCTATATTTGATGATGAAAGGAGGAGTTGAGGTGGACCAAGTAAAAATCGGGAATTTTTAAAAAAAACTTCGCAAAGAAAAAGGCATTACACAGGAGCAGTTGGCAGAAATATTAAATGTCTCTGGAAGGACCGTATCCAGATGGGAAACCGGAAACAATATGCCGGATATCAGTATTCTTGTGGATATTGCAGATTATTATGATATCAGCATTCCTGAGATTATCAGTGGAGAAAGGAAAAGCGAGATGATGAATGAAGAAGAAAGAAAAATTGCTAAAACAATGTCAGATTATGCAACTACAGAGAAAGAGAAGATTTTTAAGGAAATGAAGCTCCAAAGTGTCATGGGAGTTTGTGCATTGGTTCTATACTGGATTCTGCATGAAACAGGTGCATATATGTATAATGATGTGTTAGGAAAGCTTGCCGGCTATTGTGAGACCTTGGTATCTGTGTCAGTCATAATGATGGCAGCATTTACGACAGGATCTTTAAGCAAGGTGCGGAGCAAGAGTAGGAAAGTTTTTGTGTTCGAAAATTTCCCAAAACCTATGCAATTAGTTGTAACTGCAGTTGTTGCTTTTGGTGGAGCTGCTGTGATCAAGCTGGTACTGGTGTATTTTTTCGGCTTATAAGTATTTTCAAATTCGTATTACATACTATGGAAAAAGAACTTTTTGACATTTCCACAGATGCGTGCTAATATGATTATAGAAAAAGAGTGCTACCGATAGACGGTTAGTCCGTTTTACTATTTAGAATATCTATCAAAGATAACCGCTTAGTTTACCAGACCAGGGCGGTTATTTTTGTGGTTTATGATTATCTTTGCCTAATGTATATCCGATACTAAAGCAGGTTAAGTCGAAGCTCACTACTGCTATGAAGTCAATAATACTCATTGGCTTAGCCCTCCTTTCCACTGGATTCCTTTACAGGTTTCTATGTAATCAGAGGGTCACAGGTCTCCGTTTCACTTCGGTCGTTGCAAAACGAGTGCCACTGGCACTCTGCAACCCTCTGTTGAAGGACTAACCGCCTACCGTTATGGTAGCACCCATTTTTCGATTATAACAGTTAAAAATTACCGGTGCAATATAAAGTTGGTAGAGTAGCATCTGTTAGCCGTGGAAGAGAATCTTTTTGACCAGGGCTTCTGGTGCCAAAACGGTGCCAAGAAATCAGGCGAATAAAAATAAATGGTGCAATTCAGCCGTTTTTCACTGTATTTTGGAGAGAAAACCATAAAAAATATGAGGTAAAACGGGATTAAAGTATCGTGAAGGTGGACGTACTGTAGGATCAGGACGTGTTGCTACAGTTATCGAATAATGTCCGACAAGTAATGAGCTGTGCAAATTCGTAGAGTAATGTCCGGTGGAAGCTTGCTCACACAAAGACATTAGTCGGAGAATTTATAGGGCGAATGCCCGACCGAGATGGAGCGAAGCGAAATCGAGGATACACTGTGGTCTATATAAAATATATTGAGTACCGCAAGGTACATGTGTCCAAACGTAAGATACCCCGGAACCGTAAGGTTTCCGGGGTTTTTCTGTTGAGCTGAGAGAGTAATTATTTGTGGATTTTCAATAAGAAAGCAGGAACAATTGACGAAGAATGATAAAATCCTTATAATAAATTAGTATCTGAACAACAGATAAAATCAATTACACAAAAATCAATAACAAGAGGGAGGTCATTTTATGTTTGGTTTTATGGTAACTACTGATGGCGGACTTACAACTGCCGGATATGTGATTACAGTTATTGCCGGAATCATTTTGTTTTTCCTGGCGATTTATTTTGCAGGGAAGAATTCAGACAAGAAAAAGCTTACCACAAGACAACTGGTATTCTGTGCCGTAGCTATTGCACTTGCTTTTATTACGTCTTATCTGAAAATCTTTAAACTGCCGTGGGGAGGAAGCGTCACTCTTTGCAGTATGCTTTTTATTGTTCTGATCGCAAACTGGTATGGAGTTGGAACAGGTATTATGGCTGGGTTTGCTTACGGAATCCTGCAGTTTATCCAGGAGCCTTATATACTTTCATTTTTTCAGGTATGCTGTGATTACATACTTGCATTTGCTGCACTTGGCCTGGCAGGATTATTTGCAAAACAGAGTCATGGACTTCTGAAAGGATACATAATAGCTGTAATTGCCAGAGGAGCTTTTCATTCTCTGGGCGGTTATCTTTATTGGATGAGCTATATGCCGGACAATTTCCCGAAATCTCTGACAGCCGTATATCCGATCTTATACAATTACAGCTATCTGCTGGCAGAGGGCATTATCACGGTAATCATCATTTCAGTACCTGCGGTGTCGAAGGCACTGACCCAGGTAAAGCGTGCCGCACTGCAGTAGTTTGTTTTGTCTGGCAACAGGGATGTGTCGTTGCCCGGTACTCAGAACATTTGGTATGGTAATTTTGTTTAGGGAAGTGTAAGAATGACAATAACGACTTTATGCTATATAGAAAATAATGGCAAATATCTGATGCTTCACAGGGTAAAAAAGCATAATGATATAAATGAGGGAAAGTGGATTGGAGTTGGCGGACATGCAGAGGGCCAGGAATCCCCGGAGGAATGTCTTTTGCGTGAAGTGAAAGAAGAAACAGGATTAACACTGACATCATATAAACTTCGAGGTCTGGTTACATTTATAAGTGATAAATGTGAACCGGAGCTTATGTGTGTGTTTACGGCCAACGAATATATCGGTGAATTAACAGAATGCAATGAAGGAGAACTTTACTGGATAGATAAAGCTGTTGTGCCGACACTTCCCACATGGGAAGGTGACAGAGTTTTTCTGGATTTGCTTCTTTCAGGAGATGAGCGATTTTTTTCTTTAAAATTGCAGTATGAAGGGGAAAAACTCGTAGATAAGCAAGTAAATTTATATTAACCGAATAAACTGCGAAGCAGTTATTTGGTATAGAGCCGCGTAGCGAAGCGGATGATTTTGGAGAGATAAAATGATGAATTGTTTGGCAGTAGGGCTGGGTGGTTTTGCAGGAGCAGTATTGCGGTATCTGATCGGGCTGATTCCCACAGGAGAAACCATGATTTTTCCGGTAAAAACCTTTTGTATCAATGTGATTGGATGTATTGTGATCGGAGCAATCACAGTACTGGCGGCGAAATTGTCTGTTCCGCCAAGGATGATTTTGTTTCTGAAGGTGGGAGTCTGCGGTGGATTTACCACATTCTCAACCTTTGCACTGGAATCGTCGGAGCTGATCCGGGATGGACATATGGGAATAGCTCTGTGTTATGTATTACTTAGCGTGTTGGTAGGCGTGCTGGCGATTTTTGCAGTGGAATATCTTACTGTAAGATAAGCTGCTTCCTGATTCTGGAAAATAAAGACCCTTTTTTCAGTATGCGCAATTACCTGCTGAATGGATATACGGAAATTTTTGGTGCAGAAATCGGAACTCTGATTTATGGTGCAGGAAAGGGCATTATCCGTTCTTTTCAGGATTTTGATCTGTGTGCGGAACCCTATATGAAACATCCGAAGAATACAATTTATTATTTCGGGGATTTGGATTATGAGGGTATCGGTATATACGAAAATCTGGCAGAAAAATTTCGCAGCAGATGGAAAATCCTTCCTTTTGTGCCGGCATATCAGGCTATGCTTGGAAAAGCAGAACAGATAACTGAACTTCCGGAGACAAAGGAGCATCAGAACAGAAATATCAGTACACAATTTTTCTCCTGTTTTGATGAAATAATGGTCAAAAAAATGGAAGCTGTTCTGGATAAGGACAGATATATCCCTCAGGAAATTTTAAATACTGCAGATTTCTGATGCAGATTCTGACACAGGGAGGTGGCTTCTTTGTTGCTGAGAACGGAGTGAACAGTAACTGGCTTCTTTATATTATGGAGAATCTTATGATAAAAAATAATTGATTTTTAAGAGCCAGTCTGTTAGAATATACCTGTGAAAAGGGAGTAGCTTACCGAGTGGATTCGGTTCACTTCTTCGTCAGGACAGTTATTGAAACATATAACTCGGAAAGTGATGAAATTGCGAGACTTTTACTGTGAATGCAGTAGGAGTCTCTTTTTTTATACCTACTGCAAAATAAATGTATTCCCGGAATCTTTTTATATTGGATTTTGTGAGTACGTAATAAAAGAAAGAGAGGTAGAGATGATGTTTTTACAGGTTATTATTTTGCTGGCAGGTTTTTTGTTTCTGGTGAAAGGTGCAGACTGGTTTGTGGAGGGTGCAGCCAGTATTGCGAAAAAGCTGGGAATTCCACAGTTGATCATTGGATTAACTATCGTAGCAATGGGAACCAGCATGCCGGAGGCAGCAGTCAGTATTACTGCTGCAATAAATAAGAATGCAGGTATTACCATTGGAAATGTAGTCGGAAGTAATATCCTGAATATTCTGATCATCCTGGGAATCACAGCAGTAATTACGAATGTAGTGATTCAAAGATCCACGCTTCTTTACGAAATTCCGTTCATGATAGTGATAACAATTGTTTTGCTGATCTTTGGTATCACAGGTTCAGAGGTGACTTTTATTGAAGGTGTGATTTTCTGGATACTGTTTCTGATATATTTGGGATATCTGTTTGTGATGGCAAAGAAAGGGAACGATCAGGAAGAAGCAGAAGCAAAGGACAATCCGGTATGGAAATGTATGCTCCTGATGGTGATCGGTGGAATTCTGGTTGTAAAGGGCAGTGATTTTGCAGTCAGCGGAGCAACGGAAATTGCCCGTTATTTTGGCATGAGTGAGAGATTTATCGGGCTGACAATTGTTGCACTGGGAACATCTCTTCCGGAACTTGTCACATCAGTAACAGCAGCCAGAAGAGGAAATGCAGGAATCGCCATTGGAAATATAGTCGGAAGCAATATTTTTAATATTTTGTTTGTTATTGGTACAACAGCACTCATCTGTACTGTGCCGTTTGAGAGCAAATTTATTATTGATACTGTAATTGCAGTTCTGTGTGGAGCAATACTCTGGATTGGTACATTCAGACATAAAGAATTAAGAAAACCCTGTGGTGTGGTTATGCTGTTGTGTTATGCCGCATATTTCCTGTATTTATGTCTGGTATAACGAATAATTGCTTTTCGCAACCTCCGCAGGGGACTTACTTGATTCGATTAAAATAAGAAATGGAATAAAGTATATTATGGATAATTATGAAAAACAGGTATATATAGGAAGAGAGTTGTTTTTAAAATATGATCAGGATAAGCTGATAAAGAAATATGGTTTGAAACACGATGAAGAATATCTGTATTTGAAATATATTGGAACAGAATATCGGATCAATCGCAGAAACGGTGCTATTGAATATGCCACAGGCGAAGAATGGACGGACTGCAGAGAATATACAGTTGTTATGACAATCTATGATTTTCTCTGCTGTTCCGGGCAGGAGATACTGCCTCCTCTTACCGGGCAGTGGCAGCCTGTGGGCAGGTTTGTAACTGCCGGGAGCAGTCCGTCAACAGATCCCTTTGTGGAAAAGTATGTAAGAGCATTTTCCGGCAAAGTGGAAGAGGTAAAGCAGGCCTGTATCTGTCTGTGCGGAAAGCAGAGGGAGCGTCTGGCAGGGGCAGATCTGACATTTGAAATGCCTGTTCTTCCGGATTTCTCTGTGTTGCTTCAGTTCTGGGATGGGGATGAAGAATTCCCGCCAAAGATCTTATTGTTGTGGGATAAAGTATCGTTATCATACCTTCATTTTGAGACGACCTATTATCTTCAGGGGGATCTTCTGAAGGCTATACTGCAGACAATCGGCTGAATACACTGCAGCCGATCCCTCGGAGGGGATATATGGAATCGGATAAATATGTCCCTCAGGACATTTTAAATACTACGGATTTCTGAGATGTAAAATTATAAGAAGCAGTGTAATAAGGAGGCAGCTTTGCAATACGAATTTCTGAAAAACTTTCCAAAACGAATGAAAAATGTAGGTTTGTACGGTGTCCTTATCCAAAACAGTATTCAGAAGACATCTTGGAAACAGTTTGGCTTTCTGAAATTTGATGAACAGATGAATCTTATTTTTGCAGTAATGCTTTATATTATGGAGCAGTCTCTCCGGGAAGAGAACTGTACTATGGATGATATAGGCGCCTATATTGATACTGTCAATACCAGGTATCTGGGTAAAGAAATTTCCTATGATGACTGCAGAAAATTAGGAGATTTTGTTGTCAATGTGATCTTATCAAATGAAGGCCGCGCTATGTATTTTGACGGCTATGATTTTGAAGAGAACGATTATCATATTATGCATATCAGCTATGTGGCGAACCGGATCGTGTATCTGGATCAGGAGGTTCGCAGAACCTCTTATTATCTTACAGATGACGGATACAATCTGATACTTTCCACCCTTGAATCCCAAAATTCAAATATATAAAAAATCGCAGGACTTGAAAATATTGTTCTGCGATTTTTTATTTGAATTAAAAAAATATTTTTATGAATTAATTTTTTCTGAACGGATATATTCTTTAGGACTTACACCTGTGATTTTTTTGAAAACCTTTGAAAAGTAGAGAGAATCTTCGTATCCCACTTCATTGGCAACCTCTTTAATTTTTAACGAACTATTTGTCAGAAGGAACTTGGACTCATCAATTCTTGTTTTTACCAGATAATCCATTGGGGTTAAACCATAATAGGTCTTAAAAATACTAACTATGTACGATGGGACAAATCCGAAACGAGCTGCCAGTAATTGGTTGGTAATATTAGTCCGAAACATTTCGTCCAAGTAGTTTTTTATTTTTAAAGCAATTATTTTCTTGTCTCCGGAGTCATACATTGCGATTCCAAAAATATCTTTTAACAAGAAATTGAACTCCTTAAGTAGTTCTTTTTCACTATAATAATTCTCCAGAATAAACTGGATATCTTCTTCAACTTCAAAAAATTCTCTGTTTCCAGGATATAATTTATATATTTCAGATACAAAGTATTTGATGTTGCGCAAGGCTTCTTTTTGGATGATTGGACGCATAGTAAGTAAGTGAAGCAATTGAGCAAAAGATTCGATTATGTTATCAATATTTGTATTTTTACACTGAAGTATCAGATAGTCGATTTTATTTCTGAGATCAGAAAAATCTTGTCTGAATTCTTCAGAACTGTAAATTAAAACAGAATTTTTTAAAAAAATCATATGTTCACGGGTGTATTTTTGTAACAAATGATATGTTGAAAAAATATCAGGAAGCTCTACGGTTTCTTTATAATATACAACCGTAACAATAATATCAGAACATTTTACTTTTCTAAAAAATTGATTCAAATGATTAATATCGGGAATACTGTCTTTGCGAATAAAGATTAATTTTTCATTAATGTTTTTTCCATCTACAAGCCAGAAGTTTTCAGGAGGAACAATAAGTGAAAATGCTTTTTCCAGATCCATGTTTTTAAAGATTTCCTGATAATTTCTTTCATTTTCATAGAGACACATGCCAAGAGAGACCAGTAAAATACTGTATGAGGAATTCACTTCTGAAGGTATTTCCTTTGTTGGAAACATTTCAAGTCCTCTTACCGCATCTGTCAGATTTTGAACCTTTTCTTTAAGGTACTGTTTTTGGATTTTTTCTTCTATTTTTTCTAATACCAGTTTTAATTCCTGGACCTTTAAGGGCTTTAATAAATAATCAATAGCATGGTTAGTTATTGCGCATTTTACATATTCAAAATCTGTATATCCACTTAAAACTACAGGCAATACCGATAGCTTTTCATTAGAACAAAAGTCCAGTAATTCTTTACCGCTTACAATGGGAAGATTCATATCTACAAACATGACATCAACAGGATGTTCTTTCAGATATTGTAGTGCATCTTTCCCATTGTCGATGGCGGCTACTACAGTAAAGTTTTTATTGGTTTCTTCTATCTTTTGACAGATACTCCTCTGAATTGGAGGCTCATCTTCCACAACCATTACACGTATTTTCATAGTTCCCTCCAACTGTAATGCAAGTTCCGTTAGGATTGCTTTGTATATCAAAAAGCATATGATTTCCATAGGTAAGATACAATCTTATATAAACATTTTTTATAGACAAACCGCCGATTTTCATCTCTTTCATAAGCATTCTTACATCGCGACTACGCATCTTAAATAATTCTAACTTTAAATTTTCCAGTTCTTGCGGAGAGATTCCACATCCATTATCCTGAATCTGTACTTCCCAACATTCTTCGGTGCAATAGATTTGAATATTAATTTGCCAGGGAAATTCTTTATTTCGAAAGCCATGTGCAAAACAATTTTCAAGAAGCGGTTGAATGATAAATTTGGGTAAATGACAATTTTGAATTTCACCTACATAGGACATTGAATATTGAAATTTATCTTCGTATCGTATTTTCATTAGTTCAAGATAGTTTTCAGCATGTAAAATCTCACCATCTAAATTTCCAAAATCTTCGGAAGAACTGATATTATATCTGATCATACTTGAAAGTTTATCGCAGATTTCCGGTATCTTTTCACACTCGGAAGTACTGGACATTGCTGAAATAATTGTCAGGATGTTATGAATAAAGTGAGGGTTCATCTGCGTTTGTAATGCATACATCTGGCACTGTATTTCGTTTACTTTGCTGGCCATTTCTTTTTCCATGGACAGTTTTAAATTTTTTATCAATTCGTTAAATGCATTATTTAACTGCCTTAATTCATCTGTTTCATCACAGATCACAAGAGGTATTTCCTGTAAATTCTTATCAACCTGTAATCCGGTTAACATTTCACACATCTGAACAATGGGCTCAGTTGTCCTCTGGATAATAATTTTTTGTGCTAAAATCATGATAGTAATTAAAGAAAAAAGTAGAAAGATTCCCCAGGTAAAAGTAGACATAAGACTATGAATCAGGCCTGTGTTTTTTGATACAATCAGAACTTTTATTCCATATTTTTCAGAGTCCCAGAGTTTACAGTACAATCCTCCTTGCAAATTGTTAGTTTGTCTCAGAAGTGTTTTTATTTCTGATTCTTTGCGATTACTTTGAAAGGAATATAGCACATGGTCATTTTTCTGATCTAAAACAAAACATTCCGTTTCTTTTCCAAGGAGTTTTCCAAGACGTGCGAAACTATCAATCTGAATTTGAACCTGTGCATATCCAAGACATTCGGAAGGTATTAACTGATAGTTTTTAATTTCACGCAGTACGGAAATTGTTGGTGATATTTCTCGCATGTAAGGATCAGAAGAATCGACTCGGAATAAACTGCCTTTTCCTTTTTGATCTACGAAATAAGATTGTGTATCTGTAAAAATATCAGGGTTCGGACAATCTTTTTTCAAATATCCAAAATCCACAGCTTTTCCTACATAAGTGATATCCTGATTGGAATTAAATAAACTGATACGTTTTAGAATATTTTGCTTTAGCATATAAGAAACCAGATGTTGTTTTATAGTATAATCAACATCTGTATTTTCAACAAAATAGTTTTTTTCATCGTGATATTCCTGAAGTCCGCTGAATGCATCAATAATTTGATAATTTGCAGCAATTTGCAGAGCAATATCATCGGCAAGCCGAAGTGTATTATCAATTTGAGTGGTGATTCCTCGAAGTTGAACATCAATTTGTTCTTCGAATTCTGCTGTGCTGGTTTTGATGACATAACTGGAAAATACCATAGTTAGTATGATAAATAGTATTAGCATAATGAAAATGCTGCGCAATAAAATTCTCTTTTGAAATTGATATTTCTTCAAGTCCTCACCCCTCGTGATTCTTAAAAGCCCCAGGGCTGTGTTTCTGTTTTTACTGTTTTTTCGCTTTCAATTGCCTGCTCAAGCATAAAAGATAAATAAGTATCCTGAAGTGCTTCGCGTAATGAATAAAATTCTGTTCCGTTTTCTGTGAAGTTTTTCATACATGCAAGGCAAGACGCTACGGCAATTTCATCATCGTTCATTCTTGCGGGATAAAAAGGATTTTGATAAACTTGTTTATCTAAAAATAGAATTCCCTTGTGTGCCCATTCGCTATTATTATTTATGCCTACGTCTACTCTTTGGAGAGATTGTTCTATTGGTTGATTGGAGGCATTTAGAAATCTTACAGTATTGTCATTAATTTCACCTCGAACACCACGAACATTCCAACGTCGTGTACGAATTTGTGAAAAATACTGTTCACCTTCAAAATCTAAAAAGGCGTTTTTTCCATTTTCAAATTGCATAAAAGCCCAGTCTCTGTCTTCCTGAATAATGGTTCCACTTTCATCAAAACCATTTCGACCATTGGTAGCAGTTACTTCTGACCAGAATTTTTTTCCCTGAATGATACAATTTTCGTATTTAATACCGAGAAATTTTCGGAATATGCTAACTGCATGATATCCGTGAAGTGCAGATAACATAACGCTGGAGGTTGTGCCTAAATAACCCTGCTTGATAATATCTAATATACTTGCGTAATAAGGCTGGAGGAAATATTGTTCTACGATTTGTACACGACCATTATATTTTTGGGACAATGTCCATAATTCATTTAATTCTGCGACATTTTTTCCAGGAGGTGTTTCGCAGAGTACAGGAATTCCTTTTTCCATTAATTGTACGAGATAATCCTTTGCAATTTCCCGTGGAACGCAGAGGACTGCAAAATCTGGCTTTTGAGAAAGTGCTTCGTCTAAATCAACGGTAGTAAAAATATGTTCCTTTGATGCAACTTCTTTTGCACGAGCCTCTGTACGTAATACACCGGCACATATTGAAAACTGTTCTGGTAAAAGTTTTGCAATCCGGTAATAAAAATCAGCTCTCCAACCATATCCAATAACCATATAATTTGCTTTCATCTGTTTTCACCTTATCCTTTCACAGCACCGGCTGTCATACCGGCAATAATATGTTTTTGAAGAATTATAAAAAAGATTAACATTGGCAATACGACCAGCATCAATGCAGCAAACACATATTGCCAGTCTCTGTTGTAGCGTCCAAAAAAGCTGTAAATTACCATGGAGATAGTTGATTTTTTTGCAGATCCCAAATAGAATAACGGAATCATAAAATTGTTCCATACATCAATAGCGGTAATTACAACGTTAGTTACCATGATTGGCTTTAAAATTGGAAATAATATCTTAATAGTCATTTGCCAAAAATTACAACCGTCCATTATGGATGCTTCATCAATCTCTCGTGGTACTCCCTTTACAAAGCTACAGAATGTCATAACAGTAAAAGGAATCCGTAATGAAATAAAGATACAGATTACAGAGAAAAAAGTACCATATATATGTAAATATTGCAACAAAAAGAAAATAGATGCAATCTGTAAGGTCAATGTAAGACCAAAGATAAAATAATAATAAATTCCCTGCGATAATTTGTCATTTCGTCTGGAAATGACAATGCCGGCTATTGCTCCCAAAAAAACGGAAATCACCGTTACGGGAATAGTAATAATAATACTGTTAAGATATCCCAGCCATATTTTTCCAGATTCCAATACATGAGTATAGTTGGAGAAAAGCCATTTTGATGGCAAGGCAAGGTCAAATCTTGCTGCTTCTGCCTGGGTTTTGAAAGAACCCAATCCCATCATAAAAAATGGTATTACGTATAACAATGCCAAAGCAACCATGAATAAAAAAAGAATACATTTTCCTGCGCGTTTTTTCTTCACATTTCTACCTCTCGTTTCGTAAAATAACGATTCATAGTAAACGATATGATTACTACAATAACTGCCAGAATGACACTTCCGGCTGATGATTCCCCAAGAAATCCGAGACTGAAGGATTGATAGGTATAAGTTGCCAGAACCTGTGTGTCAAAACCTGGACCTCCATTTGTGAGTACATAAATAATATCAAATACTTTTAAACCACCAGCAATACTTAGTGTCACAACAACGGTCATTGACGGAACAATTAAAGGAAGCGTGATGTTTTTTAGCTTTGCAAAAGCAGAGGCACCATCTAAGGTAGCACTTTCATAGTAATCCTCAGGAATTGCCTGCAGACCGGAAATGAAAATGAACATATTGAATCCTGCCCACATCCATGTCTCTACCAAAATTACACTTCCAATAGCAGTGCCATAACTTCCAAGCCAATCATGAGTTAAGTTGCTTAATCCTATCATTTGAAGGATATTATTGAGTAATCCTTTATTTGCTAAAATAGATTTAAATAACACTCCGACAACCGTGATACTAATTACACAGGGAGCATAATAGATGGTTCGCATAATTCCTCTTCCGGGTATTTTTTTTACCATAACAAGCGCAAGAAGAAAGCCGACTACTGTTTTTAAGATGGTAGTTGCCAATGCAAACAAAAAGGTATTGCCAATAGAACGCAAAAAAACAGGATCTTTTAAAAGTTCGATGTAATTGGCAACTCCATTAAATGCGGGTGTATATAATCGGCCCATATTCCAGTCTGTAAAAGAACATACCAAGCTGATCACAATGGGAACAACGGAAAAAACAGTGTATATCAAAAGCGCTGGAATAAGCACCCATAAAGGATAAATTGATTTCTTTTTTTTGGGCATATTAGATCTCCTTAACAGAAAGGAACTAAAGCTCTCTGCCTCAGTCCCTTTCTTTTGAATAAATATTGTTAATCAGACTTCAGAGATTGTGTTATTTCCAACCTTCTGCTCCTTTTTCGGTCATAAATTTATCTACATCTTCCTGGAAACGGTCCAGAACAGCTTTTCCATCCATATTTCCTTTAGATGGAGCTTCCAGATAGTAAACCCAAATTGTATTTCCAAACAGTGGCTGGAGAGTGTCAAGGTACTGATTCATCTGTGCGACTACTCTTCCTTCGTCCATATATTCGTTGTAGATTTTAGGGATATCTGGATTCATTGCACCTTCGTTTCCGTCAATTCCTTCAATATTTGGGAAGCCTGGACGAGACTGGAAATATAAATCTCCATATTCCGGAGTACTCCACAGATCAAATACTTTTTTAATAGTATCAAGGTTTTCAGTATCTTTATTTACAGCAAGTCCCATTGCTGTAGGAAGATATGCCAGGACATCTTTATCATCATAGCCTACTGGAGGATTAAAAATAGTCAGATTGGCATCAGGGTAAGATTCTTCAATGGAAGTTAAAATTTCTGTCGCACCATAGATCATTGCAGTTTCTCCGCTTGCCAGACGTCCCAGAATTTCATCATAGCTTACTGTCATATAATCATCATTCACGTATCCTCTTTTAAACAATTCTAAGTATTCGTCAATTACAGAAGCCATTTCTGGATAATCATTAAATTTTGCCTGATTTGTTAAAATTTTATTTGCAAAATCTTCACAAGCATCTTTACTTCCAAGTGCTCGTGACATACCAGAGGTCATCCAAATCTGTGGAACCCAGGTATCTGATGGCATCGCAATAGGAACAATTCCTGCTTCTTTTAATTTGTCGCAGACAGCATAAAATTCATCTAAGGTTTTTGGAAGTTCTGTTATTCCATTTGCTTCAAAAACATCTTTGTTGTAAATAAGTCCCTGAAAACCGTTGGATGCTTCGAAACAATAACCGTAATGTTTTCCATTATATTCTGTCAGTTCGGGAGCTTTTACTTTGGAAGCCCAGCTTTCATCATCTAATGGAACAAAAAATTCTTCAGGATCTACAGCGGCAAATAAATCTGCAAACTGATAAGCAATCAGGTCTGGAGCTTCATGAGAATTTAATCTCATTTTCATCAGGTTATCATACTGGTCATCTGGAACAACTTCAAATTCGATAGAAATATTTTCCTCTTTCTCCAGTTTCTCAACCATGCTCTGTAATCCTGAGTACCACCTGGATTGCTGTACCATACCGGTAAGCTCTACCTTATCGTCGGCATGTACAACTGGGGCAATGGAAAGTGTCATGATTCCGCTCATGAGTAATGCTGCCAGTTTTTTTGTTTTTGTTGTCATACTTTTTGTCCTCCTTTTTATTAAAAGTGATTATCGAGTAAAATAAGTATATAGTCATTTTGATATATTTGAAATGGAGAGAAATAAAATAATATATGGAAAATTTGAGAGTGATTTCTTGAATATCTGCGCGTCGCATTCTCGTTACTTCAGTGATGAGTTAGACGCACAATTTTTATAAAAAATATCCAGAACAAATGTTTGCTTAAAGAAATGCATATGGTATAATATAGACATGGAAAAAGATATATTTAATATAAATAAAAATCAGCTTTCATATGGTAGAGGATATGTATATTCTCTGCAGTATCATCTGGTCTGGTGTACGAAATACAGGAAGAAAGTATTAAAAGACGGGATCGACCTGGAATGCAAAAAGATGTTGCAGGATCTGGCAGAAGAGTATCGGTTTCAGATCCTGGCAATGGAAGTCATGCCGGATCATATCCACATGCTTGTGGGTTGTCGGCCGCAGTTTTATATTTCAGATATGATCAAGATCATGAAAGGGAATCTTGCACGTCAGATGTTCCTTTTACATCCGGAGCTGAAAAAAGAACTGTGGGGAGGACATTTGTGGAACCCGTCTTATTGTGCCGTTACAGTCAGTGACCGGAGCCGTGAGCAGGTATCTGCCTATATCGAAGGCCAGAAGGAAAAAGAAAAGAGAAAGCCCTGAGTACAGGAATCATTCCAGAAACGTTTGTTTTTGCGGGAAAGGTGGAAGAAGATGCGGACAGTATCCAGCTATGGTGTGGAGATACGAAAACAGAATATCCCGATCCGTCAGACAATGGAGATCTATCGTCAGGCAGTCGGTTACCTGACAGAGATCTACGCACAGGTCTGGGAAGAATTGAGGAAGATGCCGTCTTACCTCCGCAGGTCCGCGATCCAGCATGCGCTTGGAAGTGTATCTTCGTATGAGACCCGGCTGGGGAAGTGGAAAGAGACCGGAGTGCTGTCCGGAAGGCCGAAACTTACCTGCAGGAACCATGCCATGCCGGTCTTTTACCGGGATGTGATGTACCGCGAAGGAGCAGAAGGAAAAGATGAAGCATATCTGAAACTGTACGACGGGCATGACTGGAAATGGTTCCGTGTATATTTAAAACGTACCGATGTATTATATGAGACGGGATGATACGGACATTTTTGCAGATAAAAATGAGGGAAAGGTTCTGATCATGGACAACCTGTTCGTACAGACCAATGCCTCCCATCTGCTGACCCCGTTGATGGATATGGCAAAAAAGAGCAACACACAGCTTATCTGCCTTACCGGTCTGGGCGGAGAGTCCATCTATAATCGTTTTGACAATATATATGTGCTGAATCTGATCGCTGCAAGTCTGAGAGGCGGTACCCAGTACCTGAAAGCCGAACACAAAAGAGGGAAAGAACCGGATGAACTTGTCACTGCGAGAATTGAAGTGGGGGATCAGATGGAGCTGTTGTTTTAAGAATATGGAATAATCAATCTATAGCAATCCTCGTAAATAATGCATTTAAGAACCTTCCTGTTGTCGAAAGCTTTTCCTTGCCGAATCTATTTTTTTGCGCTATACTAAGTCCAAAGAGTTCTTCTGCTCAGAAAGGACAGAGGGATGATAACCAGAAAATTTAAAGAGCTGACAATACGGGATGCGTTTATGTTTGCAGCAGTGATGTCTGATCCGGAAATTTGTCGCAGAGTGCTGGAACTGGCACTGGGGATTCCTATTTCAGAAGTACATATCCAGACGGAGAAGACTATGGCATATCACTCAGAATACCATGGTGTTCGTCTGGATGTTTACGCAGCAGATGCAGACAGAACACGTTTCAATGTGGAAATGCAGGTAACACTGCAGAAATTCCTTCCCAAAAGAAGTCGTTATTACCATGATCAGATAGATATGGATGCATTACTGACAGGAGATTCATATGAGAGTCTGCCAGATACGTATGTGATTTTTATCTGTGATTTCGATCCTTTTGGAGAGGGATTGTATCGCTATTCAACAGGCACAGTCTGTGAAGAAACCGGAAAATCCATCGGTGATGGCGTGAAAACTGTTTATCTTAACGCACATGGGAAAAACAGGGATGGTATTCCAGAGGAATTAATGCAGTTTCTGGATTATGTAAAAAACACTGGGCGTAAAGAAACAATTTCAACTGTGGATCCATTTGTCAGACATTTACAGAATACGATTGATACAATTAAGCAGGATCGTAGCATGGAGGAAAGATATATGCTGTTAGAGGAAATGATGCGTAAAGAGAAGCAAGAGGGACGCCAGGAAATGGCAGTTCAATTTCTTATAGATTCTTTAGAATCGAAATTTTCTGTTCCGGATAGTCTGACTAAAAAAATTATGTCAGAGATGGATATTTCCAAATTGCAGTCATGGTTCCTGCTCTCACTGAAAGTATCTTCTCTTGAAGAATTTGAAAGAAACATGTAAAACTTCAATATTTTTTTCAAAAAGCGGTTTTCTTTACCGCAAATTTGTACACATCTATAACTTCTATACCCATATCGGGTAATTTATCAGAAACATGTAATTATGCAATATAAAGCAGAAGAACTCTTTCAATGCAGTTTTTCCATGAGAAATTTTATAAACGTAATAAGTTTTGTGAACTTTTTTACATCATTTATGGTTATATAATATGTAAGACGTTTTACAACAGGAGAATATATAATGAGTGACAGAAAGCTGCTGAAGAAAGTACGGGACGGAGATAAAGAGGCATTATCTGACATTATAAAACAATATTATGCGGACATTTTCCGTTTCTGTCTTTACATGATACAGAACGAAGAAGATTCCTATGATATTACGCAGGAAACTTTCCTGAAGTTTATGAAATATGGGACATCTTATCAAAGAAACAATCTGAAAGGATATCTTCTTACCATTGCCAGAAACCTCTGCTTTGATTATCAGCAGAGAAAAAAAGAGACAGGAAAAAATCTCCGCAGTTATGAAGCTGAGAATGAAAACGGAATCCTTAAAATAAGTGAAAACACGAAAAATATTCAGCAATATCCGGATATTTGCGGAACAGATAAAATGAAAGAAATGGAAGATTATCTTTATCTGAAAGGACTACTGAACAGACTTTCCCAGGAGGTAAGGGAGGTAATCATTTTGCGTGCATATGAGGAATTGAAATTTAAAGATATTGCAAAGATGATGAATTGTAGTCTCTCTACTGCAAAGTCGAGATATCGTATTGGAATTCAGCAGATGAAAAATATGATAAAGGAAGGAGATCAATGAGAATGCAGGATAAAGATATCAGACGGCTTTTTCAAAAAGCGGAAATACAGGTTTGTCCGGAACAGAAGCGGATATTAAAAATGTATGAATATCTTCAAAATGAGATCGACAAAAATGAAAATAAAAAGCAGAGAAAAAGAACAGAGATTTCATTGAGGGATATTTTGTGGCAGCAATTCAGACTTATAGATAAAACATATGTAATTGTGTATATTATGGCAGTTTTTGCAGGTTTTGCGCTGATGGTATTTTTGCAGTATGCAGGAACAGGGAAAAATGATGCGATAATGGTAAGTATGATAATTTCTGGTTGTTTGAGCACGCTTTCTGTCTGGGGGATTAACAAGTTATATTTTGGAAAAATGGCAGAGTTGGGAGCAACCTGTTATTTTGATACCAGAATGTGTGCGGCAGCAGGGCTGATGGTTATCGGAAGCGTTAATTTTACAGTTATTATGTTATTGGCATTATATTCAGGAAATACATGGGAAGTATCAAATTTGCAGACAGTGATATATATTTTGACAGCATATCTCGTATCAGGTTCATTAGATTTCGGGATTTTACTTTTTAAGACAGGAGAAAAAGCATCAGTGGCAATGGCAGCAGGAATTCTTATCTGTTCAGGTGTCTATATAGTGGTATCAAACATTTCCGGCGCATTATTTTCTGCTTCAATCAGTATATGGGCAGGTGTGTGTGCAGTGGCAGGAGGATTAACATTTGTGCAGGTAAAAAGATTGTTCTCGGCAGGAGAAATGGTGTTTGAGGAGGCATAATATGCATGAATTAAAGTTATACGAGGTTCAGAAAAAATATAAAGACAAAACAGCGGTGAAACAGGTAAGTTATACATTTAAACATGGAGTTTATGGTCTGCTCGGAGAAAACGGGGCGGGAAAAACAACTCTGATGCGTCTGATCTGTGGAGTTTTGCAGCCAACCACAGGAAATATTTATTATGATGGAATGGAAATTGCTCAGATGGGAGCAGAATATCGCAGACTTCTGGGATATCTGCCACAGGAACTGGGATATTATGACAATTTTACAGCAGAAAGATTCCTGAGATACATAGCTGCATTGAAAGCTATGTCAGCGGAGTGTTCCGAGCAGAAGATTCAGGAACTGCTGGAACTGGTAGAACTTCAGAAAGATAAAAAGAAAAAGCTTAGAACTTTTTCAGGGGGAATGCTTCGGAGAGTAGGAATAGCCCAGGCATTACTCAATAATCCGGAAATTCTGGTTCTGGATGAACCGACTGCAGGATTGGATCCGAAAGAAAGGGTAAAATTTAGAAATATTATCAGTTCATTGGGAAAAGAAAAAACAGTATTACTTTCGACACATATTGTATCCGATATTGAATACATCGCTGATCAGATTTTAATTATGAAGGATGGCGAACTGATCTGTAGTGGAACAGAACAGGGGATTACTGCAAGTGTAAAGGGATATGTCTGGAAATGTAATGTTTCGACTGATGTGGCACAAAAACTTTGTAACCAGTATATAGTAAGTAACCTGAGAAACGGCAGTGAGGAAAACCAGGCAGAACTGAGGATTATTTCAGAAAAATGCCCATTTCCCGCTGCTGAACTTGCAGAGGAAACACTGGAGGATGCATATCTTTATCAAACACAGGATATTAACAGAATAAGGAGCAGAAGAGATGAGAATGCAGTTGTATAAGATGGAACTTTATAAAATTTTTCACAGGAAGATTTTCTGGATAGGAATATTAGCAATCTTGGGATTGATGTTTGTGTATTTCTGGTTTGCGGAAGTGGGAGATGAGAGATGTGTAATAGATGGTCGGAGCTATTCAGGATATGAAGCAGTACAGATGAATAAAAAAATTACAGAAGAGTATGCGGGTACTGTCACAGATGAAAAAATCAATCAGATTGTAGATAAATATGGACTTCCTTCGGAATTAAATGAAAATATGCCTGGCTGGAAGAACGGTAATTATCTGAATGATTTTGTAACAAGATTTTTTACAAATGGAAGTTGGGAGAATGGAGTAAAACCTACAGAGCGATATAGGCTTAAGGACACTGATTTATGGAAAGCCTATAAAGAATACAATGAAAATATAGACAGCAAATCAGAAAAAAACGATAAGAAACAGATGAAAAATGAGATATTGTCAATGTGGAAGCTCAAACCAACACTGGAATATACCACAGGCTGGAAAGTTTTCGGAGAACTGCTACAGTTTGGACTGATTCTGGGAAGTATTATGATCATCTGTGTGATTTCAGGTATTTTTGCAGAGGAAAGTCAGACAAAGATGCTACCATTAATCTTTACAACAGTGGAGGGGAAAAGGAAGGATACTTCAGCCAAAGTTCTGGCTTCTTTTACGATAACAGTTCTGTTATATGCAGGAATTACAGGAAGTGCATGGGGATTATGCAAAATCGTGTATGACTTAAAGGGGGGATACAATCTGACAGGAGTAGTCATTTCGGGAAGTATGTGGAAGACAGTGGATAAAGTTCCATTTTTCAGTTATTTGTCAGTGCTTTTGATATTGGGGATGTTGGCATTTTTATCATTAAATGCCATTACATTGTGCACTTCAGCATATCAGGACAGTATGTTTGGAGCTGTAGTTGCAACTGCAATATGTTGGGCAATTCCATTGCTTGTACGGATTTTTTTTGGTGGATTTGTATGGATTTTGGTGGACTCGATGCCGATGTTTCTCATTATGCAGGTGAATCTGAATGATATATACAGTATCTGGTACGTTGTAGCTGTAATAGCTGTGGGTGTGTTGGCAGTGTCTCTGACCAAAGGAATATTGCATTATAAAGTCAAATAGGTAGTGTAAAAAGAAACTTACTTGCTTCGGTTAAAATATCAAAATATAAATTTTCCTGTAACGTTTCTTCTGTCTGTGACTTAATTATATAGAAAGACATCAGATAAAATAATGATACAGCAGACAGGAGGATCATCATGAAACGATATTTTGGAATATTCATTCTGACAGTTATGGTTGGTTTATCAGGTTGTGCATCTGATACAGACAGTGATACTCAGGTGAGCAGCCGTGCATATTCAATGCAGATGCAACAAAATCAGAACCGTGTTCAGACATTCAATGGAAGAAGACAGATCAGGTCGTCAGATGGATCTATGTGGACACCGCCGGCAGGGTCATATCAGGATAAAGATGGTTATATTCTGGATAAGGATGGCACCACGATCGGCCAGACCGGGCCATTAAAAATCCCGAAAGATGCAGTTGGATAATAAAAAACACAAGGAGCAGGAATGGAGAAATCAGAAATCGAAACAATTTACCGGAAGTATTTCCATGATGTCTTTCTCTATATCCGGGCACTTTCCGAAAATGAAAGTCTGGCAGAGGAAATCACCCAGGAAACATTCCTGAAGGCAATGAATAATATTGAGAAATTTGACGGCCGGAAGGATATCCGCGCATGGCTATTTGTAATTGCCAAGAATACATATTTCCGCTATTGCAGACGAAATAAAATCTATGTGGGCGAAGAATTTTCAGAAATAATGCAGGATTCCATGCAGGATACATCGCCGGCCGTACTGGATCAGATCGTGCAGGATGAGACTGTTCGGAATCTCAAACGCTATGCAGAACTGATACCGGAACCCTACAGGGAAGTATTTCATCTGCGGATATACGGTGAGCTCTCCTTTGAGCAGATCGGAAAATGCTATCAGAAAAGTGCCGGATGGGCGAGGGTAACTTACCACCGTGCGCGACAGATGATAAGAGCACAGATAAGTCAGGAGGAAAAATGATATGGGAAAAATAAATTGTAATGTGATCCAGGATATTCTCCCATTGTATATTGATGATACAGTGAGCGATGACACAAAAGAACTGGTAGAAGAACATCTGCAAAACTGCGAAATCTGCCAACGAGTATATCATGAGACAAAGGCAGATCTTGAAAATGACATGAAGCTCTCTGCACAGACAAAAGAAAGCAGAAATGGAGCAAATGATCTGAAGAATTTCAGCAAATTTTTAAAGAAAAGAAAGATAAAAACAATTCTGGTTTCAATTGCAGCAACCGTAATTTGCTTTGTGGCAGTATTCACTTTTATGAACAAACATATTACATATATCAACTACAAAGATGCCGGAATCACTATTGTTGAGGATAATGAAGATGAAGTAACATATAAAACGAATATAAGAGGAAATTACCACTGGAATACATCTTTAGACACAGAAACAGGCGTAGGAACTATCCATTTTGAACAGAGTTTATGGGAGAAATATGTAGATAGTATTTTTTATCCATTTGATCATATTCACAGCAGTCTGAAGAAAGATGAGATAAAGGAAATGTATGTAGATAAAGATGGAACTACAACCACAATCTGGGAAGCTTCGGAGGAAGAACAGAAAGCTTATTTATCTGAAGAACATACAGAGCCGTTAGGATAAAATCTTAGAGTGTTTTTCAAACACGATCTAAAATATGAAAGCGAATTTTATAGCAGTCCTATAGGTTATAAGGATTTACAAAGGGGTTGTCATGGAAGGCAGCCTCTTTTTGTAATTGCTGATGGACATTCTCTTCCCATATGTTACAATAGAACAAGAATATGGAAAGAAAGACAGGAAACTTAACTATGAAAAAACAACTAAATTATGCAGATATCATAAAGGAAGTGCTGATTCTGACAGGTGCGGTAGCGATCATTGCGGCAGCAGTTTATTTCTTTCTGGTGCCGAGCCATACCTCTGTAAGCAGTATCTCCGGTCTTGGTATCGTGTTATCAAACTTTGTACCATTGCCGTTGTCTGCAATTACCATGATTTTGAATGTGGTACTTCTGATCATTGGCTTTATCACCTGCGGACGCGAGTTTGGCGTAAAAACGGTTTACACCAGCATTGTTTTGCCTTTATTTCTCGGATTATTTGAGAAAGTATTTCCGGATTTTGGCTCCATGACCAACAGTCAGGAGCTGGATGTGCTGTGCTATATTCTGGTAGTCAGCGTAGGACTGAGCATTCTTTTTAACAGAAATGCATCCTCCGGTGGTCTGGATATTGTGGCAAAGATTATGAACAAATATCTTCACATGGAACTGGGAAAAGCAATGTCTCTTTCCGGTATGTGTGTGGCTCTTTCCGCAGCGATGGTATATGATAAGAAGACAGTGGTGCTGAGTATTCTGGGAACATACTTTAATGGAATGGTTCTGGATCACTTTATCTTTGACCATAATATTAAGAGGCGTGTCTGTGTCATCACTCAGAAAGAGGAAGAGCTGCGTAAATTCATTATTGAAGATCTGCACAGCGGAGCGACGATCTATGAAGCGACAGGTGCCTATAATATGAAGAAACGCAATGAGATCATCACGATCGTAGACAAAACAGAATATCAGAAGCTGATGGCTTACATCAATCATGAAGATCCAAAGGCCTTTGTGACGGTTTACAATGTATCGGATATGCGCTATCAGCCAAAGCTGTGAGAAATATTATGGCAGGAAAGCTGTGGGTATGCTAAAATAGCAGGGTGATTATATAACCATAAAGAGATTATGGTAGAAAGAGGATGAAAGATGAAAAAAGGAAAAGGAATTGCCCTGCTTCCCATTGGTGTATTTCTTGTATTATACCTTGGACTGGGCATTTTGTTTGAGTATGTGATGGAAATCCCCATGGGATTTTATAATGTGCCTATTGTAGTAGCATTTCTTGTTGCAATCCTGGTTGCCTGTCTGCAGAACAGATCGCTGGATTTTGATAAGAAACTGGAGATCATGGCACAGGGAGTTGGGGACAAAAATATCATCACTATGCTTTTAATCTTCCTTGCAGCAGGTTCCTTTGTTGGGGTTGTGGGAAGAAGCAGTGCTGAGAGTGTTGCATATTGTATGCTGAGTCTGATACCTGCCAGATTTTCAGTATCGGTGCTGTTTATAGTTGCCTGTTTTGTGTCTGTGGCTATGGGAACCTCTGTGGGAACCATTACCCTTCTGACACCCATCGCAGCAGCAGTTTCCACAGCATCAGGATTTGATCTGGCATTTTGTGTGGCTTCTGTTATGGGAGGAGCCATGTTTGGGGACAATCTTTCTTTTATTTCAGATACGACGATTGCCGCATGTAATGGTCAGGGATGTGAGATGAAAGACAAATTCAGGGAAAACTTCTGGATCGCTCTTCCGGCAGCCGTTGCTACACTGATTTTAATTCTGATTTTGTCATTTCAGACAGAAATCCAGGGCCGTGTGATCCAGCCCTATCATCTGACACAGGTAATACCGTATGTGCTGGTATTGATCGGAGGAATTGTTGGGATCAATGTGTTTGTGGTATTGCTGACAGGAATCGTATCCGGAGCATTTATTATGCTGATCGGAGGACATACCACACCTGTAGAGATCCTGAAAAATATGGGATCCGGTGTATCCGGAATGTTTGAGACCTGTATGGTGGCGATTCTGGTAGCTGCCATGTGTGCGCTGATACGTGAGTATGGTGGATTCGATGCACTTCTTGGCTGGATCCATAAAATTTTCCGCGGAAAAAAGGGCGGACAGCTTGGAATGGGACTTCTGGTAGGAACTATGGATATTGCCACTGCCAATAATACAGTGGCGATCGTAATGGCAAACCCTATCGCAAAGGAAATGGCAGAGGAGTATGGAATTACACCGAGAAAGACAGCTTCCATACTGGATACTTTTTCCTGTGTTTTCCAGGGAGTGATTCCATATGGTGCACAGATGCTGGTTGCGATCTCAGCAGTGAACGAGCTGGGTGGTGAGATTTCTGCATTTCAGATCATGCCGAAATTGTTTTATCCCATGTTATTGCTGCTCAGCTCTCTGATCACAATTATGAGAGGTTCAGACCGTACAGGAGCTTCAAAGAGTAAATAAGAATCAATTATCTCCAATATCATAATATCATGTGTAAAACAGAAGATTCCCCCTGCCGGAAGCTATACTTTTTTTCGATTTTTTTCAAAAAATACTTGACCTTCCTCCTTGTGGAAGCAGTATAAAGGAAGCACAGACAGGGCAGTAGAGCAGCGGATCAGCTATATCTGCTGTCAGGAAAGCAAGAGGTAGCAGTATGAAGATCAAACAGGTGGAAGAGCTGGTAGGCATCACCAGAAAGAATATCCGTTTTTATGAAGAACAGGGTCTCCTGAATGTGGAGCGTGCAGAGAACGGATACCGGGAATATCATACGGCAGATATTGCCAGACTTCAGGAAATCAAATTATTCCGGAAGATGGATATTTCCATAGAAGAGATGAGAGCTCTTTTTGAAAAGAGGAAAAGCCTGCAGGTCTGTCTGGAACAGCACCTGGGAGAACTGGAACGCCGCAGGGAGGGTCTTGTGAAAATGCAGGAAATGTGTGAGCGCCTGATTGCAGAACATCAGTCTCTGGATACCTTGAATGCCGAGAACTGTCTGGAAGAAATCGAGCAGATGGAGAAAGAGGGTGCAAGGTTTATGGATATAAAGAAAACAGATATCCGTAAGAAAAGAAGGACAGGAGCGATCATTGGAGCAGTAGTTATGATTTTGCTTATGGGATTTACCATAGGGCTTATGCTGTGGGCAAATACACAAGATCCCATACCGACCGGACTGCTGATATTTCTGATCGCCATACCGGTTGTGATTATCGGAGGAATTCTGGCAGCACTTGCAGGACGCATGAAAGAGATTGAAGGAGGAGAAGAGGATGAAGCTTCTAAGTATTGAATACATTCCGGGTGTAGAGTTTGAGGCACTGGGAATTGTAAAGGGAACAGTTGTACAGACAAAAAATGTAGGAAAAGATTTCATGGCAGGGATGAAGACTCTGGTAGGCGGAGAAATCACTGGCTATACGGAAATGCTCAATGAGGCAAGACAGATTGCCACCAAGCGTATGGTGGATGAAGCCAAAGAGATGAATGCGGATGCTGTGATCGGTGTGAAATATGGCTCCTCCCAGGTAATGTCAGGGGCAGCAGAAGTGATTGCATATGGAACTGCTGTGAAATATAAACAGGATTAAAAATTAAGAATAAGAGCAGAGAACGCAAAAAGAGATCTTAAGTAAAGCAGAAAATCCGTAATGAAGGCTGGGAAAGGAAATTCAACATATGAAGATTGAAGGAAATCAGAAGGAATTAGACGCAATGGCTGAGTTTCATAAAGGAAACCGTGCAGAGGGTCTGCGTCTGCAGGAGGAATTCGCGGCAGAATTTCGTGAAGAATACAAGGAGAAGGATCACTGTTCCTGCCAGAAAGCCTGTCGTTATCACGGAAACTGCAAGGAATGTGTGGCAATCCACAGAGCACACCAGGAACATGTTCCGAACTGTATGCGGCCTCTGCTCAATAAGAAGTTGAAACTGTTATCAGAGCTGACAGAACATACGCTGGCAAATGAGATAGAAGCACCGCATGAGATCCTGAGAAAGCCATCAAAAAGCTGAAAAATTTAGAAAATACACTGGAAATAAAACGATGAAAGGCATAAAAGAGATATTAATATGAGCGATAATAAGAATGTAAATCAGGATAAAGGTCTTCAGGGAAATGAAAAAATAGAGCAGGCGATCGCTGCTCTGCAGCAGGAAGCCACTCAGGAAATGCTGGCACATACACTGACTGTAATCCGTAGACGAATGAGAGAAAACGGCCAGTTTATCCTTTCAGTAGAACTGCCCACAGGAGACAACCAGCTCCGGATCGGCACAGTGAAAACCGGAGATGGAAAAGTCTGGTGGGCGGCATTTACCGGCTTTGAGGAAGAATTGAAAGACGGCGGAAGCGTTCAGTCCACTTTTCTGACAGACATAGATCAGCTTTTCAATTCAGCATTACAGGTAAATGAGATTGAGGGAATCATTCTTAACCCATGGAATCGCACGATCATGTTGGATAAGAACCTGATTAATATTATTCTGGGAAATATGTAGTTCCCATTTTGTTTAATTCAGGCAATATGGTAATCAACATGGTAATAAAGCACAGAGAGCCACCGATCACATTAGACACCGGTTCAGCCATAAACACGCCATCTGTACCCATGTGTAACCCATAGGGCAGGAAATAAGTCAGCGGAACCACGATAAATACTTTACGAAGCAGGGAGAAAAAAATCGCCTGCTTTTTTTTATTTAATGATTTAAACACTGTCTGACCAATATACTGCAGATCCATAAAAATAAAGGCTGCAAAGTAAAGTTTCAGTGCAGGAACTGCATCCTTTAATAGCAGTTTGTCTGAACTGAAGATCCCGATCAGAAATTCAGGGGCAATGAGAATGACGCTCCACATGATACCTGTATAGATCAGAACCATAATGATCAGAACAACCCCTGCTTTCTTTACCCTGTCAGGACGTCTGGCTCCGTAATTGTAGCTGAGAACAGGAGAGGTTCCCTCATTGATCGCATGGATAGGCGTCTCCACCATCTGGCGAACACTGGATATAATAGTCATGACAGAGATATAAATATCACCGCCTGTCACGGAAAGAACATTATTGCAGCAGATACTTACCAGGCTGTTAGTCAGCTGCATGATAAATCCAGCAGACCCCAGACTGATGATATCCCTGGCATGTCTGGTGCACTCAGAAATCTCATTTATATGAATCCATCTTACCTTCAATTCTGATTTTCCATGAAGAAAATAAAATACAAGTAAGGCAGAGAGAATCTGAGAGATGACAGTAGCAATCGCTGCACCCTTAATCCCCATATCCAGAACAAAAATAAAAATCGGATCAAGAATAATATTTGCCACTGCACCGACTGTTACTGACAGCATACCGATAATGGCATATCCCTGTGCATTGATAAAAGGATTCATTCCTGTTGCTATCATGGAAGGGAGAGTACCCAGAAGGTAGATCATCAGATAGGGATACGCATAAACCAGAGCATCATCTGAAGCACCAAACAGAGTCAGTAAGGGGCGGGCAAAAAGAAATCCGATCAGCATCAGCACAGCAGCACTTCCACATAACATGGTGAAAGCAGTATTCATGATCATGTCAGCAGTCCTGGAATCTCCTTTTCCGCGGTTGATAGAGAAAATTGGTGCACCTCCGGAACCAAAGAGATTACTGAAAGCAGTAATGATCATGATGATCGGAAAGCATAAGCCCACAGCGCCAAGTGCAGTTGTTCCTATATCATGGATCCTGGCGATATAGATACGGTCCACAATGTTGTATAAAAGATTCAATATCTGCGCTACCAGCATGGGAAGCGCAGCGCTTAATATATTGTTGGTCACAGTTCCGTTTTCAAAATCAATTCGTTTCATTATAAATCTTCCTAAGTTTAAAAGTTTTATCGTGCATATAAGTATATCATAAAGTAAACAGAAATTCACTCTGATACAGTGGTGTTGGAACAAAATAGTTACTGTTCACTCCGTTCACAGTAACGTAGCCAAAATTCATTCCAGATTGCCTGCGGCAATGGAATTTTGGCTTGTATGTCTCGGGATTTTGGCATATTCATGCCAAAACACCTCGCGGGACAGTGGCATGTGAACAGTAACACAAAATATTCTCTGAAATTGTCATAAGTCATGATACAGAGAATAAAAAAGCATTTTTTATCCATACTATTTTCATGTAACAAAATACAGTATTTCTTAAAAAAGGAGACAACAGACTATGATTTTAAAAGAAAAGGAACGTTCAGTAATCGAAGATCTTCAGACACAAGAGAAAAGCTGTGTGGAAAAGTATGGAAAATACGCAGAACAGGCCAGAGACCCGGAGCTTAAAAATCTTTTCCGGAATATCCAGCAGGAAGAACAGAAGCATTATGAGTCTTTGTCAATGATTCTTTCCGGAAGTGTGCCTGAATGTAACTGTAATGACAGATCAGGCAGAGACTATCAGCCAAAAGCAGTCTATACAGCCATGAGTTCACCGGAAGATAAACAACACGATGCGTTTCTTGCAACAGACTGTATTGGTACAGAGAAGCTAGTGTCAGGAACATACAATGATGATGTATTTGCCTTTGGCGATAGTGGTGTACGCAAGCTGCTGGCAGATATCCAGATTGAGGAGCAGAATCATGCGGAGATGCTGTATAAGTATAAAACAGTGAATGGAATGGCATAAGAAGTCTTAAGGCATTGAGCAGAGTAGCATATTGGGAAAATTCTATACCAGGACTGCTATAATTACCTGACAAGAGACAATTGGTTTTGACTGTCTCTTGCCAGGTACATCTTATTTTACAAAAAATATGATGGTATAAATGTTGGGATATTTTATGAAAAATTTTGTAAAATTTGTCATGATAGAAGCCATAAGATAATTGCTAGAGCGTGTTTGAAAAATCATTCCCATAATCTGCACGCCCCACTTTGCGATATATTTTGCCCGAATTTGGTTTCCGTAACCCGCTACGACGCCCTTATTCGAACAAAATTTCCCATAAATTGTGACGCACATCTTGCAAAAAGCATATTTAGAACTCTTATACATAAACTCCTGACAGACATCCAGATGGAAGAACAGCAATACGTGGAGACCTCCTATAATCTCATCTGCCTTTTGGCTGTTTGCGATTATAAAAGATAAAATAGTATAAAAAAATGTCAAAATATTTTATTGAAACTCATCACGATTTTGCTATGATATAGTAAGACTGTGCTGAAAAAGTCTCTGTTTGCTGTTGACCATATTAGACAGTAGAGGCTAAGAATTTTTCTGCTTCGTACAGTATAGAAAACGGGGTAAATAGAAATGACAACATCTATGATAAAAGGCAATCCGCTGAAACTGATGTTACAGTTCGCGTTTCCTTTACTGTTAGGAAATTTGCTGCAACAGACCTATAATATTATTGATGCTGCGATCGTAGGCCAGATTCTTGGCGCAAAAGCACTGGCAAGTGTAGGAGCCAGCAGCAGTATTCAGTTTCTGGTACTGGGATTCTGCATGGGAAGCTGTACAGGCTTTGGTGTTCCTGTAGCTAAATATTTCGGTGCAGAGAAAATAGAAAAAATGCGGGATTATATCTTTAATGGAGCTGTATTATGTGCAGGAATCGCAGTGATCCTGACAGCATTATGCAGTGTTTTATGTCCTCAGATTCTGCATATTTTATCTGTACCAGAGGACATTTATGACAATGCATATAGTTATCTGCTAATCATTTTCCTGGGGATTCCCTTTACGATTTTATATAACTACCTGTCCAGTATTTTGCGGTCAGTGGGAGACAGCAGGACACCGTTTATATTTCTGGCGTTATCTGCTGTTCTGAACATTTTTCTGGATTTATTCTGTATCGTAGTGCTGAAACTTGGATGTGCCGGAGCTGCCATTGCAACCATTTCCGCACAGGCGATCAGTGGAATCTTGTGCCTTATTTTTATCATCCGCAAGATGAAACTTCTGTGGCTCAAGAAAGAAAACAGGGTAATAAAGAGGGATGCAGTAAAGGAACTTCTGGCAATGGGAATGCCTACGGGACTTCAGTTCTCCATCACAGCTATCGGAAGTATGGTTATGCAGTCTGCCAATAACGGGCTTGGAAGTACATATGTATCAGCCTTTACTGCAGCAATGAAGATTAAGCAGTTTACCATGTGTCCATTTGATGCTATCGCAACATCTGCATCTGTATTCTGCAGCCAAAATCTGGGAGCAGGACAGTCTGACAGGATTAAGAAAGGATTGCGGTGTGGTATTACAGTGGGAGTAGGATATGGTATTGCGGCGGGAATTTTACTGATTTTTGCAGGGCGTACACTTTCTATGCTGTTTGTTGGAAAGAGTGCGGTGGCAGTTTTGGATGCCTCTGCCAAATACCTCAGATGTATGGGATTTTTCTACTGGAGTCTTGGTATTCTCAATGTCGCCCGTATGGTAACTCAGGGACTTGGATATTCTGGTAGAGCCGTTTTCTCCGGCGTAACAGAAATGATCGCCAGAACAGTTGTCTGTCTTGGATTTGTAGGAACTTTTGGCTTTACAGCCATCTGCTTCGCAGACCAGACTGCCTGGATCACAGCAACCTGCTATATTTTTCCGACATGCCTGTGGTGCATCCGAAAGTCTGCCAGAATGTTGGAAATAAAAATTCGCAAAAAACATCTTGACCATTAAAGAAACACAAGTTATAATCCCCTATATAAAAATTTTCGTACAAAGAGCAGACAATGGGGTCTGAGAAAGAATCCCATTGTCTGCTCTTTTTTGTGTACTGCGAGGATTTTTACATATTATAATCCGCACAATTCGAGAGGAGGAATATCATGAGGCTGAATCCCAAAGAACAGGAAAAATTAATGCTTCATATGGCAGGAAATCTTGCAAAAGAGAGAAAGGAAAGAGGTCTGAAACTGAATTACGTGGAGGCACTTGCGTATATCAGTTCTGAACTCCTGGAGCTTGCAAGAGATGGTAAAACAGTAGTAGAGCTGATGCAGCTTGGAACCAAGATCCTTACAAAGGATGACGTAATGGACGGTGTTGCTGATATGATCGGTGAAGTTCAGGTAGAGGCAACATTTCCGGATGGAACCAAGCTTGTGACAGTACATAATCCAATTCAGTAAGGAGGAGAATGAGCATGAAGATCGGTGAAATTATGGCCGCAGATCGTGAGATCACACTTAATGAAGGCAAGAAAACAGTGACAGTAACAGTGGCAAACAAAGGCGACAGACCGGTTCAGGTCGGTTCTCATTTTCATTTCTTTGAAGTAAATAAATGCCTTTCTTTTGACAGGGAAAAAGCCTATGGATATCATCTGGACATTCCTTCAGGAACATCTGTAAGATTTGAGCCGGGTGAAGAAAAAGAGGTTCAGCTTACAGAAATGGGCGGCAGACAGAGAGTATTCGGACTGAATGACCTTACCCGCGCCCAGGCAACTGATGATACAAAAGCAGCATCCATGGAAACTGCGAAATTAAAAGGATTTCTGTAAGGAGGGACAACAATGAGTACAAAAATTTCCGGAAGCAAATATGCGGCAATGTATGGCCCGACTACAGGAGATAAGGTACGTCTGGCAGATACAAGCCTTGTGATCGAGGTAGAAAAAGATTATACAACCTATGGAGACGAAGTAAAGTTCGGCGGCGGCAAGACAATTCGCGACGGTATGGGACAGTCTGTAAAAACCTGCAGTAAAGACGGAGATCTGGATCTGGTAATTACTAATGCATTGATCGTAGACTCCACAGGAATCGTAAAGGCAGATATTGGTATCAAAGACGGCAAGATCGCAGGAATCGGTAAAGCCGGAAACCCGGACATCATGGATGGCGTCACACCTGGAATGACAGTGGGCGCATCTACAGAAGCACTTGCAGGAGAGGGAATGATCGTAACTGCAGGTGGAATTGATACCCATATCCATTTCATCAGTCCGCAGCAGATCGACTGTGCATTATACAGCGGTGTAACTACTATGATCGGTGGTGGTACAGGCCCTGCAGACGGTACAAATGCGACTACCTGTACACCTGGACCATGGAACTTAAAAATGATGTTAAAGGCAGCCGAGGAATACCCGATGAACTTAGGTTTCCTTGGAAAAGGTAACTGCTCAGACGAAGCTCCTCTCATTGAGCAGGTCAAGGCCGGAGCTATGGGACTGAAGATTCATGAGGACTGGGGTGCAACACCTGCAGTTATCAATCACTGTCTGAATGTGGCAGATGAATATGATGTACAGGTTGCCATCCATACAGACACATTAAATGAAGGTGGATGTGTGGAAGATACACTTGCAGCCATCGGCGGCAGAACCATCCACACTTATCATACAGAGGGTGCAGGCGGTGGACATGCACCAGATATCATCCGCGCAGCAGCAGCTCCGAACGTACTGCCATCCTCCACAAACCCAACAATGCCATATACAGTAAACACTTTGGATGAGCATCTGGATATGCTTATGGTCTGCCATCATCTTGACAAGAGAATCCCGGAAGATGTTGCATTTGCAGATTCCCGAATCCGTCCTGAGACAATCGCAGCAGAGGATGTTCTTCATGATATGGGTATCTTCAGTATGATGAGCTCTGACTCTCAGGCTATGGGACGTGTAGGTGAGGTTATTACACGTACCTGGCAGACAGCAAGTAAGATGAAAGATGAGAGAGGTGCACTTCCGGAAGATGCAGAACATGACAATGACAACTTCCGTGTAAAACGTTATATCTCCAAATATACCATCAACCCGGCAATCACACACGGTATTTCCCAGTATGTGGGCTCTGTGGAAGAAGGTAAATTCGCAGACCTCGTTCTCTGGAATCCTGTATTCTTTGGTGCAAAACCGGATATTATCATCAAAGGCGGTATGATCATTGCATCTAAGATGGGCGATGCAAATGCATCCATTCCGACTACACAGCCGGTTCTCTATCAGCCAATGTTTGCAGCTCATGGAAAAGCTAAGAACGAAGCCTGCCTGACCTTTGTATCCCAGGCTGCCATGGATGAGAATGTAAAAGAGAAATACGGTCTTGAGAAAACTGTAGTACCTGTAAAGGGATGCAGAAATATCAGCAAAAAAGATATGGTATTTAACGACAGAACACCGGAACTGACAGTAGATCCGGAGACATATAAGGTTACTGTTGACGGCGAAGAGATCACTTCCAAACCGGCAGAGAAGCTTCCACTGACACAGCTTTACAGTCTGTTCTAAACAACTTTAAACCATTACATTCTGGTTATCTGATCATAAAAATGATATTCGCAGGACTGTTATTTATGGAGTTTTGTGAGAACTTTTATAAGAACTTACCAAACAATATAATGACAGTCCTGTCAGATTTAACAGAAAAATATACTGAAAAAGCAGGAGAGAATATTATGTTAGGAGTTTGTCTTTTATTCGTAGGAATCGTACTGATCAACAACGGTATGTGTTCTTTATACAATGTAGACGGAAAATCAACCGCCATTATGAACATCTTTACAGGTGGTCTTTCTTTATTTATTAACTTTGTCAATCTGGTGCAGGGCAATTATTATGCAGCAGGAACAGGATTACTGTTCTGCTTTACCTATCTTTTCGTAGCTCTGAGTAAATTCCTGAAAGCAAGCCCGATTCCATTTGCATGGTTTTCTACTTTTGTAGCCATCAATGCAGTGATTTTCGGTACAATCGAGGGATTTACAGGAAGCACTGCACTGGGAATCACACCGGATCTGCGTTGGGCAGCAATCTGGTATCTGTGGGCAATTCTCTGGGGAACTGCTTTTGTAGAAGACATCTGCGGAAAGAAACTGGGAAAATTCGTTCCATATCTTCAGGTATTTGAAGGAATCGTAACTGCATGGGTTCCTGGAGTTATGATGTTACTTCAGATTTGGTAAGAAATAAATCTGATAAGAAATTTTTATCGGATTCAGGAGGTCAAAAATAATGCTGTGTGAACAGGTTTTAGGAAAGCTTCATGACTTTGATACTACAGGAAAAACAATAGAATATGTAGATATTGAATGGCACGAAGCATTCAAGAAAATACATAAAAAAACAACAGACAAAGGAACAGAAGTGGGAATCCGCATGGACGATTCCATTCTCGCCAGAGGTCTGTATCAGGATGATGTGATCTACGCAGATAATGAGAAGCTTGTAGTGGTAAATACACCGCCATGCGAAGTTATCCGTGTTTCTCTGACTCCCGGACATGAGAAAATGTCTGCAAAGGTCTGCTACGAAATCGGCAACAGACACGCACCGCTTTTCTGGGGAGAGAATGATTCGTTTATCACGATCTATAACGAGCCCATGCTTGTCATGCTTCAGAAAATCCATGGAGTTCAGGCGGAGAAAGAAGTGCTGAAGCTGGACTTTGACAAGAGAATTTCTGCAAGTATTCATAATCATCATCATTAAATATGACTATAAGGAATGTTATGAGTAAACTGTAAGGCAGATAATGTATTTACTGAAATTTGAATATTTAAGACAATCAATGTTAATTATGGAGGTTCTTCATGTCAGAAAAACAGTTCTATCTTTTACAGGTAAATGATGCGCTGTTTCCCATCGGAGGATATTCCCATTCCCAGGGACTTGAAACTTATATTCAGCGTGGAATTGTCCACGATGCAGACACAGCCAGAGAGTATATTACTCACAAAATCAAATGGAACCTTGCATATACAGAACTTCTGGCAGCCAGACTTGCATACGAAGCCGCAGAGAAAAAAGACCTGCAGGAACTTCTGTACCTGGAAGAACTTCTGGAAGCATCCAGAATTCCTATGGAACAGAGAGAAGCCGCCAGAAAAATGGGTTCCCGTTTCGCAAAAACCATTGAAAAGCTAGGGCTTTCCATCAGTGAAACAGGGATTTTCAGAGAATATCTGGATGCGAGAAAGGGAAAAGCAGTAAATCATTGCTGTATTTACGGAGTTTTTTGTGCGGAAATGCAGATTTCTCTGGAAGAAGCGCTGACGCATTATCTATACGCACAGACATCTGCAATCGTCACCAACTGCGTAAAAACAATTCCACTCAGCCAGACATCCGGGCAGCAGCTTCTGAGCGGATGTTATGGTGAGTTTGATGAGATATTAAAGGATATCATGAACAGAAGCGAGGAGGACTTATGTCTCTCTGCACCTGGATTTGATATCAGAGGAATCCAGCACGAGAAGCTGTATTCCAGATTATATATGTCGTAAGAAAGAAAAGAGGAAATCGGTATGTCATACGTAAAAATCGGAGTTGCCGGACCGGTAGGTTCCGGAAAAACAGCACTTATTGAAGCACTGTCAAGAAAGATGGCAAAGGATTACAGTATTGGTGTCATCACAAATGATATCTACACAAAAGAAGATGCCCAGTTCCTTGCAAAGAACAGCGTTCTTCCTGTAGAAAGAATTATTGGTGTAGAGACAGGCGGATGCCCTCACACAGCCATCCGTGAAGATGCTTCCATGAATCTGGAAGCAGTAGATGAGATGATGGAACGCTTCCCTGATATTGAACTTCTTTTCATCGAAAGCGGCGGAGATAACCTGTCTGCAACATTCAGTCCGGAGCTGGTAGATGCAACTATCTTCGTCATTGATGTAGCAGAAGGAGATAAGATTCCGCGTAAAGGCGGTCCTGGAATCACACGTTCTGATCTTCTTGTAATTAATAAGATAGACCTGGCTCCATATGTAGGTGCAAGTCTGGAAGTAATGGAAAGAGACTCCAGAAAAATGCGTGGTGACAGACCATTCCAGTTTACAAATATCCGCGGAGATGAGAATGTAGATAAAGTGGTAGAGTGGATCAAGAAAAACGTACTCCTAGAAGGAATGTAAAGGAAAATGCCTATGGATAACAAATTCGGAAAGATATCCCGTATCAGCGCCTGCGCAGCCTTAAAAGACGGCAAGACCATTCTCGAAGATCTGTCTTTCACAGCACCATACAAGATTATGATGCCCTTCGAAAAAGAAAACGGTGGGATCCAGATAATGCCTCTCTGTGCTTCCGCCGGAATTATGGCAGGTGATTCCCAGGAATTTTCCTACCATGTAAAGGAAGGTGCAGATCTGGAAGTCCTGTCCCAGTCCTTTGAGAAAATCCACAAAATGGACGAAGGCTCAGCCGCCCGAACTATTGAAGTACAGGTAGACCAAAACGCTACATTATACTACTATCCCCAGCCGGTTATTCCTTTTGCACAGTCAGCCTTTGACAGCAAGATGACTATCCATCTGGAAGACGAAACCTCTCGTTTATTCCTGCTGGAGATTATCTCCTGCGGCCGAAATGCACACGATGAACGCTTTCAGTACCGCAGATTCTCCTCAAAAGTCCTGCTGTACAGAGGGGACAAACTCATCTATCGCGACAACACCCGCTACGAACCGGACAAAATGCCCATGGAAGGAATCGGAATGTACGAGGGCTACACACATATGGCAAACCTGTTTCTCTCTAAAATCTGCAGCAGAGATGGTGAAAACTGCAGTCAGGAATCCGGAACTGTTAAAACGGCAGATTCAACAATCAATCTGGAACTTCAGGAAAAAATCTGGCAGATTCTTGACGAAGATTCAGAAATAGATGGCGGAGTTACCCGTCTCACAACCGGAGATCTGGCATTGAGAATCTTCGGTCATCGTGCTCAGAAACTGCAGCAGGTAGCGGAAAAAATCAAAAAGTTATACGAAACAGAACAGAGATAAAAAATGGCGGGATTTCCCGCCATCAGATTGTAGATAAACTTGGTGTTGGGCTATACACATTATACGTGCATAGCCTCAATCCATTCTTTTTCTTTAAATCCGGTAAGTACAAAGTCATCCCCGATCACCAGCGGTCGTTTCACCAGCATTCCGTCTGTGGCAAGAAGCTTCAGCTGTTCATCTTCAGACATATCTTTTAACTTATCTTTCAATCCCATTTCCTTATAGAGCATCCCACTTGTATTAAAGAATTTCTTCAGTGGAAGACCACTTTTGGTGTACCATTCTTTTAATTCTTCATAGGTAGGATTTTCTTCTTTAATAGCCCGTTCTTCATAACTGATATTGTGTTCATCCAGCCATTTCAGAGCTTTCATGCAGGTACTGCATTTGCGGTAAACTAAAACTTTCATAGACATTCTCCTCGTATAGATTTATCGTAACTATTTACAGGTAATTACTTCCATTATCGTTCCAGATAGATATATCATAAATTGGAAAGGGCGATTTTGCAAGAGAATGTTATGGAAGAATTGTAAGGCCTAGATTTTCATGTTAATATATCCATATACAAAAGAAAAAACAGTCCCAGCAGATGACTGTGAACAGGTAGTAAAAGAAAATTACTGATATAAAGTTAATAGGGAACTGGGAAATTTAAAATTGAGAGAGGCTATGCACGTTATGGGTATATAGCCTCTTTTGCGTTGGGATTTATGTATTGTAAATATCTGCCTGAAATCAATTTTCTGATTTTAATGCGTCTTCCAGGAATTTCACCGCATCTCTGACACAGTCATCACAGGAGCGGATTACCTTTCCGGTCTCCACGCCCTTTAAGTCTTTACATATTACAGTTCCGTTCTGCTGTTTAAACTGATTCATGACAGAGCGGACAGTCTGAGAGGTTCCTGCTTTGTCCTGGTTAATAAGTCCTGCTACAACTGCAGCACCGGAGATTGCTCCGCATGTACCGGCCATAGTGCCAAGACCTGCACCGAATCCCTGTGTGATCTTTTTGAGTGTATCCTCATCCATAGATGCCTCTTTACAGAAAGAACAGGCCACAGCCTGTGCACAGTTATAGCCGTTATGTTTCTTTTCTACTGCTTTTTCACATCTTAAGTTTTCCATATATAAAATCCTCCTGTGTATAAATTTTAACCGAATCAAGTAAGTCCCCTGCTTGACTTGCGAAGAGCAATAAGCAGTGGGTGGGGACTTGAAGATATAGTTTATGATAGCACCTGACGCCTGTTTTTACAACCTTCACAAAAATTTTCAATTTACAAAGATTTTACTTTAGCGTGGTTTTACATTTAACTTTGGATTTCTATAATAGCACTTGTAAATGAGGTAACAAGTTATAAAACATAAAAGTATTAAAAAGGAAATGAGCCTTTCACTTTATATTAAAAACATGGCTCATGGGAAGAGGAGAAAATTATCATGAAGAAAAAAATCGCAACAATCCTTACAGCAGCAGTTATCGGAGCAACAGCTTTCACAACAATCGTAAGTGCAGCAAGCGGAGACATCACAGTTGTATCCCGTGAGGATGGTTCCGGTACACGTGGAGCATTCGTAGAACTGTTTGGAATCGAAGAAGAAAAAGACGGTGAGAAAGTAGATATGACTACAGATGAAGCAAGTGTAACAAACAGCACATCTGTTATGATGACAACTGTTGCAGGTGATGAAAATGCAATCGGTTATATCTCACTTGGTTCTCTGGATGATACAGTAAAGGCAGTTAAGATTGATGGCGTAGAAGCTACTGTAGATAATGTTTCCAATGATTCTTACAAGATCGCACGTCCATTCAACATCCTTACATCTGATAAAGAAAGCGATGCAGCAAAGGATTTCGTAAACTACATTATGAGCTCTGACGGACAGAAGATCGTAGAGGACAACGGTTATATCAAAGAAGCAGCAGATGCTAAGGCTTATGAAGCAGCAGACGGAGTTTCCGGTAAAGTAGTAGTTGCAGGTTCTTCTTCAGTAACACCGGTTATGGAGAAACTTGCAGAAGGCTATGAAGCAGTAAACAAAGACGTAACTGTAGAAGTTCAGCAGAGTGATTCCACAACAGGTGTAAACATGGCAGCAGAAGGAACAGCAGATATCGGTATGGCATCCCGTGACCTGAAGGATGAAGAGAAAGACCTTGGTCTTACAGCTACAGTTATCGCAAGAGATGGTATCGCAGTTATCGTAAACAAAGACAATGATGTTGATGAACTTACAAGCGATCAGGTAAAAGCTGTATACACAGGCGAGACTACTACATGGGAAGACCTTGCTAAATAATGCAACAGATTGAGTTTCAGAGCAGTTCGCCTGTGAATGAAATAGTACAGCAGGCGGGCTGTTTGCATGTTGAAAATCATATTTTCAGAATCACTGTAAAAGTGACAGATTATGATTTTTGATACAAGGAAAGAAAGGTGTAATGAATGAACCACTTTAAAGAAAAAGCCATGAAATGTGTATTTCTGATCGCAGCCTGTACTTCAGTGCTGGCAGTATTTCTGATCTGTGCATTTCTGTTTGCTAATGGAATCCCGGCTATCGGGAAAATCGGTCCGCTGAAGTTCCTGCTGGGAACAAAGTGGAAGCCGTCAAACGATATTTTTGGAATCCTTCCAATGATCGTAGCAAGTATTTACGTAACTGCAGGTGCCATTCTTTTGGGTGTGCCCATCGCGTTATTTACTTCCATTTTTATGGCGCGCTACTGCCCGAAAAAAATTTACAGACCATTGAAATCAGGAATTGAACTGATGGCAGGCGTACCGTCTATTGTATATGGTTTCTTTGGACTGGTTCTTATCGTTCCGCTGATCAGACAAACCTTTGGAGGAACCGGGACAAGTATGCTGGCAGCCTGTGTTTTACTTGGAATGATGATCCTTCCGACCATCATCGGAGTTACAGAATCTGCCATCCGCAGCGTACCGGAGAGCTATTATGAAGGTTCTCTTGCACTGGGAGCAACCAAAGAGAGAAGCATTTTCTGTGTTATGCTTCCGGCAGCAAAATCCGGTATTCTGGCAGCAGTTGTTCTTGGAATCGGACGTGCCATCGGAGAAACAATGGCGGTTGTTATGGTAGCAGGAAACCAGCCGAGAATGCCTCAGGGAATCCTGAAAGGTGTCCGTACCATGACTGCAAACATTGTTACTGAGATGGGATATGCAACAGGTCTTCACAGAGAAGCCCTGATCGCAACAGCAGTGGTGTTATTTATCTTTATCCTTATCATTAACCTGAGTCTTTCTTTACTGAACAGGAGGGCAGAACATGCAAATTGAGACAGCAGCGGCAATTGATTTGTCAAAAGAAAAAAAGCAGAATGAGTCTTCTTTTTCAGACCAGATGAAGGCATACATGAAGCATCCGGGATCAGGAATCCTTGCACTGCTTACCCTGCTGGGGGCAGTCCTGACATTCGCATTGCTGTTCTTTTTGATTGGATATATTCTGGTCAAAGGTGTGCCGTATCTGTCCACTGACTTGTTCAGTTTAACGTATAATTCAGATAACCTTTCACTGCTTCCATCACTGATCAATACCTTTATCCTGACAGTAGTATCTCTTGTGATCGCAGCACCTCTGGGAATTTTTGCAGCGATCTATCTGGTAGAATATGCGAAAAAAGGAAGTAAGCTTGTAAATGTGATCCGTATTACAGCAGAAACACTTTCAGGAATTCCTTCTATTGTATATGGTCTTTTCGGTATGCTGTTTTTCGTAACAGCACTGCATTGGGGTCTGTCACTTTTATCCGGTGCGTTTACACTGGTGATTATGATTCTGCCGTTGATCATGCGTACAGCAGAAGAAGCACTGAAATCTGTTCCGGATTCTTACCGTGAAGCAAGTTTCGGACTGGGAGCAGGGAAACTTCGTACCATCTTTACCATTGTTCTGCCGTCAGCAGTACCTGGTATTCTGGCAGGTGTGATCCTGGCTATCGGACGTGTGATCGGTGAGACAGCAGCCCTGATCTATACAGCAGGTACAGTTGCAGAGGTACCGAAGAACCTGATGGGCTCCGGACGTACACTGGCACTTCACATGTATGTGCTGTCCGGTGAAGGTCTTCATATGAATCAGGCATCTGCGACAGCAGTTGTTATTCTGGCATTTGTTCTTGTGATCAATTTCCTGTCCGGAGCGGTTGCCAAACGAATTGCGAAAGGATAAGAAACATGAGTAATAACGCAAAAATAACAGTTGAAAATATGAATTTATATTACGGGAAATTCCATGCTTTAAAGAATATAAACATGGAGATTCCAGAGAAAGAAATCACAGCTTTTATCGGACCAAGTGGATGTGGTAAATCCACTCTGCTGAAGTCTTTAAACCGTATGAATGACCTGGTAGAAGGATGTGTGATCACCGGTAAAGTAGAACTTGACGGTGAAGATATTTACGGTGATATGGATGTGAATCTGCTTCGAAAAAGAGTGGGAATGGTGTTCCAGAAACCAAATCCATTTCCAATGAGTATCTACGATAATATCGCATATGGGCCAAGAACTCACGGTATCCGATCCAAAGCGAAACTGGATGATATTGTAGAGAAATCTCTTCGTGATGCCGCAATCTGGGACGAAGTAAAAGACCGTTTAAAGAAGAGTGCGTTGGGAATGTCGGGTGGTCAGCAGCAGAGACTCTGCATTGCCAGAGCTCTGGCAGTTCAGCCGGAAGTGCTTCTGATGGATGAACCGACATCTGCACTTGATCCTATCTCAACTTCCAAGATTGAGGAGCTGACGATGGAGTTAAAGAAGGATTATACCATTGTAATGGTAACTCATAATATGCAGCAGGCGACCCGAATTTCTGATAAAACAGCCTTCTTCTTATTGGGAGAAGTTATTGAATTTGCAGATACAGATAAGCTGTTTTCCATGCCTGCAGATAAGCGTACTGAGGATTATATTACAGGAAGGTTTGGTTGATTATGGCAAAGTATTTCGAGAGACAGCTGGAAGAACTGCATGTCCAGCTTATTACACTTGGAAGCTACTGTGAGAAAGCAATTTCGTTTTCAGCAAAAGCGATCCAGAATGTACAGAATGAGGAAATCGCCCGCCAGGTTTTTGAGACGGACAGAGATATTGATGCGAAAGAAAGAGAAATTGAGAATCTGTGCCTGAGTCTTTTACTTCATCAGCATCCTGTAGCAAGAGATCTGAGAGAAATTTCTTCTGCGCTTAAAATGGTTTCTGATATGGAACGTATCGGTGACCAGGCGGCAGATATTGCAGATCTGTCACTATATATTGCCAAAAACACCAGCGCCATACCGGATACGATCACACAGATGGCAGAAGATACTGTGCGCATGGTAACAGAGAGTGTAGATGCTTTTGTAAAAAATGATCTGGAGCTGTGCAGAAATGTTATTGACAGAGATGATGTAGTGGATCATGCTTTCAATGAGATCAAAGAAAAACTTGCAGATATGATCTACGGAGGAAAACTGGATGCCAAGACAGGTCTGGATCTTCTTATGACTGCCAAATATTTCGAGCGTATAGGAGATCATGCGGTAAATATTGCGGAATGGGTGGAATATTCCATCACAGGACAGCACAGAAATAATGAACATCAGGATTATAACAATAATTAAATAAGAAAGTCTTTGTTTATTTACAGGCTTTTTGTATCCGCAGGCGGGAACCGTTTGCGGATATTTGAGTATAAAATAAAGGTAACAAGAGAAGGGAAAGGGAAGAGAAGTGACAAAAAAGATTTTTAAATCAACGATGCTGGTCTGCTTTGTGGTTCTGGTCACAGGATTGCTTTTTGTAATGGGAATTCTTTATGGGAATTTCGGTGGCCAGCTGCAGAGGGAACTGACGAAAGAAGCTGCGTATCTGGAGTATGGGGTAGAGCAGCAGGGAGTGGAATATCTGCAGAATGTTTCTGATAAAAATTCACGTATTACCTATATTGCGCAGGATGGAACGGTACTTTTTGATAATGAAGCAGATGCTTATGAAATGGAGAATCATAAAGACAGGGAGGAGTTTCAGAAAGCAGAGAAATATGGAGCAGGGGAATCCTCCAGATATTCCAACACTCTTTCTGAGAAGACAATGTATTATGCATTACGTCTGAAAAATGGAAATGTCCTGCGTGTTTCGGGAACCCAGGAAACAGTAATAGTGCTGGTAAAAAATCTCGTACTTCCTTTATGCTGGATCCTGTTTCTGATGCTGGCTCTCTCCGGCATCATGGCATCTGTAATATCCAAAAGAATCGTAAAACCTGTCAATGAACTGGATCTGGAACACCCGGAAGAGAACCAAATCTATGAGGAACTTTCTCCTCTTTTAAGTAAGATCCACAGACAGAACAGAGAGATCCAGAAGCAGCTGGATCTGGCGAAACAGCAGCAGGAAGAGTTTTCCCTGATTACAGAAAATATGCAGGAAGGCCTGATCGTAATTGATAAATATACCATGATCCTGTCTGCCAATTCCAGTGCATGGAATCTGTTCCATGTAGATAAGGCGTGTCAGGGAGAGAGTGTTTACTGTCTGGATCGTGCAGAGGATTTTCGCCATGCAATAGAGCATGTCCTGGGTGGGGAGCATGCAGAACTTGTTCTGAAATTAAATGGAAATGATATTCAGCTCATCGCCAATCCTGTAGTGCGTGGAGAGAAGACAGAAGGTGCAGTGATCCTCCTGGTGGATGTAACTGAAAAATTAGAACGAGAGAATCTGCGAAGGGAATTTTCCGCAAATGTCTCCCATGAACTGAAAACGCCGCTGACTTCCATTTCCGGATTTGCGGAGATCATTCAGAATGGCTTTGTGCAGGAACAGGATATTCCGAAGTTTGCAGGACGTATTTATAAAGAAGCGCAGAGACTTCTTCAGCTGGTGGAAGATGTGATCCAGATTTCTCAGCTGGATGAGGAAAAAACACCATATATCTGGGAACCTGTGGATATTTATCAGGTCTGCAAGAATGCTTTTGACAGTCTGAAAGAGAAAGCACAGCAGATGAATGTTCATCTTTATATCTGTGGAGAATCCATGAAAATTGAGGCGGTTCGGACACTTCTGGAAGAAGCGGTTTATAACATTTGTGACAATGCGATCAAATACAACAGAAATGATGGAAATGTAAGTATATTTCTGACACAGACTGCCCAGGAAGCGCAGATCGTGGTTAAGGATACGGGAATCGGAATCCCGGCAGAAGATCAGGACAGAGTGTTTGAACGTTTCTACAGGGTAGATAAGAGTCATTCCAAAGAGATCGGAGGAACCGGTCTGGGACTTTCTATTGTAAAACATGCAGTCAGCACTCTTCAGGGCAAGATCATCCTTCGAAGCGAGGAAGGAAGCGGCACAGAGATCATTATGAGATTTTTGAAAACACATAAGGAGCAATAGAAACACAGCAGAGACAAGAAGGTGGGCTTTTTTACAAATTCATGTTGGCTGACAGGAAATATTTAGGGTTTTCAGAAGATATTTTTTCTGCTAAGATGAAAGGAGAATTCGTTTATGATGCGAACAAAAGAAGGAGAAAAGACCACATGAATAATTATAAACTGAATCTGGAAAAATATGCGGCTCTTGCCAGACAGGCAGCTGCAGAAGGCTGTGTACTGTTGGAGAACCGAGATCAGGCACTGCCGCTGAAAGCAGGGGAAAAAGTAGCCGTTTTTGGCCGTATGGCATTTCATTATTATAAAAGCGGACTGGGTTCCGGGGGACTGGTAAATACCAGATATACCGTAGGGATTCTGGATGCACTGAAAGGGAATAAGGAACTTCATTTGGACGAGAAGCTTCTGGAGATCTACAGCAGATGGATCGAGGAAAATCCTTTCGATGAAGGAGAAGGCTGGGGTAAGGTTCCGTGGTGTCAGAAAGAAATGCCTGTAACTGAGGAAATGCTGGAATGTGCTGGAAAGAATGATGTCTCTCTGGTAGTGATCGGAAGAACTGCAGGAGAGGATCAGGATAACAATGCAGGTGCAGGAAGCTACTGCCTGACTGAGACGGAAGAAGAGCTGATCGCGAAAGTATGCGCTGCCAGCAGAAGAACTGTCGTTGTCCTCAATGTGGGTAATATCATTGATATGAGCTGGGTGGCGAAGTATCAGCCACAGGCTGTCATCTATGTATGGCAGGGAGGTCAGGAAGGCGGAAACGGTGCAGTAGATGTGCTTACAGGTAAGGTATGTGCCTGTGGAAAGCTGACAGATACCATTGCAGCAGATATTCATGATTATCCGTCAACGGCAGATTTCGGAGATCCGTATAAGAATTTTTATAAAGAAGATATTTATGTGGGCTACCGGTATTTCGAAACTTTTGCGAAGGATAAAGTGCTTTATCCCTTTGGATATGGATTATCCTATACAACATTTGAGACGAAAGCCGAGATTTCCGGGAATACAGAGGATGAGCTGACCGTATCTGCCACAGTTACCAATACAGGTAGTGTGAAGGGAAAAGAAGTAGTACAGGTTTATGCAAAAGTACCTCAGGGAAAACTGGGAAATCCTGCACGAAAACTTATCGCATTTGCCAAGACAGCAGAACTGGCATCTGGAGAGACAGAGGAATTATGTATCATTATCCCGAAATATGATATGGCTTCCTATGATGACAGCGGCGTGACAGGTCATAAATCCTGCTATGTGCTGGAAGCGGGAACCTATGAGATCTTTGTGGGCAGTGATGTAAGAAGTGTGCAGCCAGCCGGAAGTTATGAAGAGAAATTCCGTGTACTGGAAGAACTTCAGGAGGCGTATGCGCCTGTGGAAGCATTCCGCAGAATGAAAGCAGTTCAGCAGCCGGACGGCACTTACACAGCGACAGAAGAGGAGGTTCCGCTGCGGACTGTGGATCCTCAGGTACGCAGAAAAGAGAATCTGCCTGCAGAGCTGGAAATCACAGGAGACAAAGGTTATAAGCTGGTGGACGTACTGGATGGCAAAGTATCTCTGGATGAGTTCACTGCTCAGATCAGCAGAGAAGACCTGATCGCCATGTTCCGTGGGGAAGGTATGTGCAGCCCGAAGGTCACAGCAGGAACAGCGGCTGCATTTGGCGGTATCACAGATACCCTGCAGGCACTGGGAATTCCGGCAGGCTGCTGTGCAGACGGACCTTCCGGTATTCGAATGGACTGTGGAACCAAGGCATTCTCCCTGCCTAATGGAACGTTGCTTGGATGTACATTTAATACAGAACTTGTAGGTGCTTTATATGAAATGACAGGGAAAGAGCTTCGTCTCAACAAGATTGATTCTCTTCTTGGACCAGGCATGAACATTCACAGAAATCCGCTGAACGGACGTAATTTCGAATACATTTCAGAAGATCCTCTTCTCACAGGAAGGATCTGTGCGGCACAGGTAAAAGGAATGAGAAGATCAGGGATCGGAAGCACTATCAAGCATTTCTGTGGCAATAACCAGGAGGTTGGCAGAAGCACTTCTGATTCTGTAATGTCTGAGAGATGTCTACGTGAGATTTATCTGAAAGGCTTTGAAATCGCAGTGAAAGAGGGCGGGGCTCGTTCTGTAATGACTACTTATGGAAGCGTAAACGGTCTGTGGACAGCTGGAAGCTATGATCTGTGCACCACTATTCTCCGCAAAGAATGGGGATTTGACGGTATTGTAATGACTGACTGGTGGGCGAAGTCCAACTATGAGGGACACCAGGCAGAAGTACCTGTAAAAGCGCCGATGGTTGCGGCCCAGAACGATATTTATATGGTAGTAACAGATGCCAGATCCAATCCGGAGCAGGATGATGTGGAAGCACAGCTGAATGCAGGAGTGATCACGATAGGTGAACTTCAGCGAAATGCCAGGAATATCCTGGGATTCTTATTAAAGAGTCCTGCAATCCTTCATATGGCCGGACGTATCAGTGAGGAAGAACTGGAGGCCATGAACGCCAGAGAAGAAGACGACGTAGATGCCAATAATCTGGTGAAACTGACCAGTGATCCTGAAACACAGGAGATCGTTATTGATGGTTCTCTGCTGCATCCGGCAAGAGGAAACGCAGATGTTCTGGCTGTAACCAATGATTTCTTGGGAGATTTCAACGTGATCTTTACCATGAAATCAGACCTGGATCCTCTGGCGCAGCTTCCGGTATCTGTATTCCTGGATAATATCCATAAGATGACAGTATCCATCCAGGGAACCCAGGGCAAATGGATCCAGGAGACAAGGATCCTGAATATGGGATTTGGAAACAATCATTATATCAAGCTGTATTACGGAGCTGATAATCTTCAGATCAAAGAGATACGACTGGTTCCGGTAACGGAATAAACAAAGGGGGTATTATATGAAAAAGAAATGGGGACTGGCATTACTGGCATCTGCATGCTGCCTGCTTATGAGTCCGACAGGAATACTGGCTGCACAACCGACAGAACTGTTTACTGCAGAGGAAACAGTTACATCAGACACAGAGCAGAATTCTGAAACCACTGAATTTACAAATGATGTTAATGATGCTGAACAATATTACGATAATTATGTTAGTAATCATGAGCATGTATATGCGGAAGAGATCGTTGTACCTGCTGACTGCCTGAACGGGGGGACGAAAAAGCTTACCTGTGTTCTGTGTGGTATTTCACATACAGAAACCATCCCGCCTCTGGGACATAACACAGAGGAAATAAGAAATGTGGTAAAGGCCACCTGTGCACACGAAGGTTATACAGGCGACGTGTATTGCAGCAAATGCCAGACTCTTATGGAAAAAGGAGAAATCGAACCTGCTCATACTACCCATGATTATCCTTATGTGATTAATGCTATAGAACCCACCTGTTATTCTACAGGATGGACAGAAGGTCTGGAGTGTCTGACTTGTGGGAAAACGATCAAAGAACCGAAAAAAATCCCGAAGTTACCACATACTAAAAAGATCACCAAAAAAGGCAGGAAAGCCACTTGTATGGAAAATGGATATACAGATGAGATCGTCTGCGGAGTATGTGGGGCGTCCCTGCAGGACAGTGAGATAATCTGGGCTTTAAACCACAAATATGACAAGAATGCAAAGTGGAAAAAATACAAGGTAACTTCTACTGCAGCATATCAGTATAAAGAATGTACACGCTGCGGAGAGAAGAAGATCAAGAAGTATATTACAGTTCAGCCTTCTTTCGAGAGTGTATGGATGCAGCTGGGAATGGATTTTGACATCAGTTTGGAAATAACCGGACCAGATTCTGTCAAAAGCTGGTCCAGCAGTAACACTTCCATTGCCAAGGTGCATAAGAACTCAGACGGCTCCTGTAAAGTAACAGCAGGATCAAAGCCGGGAAATGTAAAGATTTATTACACTACAAAGGCCGGGATCAGAAATTATGTGAAATTTACAATTGCCAGAATAACACGGCAGATACGGAATGTTCCGGCGAATAAGACACTTAAGGCAGGAAAATCTTTCACTCTGAAACCGCAGCGTGTGCCTGCAAACAGTACAGAGAAAATAACCTATAAATCCAGCAATACCAAAATCGCCACAGTCAGTACCAAAGGTGTGATCAAGGCGAAGAAAAAAGGTACAGTAACTATAACTGTAAAATCAGGAGATGTAAAAGTCAGATGCAGGGTAACTGTAAAATAAAGTTACTGAGATAATTGTGGAATCCATATCTTGCAAAAAAATCCTCTTTATGGCATAATACATAAAATCAAAGGAACCTGATAATGAATGACATAATATGTAAATGCAGTGATTGAGGGAAGAGAAATGTCTGGTTTTACGAAGGATATAATTGCAAGGACTCTGATCGAGCTTCTGGATGAGAAGCCCATGTCCAAGGTTACGGTAAAAGATATCGTAGAGAGATGCGGTGTCAACAGGAACACGTTTTATTATCATTTTCATGATATTCCGGAAGTTGTGGAATATGTCCTGAAAAGAAAATGGGATGAAATCCTGAATTCGCCCAGAGAGAGTAACTCCATTCTGGAATGTATGGAAGAGATGGCGGATATTGTAAAGGCAAACAGAAGGATGATGCTGAATGTTTACCGTTCAGTAAAGAGAGATGCATTTCTGTATTATATGAATGAAGTATCCGGTTATGTATTTACCCGGTATTTCGAGAAGAATACAGAACGTCTGGAGATTGATGATCATGAGAGGATGCTTCTGATCAAATATTATAAATGTCTGTATATCGGTCTTCTGATGGACTGGCTGGATCAGGGCATGAAAGAAGACCTGTCCGAGCAGATCCAGGACATGGCAGAGCTGATGGAAAAGCGTAAAGATCTCTTACATAATCTCAATAATTAACAGAAAGATCAAACAGAATACAAAATACGCAGGATTTAAACAATATTACGGCTGGTGTCTGAAATTTGGACACCAGCCTGTTTTTGTCTATTTATTGTTAAAGCTTTAACATCTATAATGCAGACATGAGAGGAGGGTACGTATGGAAGCAATAAGACAGTTAAAAATAGCGAAAAACGGATATATCATCATGTCGCTTTTATTTGTCATCCTGGGAATATGTCTGATCATCTGGCCAGATTGTTCTTTAAAGCTGTTCTGCACGCTGATCGGGATCATGCTCATTGCATACGGATGTATCAAGATCGTAGGTTATTTTTCCAAAGATTATTACTGCCTGGCATTCCAGTTTGATCTGGCGTTCGGAATTCTGCTGATCGCAGTGGGCGCGATCATTATTGCACGCAGGGAGCAGGTGGTGAATCTGATCTTTGCAATCTTTGGGATTCTGACACTTGCGGATGCATTGTTTAAGATTCAGATGTCTATGGATGCGAAAAGATTCGGGCTGAGCCTCTGGTGGAGGATTCTGGTGGTGGCTGTTCTGACAGGAATTCTGGGAGTCCTGCTTCTGATCAGGCCATTTGATGCTGCGGAGATCATGATGATCCTGGTAGGAGTTTCGTTCTTATTTGAAGGAATCCTGAATCTGTGTGTGGCGATCTATACGATCAAGATCCTGGAGAACCGCAGACCGGATATTATAGATATGGATGATTTCGAAAAGCGCTGACAGCAGCAGATCATTCATGATAAAAAACAGATGATATTTAGAAAGGGACGGGCATATTTAAGAATAAACCGTTTCATATAGTACAAGGTTTTGTACAGTACAACAAGGAGGAGAAAGATTATGAATATCATGGACAAAGCAAAACAGGCTGCACTGATCGCAGCTGTTAAGACAGGATTAAATTATCTGGAAAAAGATCCTGAAGTAAATATACCGAAATTAATGGAACTGATCGATAAAGTTGTTCCGGACGGCTGGTATGAAGGTCAGAGAAATGCCATCAGAAATGCCATTCAGGATAAAAACAGCAACTGGTACAAACTGATCCTGAGAATCTACGATCTGGATCCGGGTGTACGTGAAGCATTCTTTACAAACTTCATCACAAACGCCAGCTTAAAGGGAAGCGCTATTCAGCAGGAAGTATCTGAGAAGAACAACTGCAACGTACCGTGGGCGATCCTTCTGGATCCTACAAGTGCCTGTAATCTGCACTGCACAGGATGCTGGGCAGCTGAATACGGTCACAAACTGAACCTCGATTTCGACACCATCTGCTCTATCGTAGAACAGGGAAGAAAACTTGGAACATACATGTACATCTACACAGGCGGTGAACCTCTGGTACGTAAAAAAGACCTGATCCGTATCTGTGAGAAATATCCGGACTGCGAATTCCTTTCCTTTACCAATGGTACTCTGATCGATGAAGAGTTCTGCCAGGAAATGCTCCGTGTAAAGAACTTCGTACCTGCCATCAGCCTGGAAGGTTCTGAAGAAGCAAACGACGGACGCCGTGGGGACGGTGTTTATGACAAAGTTATGCATGCAATGGAACTTCTGAAATCTCACAAACTTCCATTCGGTGTTTCCACCTGCTATACTTCTGCAAACGTAGACAGTGTCAGCAGCGAAGAATACTTCGATCACATTATCGACTGTGGCGCACTGTTCGTATGGTTCTTCCATTACATGCCGACAGGTAACGAAGCAGTAGTAGAATTAATGCCGAACCCGCAGCAGCGTGAAAAAATGTACCACCAGATCAGAAAATTCCGTCAGACCAAGTCCATCTTCAGCATGGATTTCCAGAACGATGCAGAATATGTAGGCGGATGTATTGCAGGTGGAAGACGTTACCTGCATATCAATGCAAACGGCGATGTTGATCCATGTGTATTTATCCATTATTCAAATGCCAATATTTATAAGAACACTCTGCTTGAAGCACTGAAGAGCCCGATCTTCATGGCATATCATGACGGACAGCCATTTAATGAAAACATGCTTCGTCCGTGCCCGATGCTTGAGAATCCGAAACTTCTCCGCCAGATGGTAGAGAAAACAGGAGCCAAGTCCACAGACCTTCAGTCTCCGGAAACAGTAGAGCATCTCTGTGCGAAATGTGATGCCTATGCAGAACGCTGGACACCAAAGGCAGAGGAACTTTTCCAGAAAAAATAAACTAATAAATCATTCAACCTGTAGATCAGGCCCTGCCCGGCTTCCCTGTCCGGATGGGGCCTTTTTGTCGAAAAAAACAACTTGCCTGATAATTCAATCTGTATTAAAGTTATAAAAAGAATACGGGAAGGGAGAGTAGAGACATGCTGAAAACCTTTTTGGTAGAAGATGAAGTTATAGTGAGGGAAACGATCAAGCGTATGATCCCGTGGGAACAGTATGGATTTGAACTGGCAGGAGAGGCTGCTGACGGAGAGATGGCATTGCCCCTGATCCTGAAATTCAGACCGGATCTTCTGATCACAGATATAAAAATGCCATTTATGGATGGATTAACTTTATGTAAACTTGTAAAAAAAGAACTTCCGGATATCAAGATCGTGATCCTCAGTGGATATGATGATTTTAATTATGCTAAACAGGCCATCAGCATCGGAGTGGAAGACTATCTGCTGAAACCCATCACGAAGAATGCCTTTATCGAGAGACTGGTAGAGATCCATAACCGTTATGAGCATGAGAAGACACAGAAGGAATATTATGAGAAGTTCCGTCTGGAAATGCAGGAATATGAACGGAATGCAAGCAGGGATTTCTTTGAATCCCTGGTAAGAGCGGATTCAGACCTGGAGGAAGTTTATAAAAGAGCAGACAAGCTGAATCTTGATATTGTGGCAGAAGCATATAATATCCTTATTTTCACACCGGATACCTCAGACAGCAGTTACAGTTCTGTGGAAGGAGATTCTGACTGGGAAGCAGAAGTACATAAGAAGATTGAGAATTATTTCCTCAGCCATCCGGTTGCAATCCTTTTCCGCCATCAGGTGTTCAGTTATGCCATTCTGGTAAAGGGACAGCATGATACCATCAGCAGAAATACCCGGGACTGCGTGGAGGCTGTCCGGAATATTATGGAAGAAACAAGCCAGAATGCAGACTGGTTTATCGCTGTGGGAGAGGATGCAGACAGACTGAGCCAGATCCGGCACAGCTACCGTACAGCCATGAGAGCCTATTCTTTCCGATATCTTTATGATGGACATATTCTGGCATATGATACGCTGGAAGAGGAAAATGAAAATTCCTGTAGTACATATAAAGAAGAGAATGTCCAGCTGAAAAATGTCAATGTCAATGCCCTGAATCCGGCAATCCTGCAGAAATTTCTAAGCAGCGGACTTGCTGAGGAAGTGGATGGATTTGTACAGGATTATTTCCACGCCATCGGTCAGGAGCCTATGGGATCTCTGGTATTCCGGAACTATGTAGTGCTGAATGTGCGATTTTCGGTGCTTTCTTTCCTGAAAAAACTGGGATGCGATGTTTCAGGAATTGAAGAAGAGGAGACAGACGATATCGTAGAGCAGACAGGCAGATCCATGGAAGCGGCAGTAAGCTATTGCGATAAACTGCTGAAAAAAGCCATTGCCATCCGTGATGAGAATGCAGGAAATCAGAACCGCAGTGTTCTGAAAAAGGCCGTAGAATTTATTGATGAGAATTACATGGATGAAGATCTTTCCCTGAATAAAGCTGCACATGTGGCCAATGTCAGCGCCAATCATTTCAGTGCGATCTTTAGCCAGAATATGGGGCAGACCTTTATTGAATATCTTACAGAGCTGAGGATGAACAAGGCCAAGGAACTTCTACGTTGCACTTCCAAGCGTTCCAGCGAGATCGCAGGAGAAGTAGGATATAAAGATGCCCACTACTTCAGCTACCTTTTCAAAAAGGCCCAGGGCATGACACCCAGCGAATATCGTAAAACGAGAGGAGAAGCCTGATCCATGAAGGAGAAACAGGAGAAACTGGAAAATAAGATGAAGTGGATGCTTCTGAGCACTATGATTCCTATGGCTGTTCTGATCATAGTGCTTCTTGTTTTTTTCTGGCACTATACCAACAAATACAATCAGTTATCCAACAATCTGGCAGTCAGTTCCGAATATAATGCCAACTACAGAAATTCCAACAATGACATGAGTTTCAAAGATGAAGTGGATATGGATATTTATTATGTCACCATCGGCAGGAAGGGCAGGGATGGCCTTCCCATAGAGCAGGTGGATAAAGCCATTGACACAGTAGAGAAACTGAAAAATACCTCTACGAAGAAAGAAAGTCTGCGTTCTTTAAAATATATGACGAATTATCTTACCAACCTAAAAAAAAGGATGAACCAGCTTCTTGAGATCAAAGATTATGAAGAACGCCAGGAATTCGTGGCAAATAATACAGAGATCCTGACTACATTGTTTGAAAAGGAAATGCAGAATTATATTTACCAGGAGGCGACCCAGCTGGTACAGCTGGAATCCCAGCTTGCAGGAAATGTACGGCTTACCCTTCTGACCATGTGTGCCGTTATTCTTTTGTCAGTGATCATATTGCTGCGCCGTTCTTTCCGGCTGACCTACAGCATTACCAAACCGGTTTCTGAGATTCTTCAGAATATTAAGAAGGTAGGAAAAGGGGAGTATAAAAATATTTCCGCTGTGCCTGCTGACTGTGTGGAGATCCAGGAGCTGGATGCAGGAACTAGAAAGATGGCAGGCCGGATCAAAGGACTTCTGGAAAATGTCCGGAAGGAGCAGGAAGCCCAGCATCTTACAGAACTGCAGCTGATCCAGGCACAGGTAAATCCTCATTTTCTCTATAATACACTGGATACCATCGTATGGCTGGTTGAGGGGGGAATGGACCAGGATGCGGTGGATATGATCACAAGCCTGTCTGTTTTTTTCCGGACATCCCTTTCCAAAGGAAAAGATATTATTCCTCTGTCAGAAGAGGAACGCCATACCCTGAGTTATCTGGAGATCCAGCAGTCCAGATACAGGGATATTCTGGAATTCGAGATCAATATTCCGGCAGAATTGGACAATATCATGGTTCCCAAGCTTACCCTGCAGCCCCTTGCTGAGAATGCGCTTTATCACGGAATCAAGAATAAGCGGGGAAAAGGCAAGATCCTTATAGAAGGATTTGACCTGGGAGAGGATATGATGCTGAGAGTCACAGACAATGGACAGGGGATGACGCCGGAACGTCTTCATGAGGTACAGGAAGCAATCCGTACCGGGGAGAGAGCCGGATTCGGACTTGCGGCGGTATCAGAGAGGATCGCACTTTATTACGGACCGGGATATGGACTGAAGATTTCTTCCACAGAGGGAGAAGGAACTGTGATGGAGGTGTATATGGCGAAGAAGATTATGTCGACCAATGATGAATTGTGCGATATGAATATAAAAATAAGGTGATAATTTATTTCTATGTTTATAATGCACAATAAAAAATCCAACTTCTGAAATAAAAAAACAAACTTTGTATAAATTATGAACAAAATATGATAGAAGAATAAACTTTTTGCGGAAAATATTCTATGGAATTTTTCTGGATTTTTACTATAATAAAGACATCTTAAATGAATCGGGAGGATTTACAAAATGAAGAAAAAAATCGTGTCAGCTTTATTAACAGCAACAATGGTATGCGGTATGAGCGTTGTTCCGGCAGTGGGTGTAGCAGCAGCGGATGACACAATCACAGTTGGTTTTTCACAGGTAGGTGCTGAATCTGACTGGCGTACAGCTAATACAGAATCCATGAAATCCACATTCAGCGAAGAGAACGGATATGAATTAATCTTCGACGATGCACAGCAGAAACAGGAAAACCAGTTAACAGCAATCCGTAACTTCATCCAGCAGGAAGTTGATTACATCGTACTTGCTCCTGTAACAGAGACAGGTTGGGATACAGTTCTCCAGGAAGCAAAAGACGCAGGAATCCCTGTAATTATCGTAGACCGTATGGTTGATGTATCTGATGACAGCCTTTACACAGCATGGGTTGGATCAAACTTCAAACTTGAAGGTCAGAAAGCTATGGCATGGTTGGATGCATATCTGGAAGCAAAGGGACGTGGAGATGAAGAAATCAATCTTGTTGACATCCAGGGAACTATCGGTGCATCTGCTCAGATCGGACGTACACAGGGATTTGATGATGCAGTAGAGGCTCATGACAACTGGACAACACTTGCACAGCAGTCAGGTGAATTTACACAGGCCAAAGGTCAGGAAGTTATGGAATCTATCCTGAAACAGAGCGGTGATGACATTGATGTTGTTTACTGTGAGAATGATAACGAGGCATTTGGTGCAATTGATGCCATCGAAGCAGCAGGCTACGAAGTTGGTGGAGAAGAAGGCCAGATCCTTGTAATGTCCTTCGATACAACAAATGCTGGTCTTACAGATACATTAAGCGGAAAGATCACACTGGATACAGAGTGTAACCCATTACACGGACCACGTGTACAGGAAATCATCGAGAAACTTGAAGCTGGCGAAGAGGTTGACAAACAGGCTTATGTAGATGAAGAAATGTTTGCAGCTGATGATACAGTTACATCTATCAAAGTTGACGACGCTGACTATGAAGTAACAACTATTACACAGGACATCATTGATGGACGTGCATACTAATTATTAGTGTAAATCCGGAGCGTGGTTCATAATTCGGAGAAACCCGGGTTGCGGACCACGCTACCTTTATGCCATGAATTAACCCGCTTTGCTGAAAAAAATTCAGCGATGAGGGGTAAAAACCAGTATAGAAAGCAGGTGGAAAGATTATGGAACAAAATGTAGTATTGGAGATGCGTGATATTTCCAAAAATTTCACTGGCGTTCGTGCCCTTTCCCATGTGGACTTTACCCTTCGTAGAGGTGAGATCCACGCACTGATGGGTGAGAACGGTGCAGGTAAATCAACACTGATCAAGGTTCTGACCGGTGTTCATGAATTTGAAAGCGGTTCTATTCATATGGCCGGAAACAGCAATGCAATTGTAAATCATTCTCCGCAGGAGGCACAGGCAAACGGTATCAGTACAGTATACCAGGAAGTAAACCTTTGCCCGAACCTGACTGTAGCCGAAAACTTATTTATCGGCAGAGAGCCGAGAAAGATGGGAATGATCGATTGGAAGCAGATGAATGAGCGCTCAGGAAAACTTCTTGAGAGCCTGGACATTCATGTGCCGCCAACACAGCAGCTGGAAGAGTGTTCCATCGCGATCCAGCAGATGATCGCAATTGCACGTGCGGTTGATATGAAATGTCGTGTACTGATCCTGGATGAGCCGACTTCCTCACTGGATGATGATGAAGTTGAAAAATTGTTCGTACTTATGAGAAGACTTCGTGATGAAGGTGTAGGTATTATCTTCGTTACCCACTTCCTTGAACAGGTATATGCAGTCTGCGACAGAATTACAGTTCTTCGTAACGGCGAACTGGTAGGAGAGTATGAGACAAAAGATCTTCCACGAGTTATGCTGGTTGCCAAGATGATGGGTAAAGACTTTGATGACCTTGCCGATATCAAAGGCGAGCACAAAGATAAGAAACAGGGAAAACCTGAACCTGTTATCGAAGCCAAAGGGCTTTCTCATAAAGGAACCATTAAACCATTTGACCTTACCATTAACAAAGGAGAGGTTATTGGTCTTACCGGACTTCTTGGTTCCGGACGTTCCGAACTTGTACGTACCATCTATGGTGCAGACAAAGCAGAGACTGGAACCCTTAAGGTTAAAGGTAAAGAAGCAAAGATCAACAGTCCTCTGGATGCTATGAAGCTTGGTATGGCGTATCTTCCGGAAGACAGAAAAGCAGAAGGTATCATTGCTGATCTTTCTGTAAGAGAAAATATTATTATAGCGCTCCAGGCTAAACGTGGTATGTTCCATCCATTAAGCAAGAAAGAAATGGAAGAAGCAGCCGATAAGTATATTAAACTGCTGCAGATCAAGACAGCAAGCCGTGAAACCCCGATCAAGAGCCTGTCCGGTGGTAACCAGCAGAAGGTTATCCTTGGAAGATGGCTTCTGACAAATCCGGATTACCTGATCCTGGATGAGCCGACCCGAGGTATTGATATCGGTACGAAAACTGAGATTCAGAAACTGGTTCTTGATCTTGCAGATCAGGGAATGGCAGTTACATTTATCTCCTCAGAGGTTGAGGAAATGCTCCGTACCTGTTCCCGTATGGCAGTCCTTCGTGACGGTCAGAAGGTAGGCGAGCTGGAAGAGAATGAACTTTCCCAGAGCGGAGTTATGAAAGCTATTGCCGGAGGTGACGATAAATAATGAATAAGAGTAAATTAAAGAAAATAACAAGTGCGCGTCTGTTTCTTCCTATCGTGTGTCTCATCGCCGTACTTTTGCTCAATGTGATCAAGACACCGGACTTCTTTAATGTATCGATTCGAAACGGTGTACTTTACGGTTATATCATTGATGTTATCAATCGTGCTTCAGAGCTGGTTATCCTTGCAATCGGTATGACACTGGTAACAGCGGCATCCGGTGGACAGGATATCAGTGTTGGTGCGATCATGGCTGTAGCAGCTGCAGTTTGCTGTCAGATTCTTTCCGGTGGACAGGTTTCTGTAAATGAGTATCAGAACTCGATTATCATTGCAGTGATTGCAGCGCTTCTTGCATCTGCATTATGTGGTGCGTTCAATGGATTTCTGGTTGCCAGGCTGAATATTCAGCCGATGGTTGCAACTTTGATCCTTTATACAGCCGGACGTGGTATTGCACAGCTTGTAACAAACGGACAGATTACTTATATCCGTGTGGATTCTTTCAAGATGGCAGGTGGTTACATTGGAAAGTGTCCGATTCCAACTCCTATTTTCTTTGCGATCATTACAGTTTTAATTGTTTACCTGATCCTGAAGAAAACAGCACTTGGTCTTTACATTGAAAGTGTTGGTATTAATGGAAAGGCAGCCCGCCTTGTTGGATTAAATTCCACAATGATCAAATTCCTTACTTATGTTATTTGTGGTGTTCTGGCTGGTATCGCCGGAATCGTGGCATCCAGCCGTATCTACTCCGCAGATGCAAACAACATCGGTCTTAACCTGGAAATGGATGCTATCCTTGCAGTAGCACTTGGCGGAAACTTCCTTGGCGGTGGTAAATTCAGTCTGATCGGTTCCGTAATTGGTGCTTATACCATTCAGGCTCTGACCACAACACTCTATGCAATGAACGTAAAAGCTGACCAGCTTCCTGTTTATAAGGCAATCGTGGTAGTCATCATCGTTACTCTGCAGAGTGATGTATTTAAAAAATATATTGCCGGCTTAAAAGCTAAAAAGAGTGTGGCAGTAGAAGGAGGTCAGAAGTAATGAAAGCAAATGGAATGCAGAAAAAGAAAATGACAGGAAACGGCTTCCTGCTTCTGATAACAATCGCTTTATTTGTAGTAATGTATATTGCTGGTATGATCATCTTCGCTGACAAAGGTTTCGCGAAACCGCAGATGTTTCTGAACCTGTTCGTATCTAATGCAGGTCTTCTGGTTATTGCGTGTGGTCTTACTATCGTTATGATCACCGGTGGTATTGATATTTCCGTTGGTTCTGTAACAGCTCTTGTTTGTATGGTTCTTGCAGATCTGATGGAGAACAAAGGTGTAAATACATATGTGGCAGTTTTAGTTGCATTGCTCATTGGTGTTGCATTCGGTATTGTTCAGGGCTTCCTGGTAGCTTACCTTGACATTCAGCCATTCATCGTTACTCTGGCTGGTATGTTCTTTGGACGTGGTATGACAGCTATCATCAGTACTGATATGATTTCCATTAAGAATGAATTATTCCTGAAATGGGCGAACTACCGTTTTTATATGCCTTTTGGTTCTACCAATAAGAAAGGTAAATTTATTCCGGCGTATATTCCGCCGACAGTTGTGATCGCACTGATCATTGTAGTTATTATTGCAGTTCTTCTGAAATATCGTAAATTCGGACGTAAGCTTTATGCCATCGGCGGTAACCGTCAGAGTGCATTGATGATGGGTCTGAATGTTAAGAAGACAATGTTCCAGGCTTATGTTCTGGATGGTTTCCTTGCAGGTCTCGGCGGTTTCCTGTTCTGCTTAAACAGCTGCGCAGGTTTCGTTGAACAGGCGAAAGGTCTTGAGATGGATGCGATTTCATCAGCAGTTATCGGTGGTACACTTCTTTCCGGTGGTGTTGGTACTCCGATCGGTACATTGTTTGGTGTTCTGATCAAAGGTACAATTTCCAGTTTGATCACTACTCAGGGTACTTTATCAAGCTGGTGGGTAAGAATTATTCTTTCCGCACTGCTCTGCTTCTTCATTGTTATTCAGTCTGTGATCGCTTCTATGAAGAAGAAAAATAAATAAGTGATGATGTAAAACAAGCTGAGGCTCGAAAGAGTTTTGGCTTGTTTTTTTTGTTTCATATGTATATCACTTTATTCTGTTACAACTGCGAATTATGATGGTTTGCTTGATATTGGGGGAGTTTTACTCTATACTTTAAAAAGTAGAAATCAGGTGATTTTTGATTTACTAATGGTTTATTCTGTAGTACAATTATAACTCATTATGCATTTATTTAGGAGGATTAGATAGAAGATGTGGATTGCAGACGGATGGAAAGAATATGAAGTGATCGATACTTCCTGTGGGGAGAAGCTGGAACGCTGGGGTGATTACCTTCTGGTGCGTCCGGACCCGCAGGTGATCTGGGATACACCGAAGACGAATAAAGGCTGGAAACATATGAATGGTCATTACCACAGAAGTAAGAAAGGCGGCGGAGAATGGGAGTTCTTTGATCTGCCGGAGCAGTGGGATATTCATTATAAGGATCTGACTTTCCATCTGAAACCGTTTAGCTTTAAGCACACAGGCCTGTTTCCGGAGCAGGCGACCAACTGGGACTGGTTTGGTAATAAGATCCGTAATGCAGGACGTCCGGTAAAAGTCCTGAACCTTTTTGCCTATACAGGCGGTGCTACCCTGGCAGCAGCTGCAGCAGGGGCTTCTGTTACTCATGTAGATGCGTCCAAGGGTATGGTTACCTGGGCGAAGGAAAACGCAGTTGCTTCCGGACTGGGAGATGCGCCCATCCGCTGGCTGGTGGATGATTGTGTGAAGTTTGTGGAGCGTGAGATCCGCAGAGGAAATCATTACGATGCGATCATTATGGACCCACCTTCCTATGGTCGTGGACCGAAAGGCGAGATCTGGAAGATTGAGGATTGTATCCATGATCTGATCAAGCTGTGTACAAAGCTCCTCAGCGATGATCCGTTATTTTTCCTGATCAATTCTTATACAACCGGTCTGGCACCGGCAGTGCTGACTTATATGCTTTCCACAGAGCTGAAGAAATTTGACGGCCATGTGGATTCTCAGGAGATCGGGCTTCCGGTAAGTTCCAACGGACTGGTTCTGCCATGTGGTGCATCCGGAAGATGGGAAGCAAAATAGAAGAAAAGCGGTGTGAAATAAAAGATGAAAGAACTTAATTTAAAACATGAAGCCAAACGTTACGGCTGTGCAATTCTGGCTGCAACGATCATGGCGTTGAATATTAAAACTTTTGTACGTGCAGGTGGACTTTTTCCCGGCGGCTTTACGGGACTGACACTGTTGCTCCAGAGTATCTTTCAGACTTTTGCAGGAATTGCCGTTCCTTATACGCTGATCAATGTAACACTGAACTCCATTCCTGTATTTATCGGCCTGAAATTTATCGGAAAGAAATTTACCATCAGTTCTGTCTGTGTCATTGTACTTTCCGGTCTGCTTACAGATATTATCCCAAGTCAGCCCATCACCTACGATACGCTGCTGATCAGTATCTTCGGAGGTCTGATCAATGGTTTATGTATCAGTCTCTGCCTGATCGGTAATACAAGTACCGGGGGAACGGACTTTATCGCCATTTACTTTTCAGAGAAGAGCGGCAGGGATATCTGGAATTATATTCTGTGTGGAAACGCAGTGATTCTGACAGTGGCAGGTCTGCTCTTCGGATGGGACAGAGCACTGTACTCCATTATTTTCCAGTTCACCTCTACCCAGGTGATCCAGATGCTGAACCAGAGATATAAGAAACATACATTGTTTATTATTACGAAGGAACCTTACCAGATTTATGAAGAAATTTTTAAACTGACTAACCACACAGCTACCAGATTCGAGGGAACCGGCTGTTACACCGATGAAAAGACCAGCATGATTTATTCAGTAGTTTCCACAGAAGAAGCGAAATATCTGGTAAAGAAGGTTCATGAGATCGACCCGAAAGCATTCGTAAATATCATCAAGACAGACTACATAAACGGAAGATTCTACCAGAAAACCGATTATTAACCTCTTGTATTCCAGCCTTGTCAGCGTATAATACAAAGTACAAGGTAACGTATAAGGAGGGCGATATTTATGAGTAACGCAACGGAAAACAAACTTCCTCTCAGCACTTCAGGCTATGACCGTAAAGCCTGTAAGACCTGCGCCTGTTCCACCTGCTATGGACAGGGTTTCTGTGATCGATGCAGTACCTGCCGGAATCTGTCTCGTAAACTGGACAGGTGCAATGCCTATGAAGGAGCATATAACTATTAACCTCAATACTGTTCCACAGAGCTGCCGTATTTGGGCAGCTCTCTTTTATATTACAGACAGAACGGTTGTTTCTGGTATAATGCTTGATGAATACGACGTGATATTTTACTGGAGGCGATATACATGAAAAAAACGCGGATTTCCCGGAAATGGTTGCTGCTGCTTATCCTGTTCTTATTTTGTACAGCGGGAAGCACAGTTCATACAGTTTCCGTACAGGCTGCCGCCTATGTCAGGCAGGAAGCCACTTCTGTCAGCATCACATCGAAGAAAACAGGATGGCGCAAGATCCATGGAGCCTATTATTTCTACAATTCCAAGGGGCGGATGATCTGCGGTTCTTTTAAATACAAAGGACACTATTATTACTGCACTGCCAATGGTAAACGTTTCACCGGATGGCTGAAGCGTTCCGGCAAAAAATACTACTACAGCCGTAAAAACGGAGCCATGTACCGGAACCGCTGGTCTATCGGCACGAAATACCGGTACTATTTTAACAAATCCGGTGTAGCCATCGCTGGCAGGTGGCTGAAATATAAAGGAAAAAAATACTATTTTCTTAAGAATTCCACTATGGCAACAGGCTGGCATAAGATAAAAGGCCATTACTATTACTTCAAAGCCCCCAAGGGTGCTCTTGTCACCAGCTCCAAGGTGGGAAAATATTATGTAAACAGCAAGGGCCAGCGCTATAAAAAATCTTCATCCGGCGGCAAACCAAAGGTAACCCACAAAGGAAATACCTACACGTATAAAAGCAGTACTCTGGACATCACATTAAAGAAAAAGAGTACCCACGGCATTTCCTATTGGGTGGCACATATAAAAACTTCAGGCCCGGGACAGCTGAAATCAGCCTTATCTTACGGCACTTACGGTGGTGACAGGCAGACCACTTCCTCTGCCGTTTCTTCCAATGGAGGGGTGATCGGGGTAAACGGCAGTGCCTTCGATTATTCCACAGGCCAGCCGTCACCTCTTGGAATGTGTATTAAGAATGGCAAGCTTTACGGAGATTACACCACCAGCTATTCCGTAATGGCAGTGAAGAAAAACGGAACTATCTACACACCGAAACAGGGGCTCTCCGGAAAGAAACTCCTGAAGGCCGGAGTAAAGGACACTTACAATTTCGGTCCTGTACTGATCCAGAAAGGGGAAGCACAGCTGCCCTGGGCAGAAACGGAGAAATATTATCCGCGGACTGCCGTAGGGATGGTGAAGCCAAATGATTATGTACTTCTGGTCACCAATACCGGAAGTTATAACGGGCTGAACCACTGGGATATGGTAAATATCTTCCAGTCCTATAACTGCAAATATGCCTATAATCTGGACGGAGGCGGATCTGCCACTTTATATTTTAACGGTAAAGTCATGAACAAGCTGATCGATGATGTGGAAAGACCCTGTGCGGATTTCCTGTATTTCACTCGTTGATGGGGGATAAGTCAGCTTTTGTTGCTGTGCTTTTCCAGGTAGCAGTCATATCTGCCAGCTGCCGTGGCAAGAGCCCAGCACACAAGCACCAGCAGACCGATACCCACAGCCAGTAATGCAAACAGGATCAGGACAATAGCGTAGATAAAAACAGACATGGTTATCCTCCTTTCGTGGATATTTGATATCAAAAGATATTGCAAAGAGATATTGCATAGCAGACAAGAGGTGTTATTTGGGATATGAGATGCTCTTTAGGATATTTGAAATAAAAAAGATATCAGGTCAGCCTGATAAGAACAATTCAGATAGTTAAAAGATCTGTTAACTGATTTCAATATACGCTGTTACATGAAAAAAGGCAAGCCGAAATTCTCGATGAATTTCGACCTGCCTTAAAAATTATTTAAGTACTAAAGAAATGTATTCAGTCAATCCTGTCTTTTCATCATGATTTTTCCTCTTTGTGAAAAAGTAATTCTTATTGTATCTGTACATCGGTTTCGGATAATGATGTCATTTATTTAGCTACAAATACGATTCAGTATGATGTAACAGATATTGATAAGACATTAAAAACACATCATAATTATATTATAATAATATTTGAAATGCAATAGAGGGCAATGGTAAAATTTTAACAATCCTTAACAATTCCATAAAAATACTTGACAACCCCCGTTTTACCATACTAAAATGTAAAAAGCATAAAAATTGTTGCCACAGGAAAAACAAATGATTGTCCAATACGGAATCACCAAGTTCCATCCATGGCAGAACAAGGAGGAATATTATGAAAAAATACAGCGACATGAGCAAAGAAGAACTGCTTGCACTGAAAGCACAGCTGGATAAAGAATATGCAGATATCAAAGCACAGGGATTAGCTCTGGACATGTCACGTGGAAAACCAGCCGCAGACCAGCTCGACCTTTCCATGAACCTGATGGACGTATTAAACAGCGACTCAGACCTGAAATGCGAAACAGGCGTAGACTGCCGTAACTACGGTGTCATCGACGGAATCCCGGAAGCCAAACGTCTTCTCGGCGAAATGTCTGAAGTAGATCCTGACCACATCATCATCTACGGAAACTCCAGCCTGAATGTCATGTTCGACAGCATCGCACGTTCCATGACTCACGGCGTAATGGGAAACACTCCATGGTGTAAACTTGATAAAGTAAAATTCCTCTGTCCTGTACCAGGATATGACCGTCATTTCAAGATCACAGAATTCTTCGGAATCGAGATGATCAATGTCCCAATGACACCACAGGGACCAGACATGGATATGGTAGAGAAACTTGTCAGCGAAGACGCAGCTATCAAAGGAATCTGGTGCGTACCGAAATACTCCAACCCACAGGGCTACACATATTCCAGAGAAACAGTAGAACGTTTCGCAAGACTGAAACCTGCAGCACCTGATTTCCGTATCTACTGGGACAACGCATACAGCATCCATCATCTCTATGATGACAACCAGGACTTCCTTGTAGAAATCCTCGAAGAATGCGAGAAAGCAGGCAACCCTGATATCGTATATAAATTCACATCAACATCCAAAGTAAGCTTCCCGGGATCTGGTATCGCAGCAGTTGCAGCATCCAAAGCAAACCTGGAAGATTTCCGCAGCTACATGCAGATCCAGACCATCGGACATGACAAATTAAATCAGTTACGTCACGTAAGATTTTTCAAAGACCTCAACGGACTGCATGAACACATGAGAAAACACGCAAACATCATCCGCCCGAAATTCGAACTGGTACTGGATACACTTGAAAAAGAACTGGGCGGCCTGGGAATCGGTGAGTGGACCAAACCGCACGGCGGATATTTCATCTCCTTCGATTCTATGGAAGGATGTGCGAAAGCGATCGTAGCCAAAGCAAAAGAAGCAGGTGTTGTTCTTACAGGAGCAGGCGCAACTTATCCATATGGAAAAGACCCGAAAGACTCCAACATCCGTATTGCACCAAGCTTCCCGACTCTGGAAGACCTTGGAAAAGCAGCAGAAGTATTTGTACTCTGCGTAAAACTTACAAGTGTGGAGAAACTTCTGGAAAACGCGTGATCACCTGCTGATAAGCAGATGACACGGTCCGGAAACGGAAATTACAAAAGCGAAAGATAAATAATGTATTCTACAACTACTGCCCGGCATATTATTTGTCGGGCGGTTATCGTTATGAAACAATTAACAGAGAGTTCAGAAAAGAGGGCGATATGAGTACCCGAAAAAAGATTATGATCAGCCTGATCGTGCTCCTGCTGGTACTGACAGGGGGAGCCTACGGATATGGCGTCTGGTATTTCACCGGTCATTTCCTGCCGGGATCTATGGTAAATGGTTTTAACTGTTCTTATATGACAGTGGATGAATCGGAGGCACTTCTTTCAAAAAAGGCAGGAGCCGGTGTGCTGGCCATAGAAACCCGTAATAATGGACAGGAGAGCATTACCGCACAGCAGGTGGAGTTAAGCTATGCTTCTGACGGCAGTATTAAGAAGCTTATGAGAGACCAGGATCGTTTTATCTGGTTCCTGGCATTTAATCAGGAACAGATCTATACCGTATCTTCTGCGATCCAGTATGATGAACAGGAAATGCAGGCAGCTATCAGTGGCCTGAAATGTATGCAGACAGGCCAGGATCCGGTGGATGCACATATTGATGAGCAGAATGATAAATTTGTCATCATACCGGAAGAAGAAGGCAATGCACTGGACCCGGAAAAAACTTCCCAGGCTGTCATTCAGGCATTTGTTACAGGGCAGACCTCCCTGGATCTGGAAGCAGAAGGCTGCTATAAAGAACCGGCAGTACGCCAGGATGACGAAATGCTGATCCGCAACTGTGAGCAGATCAACAAGCTGACAGATGTGGTGATCACCTATGATTTCGATGACAGAACGGAAACTGTGGACAAAGAAGTGATCCGGGACTGGCTGAAAAAGAATAAAAAAGGCGACTACACACTGGACAAAAAGCAGGTATCTGCCTATGTCAGCGAACTGGCAGAGAAATATGATACAGTAGGACAGGAAAGAACCTTTCATACTTATGACGGCAGAGAGATCACTCTGAACGAAGGAACCTATGGCTGGGAGATCAATCAGGAAGCAGAAGTAAAAGAATTGATCAGCCTGATCAAAAAGGGGAAAACTCTGGTCAGGGAACCGGTTTATTCCCAGGAAGGTCTCTGCAGAAAGATAAATGATATCGGATATACGTATATAGAGATTGACCTGACAGGGCAGAGGATGGTATTCTATAACAATGGAGTACCTGCTGCAGATGCCCCCATTGTTTCCGGCAATCCTTATGTGCCCAACTGTGCTACTCCTACAGGATGTTATACAGTAGGAGAGAAAAAGTCGGGATATATGGTGACCGGCGAAGATTACCCTTCCGGTGTGAACTACTGGATCCAGTTTTATGGAAATCTGGGGATCAACGATGCAACATGGAGAGGAAGTTTCGGAGAACAGCTTTATGAGTTCGAGGGAACCAACGGCAGTATCTGTGCACCGGCAGACCAGGTACAGATCATTTACAACAGTGTAGAAGAGAATACACCGGTTGTCATTTACTAAATGATGTATTAGATAAAAGGACAGCTGTATGGATAGAGTTTAAGGAGGATTGAAATGAAGATAGTGGTATTGGCAGGCGGAACAAGTACAGAGCGTACGATCTCTATCGTATCAGGTACAGGAATCTGCAAGGCTTTGCGCCAGAAAGGACATCAGGCAGTTCTGGCAGATATTTTCTGCGGAGTGGAGAATGTAGACTGGGAGGATCCTTTCCCACAGGAATATGATGTAGATGCAGCTTCTGCATATATGTCTGGATTTAATGATAAGATCGAAGAGATGAAGAAAGAAAGAAGAAGTTTCTTCGGACCGAATATCCTGCAGTTATGTGAGCAGGCAGACGTGGTATTCCTTGGACTTCACGGAGCCAACGGAGAAGACGGTAAGGTTCAGGCAGCATTTGACCTGATGGGAATCCGCTATACAGGAACAGGATACTTAAGCAGTGCCATGGCTATGGACAAGGGAATCACCAAGCAGATGTTCCTGATGAACAATGTGCCGACTCCACGTGGAACTTCCATGCTGAAATCTGAGATGACTACAGACATTAAAGCATTGGGAATGGATTTCCCTGTAGTAGTAAAAACCTGCTGCGGTGGATCCAGCGTAGGTGTTTACATTGCCAATGACCAGGCTGAATATGAGCAGGCCCTGAAAGATGCATATTCCTATGAGAACGAGGTTGTCATTGAGGAATATATCAAAGGCCGTGAGTTCTCAGTAGCCGTTGTTGACGGAAAGGCCTATCCGATTATTGAGATCGCGCCTCTTCAGGGATTCTATGACTATAAGAACAAGTATCAGGCAGGTTCTACAGTTGAGACCTGTCCGGCAGAACTTTCCCCTGAACTTACTGCGAAAATGCAGCACTATGCAGAAGCCGGTGCGAAAGCTTTATTTATGGAAGGCTACTGCCGTCTTGACTTTATGATGAAAGAGAACGGAGATATGTACTGTCTAGAGGCAAATACTCTTCCGGGCATGACACCTACCAGCCTGATCCCACAGGAAGCGAAAGTTCTGGGAATTGATTATCCAACTCTGTGCGAGAAACTGATCGAAGTGTCCATGAAGAAATATCAGTAGAAGTTTCTGGCAGGAAATGGATGCTGTGTTATTTTGAGAGAAAGAAGATATAAAGAAGATATTATGAAAAATTTAACTTTGGAACATATTGCCCAGGTCTGCAATGGAACCTATTACGGACCGGAAGGGAAGAAACAGGAAGAAGTACAGTCCATTATCACAGACAGCAGAAAGGCAGAAAGCGGATGCCTTTTTGTACCTATCGTGGGAGAGCGTGTGGATGCACATAAATTTATCCCCCAGGTGATGGAAGCAGGAGCACTTGCCACCCTTTCTGAAAGACTGCTGGAGAATGCAGACTTTCCATATATTCTGGTAGAGTCCTCCCTCCAGGCTGTGAAGAATATTGCAGAATTTTATCTGAAACAGCTTAACATTCCGGTAGTGGGAATCACCGGAAGTGTGGGAAAGACCAGTACCAAGGAAGTGATCGCTTCCGTGCTCAGCCAGAAATACCGCACTCTGAAAACACAGGGAAACTTTAACAATGAGCTGGGTCTGCCTCTGACTGTATTCAGACTGAGAGACGAGGATGAGATCGCAGTTCTGGAGATGGGAATCAGTGATTTCGGAGAAATGACAAGATTGGCAAAGATTGCCAGACCGGATACCTGCGTGATCACGAATATCGGAACCTGTCATCTGGAGAATCTGGGAGACAGAGACGGTGTACTGAAAGCGAAGACCGAAATTTTCAAATATCTGAAGCCGGAAGGACACATTGTATTGAACGGTGATGATGACAAGCTTTCCACTGTCACAGAATATGAAGGCATCCGTTCTGTATTCTTTGGCATGAGGGGGAATTGTCAGGTTTACGGAGATGAGATCGTCAGCAGAGGATTAAAAGGAATGACCTGCACCATCCATCTGGGAGAAACTGCATTCTCTGTAGATATCCCCATGCCGGGCCGCCATATGGTCTACAATGCGCTGGCTGCAGCAGCTATCGGAAATATCTACGGACTGACCACAGAGCAGATCAAGGCAGGCATCGAAAGCCTGGAGCCTATCAGCGGCCGTTTCCGCATGATCGAGACAGAGAAGTTTCTGATCGTAGATGACTGCTATAATGCCAATCCTATGTCCATGAAAGCATCTCTGGATGTACTGAAAGACGGTGCAGGACGAAGAGTCGCTGTGTTGGGAGATATGGGAGAACTGGGAACCAATGAAGTACAGCTTCATGAAGAAGTTGGAGAACATGCCGGAAAATGCGGCATCGATGTACTGATCTGTGCCGGACCTCTGTGCAGGCACATGGCAGAAAAAGCTGCCAGCGTAAATCCATCTCTGAAGGTGATCTATGAACAGGACAGAGACAGCCTCATGGAGCATCTGCAGGATTATGTGCAGCCGGGCGATACCATTCTGATAAAAGCGTCCCACTTTATGAAATTCGAAGAGGCAGTGGAGAAGCTGCAGAACATGTAAGCTGCCTGAAATGGGTAAGATATGACATTTGATACAGGATGATGCCGCAGAGAGCATCATCCTGTATTTTTTTGCAGGAATTTGATGAACGATTTTTGTTTCACTGGAAGTTCAGCGGGGGTATAATAAACTCAGTTCAGAATCTGAAGGAGGATGTTATGCTGGAGAAAATCATGGATCTGCATATCCTGCTTTACGCCATGGCAGCCCTGGGCGGCCTTGGAGCAGTGGGAATGCTGGCGACACATCTTACTTACCGAAGACTGATCAGAAAAAATACAGGGATAAAAACAAATCTCAAAGAAAAGTGGCTGAACCTCTGGAAGACCAGGGACAGGCTGTTAAACAGAATGAACAGGATGGTATGGTACCCATCCCTTCTATCTACCGCTCTTCTGGGTGCAGCTTTCTGGTTTTTTAACAGAAACCAGGAGGGGCTGTCTTTAGGGTATCTGTATGTAGGGGCGATTATCCCTGCTGCATTATTACTGCTTCGCCAGGCCCTGGATTTCACGTACAAAGAGGAACTGCTGATGAATACCCTGGCAGATTATGTGGAACAGGTGCGTACCTGGGTGGAAGAAATCCCGGCACCTGCGAAAGTAGATGAAGCAGAGAAAGAAGAAATCGTGGAACATATCGCAGAGAGTATCCGTCAGACAGCGGCAGCAGGAAGCCATTTCAGCAGGATGCTTACTCCCGAAGAGCAGGAGATCATGCGGGAGATCATCCGGGAATTTATGAACTGAGAATTATAGTCAGGCAGTACATCGTTTCGTAAAAAAGACCATTTAGAGGACAATCCGACCGGACATGCCGGGAAATATCCTATAAATGGTCTTTTATCAATATTCACCATCTTCTTCGATCACTTCAAGTTCCAGATAATCGAAATCAATCTGTTCAATAAAATTATCCTGGTAAAATCTGGCTTTCCCGTGTTTTTTGAAATGCTTCACTGTAGAATCCAGCCAGATGGGATTTCCCAGATCCATTTCATAACAGATGGACTCCAGTCCATGAAAAATCTTATGTGTTCTTGTATCTTCTGAATCATCACAGATCACGGTATCTTTTAACAGATGATTATCTTTCCATATTTTTCCCCATAAACGAAACATTCTGTCTGACCTCCATATTCAAACTGGTACATCGAAAACGATGTACTGGGACTGCTTTTGCATAATGTTATAAGCAGAAGTTGGTTTACAGTATAGCGGATTTCAGGATGAAAGTAAAGTTTGGCGCATGGTTTTGCATAAGGAAATTCCTGTTTCCTGTATCGCAAAGTTTGTTGTTGAAAAAGTGTAAATAATAACAAAATAAAGTTGACAAATAGTACCAATGTTCAATTGATGAAGCCCCTGAAATATGATATTATATTGTATAAATGTGTCAAAATTGATACATTGATACAGATAACCCGGCCTGGGGAGCACGACAACTGTCTGCTCAACTGAAGAAACGAGGGCATCAGGTTGGCCGCCGGAAAACGCGCCGTTATATGAATGAAATGGAGATTGATCCAATCTATCCAAAAATGAACCTTTCTAAACGTATGCAACAGGCTAAAGTCTGCCCGTATCTGCTGCGTAACGCCGTTATCGACCGTCCTAATCAGGCATGGTCAATCGACATCACATATATCGCCATTAAACATGGATTTTTATATTTAACAGCTGTGATTGACTGGTACAGCCGCTGTATCGTTGAATGGGAAGTCGATGATACTCTGGATACCAGAATGGTCATAACTGCGCTAAAGAAGGCGTTTATGGTAGCAAAACCTGTTATCCTGAATTCGGATCAGGGCTGTCAGTTTACAAGCAATGAGTATATGAATTTTCTCAAAGAGAACCAGATCTGTCAAAGCATGGATGGTAAAAGCCGCTGGGCTGACAATATCATGATTGAACGATGGTTCCGGAGCTTCAAGTACGAGGAAGCATATCTGACCCAATATAACAATATCAGAGAAGCACGGAAGGCAATCGGTAAATATGTGCACACTTACAACTTTGAACGTTGTCATTCTGCACTCAATAATCAGACACCGGCATCCTGCTATTATCCGATCCTGTTACTGGATGATCATGCAGCCTAAGGGGGATTTTCTCCCCCTACCCAGTTACATATATCAGTTCATTATAAAAAGCTTAGATTTTTGTCTTGACAACTGAACCACTATAAATGCGGAAAATATCTGATAAAAGTAGACAGATATTTTGCATCCAGCAAGATATGCAGTGTATGCGGGCATAAAAAGAAAGAACTGGCATTATCAGAACGGACATACCTATGCGAATGTGGAAACCGGATGGACCGGGATGTGAATGCGGCGGTCAATATTCTGGAAGAAGGAAAAAGAATATATAAAAAATGTGCATAATAGCACAGAAAAGATCCGTAACCGGATAAAAAAGAACCGAGGGACACGCGGGGATAGCCTGTTTTAGCTTTGCCCTGAAGGGCAATCGAGCAGGAAGCCCCCACTTCAAAATCTGTAAGATTTAAGTGGCGGGAGCATGTCACTGAATCTGGAGTTTCCGCTTCCTTTCCTGGCACCGAGTTTTTATCAGTTGGACTTTTCAGAAATCCCGGTACTGGTTGGTTCATTTGCAATGGGACCGATCGCAGGTGTACTGATCGAGCTGGTGAAGATTCTTGTGCATCTGGTAACAAAGGGATCTATGACAGCAGTAGTTACATGCTTTATCAATGCATTCGTGTTACTTCCGGTATACGGAAAGGCTTTTGAAATGCCGGTAGAAGCATTTATCGAAATGGGAAGTGCAGTACACAGTTCTGTAAATAATCTTCTTACATTTGCAGCAATGATCATTTTTCCATTCAACATATTCAAATATGCTCTGACATCCCTGATCGTATTCCTGATCTATAAGAGAATCCGTGTAGTTCTCAAGGGAGACTGATCTTACATTTGATAGATAAAGAGGAAACTAATATTTTCAATAAATAAAAAAGAAGAACAGTCGTATGATGAAAAATCTGCGGTTGTTCTTCTTTTTGACGGGTAAAAAATAATTACGGAAATTTTCAGACAGACTTAAAAAAGATACGATAATATGATAAGATAAAACAGACGATATAAACATCGGAATGTGAGGTTTATAAAATGAATGATACAGGAATCAGACCGGAAGTTATAGAAGAAATCCGAAACCTTGCGCAAAAATATGATATTGAAAAAGTAATTCTTTTTGGTTCGAGAGCAAGAGGGGATTTCAGAAGAACAAGTGATATAGATATTGCAGTCACAGGAGGAGATTTTGCAAGGTTTGCGTTAGATGTGGATGAAGAGACAAGTACTCTTCTGGAGTATGATATTGTAAATCTTGATCGTGACATGCAGGATGAATTAAGAGAATCTATAGAGAAGGAAGGGAGGATTTTGTATGAGAAAATATGAGAATTTCTGCAATTCACTGTCTAACATGAAAGATATTTATAATTATGAAGAACCATATGATAATGTAGTGATTACCGGACTCGTAGGATTGTATGAAATTTGTTTTGAGCAGTCATGGAAAATGATGAAAGAAATACTGGAGATTCATGGATATGCAGAGGGAGCAACAGGTTCACCGAAAATCATTCTGAAGACTGCCTATAAAGCCGGAATGATAAGAGATGAGGAGCAGTGGCTTCGTGCATTGCAGGCAGGAAATAATGTTACACATTCTTACAATCAGAAAATTGCGTTAGGAATTATAGCTGATGCAAAAGAAGTGTTTTATCAGATGCTTTGCGAATTAAAAACAGAGATAGAAGAAAATTGGCTGTAATAATCAGCGAAGGTATAGAAAGCGAAAGGAAGTATCCATTATGGGACAGATACACAATCGGTGGATATATCTACGAATTCCCGAGATGGGGATTAAAGGTGCTGCACTGGCAACCGTACTTGCAACAGTTGTGCAGTTCCTGTGGAGTGTTGGCTATGTATTGTGCAGGATCAGAGCTGTGAAATTCAGTCTCAGAAGCTGTGAGAAAAAGTTATTTGGCCGTTGCCGCCAATGGAATAGCGAATATTTCCAAAAATCTTGTTGTATGCTTCTGCCTCGGACTTGGAAATGCAGGCAGTATTATAGTGGGAAACCGTCTTGGTGCAGACCGCCTGCAGGAAGCAAAAGAGGCAGGCGGAGACTCCAAATTTGGAATGCTGTGTGATTCCGTAACGTTGTGGTGTATCACCGTTCCTCTAGGATGTATCTGCGCATTTATCCTGAAACTGCCGGTTATGGTTGTCTATTTCGTGCTTAATCTGGACGAGATCATTAAACTGCCGGTGGTCTATAAACATTATAAGAAATATAAATGGATTAAGAATCTTACATAATTTTACACGCTCCAACAGGCACATATACCGGATATCCGGGACTATGTGCCTGTTTTGTCTTAATGATATTTATGCATCCGCGCATAATAGCTGATGCATAAGATCACAGTGGCTCCGCTCCATGCTGCGATCTCTGCAAAGAAAATACCGTCCTGTCCGATGAAATGGGGAAGGATCAGTGCAGCACTGATACGCATGACAAATTCAGCCATACCACTTACCATAGGCATTAAGGTATCTCCCAGCCCCTGAAGTGCAGATCTGTACACGTACAGGAAGTACAAAACCCAGAGCATGGCAGCCATAATAGAGAGGTATTTGAAAGCAATTGCCAGTACCTCCTGTGTCTGCTGTGGTTCACCTGAAATGAAAAGTGAGAGAATATTTTTTCCAAATAAAAACATGGCAGCAGAAATGATCATTGAGGTAAGCAGGGAAAGCAGCATACTGCTGCGGACACCTTTCCTGATCCTGTCAATCTTTCCGGCCCCCAGATTCTGACCTACATAAGTAACGATGGCATATCCATAGGAAATAGCCGCCATTTCCAGCAGACCATAAAGCTTATTTGTAGCTGTAAATCCTGCCACAAAAAGGAAACCGTAGCCATTGATCACATACTGGACTACCAGACCACCCACACCGATGATGATATTCTGAAATACAACAGGAATACCAAGCTTCATCAGGCGGGCATTCATGCCGGAGGCAGGCATAAAATCTGCTCTGGTCAGATGAACGATATCAATTCTGCGTAAAATCAGGAAACAGTAAACAGCGGAGAAGCTCTGTGCGATCACAGTTGCGATTGCTGCTCCTGCCACACCCCATCCGAAGCCTGCCACAAAAAGGATGTCCAGTGAGACATTCAGCACAGATGCGATGATCATTGCGGTCAGCGGTGTTTTACTGTTTCCCATAGCCCTTAGGGCAGAGGCAAACATATTATAGGCTGCTGTAGCGGGGATTCCACAGAAAATGATGCGCAGATATAACAGAGACATTCCGATAATATTGGAAGGTGTATGCAGCCCTGTTAATACCAGCGAGGCAAATGACTGGCTGAGAATCAATACTCCGGCTGCGATGAATGCGGTCAGTCGGTAACTGTGAGCCAGAGATTTACGCAGATTTTCGAAATCCTTTGCCCCATAATATTGGGAGAGTTGAATAGAAAATCCCTGAGTGAGTCCTGTGGATATTCCTGTGACAACCCACATCAGAAAGTCAACAGCACCCAGTGCGGCAAGAGCCTCCACACCTGCAACCTGGCCAACAACCATGGTATCCACCATTGTATAAAGCTGCTGACAGATATTTCCCAGCATCAGGGGAATTGCAAAAAGAATGATCAACCGTCCCGGTGAACCGGAGGTCATATCCTGAATCTTGGTTTTCATTAGTATAAAAGTTCCTTTCCGGAGCATATTTGAAAAAGTTTAGAAATGATTTTTCGAATATGCTCTGATATTTACATTGATAATTTTACATCATTAACGTGAAAAATGAAATATAATATTTCATCAGGATGATATAAATTTATCTGTTGCAACACACTCTTGAGAGACAATGGCTATTTACAAATATGACAATAACAGGTATCATTCTTTTATAAATACATTAATAAAAGAAGGTAGAAACAGAATGAGCGGACTGGAAAAGAAATTTGCTACGAAATCAAAAATCGTAAATTATATTATAAATAGAGAATCCACATCAAAAGTGGAAATATCCAAAGAACTGAATCTGAGTATGCCAACAGTTCTGTCTAATGTAAAAGATTTATTGGAAAAAGGTATCATAATAGAAATTGGAGAATATGAATCCACAGGAGGAAGAAAGGCTAAAAGTATTGGAATCAATCCATCCTATCGTTATGCAATGGGAATTGTGATCACTGCAAATCATCTGGGAATGGTGCTGGTAAATCTGAAGTATGAGATTGTGAAATCAGAGCGGATCCGTCTGAAATTTGTATCTGATATGTCATACTGCAGTCAGGTGGCAGATTTTGCGGCGAAATTTCTGGATCATATGAATGATGCAGAACAGAAAGAAAAGCTTCTGGGTGTTGGAATCTCTATTCCGGGAATCATTAATCAGGAGCAGAAACTGGTGATAAAATCCCACGCACTGAAACTTGAAAACTATAGTCTCAGTTTCCTGGAACAGGCATTTTCTGTCCCGGTTTATTTTTCAAATGATGCCAATGCGGCAATGATGGCAGAAGATATGAACATCTATCAGAATGCAATTTACCTTTCGTTGAATCAGACTCTTGGCGGTGCATTTTGCATAGGGGGAAAATTGTTTTCCGGAGAAAATCAGAAGGCCGGAGAATTTGGACATATGATACTTGTACCTCAGGGCCGCAAGTGTTATTGTGGAAAATCAGGTTGTGCAGATGCTTATTGCGCTGCAGGAGCACTTGTTGGTGAGTCAAAGGATTCTGTGGAACAGTTTATGCAGCTGCTTCAAAACAATGATGAAAAGGCAGAGAAAAAATGGGAAGAGTATCTTGATTATCTTGCAATTCTGATTTCAAATCTGCGCATGGCATATGATATGGATATCATTCTTGGAGGTGAAATGGGTGGATATCTCTCAGATTATATGATACCTCTTGGGGAAAAAGTAATGAAGTATAATGGATTTGATCATGATCTGAGATATCTGAAAAACTGTTCTTATAAGAAAGAAGCCTCAGCTGTAGGTGCAGCAAAGCATTTCCTGCAGGATTTTATCGGAAAGATATAGCCGATGGCATTCTTGAATCACTGATGATCTGCTGATATACCATATTAAACAAATATCTGAATATAAAAAATACCCTGATTACAACAAAGAAAGGTTGTAATCAGGGTATTTTGTTATTGTGCGGGAATTCAGCAGATAATTATGAGGAGTGTTATAGTAACATCTGCATAAAAATAAAATCTATACTTTGTGCAACTGGTAGAAATGAGAAATATTCTTAAATATTTATTGACAAAGTTATATATTTGAATAATAATGTAATTACTTTAATAAAACATTTAATAAAAGATAATAAACAACTAGAGGTTCAAAGTACATTCAACAAATAAGGAGGAAAATATTATGTTACAGCAGGTTATGACAAATCCAGGAGAAATTATTTTCAGAGAGGTTCCCGTACCAGAGATTAAAGACAATCAGGTTTTGGTTAAGATTATGAATATTGGTATATGTGGTTCTGATATCCATGTATATCACGGAAAACATCCTTTTACAAAATATCCGGTAACCCAGGGACATGAAGTATCAGGAGAAGTGGTAAAAACAGGTGATGCAGTAACAGAATTTCATGTGGGACAGAAAGTAACAATTGAGCCACAGGTATATTGTGGACATTGTTATCCATGCCGTCACGGAAAATACAATCTCTGCGAAGAGCTGAAAGTAATGGGATTCCAGACAACAGGAACTGCATCCGAGTATTTTGCAGTTGATGCATCAAAAGTAACACCGATACCAGAAGATATGTCTTATGAAGAGGGCGCAATGATCGAGCCTCTGGCAGTAGCTGTTCATGGTGTTAAACAGATGGGCGATGTAACTGGAATGAATATTGTGGTGATAGGTGCCGGTCCGATCGGAAATCTGGTAGCGCAGTCTGCAAAAGGGATGGGAGCAGCTAAAGTTATGATCACAGATGTCAGTGATCTTCGTCTGGAAAAAGCAAAAGAGTGTGGAATTGACGTATGTGTCAACACAAGGAATAAAAATTTCGGGGAAGCAATGGTAGAAGCCTTTGGACCGGATAAGGCAGATGTTATCTATGACTGTGCAGGAAATAACATTACAATGGGACAGGCGATCAAATATGCAAGAAAAGGAAGCGTGATTGTGCTGGTTGCAGTTTTTGCAGGAATGGCTGAGATCGATCTGGCAGTTGCAAATGATCATGAGCTTGATATCAAGAGCACAATGATGTACAGACATGATGATTATGTAGACGGAATCAGACTGGTGAATGAAGGAAAAGTGCATTTAAGACCGCTGATCTCTAAGACATTTGCATTTAAAGATTATCTGAAAGCATACCAGTACATTGACGATAACCGTGAGACTACAATGAAAGTGATTATCAATGTGCAGGAAAAATAAAATACCCTGCTGATCATAAGCATTATGTAAGACAAAGATATAATAAAAAAGACTGCTGTAAAGAACACATGAGTAAACGGAAAGACGGAGGATGGCAGCAGGCAGGAGGAATTATGGAGAGTAAAAACGAAAATGTAAAAGTTCCGTTGATCAGTAAAATCGCATATGGATTTGGCGATGTAGGATGTAATTTCAGCTGGATGTTCGTCAGTAATTTTCTCATGATTTTTTACACAGACGTATTCGGAATCAGTATGGCAGCAGTCTCTGCCCTGATGCTGTTTTCGAGATTTTGGGATGCGATCAATGATCCGATCGTGGGTGGACTGACAGATAAAACCAAAACAAAATGGGGACGTTATCGTCCATGGCTTCTCATTGCAGCTCCGATCACGGCCGTGCTTCTGATTATGACATTCTGGGCACATCCGGACTGGTCGGACAGATCAAAGGTTATCTATATGGTAATTACATACTGTCTGCTGGTACTTGGATATACCTGTGTAAATATCCCGTATGGCACCCTTTGTGGAGCAATGACACAGGATATCGATGAACGTGCAAAGATTAATACATCACGTTCAGTATCTGCAATGGTTGCAATTGGAATTATCAATATCATTACAGTTCCACTGATTGGAAAACTTGGCAGTCAAAGTGCTAAAACCGGATACCTACTGGTAGCAATCATATACGGATGTATTTTTGCAGCCTGTCATTTCTTCTGTTTCGCAAAAACAAAAGAGCAGGTGATTATGCCGGAAAAAGACAAAATATCCATAAAAGTGCAGTTAAGAGCAGTGATACAGAACCGCCCATATATTCTGGCATTAATCGGACAGGTGTTATTCGGATTTACACTTTATGGAAGAAATGCAGATGTTTTATACTATTTCACTTATGTAGAGGGAAATGCATCCTACTATACTACATATTCCATGTGCATTATCATTCCATCCATTATCGGTGCTGCATGTTTCCAGCCTGTATTCCGAAAATTGAATAATAAAGGAAGAACTGCATCTATTTTTGCCCTTTTTACCGGAATTTCCATGCTCTGTATGTTCTTCTTCAATGTAAAAGAAACACCGGCAGCGTTCTATACACTTGCAGGAATTACACAATTCTTTTTTTCTGGATTTAACACTGCAATCTATGCGATCATTCCCGACTGCGTAGAATACGGAGAGTGGAAAACGGGCTTAAGGAATGATGGTTTTCAATATGCATTTGTGTCACTGGGAAATAAAATTGGCATGGCAATAGGAACTGCTCTACTTGCAGCACTTCTTGGAAAATATGGATATGTGGCAAATCATGTACAGAATCCGGCTGTTCTCAGTATTATGAGACATTCCTTTACTACAATTCCGGGAGTTTTATGGATAGTGACAGCAATTGTACTGTTTTTCTATCGCCTGAATAAAAAACGTTACAATGAAATTGTAGAAGACCTGAAAAAAAACCGGGTAAAATAAAGAGTGTCGTGAAGTGAATTGCGAATATCAACAGAGTCTCCTTGAGCAGCATTAAAAAATCTGCTTAAGGAGATTTTTATGTCTGGAGTTTTTGTGGTTGCATTTTTGTTTTATATGGGTATAATGGTGAGATAAGTCTGCAGATGAAAGGAAGACAATGCTGACAATATAACGAAGGAGCGGAGTATTATGCTGAAAAGATTCACCAGATATGTAACCCAGAGTGTTGCCGGAATGATCGGGATTTCCGTTTATGTTCTGGCAGATACTTTCTTTATATCTGTATATTCCGGTGCTGACGGACTGGCAGTTCTCAATTTGATCCTGCCGGTTTATGGACTGATCTATGCGATTGGGGCTATGATCGGGATTGGTTCCGCTACCAGGTATGCCATAAGCAGGGCAAAAGGAGAAAATACAGAACATTATTTCGTACAGTCAGTAACCTGGAGTATACTGGCTGCAGTTCCATTTATGCTGATCGGAATCTTTATTCCGGACAAAGCATTGGCTTTGTTGGGTGCAGATGCCGGACTGATCGGACTTGGACGAAACTATGTGAGAATTATTCTGATCGCAACACCATTCTTCATGTCAAATTATACATTTACTGCATTTGCCAGAAACGATGGAGCGCCTTCTATTGCAATGATCGGTTCCATCAGTGGAAGTATCTTTAACATTATATTTGATTATATATTCATGTTTCCTGTCGGTCTGGGATTTTCCGGAGCAGGACTTGCTACTGCAATCTGTCCGATCGTAACAATGAGCGTCTGTGCCACACACTACAGGAGCAGCAGAAACCATGTAGGATTCCATTGGAAAAAACCGTCATTCAGACACCTGATTTCCTGCTGTCAGCTGGGAGTTTCCGCATTTGTCGGGGAATTGTCTTCCGGTGTGATCGCCATTGTATTTAACTTCCTGATCTTGGGAATCGCGGGAAATATGGGTGTAGCAGCCTATGGAGTTGTGGCAAACCTTTCTATCGTGGCATTTGCAATTTTCAACGGTCTGGCCCAGGGAGCACAGCCCCTGATCAGTGAAAGCTACGGAAAAGGTCAGCCCACTCAGGTAAGAAAACTTCTGAAATGGAGCCTGCTCGTATGTCTTGCTGTAGAAGCACTGATCCAATTGATCATCTGGACTTCAACCGACACGCTGATCAGCATTTTCAACAGTGAAAACAATGTTCAGTTATTGAATTATGCACATACAGGACTGCGTCTGTATTTCCTTGGATTTATAGTGGCAGGAATCAATATTGTACTGGTGGCATATTTCTCAGCAGTAGATGAACCGAAAATTGCGATTGTCGGATCATTACTGAGAGGAATTATTGCTATTGTTATCTGCGCAGTTATACTTGCGAAATTATTTGGATTAAATGGAATCTGGATCTCTCTTCTTGCAGCGGAGACAGTTACGTTTCTGACAATTCTGTTTCTGGCATATAAAGACAGAAGAAAAAGCATGGCAGTTGTCTGAACTATGGTTTCGTGAAAAACAGTCGTATGTCTGTTATTATCCGGAAAATTTATCGCTGTAATGAATATGCATAGCCTCCCAGTCCATGAACAATACATAGAATACTCTTCCGTATTGCTGGCTTTCTACGATTCTTCCGTGATCGAGGACAGAAAGATAGGATCCGTCAGCCTTTCGAAGGTGAAAGTGAATATAGTCATTTTTATTACCACTATCAATCTGTTCCCAGATACTGGATTCGATCTGTTTCTGTTCATCTTCTCGGATCAGGCTGCGGAAGCGCTTATTGGTGAGTCTGAACAGTTCGTCCATATCTTTATATCCGGTCATATGAAGGAACTCATGGTTTGCATAAAAGAGTTCGTCATCGTCTTTGTCCGCTCTGTATATGATAAATGCACCCGGAAGGTGTTCAGAGACATCTTTAAATGCGAATCCCAGTTGTTTACGGATTCCTGACTGAAGACCTTCCCTGTAAGCCATACATCCGTTTTTTCCATGAAGTTTTATTGCATAGAGGGCTGCATCAGCACAGCGCATGAGCTGTGAACGGCTGGCTGCAAATGTGGGATATTCCGCATATCCCAGAGAAATGTTAAATGACTGTTCTTTTCCCTTGTATGAGAATGTCTTTGGAAGTCCGGTAAATTGCTGCAGCAGTTCTTTTGCATCTTCGCAGGTATAATTTTGTAAAAGAATACAGAACTCATCCCCACCGTTTCTTCCCAGTAATGCATCAGATGGGAAAAATGTTTTCATGCTGTCTGCCAGACTCTTTAATGCTTTGTCTCCATAGGCGTGGCCATAAATATCATTAATAAACTTAAAATCATCGAGATCAAGGAGTGCGGCCACAAAATGTCCTTTCGGATTTTTATCCATCATCTTTTCTGCTGATTCGTCAAATCCATAGCGGTTGTAAATACCTGTAAGAGAATCCGTGCGTGCCAGTATCTGAAATTTATTTTTGTTTTCTTTTGATACCAGACATACCCTGGTAAGCCCTGACAGAAGTAAGGTGATAGCGGTAAAAATCGTGCTGACTGTTACGATCAATAGATTGTTTCTCCACCCGCTTTCAGGAGTTACTTCGAACTTCCAGCTTTCTTTCCCTATGGTAAAATCATAAGAAACCGGCTGCGTTATCTGACCATCTGACTGGTAAACGGGTTTATAAGTGTCACTCCAGGGAGTTTCTGTTTTGGAAAGTCTGTACTCATATCCAAAACCTGAAAGTGCATGGATCGAGTCGGAAAAAATATCAGGAACACGCAGGATAACAATGGTAAATCCCCAGAAATACGCCTGTCCGTGCTCATCATTCAGGTAGACCGGATTGCGGACTGCAATTCCATAGCCGCCCTGTGTCAATTTAAAGGGTCCCTGTGTAATGATTGTATGGTTGTCTCTTGCATAACAGGAAATTCTGCCACGGTCTTTATCATGGAGCAGATCAATTTTACCTGCCTCGTTTCTCTCAGCAGGATAAATATCTGTTACAACACCATCCGGAGCAAGCTGTACACTTTCAATAGAATCAGATATAAGATTTTCTGCAATCGTATCAAATTGCTTGATATCTCCATTTTCACTGATCAGAACCTGTTTCAGAGTATCTGTGATCGCAATTCCATTTGTAATTTCATTTTTAATACGTTCACCGTAGGTTGATACATTTAATTGTGCGGTTGTGCGTCTCTGCCATTTTTCGTGAGTGTCTGTTTTGTATACGATGAAACCAACAAGGCACATGCCCAGTAAAAAAACCATAAGAGGCACAAGATTTTTTTTCTTCACCTGTTTTACCTCAATTTATATATCGGATATTTTTATGATGGAACATTATAGCACAGAAATGAAAAAACGGAATGAATTTTTTTTAAAACATAGGTAAAATCAGACAGATATAAAAGTTTCCTAAGGTGAAAATGTTGTAGGTATGGGGAAAACATGCTATGGTATGTATACAATGCGTAAAGAGGAGCAGAAAAAACGAAGTACGAACATATCACAGAGGGTCGTTTCATAGATCGCCCCAATCGTTTTATTGCACATGTGGAGATCAATGGGCAGGTGTACATATTCTGGCCTATGACTGCATGGTAGAACCTGACAGAATGGAAATTCAGGATCCGGTACCTGTATGCCTTGCTTTTGACCGGAAATAAAAAAGTATTCCCACAATCAGCATGCTCTTTACAACGTTATTGTTCATTATGTTTTCAGTAACGTAGCCGAAATTCATTCCAGATTGCCTGCGGCAATGGAATTTATTATTGACGTGTAAAAACATTCGTGGTATTTTTGATAAAAATGGAAATTATTTAAAGGCAAACCTGTTGAAAGGCAGGGACGCAAAGCCAGAAGGGGCTAAAGTCAGCAAGTTTGACCAGGTCAGCCGGTTGCAACTGCTTCCATATTATATATGGAAAAGATGTGAAAACGGAAGAGATTTTGATAACTTTTATACTATATAGATGTGTGATTTTAAAGAAATATAGTAGGGACACTGGCATATTTTGGCAGGTGTCCTTTTTATATGCCTAAAAGGGTACGAAAACTGACAGGTACAGGTTCTCTGTATACAGATAAAGGCAGGATGAAGAGAGGATTTTTATAAAATGGGAAATTATGAAGACAAAATATATTCTTTAGGTGAGACTGTAACGGGACAGACACAGGCCATGTCACAGGCCGTACAGAAAACACTGGAAAATAATGGCGGGGTAGGTATAATGACAGGATCTTATGACCAAAACCTGTCTATTTTGTCTGTGAATAATCTGCTGTTGCATAGTACAGGATATACATTCGATACTTTCATGGAACAGACAAAAGGCTCATTGAGAAACTTCTTTTATGACGAGGAAGATATACTGGAGCGAGACCGTTTTTTGCAGCTTCACGGAACAGGGGAAGCACAGATCCTTGCAGCAGACGGTACAGTGAAAAATGTACGGCTTTGTAAAGAGGATGCGACAGATGAGGCGGGCAGACAGATCTGGGTTATGTCCGTACAGGTCAACTGGGATCATGTAAATTTGACACTGCTCAATGAGGCTATCTATTCCGGCTTCTGGTATTTTGACTGTGACGAAAACAGTGAGATTGTGAATGCAAACTGGAGTCATGAATTCCGAAAAATGCTTGGCTATCATGACACTCTGGATTTTCCGAATAAACTGGAATCCTGGTCAGATCTTCTGCATCCACAGGATAAAGAAAGAGTAATGGTGCAGCTTCAGGCGGCAATTAAGGATAAGACGAACCAGATAAAATACCAGGTAGAGTATCGTATGAGAATGAAGGATAATCAATACCAGTGGTTTCGGGCATCGGCAGAAGTAATACGCCGTTTGGATGGTTCTGCCAGCAGGATTGCCGGCATATTTATCAATATTGATGCAGAAAAAAAAGAGTCTATGCAGGCACAAAAGTCAGCTGCTTTCCACCGTGCCTTTACGAAAACAGATCTGTGCGAATATTATGTAAACCTGGAAGCAAACACATTTGATACCTTTAAGGTTGAACCGTCCCTGATGACAGTTTTTGAACAGAGTCGTACATGGGATGAACTGATCCGGCATTTGGTGGATTCCTATGTTGTGGAAACAGATAAGAAAGCGGTAGCTGCTTTTTATGACCGTGGTTATATTGCAGAAAAACTGAAAGGTCTGGAAACAGAATTATCTTTAGAGTGCCGAATCACTCTGGATGGAGAAGAACGATGGGTCCGCAATGTGATTATACGTGGCGAGATAGAGGATTCAGAATATGCCATGATCTTTCTGCGTGATATCACAGAGGCAAAGGTAGAGAGCGCACGGCATCTGCAGATGGCAGCGGATAATGCTTCCATGGGGCAGCTGATTCAGAGTATTGTGCGTCTGGTTGACCGTTTTGTTGTCTGTGATCTGGAAAATGACAGATATGAATTCTACAATCTGAATGGACAGATGATATATAAACCTCTGGGATTTTATCATGATTTTCAGATGCAGGTTCTTGAAAAATATAAGACACTGGAACCATTGGAAGCTATAGATATCCTGATAGCCCCGGATAATATTCGGAAAAAACTGAAAAGTGAAAATGATATTTATAAGTTTGAGTATTGCAGCCTGGATGAAAAGACTTATAAAATCGCTTCTTATATTCCCTTGGAATGGAAGAACGGAAAGCTGGAAAAGGTATTGCTGGCATCCATGGATGTGACACAGGAGAAGAAAGCAGAGATTGAATCCCGTCAGGCACTGAAAGAGGCTTACCGGTCCGCAGAAAATGCAAATCGAGCGAAGACAGAATTCCTTTCCAATATGTCACATGATATCCGGACACCAATGAATGCGATTGTGGGTCTGACGGCAATCGCAGGAGCAAATATTGAGAGCCAGGATAGAGTTATTGAATGTCTCAGTAAGATCACAGAATCAAGCCGCCATCTGCTGGGGCTGATCAATGAAGTATTGGATATGGCACGTATTGAAAGTGGAAAAATGACACTGGCACAGGAAGATTTCAATCTGTCAGAGCTGGTAGATAATCTTATTACACTTACGAAACCGGTGCTTGATGAACATAAACATAATTTTGATATACACATCAATCATATTGAACATGAGGCTGTCTGTGGTGACAGCCTGAGAATCCAGCAGGTATTTGTGAATTTGATGAGCAATGCAATCAAGTATACGCCAGATGGTGGGAATATTATTTTTTCCATAGAGGAAAAGCCAAATGGATTTTCAGAACTTGGATGCTATGAATTTACGATTGAAGATAATGGAATCGGTATGACGCCGGAATTCCAGAAAATCATGTTTGATCCTTTCAGCCGCGCAGATGACCACCGGACAACCAAGGTTCAGGGAACCGGTCTGGGAATGGCGATCAGCAGAAATATTGTGAACCTGATGAATGGCAATATTAAAGTGGACAGCACCTTACACAAGGGAACTAAAATTACAGTAACAATTTATCTGGAGCTTCAGGAAAAAGAAAAAGAACAGGACAGAGATTTGATGAATCTGCCGGTTCTGGTTGTGGATGATGATAGGACATGCTGTGAAAGTGCAGTTGCCACGCTGAAAGAAGTCGGTATTACAGGCGAATGGGTCCTTTCCGGCAGAGAAGCCGTTGAGCGCTGTTATGCACGTCATGAGCTAAAAAATGATTACTTTGCTGTTATTTTAGACTGGAAAATGCCGGATATGGACGGAATTGAAACAGCCAGACAGATCCGGGAACGGATAGGGAAAGAGATTACCATTATTGTACTGACATCTTATGAATTCAGCGAGATCGAAGAAGAAGCAAAGGCTGCAGGCGTAGATGCTTTTATTGCAAAACCGCTGTTCCGTTCCCGGCTGACGGCAACACTGCGGCAGTTTACTTCAGGCAGAAAAGAAAAAACAGCAAGAAATTATCTGGATGATCTGTCAGAAGCAGATTATACAGGAAAAAGGATTCTGCTGGTTGAGGATAATGAGCTGAACAGAGAAATTGCTGTTGAAATTCTGCAGATGACAGGGGCAGAAGTGGAAACAGCGGAAAATGGAAAAATTGCAGTTGAAAAAGTGGAAGCTTCTCCGAAAGGTTTGTATGATCTTATTTTTATGGATATTCAAATGCCTGTCATGAATGGTTATGAGGCAACCGCAGCAATCAGGAGCCTTCCGGGCGAACAGGGAAGACTTCCGATTGTTGCCATGACTGCAAATGCTTTTGCAGAAGATGTACAGCTGGCAAAAAATACAGGCATGAATGGACATATTGCGAAACCGCTGGATATGAATAAGCTGAATGATGTTCTGGAGAGCTGGCTGTAACTTATTTGTTACTGAGAACGGAGTGAACAGTAATACGAGGTGTACTTTATACTTCATAGCAGTAAATAATTGTAGACATGAAAGTATATGAAATGTATAATATGTATCAGAAGTTTTGTTGGCAGATTTATAGGCAGATCAGCCAAAAACCTGAGATGTTTATGAAAAAAGTTCCTGTAAAAGTTTTTTACGTGGAACTTTTTTTGCACCGTTTTGATGTTTACCCGAATTGGATAAGCCCTCTGTTTTAATTGGGAAAGCAAGGTCACTGACACGCAGGTTATGAAACAGTAATAAATGGAAAGGAACTGGATATGAGAAAAAATCGAAAGAATGACTCCCATACCCGCAGAAAAAGAATTTGTATTGCAGCACTTCTTCTGGCAGGCAGCCTTATACCGGGAGGATGTGGAATAAAGAAAGAGAAAACATCGGACAGTGAACTGCCGGAGATTGTTATCGGAATAGATTATTTTGAACCTTACAGCTATCAGACGAGTGATGGCGAGTATAAAGGCATTGATGTGGAACTTGCAGAGGAAGCCTTTCAGAGGCTGGGTTATCAGCCTGAATTTGAGAAGGTTGTCTGGGAAGATAAAGAGAAACTTTTGTCAGATGGAACAATAGACTGTCTGTGGAGCTGCTATTCCAGGAATGAAAGAGAAAACAAATATCAGTGGGCAGGACCGTATATGTACAGTCGTCAGATGGTGGTTGTAAGAGCCGAGAGTGAAATCCGGACACTTCAGGATCTGAAAGGGAAGAGGATTGCAGTTCAGGCGACCACAAAAGCAGAAGATCTCTTTCTTCATAATATAGAATCAGATCTTCCGCAGGCAGAACAGGTGAACTGTTTTTCTTCGCCGAATGAGCTTTATGCTGCACTTAGAAAAAATTATGCAGATGCGATTGCGGGACATGAGGCAATGCTTGGCAGTCTGATACAGGATGGCAAGGGCGCTTACCGTATGCTGGAGGAAAGTCCTTATAAATCAGAACTTGGAATTGCTTTCAAAAAAGGAACTCACGAAGAATTGGCAGAAGAGCTTACAGAAACGCTTACAGAGATGCAAAGTGAAGGGATTACAGAAAAAATAGTTACAAAATACGGATTGGATGCGTACGAAACTCTGCCGGGAGGAGAAAGTAAATGAGTAGACAGATAAGAGGGCAGATACCGCAGAAACAGAAGAAAAAGAGGGTCGACAGAAATGTGTGTTTGCTTGTGTTTATTCTGATTTTTTCCGGAATACTGACTTTTCTTCTGCTGACAGCGAGAGATAATAGCAAGCTGAACAGTACTCTGGATGAGACCTTTGATTTTGTAAAAAACCGAATTGAAAGTTATGAGATTTATAACACCAATGATCAGGTGAAAAGCCTGGTACGTCTTTTGGACAAAACAACAGAATTAAGCAGAGTCATAGAACAGGAAGGAAATCTCAGTACAGAAATGCTGGACGAATATGCCGGGGAACAGCGCCTGACAGGAATCCTTGTACTGGATCAGAATCTGAAGGTGACAGAACAGAGTGCAAAAGATGGAGATACTATGTCGCTGTGGCAGAAGCTGATCAAAAGTGATTATGTACGTGATATTGCAGAGCATCCGGAAAAGACTTATACCACTCGTCTGAGAAATAAAGGGAAGATCTATGATTTTGCGGCAGTGGCAAGACAGGATGCAGCAGGTATCCTGATCACATATGCGCAGAAGGAGGAAGTAAATGAGCTTAACGGAGATCTGACGATGGCATCGTTATTTCCTGACTTTCCTTTTGAGATGAATGGAAGTGTTGTGATCTGTGATGATGATAAGGTTGTCAGTACAAACAGACAGGAGCTGACTGCCCGCTCTATAGAAGAAGCAAAAAGCCAGTATAAAAATAAATTTGAGGCAGATGAGAATGGAATTGTCCATCTTCGTTCAGAGACAGGAAACTGGTTCGGACGTCGGGAGAAGATCAAAGACTACGATGCATATATCTTTTTCCCGGAAAGTCAGGTGTACATCACACGAAATATTATATGTGTGATTTATGTGCTGCTTGCGCTGCTTCTTTTCTTACTTTACCGAGTGAGCAGGAGCAGAACAGAAAAGAGAAGTATCCTTCAGGACCAGAAAAGACTTCGGGTGATTAATGCACTGGGGCATGCATATTCCTCTATCTCTCTTGTGAATCTAAAAACAGAGGAAATCGAAATCCTGAAATCTTCAGAGAATGTGAAGCCGGATCAGAAAGGGGATGTGCTTTCCAAAGCGCATCAGGAAGAACTTATAAGGCAGGTGATTGCAGAGCCATTTCAGGAGGCATATTGGAAATTTGTCGATATAAGTACGGTGGCAAAGCGTCTGGAAGAACGTGAAACGCTGAGTTTTACAGCCCGGACAGTGGATGAAAGATGGATGACAATGATCATTGTGCCACAGGGATATGATAAAGATGGGAAACTGTGTACAGTTCTGGTTGCGAATCGTGATGTGACAGAAGAAAAAGAACGTGAGATTGCGCAAGATAGGAATCTGAGAAATGCACTTGCGGCTGCAGAACATGCGAACAGGGCGAAAACTGTGTTTCTGAATAATATGTCTCATGATATCCGCACGCCGATGAATGCGGTCATTGGATTTACTGCGCTTGCGACAGCACATATCGACAATAAGGAGCTTGTTCTGGATTATCTGAAAAAGATCCATATATCCGGTCAGCATCTGCTCAGCCTGATCAATGATGTGCTGGATATGAGCAGAATCGAGAACGGTTCCGTACGGATTGAATATACAGTTGTACACCTGCCGGATATCCTGCATGACTTAAAAACAATTATACAGGAATCTGTACATTCTAAACAGCAGGAGCTGTATATTGATACACAGGATGTACTCCATGAAGATATTATTACCGACAAGTTGCGCCTGACGCAGGTGCTTTTGAATATCAGCAGTAATGCTGTGAAATTTACACCGGTTGGGGGTACGGTTAACATTCGTGTTTCTGAGAAACCATGCAGAAGAGACGGATGTACAACAGTGGTATTCAGTGTGAAGGATAATGGAATCGGGATGTCGCCGGAGTTCAGGGAGCAGGTGTTTGACTCATTTACAAGAGAACATACCGTTACGGAGAATGGAATAGGAGGAACCGGTCTCGGAATGGCAATTACCAAAAACATTGTGGATATGCTGGGCGGTACGATTCAGGTTGAAAGCGAAGTTGGAAGGGGAACGGAGTTTACGGTTATGCTTGAATGTGAAATATCAGGGACGACTGTGAAGGAGGAACCTGATCCGGAGCAAAGAGAGCCCCTTAAGAATGAGAAGCAGAAAATCCGGGCAGAAATCCAGAGGCGTTATGAAGGGAAGAAAGTTCTTCTTGTAGAGGATAATGAGCTGAACCGGGAGATCGCAACAGCGATCATGGAGGAAATTGGTCTGGATGTGGATTGCGTTGAGGATGGTACAGATGCTGTGAATATCATGTCATCTGTAGAAGGCAGAAAATATGATCTGATCTTCATGGATATTCAGATGCCGAAGATGGATGGATACACCGCAACCCGGGAAATCCGTACATTGAATGATCCGAAATGCGCAAATATACCAATCATTGCGATGACTGCCAATGCTTTTGAAGAAGACCGTAAAAAGGCAATCAAGGCGGGTATGAACGCTCATATTGCCAAACCAATCAGCGCAGATATAATTCTGGAAAATCTGGAGAGAATGCGCCAAAACAGAAAGTATTTTAATGAACCTGCTGAGAAAAGTTAAAAACTTTTCAGCAGGTTTTAATTTATCCAAAAAATTACATGCATACTGTCAGAAGTGCTAGTGTAAATATCTGAGCGTTCACGTATAATGTAGATAAACAAAAAATCTTCTCACAAAATTAAGTAAAAAAGAGTCCGAGGAGTACATTAAAAAAGAAAGGAGATGTTTGTATGAGTAAAAAAATGAGGTTGTGGATGGCAGGAACAGTAGGAGTCTTAATGGCAGGCTTTATGAGCGTAAGTGTTTATGCCCTTGAAGAAAAGGATGTTATTGGAACCTGGTATGTAAATGAGCTTTCTATGGGCGAAGGTGCATCCTTTCATCCGGGGGCAATGGGAATGGAAGTGACCGTGGACATTAAAGAAGACGGTAAAATGGAAACAACAAGTTCTGTTTATGGGGAAGAGCCTGAAGTAGATGAATCAGAGTGGAAAATAGAAAATGATAAAATTCTGATGACTCATAATGATCAGACAGAAGAATGTGAGTACAAGGACGGTAAGATAACCTTAACAGCAGATGGAACGACAATGATCCTGAGTCAGGAAAAGGAAGAGTATGAGCCTTATGTACCGGGCAAACCGGTAGAAAATCCAACTATGAAGGATTTTGAAGGAGAATGGAGCTGTACTCTGATGGAAGCATTTGGAATGCAGATGCCGGTTAATGCTGACTTTACAGGATTTGAAATGAGTATGTCTGTGGAAGACGGAAAGGCTGAAATTATCTTAATAGAGAGCGGAGAAGAGACAAAAGTAGAACTTCAGGGCGACGTGGAAGGAAACGCACTGGTATTAAAGGCTGTAACAGAGGATGAGGCAGGAACTATGTTTTTCAGTCTTGATAATATGAAGTTCAATTTACTGGATGATGGAAAACTGTGTTTGATAGCAGAAGACGATGCAGAGGAATCTGATGACGGCGAAGAAGCAGACGATGCTGAAACCGGTGAAGATGATTTTTCCGTAAAGACATATTTTGAAAAAATAGTTGTTACAGAATAAGGTAAAATACTGCCGCACCATTCCGGGGCGGCAGTATGGGTTTTCAGATAAAAAAGGAGGATAGGGTATGGGATTATTTGATAAGAAAATCTGTGACATCTGCGGAGAGAAAATTGGGTTATTGGGAAATCGAAAACTGGATGACGGAAATCTGTGTAAGGATTGTGCGAAAAAATTATCACCATGGTTTGAGGAGCGGCGGCACAGTACAGTAGAGGATATCAAACGTCAGCTGGAATATCGTGAAAAAAACAAAAAAGCGGTAATGGACTTTTGTATAACCCGTCAGATCAATACCAGAAATTACAATGTTTTTATTGATGATAATAAGGGGAATTTTACTGTTGCACGGAAACTGGATGTCAATGAAAACCCGGACATAGTTCCTTTATCAGCCATTGTACAGTGCAGAGTTGATGTAGATCAACAGCAGCATGAGGAAACATATACAAAGGATGGAGAAACTGTAAGTTATCAGCCTCCGGTATATAAATATGAATTTGATTATACCATGCGTATTAAAGTGAGAACTCAGTGGTTTGATGATATGGATTTTCGCCTGAATACTTTCTCCATAAGCAGTGACAAAAGAAGAGAACTGATGGAAGTGGAGCAGACCGCTTATCAGATTATTGCGGCACTGACACCAAATGCAGCGGGAATGCAGCCCGGAATGCCAGGAATGAACATGAATGGAGGGATGCAGCCCGGAATGCCGGGAATGAACATGAACGGAGGAATGCAGCCTGGGATGCCGGGAATGAACATGAACGGAGGGATGCAGTCTGGGATGCCCGGGATGAATATGAATGCGGGAATGCAGCCCGGGATGTCAGGAATGAACATGAATGCGGGAATGCAGCCTGGAATGACCGGGATGAACATGAACGGAGGGATGCAGTCTGGGATGCCCGGGATGAACATGAATGTGGGAATGCAGCCCGGGATGCCCGGAATGAATATGAACGGAGGGATGCAGTCTGGAATGCCGGGAATGAACATGAACGGAGGAATGCAGCCCGGAATGTCCGGAATGAACATGAACGGAGGAATGCAGCAGACGGGAATGTCAGAAACGAACATGACCGGAGGAATGCAACAGAATAACAGTTCGTGGAAATGCCAGTGCGGTGCAGAGAATACCGGAAAGTTTTGTGAATACTGTGGTCAGCCAAGACCATTTTAAGCAATGGGAAACAGAGTGGACAGGATTGTTCACTCTGTTTGTGATAAAAACTCTGAAAATAGATGATTCTTCTGAAAACTATATGATAAAATAGTGCTTTATAGTATAATTATTACAAAAATAGGTTGGGTGTGTTTGAAAAATCATTCCCGCAAATTGTGACGCACATCTTGCGTAAAGCATTTTTCAAACCCGCTCCGATGAAAGAGGAATTTTCATGACATACAGTAAAAAGAGGGCTCTGTCATATGGAGTGATTTTGATAAGTGTGTTGCTGGCTTATTTCTGCAGGCAGGCGAGACCGGAAAATGTTTTTATGAGAAATCTGGCAGATCAGTGCCGTAACTGTATTTATCTGGGAATGTACTGTGCCTGGGTGATTTATCTGGAAAAGCATGTAGTACATAGAAAAACGCGCAGATGCCTGACTGCAATTGGCTGTCTGATGGTATTCTGGTTCTTTGTGCGGACAGTGAAATTTCATATTCTTCATGATCCTCTTGGAGAACATATCTGCTGGTATCTATATTATATTCCAATGATTCTGATTCCGGTTCTGGGTTTGGCAGCAGCAATGTTTTTGGGCGAAAAGGAGGAAGAGAAAACGGTCAGAAAGGTTATAATTCTGTTGACTGTGGCAGCGATATTGATCGTAAGTGTTTTTACAAATGATTTGCATCAGCTGGTATTTCGTTTTTTCAAACAGCCCCCATTTTCGGATGAAGATTACAGCTATGGCATTGTTTTTATGGTGATTCAGGGATGGATCTTGATCTGTCTGACAGGGATGGAAATTATTCTGATCAGAAAAAGCAGAATTCCGGGAAAGAAACAGTTCTGGCTGCCGGTGATTCCGGGAATATTGCTTCTGGGATGGAATATCGGAAATATACTCCGCCTGCCTTTCATCAAAATTATTGCAGGGGATATGACGGCAGTGTGCTGCCTTTTAATGGCAGCAATTTTTCAGGGATGTATATTATGTGGATTGATACAGACCAATAATCGATATTTTGAATTATTCCAGACTTCCGGAGGACTGGATGCAGAGATTACGGATCATTCTTTTCAGCGCTATTATCATTCCGGCGATTTCCCGGAGCTGTCGTCTGAACTGCGTAAAATCATAATAGACAGATCATCAGTACAGGAACAGGGAATCCGGATCAACCATATTCCTATAAGGGGAGGACATTTGTTTTGGTCAGAGGATATTTCGGTACTGCTGGATCAGTATCAGGATATTCGGGAACAGCAGGAGGAACTGACTGCCAGAAACCGTCTGTTACAGAAAGCTTATCAGAAAGAGGCTGAGCGGAGAAAGACAGAAGAACAGAACCGTCTGTTAAATATGATACAGAATCAGACCGCCGGTCAGCTGGAATTGCTGTCACAGTTTATGGATGAGCTGGAACGGACAGAATCAAGGGAACAATATGATCGGATTCTCGGTAAAATTGTAGTTGTTGGCACATATTTGAAGCGGAGAAAGAATCTGGTACTGACACAATATGCATCAGATGGAAATCTGCTTACAATGGAAGATCTCAGACAAAGTCTGGCAGAATCCTGTGACAGCTTAAAATTATGCAGGATCCGGGCTGCTTACTACGTGGAAAATGTGGATGTGCAGCTGAATGCAGATGATATACTAAAATGCTATGACACCTTTGAATGGCTTGTGGAACGATTGGTTGATATCATGCAATCTGTTTTTTACCGTGTATCACAGATGGATGATGCTCTGCGGATCTCTGTTCATATTGTATCAGAGGTGGATCTGCGTGGAGTCATGTCAGAAAGACCGGAATTAAAAGTGCAGCAGGAAGATGAAAACGAATGGTTTATCAGTTGTATCGTCTTCAGAAAGAGAGGCGGAAGATGATCGATTTTGTGGAATGCGGTATGGCAATGCAGGATTTTCTGATGATTCTTTTTGAAATCTGCCTGGTTTTGGAACTAATTCTCCTGTTGGTAAGAATCACCTGTTTTTCCGGAAAAAAGAAAATCGTAACGGCAGTGGCTGTCTTTGCTGTTTCTTTTATGTTTATGGGCGTTCTGATGAATGATCACAGATATTGTCTGGGAGAAAGTTTCTATCAGCCAATGCTTCAGGGGTATCCGTTCAGCGTTTTAATGACGGTGGTTATAGGATTATTGCTTTATCTTTGCTGGGCAATCCGGAGCGAGAGACGCAGATATCATCATTCTCTGTCTTACTGGTCTGTGAATGAGGCTGTGAATGACGTTCCCTGTGGAGTCTGTTTTTCGGATCCTCTTGGAAGGATTGTTTTGTGTAATACCAAGATGCAGGAACTGAGCAGAATCATGACAGGTTCTTATCTGCAGGATTATGAAGCATTAAGGAAAGCAATGAGTGGGGAACCTGAATCGGGAGGTCTTTGCAGATTGAGCAAAGACAGCAATGTGTTTTATTTTCCTGATGGTTCTGTCTGGATGTTTCAGGAATATGGTCTGCAGGAGCCGGATTGTGCAGGATATCTGCAGACAGTGGCAGTTAATGTATCAGAAATTTATTACAATGGTGAAAAGATCAGGGTAAACAATGAAAAGCTGGAAATCCTGAATCATAAGCTGGAGGAAATGTACGAAAAAATCGGAGATAAAATCAGAGAGCAGGAGACGCTTGTCATGAAAATGCAGGTTCATGACAATTTTGGACGAAGCCTTCTGTCAATACGCAGAATACTGGAAAGAAAAGAAGATCCGGATAAAATGGATAAACAGTTGTCTGTATTGAAACATCTGGTTTATATTCTTACCGGTTCTGCTGTTGAGAGTATGGAAGAAGTATATAAGGATACGATCAGACATGCAGAAGAGCTTGGAATTTCAGTTCAGATCAGTGGGAACTTTCCGCTGCATACATCTTACAGGTTACTGACAGACAGAGCAATCCGTGAATGTGTGACAAACTGTGCCAGACATGCCCATGGCAGTACTGTTTGGGTGAAGATAGACAAAGGTGCAGATGAATACAGCATCCGGATCACCAATGATGGAGAGGCACCTGACAGAAATGCGGAAGAGGGCGGTGGTTTATCTGCGCTGAGAAAGGCCGCTGAATCAGGAAAATGCAGGATGCAGGTTTCTTTTTCCCCTGAGTTTTGTCTGATATTGAAAATGCCTCTGGCAGAAAGGATGGGATTCGATGGTACGGATATTGATAGTAGAAGATCAAAAGATCATGCAGAAGTATTTTGAATATATTATTATGCAGGAGCCGGAATTCCGACATGTCCAGACAGTGTCAGATGCACGTGAAGCTGTAAAAATCTGTGGTTATTCGGCAATTGATCTTGTGATCATGGATGTGCAGACGTTTCATAATCATGATGGGCTCAGTGCCGGAAAAGAGATCAGGGAGAAGCATCCCTATACAAAGGTATTGATCGTTACTTCCCTGATTGATCCCAAGGTGCTGGAGAGAGCAAAAAGTGGATGCGCAGACAGTCTCTGGTATAAGGATCACGGGGAAGAGGAAATACGGAGTGTGATCCACAGAACTTTAAATGGTGAGCATGTATTTCCGGATGTGACACCGAAGGTGGAGCTTAACTGGATCACAAGCGGCGATATCAGTCCCAGGCAGATTGAGATGCTCCGCCTGTATATCCGTGGAATGTCATATTCAGAGATTGCCAGGGAAATGAAATGCTCTACCTCCGGGGTGAGATGGAATTTTCAGGAAATGATCACCAGGGCAGGATACAGCTGTAAAGAAGACCTGATAGCGGCAGCATTGGAAAGTAAACTGATCGTAACTACATTAAAATAGAAATCTGATAAACTGCGAAGTTATTCTGTTATGAGCAGAAAGCGAAGCGGAGTGCAAATGTCTGTTTGACAAGAAGGGAGATGAGAGTATGAAAAAATATTCGGTTGTTGTATGTATTTGTGCGGTACTGTTTTCTGTTGGTATCCATGGCGGAGGTATGAGAGAAGTATTTGCCAGAGCACCTGGGGCAGATGAGAATCTGGCAATTCTGCAGGACATTATCAGGGAAAATGAATGTCAGGCCGGAATGGCATTTCTGGGATATACCTATGAAGGTGCAGAGGCAGCAGAGATACTTGAATATACCAGACAGGGAGAAGTGGCAGCTGCGTATCCTTTTTTACAGGATGGAACAGTGGTTGATGCAGGGGGATATGAAATTTATGCCATTGTCCCGGGGGATGACTGCAGGGTCAGCGTTTATCCGGCTCAGCCTACGGAAGAAGGGGAATATCTGGATGATCTGAATGCCCCATATTATACGGGGCAGGAGAATGAAATCATTATCCTGCGCTGCAATGTGAGTGAGATTCATTCCAATGTGATGGTTTCTGTACAGAAGCAGAATATGAGTGTGCAATACCATCCGATGGTGTCGTTAAAGGATGGTCATCTTGCAGCAGAAACTCACTGCTATGATTTCTCCATATATTATAATTGGGATGAGTGTGATCCCGGGTATGATTCGGAACTGGATATCAGGATTGCCAGAGAACAGCTTTCAGAAACAGATGAAGTCAGCTATTACCTTGGTCTTGGGATGTCTTTGTGGTATACAGGTACTGAGGAGTACATTGAAGGAAGAAATTGTCCGGTATTTGTTCTGGGAACGGATCACGAGGATCATTTTACAAAAGAACATTATTATGCAGTAGGAGACAATGTGGTTTATTATTATGATCCGTCAGGTGATGCATGGATTCTGCTGGGGGCAGGCTGACAGAAGCTTCACCAACATATTATAGAATTTTGATTAATCAGAGAAAGAGGAAACAGACATGAATGATTTTTTGACAGAAAAAAATAAAAAAGCAGGGGTGTTGGGGAAACTGAAGTGGGTTCTTTGTGGCTTCTGCATACTTTTCTCCCTGGGAGCCATTGGTGCATCGGAGAAGTATATTGGTGAAGGACGCTGGGGAATGGCAGCAACAGAGATTCTGCTCTGTCTGTTATTTTTATATCCGACTTTCAGGGAAGTTCAGAAAGCATTACGGAAGAAAAAAGCCAGGGAAATTGCCTGCTGGTTTGAATCTTATGCCCAGAATACGGTCTCATTTGAAAAACTTGAACAGGAGCTGGGAAAAGGTGCAGTAAAAAATCTGGAAAAATTTATTGCCAGGGGATATATCCGGAATATCCAGATAGACAGAGAAGGAAATTATATTATGATTACTGCACCAAACAGACGTGTAAATGAAAAGATTTATATTACAGTTACCTGTGCCAGCTGCGGTGCAAAAAATCAGGTAATAAAAGGACGTCTGAGCAATTGTGAATATTGCGGACAGCGCCTTAACTCATGATAAAAGCTCTATGAGTGAGAGGAGGAAAATGGTTATGTAACTAAAGGAAGGATTCAGAAAGGAGAAAGCTATGAAAAGTTTAAAAAGAGTGATGCTTCCGATTGTATTTTTGTGTGTTTGTCTTTTGTGTGCATGTGGTGAGAAAAAGCCTGAAGAAGCAGCGCCCACAGCAACTCCTGCACCTACGGCAACACCCACACCGCTGCCGGAGTATAAAGAATATGATTATGTGGAGGGGAAATTTACGGTTACTCTTCCCTATGAAGCAGAAGAACCGACAGAAAAAGAGAGCTATCTGGAATTTACAGATCCAGATGGGAAATGGACAATGACACTTGCTCCCATAACAGCGGGACAGCTTTCTAATCGCATTACGGAGCTTGAATATGCACAGAATGCCCGTGAAGGAGGCGCAAAGCAGGTAAAAACAGAAGAAACCACCATCAGCGGTATGAATGCAATTGTATTCAGCTCTAATCTGGATGAAGCTAAAAACGGACCGGATCAGACTGCAGTATATCTGGGAAGCGGAGAATATGCTGCAATTCTGAAATATGAGGATCATTATGTAGGAAACTGGGATGGTCTGAAGATTGAAGTAAAAACAACAGAGCGTTTTGATGATATCTATACTGTGATGGAAGATAAGCTGATACAGACTGTGATGAAGGGAATAAAATTCCAGGAAGGAATTGAGTATGAAGAGGTGACTGCCAAAGGAATTTCCGTGAAACTGCCAACCCGGTGGCAGGGCAGAGAATATGCAGAGTTCTTTGTGAATGGAAAGATTCATTGTGCTTATGAGGGTAACCTGAATATTCAGATCGTCCACTTCCCGGATGCAAAGAAAAATGCAGAAAGAAAGGCAGACGGAGAAATAAAAGAAACAGATGTGGGAGAAAGCCATTACTATGTGGCATGCCGCAGGGAGGAAGGAGACATTACTCTTTACAGAGATCTGACAGATCAGTATATTTTAAGCATACTGGTGAGCATTCCTGATTGTCTGGAAGAAGAACTCTGGAAATTCCTGGACAGGGAAGAGATGAAAACATTGCTGGAAAGTCTGGAGATTGACCTGGAACAGCTTGAGGAGGAACAGCAGGATAATGGCGGCTATGAGAAAAATGGCTATGAGGAGCTGAGTGGTTATACAGGAGAAGGAACGGAGCTTGTTCTGCCTTCCAGCATTGAAGACACGGTAATGAATGGTGTTGCTAGACTGGCATTTAAGGATAATACAAAGATTACTTCTGTTGAAGTTCCGGAGGGAATGCGCTATATTGATGTTTCAGCATTTGAGGGCTGCACCGGTCTGAAAAAAATAACACTTCCGGATTCTCTGACCTGGATTGGAGGCTATGCTTTTTCAGGCTGTACCAGTCTGGAAACTGTGGTTTTTGGTAATCAGGCAGTAGAAATTGACGGATCTGCATTCAGAGATTGTGTAGCCTTGAGAGACGTGGAACTGCCTGCCAGTGAAAATTATCTTTGGGATTCCGCTTTCAGTGGGGCAGGAGCCGGGGGATACATACATATAGGAGATGGTTCAACAGTAAAAGGCTGTTGCTTCATGGACACTGGATTTGAGGAAGCTGTCTTTGGAAAGGAATGTATTTTCGAAGGATTCGGAACCTTTTCCGGATCAAAAATCAAAAAGATCACATTGGGTGAAGGGATAACGGAATTACCGTCAGCATTTGCTTCCTTCTGTGATAATCTGGAGCAGGTAGATATGCCGGAAAGTCTGACGAAAATACCGGATGACTGTTTTTCGGCAAGTCCAAAGATGGAAAAAGAACAGTAGATTTATCAGATGTGTTCAAACAAAAATAGCGGCAGTGCTGCCCCTGTCCTCATAATTTTTATTGGCTGTCGGGAAGAACTTATCCAGACGCAAATGGAGGGGCTTTGTTCATTTCGTGGTAGGATAATGAAATCAGCATTCTTGTAAAATGAAAGAAAAAATGTTATTATCCTATTAATATGATGAATGATTTAGGAGATGATCAAGGGTGAAGAAAAAGTCGCTTCTTCGTATGGGGGCAGTTTTGTTATCTTACGGATTTATGATAAATGCAATGAATGTAAATACAGGGATGGTTGTAATGGCTGAGGAATTTTCGGCAGATGAAGACACAGAACCGGAAGATACAACAGATCAGGATATTGCCGGACTGCCGGATGGAGAGGAAAATACAGAAGATACAGCATACGGAAATGCAGAAAATCAGAATGTTGAAGAAACACAGGATTTTCAGGATATTATAGATGCTGAAGGAAATACGGAGAACACCATAGAGGAACAGACAGAGATTGTACTTCCGCAAAAAAGTGTAGTTATGCCATTTTCAGATTTTTTACCCGTTCAGGAACAGGAGAATATTTTCTTATTGAATTCTTACAGTGATCTTTATCTTCTTCATATCAAAAACGATTCAGAAGTGACGTATACAATTTCTTTTAATCAGGTATTGAGAGAATCAGATGTGGTTTTGTACCTCTTTGATTCGGAGAAGAACAGCGTAGTGGATCAGGAACCTGTGCAGGATATAATGGATTTTAATGAAAATGACACAGAGCTTTGTTTAAATTTGAAGCCTTCTTCAGATTATGTTCTTACAATTTTCAATGCAGAGAACTATGAAAAACTTGGGTATACATCGAGGATAGTAACCGGGCAGAATCAAAAGAATGAAACACCTGCAGAAGAAGAGACAGGAGATTCAGACAGTGGATATTCGACAGATTCACAGGATCAGAGCGAATCGGAAGAAGTAATACTCACTTCTGTAAAACTGGAACTGGATCAGGATCTGGAAACTGTTCCAGCTAGGTTTGCGAAATACTTAAATACTCTTAAGGTTTATTCAGTGACGCTTATATATTCAGATGGATCAGAAAAAATATTGGATAAATCGAATGGGCAATATGATCTGGATGTGAAGTATGAGGATGAAAAAGAGTCAGAAAAAACTGTTCGGAGAATCTATCATGCTACGCTAAATGAACCTGCAACCGGAAAAATATTTGAAGATACTAAGAGTGTCGTTTTGGGAAGTAAAGATCCGGCAGAGATAAAGACTGAAGAAATGACAACTTTAAGGGTGAGTGGAAAAAAGAAATGGATTATGGTTCGGTCTACTCCGGGTATTACCGGCCGTTATGCGTTGAACAGTAGTAAAATGGTGAAAAGTATTTATTATGCTCCGGATGATGGTGAGATTGTTTGCACAGAAGATATTCTTAACCTTCATCAGGGGATTCCATACAATTTTCTGATTAAATTAGATTAATAGGGACGGAGTTTTCTGGCCTTTTCACTGTCCCACATAATAAATAAACAAATTCTATCCGACAGAGAGTCTTGCGTTAATACCAATGATTCCTCTGCAGGGTAGGATTTTTATTTTATGAGACAGATTTTCCAGCCTCGGTGGACTACAGAAATTATACAGGATTTCTACCCTGATATACCAGTTGCCCACACCTCACAATAGAATATAGAAAAAATCAAGCATTTACAGAAAAGGAGCTCATTTCATGAAATTATCAGAATTATGCAAAGAAATCAATCTTCCACAGGATGTCACCGAAAGAGTATTGGATGAAGAAAAACAAATGAAAGCCCAAAACAAAAACACCGTCCCCGCTGACCTCACCTCCCAACTCCTACGTGTCTGCGAAACTCACACAAAATACCTGAACAAGGGAATAGACGAGAAAATCTTCACAGACACCATGAAGTGTTTCACCCGTTTCATTAAGGAATGCAAGGATAGAACCGGTAAGGCGGAATTCGATCGCGGCTGGTGGACTCACCGTCAGATTAATATGGTGCTTTTCAGGATCGGGGAGCTGGAGTATGAGCTGACACAGTCCCAGGGCAGAAATGCAGTGAGTGTTCATATTCCATCGGATGCGGAATTTACGCCGGAGAAAGTGGATGAATCCCTGAAGCAGGCAGAAGAATTTATGGCAGAGTTTTATCCTGATTATAAAGATGTGGAATATTTCTGCGAATCCTGGCTTCTTTCCCCGAGGCTGGGCGAGATTGTAAAAGAGACATCAAATATCGCGAAATTTCAAAAACGTTTTCGCATCTTAGAGGATCTTCCGGATGACAAAGAATACATGGAATGGCTCTTTGGTGCGAAAGCGGATACTCCGGTACAGGAATTGCCCGAAAATACTTCACTTCAGAGAAAAGTCAGGGAACTTCTGGCAAATGGAGGAAATCTGGGTGCAGCAGTAGGAATTATGGAGAAAATGCGCTAAATTATTAACGAAAACGATTACGTTAAAGTTTGCAAAACAGAGTAAAAATACGCAAAATGTCGAAAAAAATAAAAAACAAACAAAAGAATACGAAAATCTGTTAAGAATAAATAACCAAAAACATAGACTAAATATGTAGCAGATTATACAAACCGCATAATTTAAGCAAAAAACCCATTGACAAATTGGGTAAACTGCTGTTTAATAAAGGAAAGAAAACGATTAAGTAAATTCAATTCAAAAAAAGCTTAATCGAAAAGAGTGTTTCGAAAGTAAATTGAGAGACATCTCCACACGAACGAAATTATTTTTAATTTAAAAGGAGGACACACAATGAAAAAAAAGATTATGGCAGTTGCCCTGGCAACAGCAACAGTTACATCAATGGTAGGTGCTGTAGGCGTTAGCGCAGCAACAGATGTTGCTAAGAGCGATCTGGCTTACAAGGGCGAGCTGGAGATCATGCATTATTCCACATCTGAGGAATCAGAAGGAAATGGCGGTTCTGATGGATTCCGTACAGTATTAGCTGCATGGCAGGAAGCTCATCCGGATATCACACTGAACGAGAACGTACTTGCAAACGCTGAGTACAAGACTCAGATCGCTACTCTTGCAGCAGCAGATAACCTTCCGGACGTATTCTTACTTCAGGGTATGAACACAAAAGCATGGGCTGAGCAGGGACTGATCATGGATCTGACAGATACCATTAAAGCTTCTCCGTACTATGATCAGTATGATCAGGATTACTTTACACCATTTAAAGATGGCGACAAACTTTATGGATATCCTGTACTGACAGGTGGTACCTGTACAGTAGTTATCTATGATAAAGCAATGTGGAAAGAAGCCGGATACGATGAATTCCCATCAACATGGGAAGATGTTGAAAAAGCATCCGAATATTTCAAAGATCAGGGCATTGATACAATCGCATTTGGTAACGGCGGTAAATGGCAGGCAAACAGTGACTGGTTATCAACATTAGGTGACAGATACACCGGTAAAGATTGGTTCCAGAGCTTAATTGACAAGAGCGGTGCCGCATTTACAGATGAAGCATTTGTAAAGGCTCTTACAGAAACACAGCATCTGTTCACAGAAACAGATATCTTTAATGAAGATTATAACTCTGTAACAAACGAAGACGCTCGTGAATACTACATCTCTGGTGATGCAGCAGCATTCATCGGCGGTAACTGGGATGAATCTTACATCGCAGCAACTCTGAAAGACAGTGACGAAGAGAAATTCAATAACATCGGATTTGCAGTTCTTCCACAGCCTGCAGATGCAACAGAAGATCCTGATTCTCAGAACATTGGTCTTGGATATGCAGTAGCAATCAATCCTAAGGTTGCTGATGATCCTGATAAATTAGCAGCAGCTATCGATCTTGCACAGGAAGTTACAGGACCTGCATTCTCTACATATGTAGCAGAGAACTATGCACTGAGTGGATTAACAAAGACAGACGATGTTGACCTGAGCAAATTTGACCAGATAACACAGGATTTCTACAACTATTCTTATGTTGACACAACAAAATGTGAAATCTATGATTCCTACATCAACAGCGCTGTATGGGATGTTCTTAACACAGACCTCCAGACTATGATGAATGGTGAAATGTCTCCGGAAGATGTAGCAGCAGATGCTCAGAAAGCATACGAAGAGAACTATTAATAGATTTGAAAGAAATATAAATCTATAAACACTGACCGTTCTGCCCACAGTGGTGGGCGGAACGGTTTTGTGTGGTTATGAAAGAGAGGTACAGCGTATGTTGACTACAATTAAACCTAAAAAGAAGACGCTTTTCTTATATTTGTGTCTGCCTGTTGCCATGTTTGTTTTCACAGTATTTGTTCCATTGGTAACAGCACTTGTATACAGCTTTTTCGAATGGAAAGGCGGCCCGCAGAAGACATTTAACGGATTGACAAACTATGTTCAGCTGATTCATGATTCCACATTCTGGCAGTCATTTGGACATAATATTTATCTGGTAATCGCTTGTATCATCGGACAGGTTGGTATTGCGTTTATCCTGGTACTTATGGTAAATGCGAAATCCACGAAACTGAAAGGAATGCATCGTACATTCGGTTTCTTCCCAAGTACGATCGCAGCTGTATGTATTGGTTTGATCTGGAACATGATCTATCATAACAAATATGGTCTGATCAACTGGTTTCTGAAAGCTATCGGCAGACCGGATCTCTGTCAGGTTTGGCTGAATAATTCAGACATTGTTATGCTTTGCGTAACGATTCCTCTGATCTGGCAGTTCATTGGTTATTATATGGTAATTATTCTTTCTGCTATTTCTTCTATTGATACAGAAATTTTTGAAAGTGCACAGATTGACGGAGCTAATGGTATCCAGACAGCATGGTACATTACTCTGCCGTTGATTAAGAACACAATGCTTGTTTGTATTACCCTTTGCGTAGCAGGTAATATGAAAGCTTTCGATAATATTTATGTTATGACAAAAGGTGGTCCAGGTACAGCTTCCATGGTTATGGCGATGTATGGATATCAGATTTCATTCAGCCAGAGTAACATGGGTTATGGTAGCTGTATTTCCGTAGCAATCTTCGTATTGTCACTGATCGTTATCGGTGGATCACAGGGCATCATTAAGTATCTGACCAGGGAAAAGGAGGCATAAGATTATGAATACAAACGCAGTACCTAAAACTCATAAAGTGAGAAAAGGGATCGCGTCAGTGATCATGAATGTAATCCTGATCATCTTCTCCCTTTCCTGTATTTTCCCGATCGTGTGGATGGCATATTCTTCTCTGAAAGAGAAACGTGTATTTAATGCAGACATCATGGGTCTGCCAAAGAATCCTACACTGATCAACTACATAAAGATCCTCAGCAATAAAGATTATCATCTGGGTCAGTCTATGATGAACAGTGTAAGAACAACTGTGATTTCCATTGTTCTTATCATTATATTCAGCTTCATTGTAGGTTACATTCTGGCACGTGTACATTTCAAACTGAACCGTATCCTGTATGTAATGTTCCTGATGGGTATGCTGATCCCGATTCATTCCCTTCTGGTTCCTATTTATGTAGTATTCCAGAGATGTGGAATCAACAACAGATGGTTTACACTTCTTCTTCCATACGTATCTTTCGGTCTTCCGATCGGTATTTTCCTGGTAGAAGGTTATGTAAAAACAATTCCGGTTTCACTGGAAGAGGCTGCAGCGATTGACGGAAGTAACTTTACCCATACTTTATGGACTATTATTCTTCCAATCTGCCGCCCGATTCTTACAACTATCGCGATCATTCAGGTATTCAGTTGCTGGAATGAATTCTCATTCGCCCTGGTTCTTCTGAAAGACGTAGGACTGCAGACAGTACCACTGGCACTGACACAGTTCAAAGGACAGTTCGCTTCTGACTATCCGAAACAGATGGCAGCCATGCTGATCACTATGGCGCCTGTAGTTGTTCTTTACTTTGCATTCAGTAAAGAGATCATCAAAGGTATGGTATCAGGAGCTGTTAAAGGCTGATATTTATCAATCCCCTGGAAAGTGTGGAACTCCTTACTTTCCAGGGTTTTTTTTACCCTTTTCATGTCTGGCGAGGGTACATGGTACTTGATTATTCTTCTTAAATACTCTATAATAAATTTATATTTCTGCAAATTAGCGTGCCAAAGTATTTATTGGCTATGCAAAAAAACGACAATGGAGGATACACAATGAAATTATACGATACCGGTGTCTATTTGATGAATGGCCAGAAAATCGTACCGGAGGCTCAGGCAGATATCCTGGTTTCCAGAGAAGAAGCTGCGAAAAATACCATCGCCTATTCTATCCTGGAATCTCATAATACTTCCGGAAATATGGAAAAGCTCCAGATCAAATTTGATAAACTGACTTCTCATGATATTACATTTGTAGGTATTATTCAGACAGCACGTGCTTCAGGACTTGAGAAATTCCCGGTTCCTTATGTACTGACCAACTGTCATAATTCCCTTTGCGCAGTTGGCGGAACCATCAATGAAGATGATCATATGTTTGGACTTACCTGTGCGAAGAAATACGGCGGCGTATATGTTCCGCCTCATCAGGCAGTAATTCACCAGTTCGCCAGAGAGATGCTTGCCGCAGGGGGCAAAATGATCCTGGGATCAGACAGCCATACCAGATATGGTGCGCTGGGAACCATGGCTATGGGAGAGGGCGGCCCTGAGCTGGTTAAACAGCTTCTTTCACAGACATATGATATCAATATGCCGGGTGTAGTTGCCATTTATCTGACAGGATCTCCTCGTCCGGGCGTAGGACCGCAGGACGTAGCCCTTGCCATTATCGGAAAAGTTTTTGCCAACGGTTATGTGAAGAATAAAGTAATGGAATTTGTGGGACCTGGTGTTGCTAATTTAAGTGCAGACTTCCGTATCGGTGTGGATGTTATGACTACTGAGACAACCTGTCTGTCTTCTATCTGGCAGACAGATGAGAAGATTCGGGAGTTCTATGAGATCCACGGAAGAAGTGAAGATTATAAAGAACTGAAACCGGGTGATGTAGCTTATTACGATGGATGTGTGGAAATCGATCTGAGTGAGATCAAACCAATGATCGCTATGCCGTTCCATCCAAGCAATACATATACCATTGATGAGCTGAAAGCCAACCTGGATGATATTCTTGCTGATGTAGAGAAAAAGGCGCAGGTAAGTCTGGATGGAAAAATCCCGTACACATTAAGAGACAAGGTAATTGACGGTAAATTATATGTAGAGCAGGGAATCATCGCAGGCTGTGCAGGTGGTGGATTCGAGAATATCTGTGCTGCTGCGGATATCCTGAGAGGAAGCAGCATTGGTGCAGATGCGTTTACTTTAAGTGTATATCCGGCAAGTACACCGATCTATATGGAACTTGCGAAAAATGGTGTTCTGGCTGATTTGTTGGCTACAGGAGCAGTTGTGAAAACGGCATTCTGCGGTCCGTGCTTCGGCGCAGGTGATACTCCGGCCAATAATGCTTTGAGTATTCGTCATACAACCAGAAACTTCCCGAACCGTGAAGGTTCCAAGATCCAGAATGGCCAGATTTCTTCTGTAGCTCTGATGGATGCCCGTTCTATTGCTGCTACTGCAGCGAATAAAGGATTCCTGACTTCTGCGGAGGAATATACAGGTGGTTATACAGGTCAGAAATATTTCTTTGATAAGACAATCTATGAGAAGCGTGTATTTGACAGCAAAGGTGTGGCTGATCCAAGCGTAGAGATCCAGTTTGGTCCGAATATCAAGGACTGGCCGGAGATGGCAGCTTTACCTGAGAACTTGATCGTGAAAGTAGTATCTGAAATCCATGATCCGGTTACTACTACAGATGAATTGATCCCGTCCGGTGAAACTTCTTCTTATCGTTCCAATCCGCTGGGACTGGCTGAGTTTACTTTGTCCAGAAAGGATCCTGCTTATGTGGGTCGTGCGAAAGAGGTTCAGAAGGCACAGAAAGCGATCCAGGATGGAAAATGTCCGGCAGAGGCTCTTCCGGAACTGAAACCTGTGATGGATGTGATCAAGAAGGATTATCCAGATGTGAATAAGGAGAATCTGGGAGTTGGAAGTACGATCTTTGCGGTGAAACCAGGAGATGGTTCTGCACGTGAGCAGGCTGCTTCCTGCCAGAAGGTGCTTGGCGGCTGGGCAAATATTGCCAATGAGTATGCGACGAAGAGATATCGTTCCAATCTGATCAACTGGGGTATGCTTCCGTTCCTGATCAAGGAAGGGGAATTGCCGTTTAATAATGGAGATTATCTGTTCTTCCCGGAGATCCGGAAGGCGGTTGAAGAAAAGGATGATGTGATCAGAGGGTTTGTTGTTGGAGAGAATGGTCTTAAGGAGTTTGAGGTGGCTCTTGGGGAGCTTACGGATGATGAGAGGGAGATTATTCTTAAAGGATGTTTGATTAATTATAATAGGAAATAGGGTGTTTGTTGAAGCGCGGTTGCCTTTGGGGTGACCGCGCTTTTGGCGCCAATGAACCAATAGGGACGTGTTCCTATGGGACGCCACGTGTAAGGCAATAGAATGAAAAGTCTGAAAAATATGAAATATATGAAAATATTATGAAATTAATACAGAAATAATAGAAAATATAATAAAAAATAATTAAAAATACGAATAAATGTATTGACAAATTTGAGGGAGGGTGGTATGATAAGTACATCAAAGGAACAGAGAAATTAAATAAGAAATTCATTCAATTCATAGTATATATAATTTATATAAGTTACAATGAATAAGGATGAAAGGTGAGAAAGGAGCTGGGTGATTCCGTTGGGACAGTAGTTAGTGAATATTCTCAATATAAGAATGATGGGTGTCGCGTTTCCTGCGAGAAAGACCGGATACATTCTGAAGTGAAGAAATATTATTTTCCATTGAATTATACGCACAGATTTGGAAAGTAAATTGTATCCTAGGTGATTATAGAAGCGATATCTTATATTGAACAACCGTCATGGACCTGGTACAGAGATTTCAGTGAATATGTAAAGAAATATTTTTCTGAAGGGTATAACCCTCAGCTCAATAGTTGGCCCGGAAGATGAGATTCGGGGAACATAGAAATTGTTGGTGAGAACGATATCCTGAGATGTATATCAGATTAGTGAGGATATAGATCGAAACTTTGCACCGGAAGAATATCGAGAGTACATAAAGGTACGGGGATATTACATAAGAAATATTAAGGTACTTTTTCAAATGATACTTTACAAAGAGGATTGGAACATCTGCCATTTGTGTTCTGGAAACTGTTAAAGTACAATGGATAAATAAACAGTTGGGAATCTAAGAAGTTAGGTTTATGATTGCTTATCACGAATAGAGAGAAAAAGTGTATCCGATATTTCGAAATAAAATCTAAATTATAATCCGTGAAATTATAATTTAAATCTATAAAACTTTCTAAGTAAAACCAGTGATAGTATTATCATATGGATTATGAGCAGGGAATCAGAGAATCATAAAATTTATCTTTATATTAAAAATTGAATACAGAACTCTATAAAGTAATCTATAATAAGATAGAAAGAATACTAAGAGGAAAATAAATTGAATAACGAAGAACATTGAGACGGTCATCATTTTTGAAATCTGGAAAAGTAAAAAGTGATGACCGTCTTTGACGTCCTCATAATCTGGAAAACTTTCGTTGCAGGAAGTTTGAGATTACGTTATACTCTCCATAAAAGGAGAGTTTTTTTATGTGGATCAAAGATGTGAGAGATTATATTATTTATGAAGATAAGGAGATACTGGTCTGCCATAAACCGGCGGGGATCGCTGTGCAGAGTGCAGGTGTGGGAAATATGGATCTGGAGAGCCTGCTGAAGAATTATATTGCCCGGAAACAGCCGGGGAAAATGCCCTATCTGGGTGTGATCCATCGACTGGATCAGCCGGTGGAAGGAGTGGTTGTTTTTGCCTTGAATCCGAAAGCTGCGGCTGCATTGAACAGGCAGATGACTTCAGGACAGATCCGTAAGACTTATCTGGCGGTGACTGCAGGCGACCTGCCGGGAAAAGAGGGGGAACTGGAGGACTGGCTGAAGAAAGACGGCAGGACGAATACCTCCCGGGCAGTAAAGGAAGGAACAGACGGTGCGAAAAAGGCTATGCTTTACTGGAAACTTCTGGAGACTAAGGAAACTGTCGATGAGATGAGGAATCTTCTGGAAATCAGACTGGAGACAGGGCGTCACCATCAGATCCGTGTGCAGATGGCAAATGCCGGAATGCCTTTGGTGGGAGACCGCAAATATAATCCTGAGAAAACAGGACAGGAACCTTTATGCCTGTGTTCCGCAGCGCTGGAGATCAGACATCCGCTGACTGGCAAGAAGATGCAGTTTCGGGTAAGACCGGCGGGAGAAGGTTTTAAGGCTTTTGACATGGAAGGATATGTGGATAAAAAGTGAAAAAAGTGTAAAATCTCTGGACGAAACCTGTAAAATGTGTATAATGTAGAAAGGAAGTTGTAGAGTAACAAATGCTGTTCGGAGTAAAAAGACACTCGCATTTTCAGGAAGAGGAGATTGAAAAATGAGAAAATTGGCGGCAGCAGTAATGTGTTTTGCGGCAGCAGCTATGTTTGCCGGATGTAGTAAGGCGGAAGTAGAGGAAACGATCCAGCCCCTGGTGGCAGATGCCATCGAGGAAGCTGATTCAGAAGCAGAGGCTGTAGAGGATGAGGATAATAGTCCGTTAATTCCTGAAATTGATACAGACGTAGAGATTCAGTCCGGAGCCAGAATTGCAGTGGTAAGTAAGTCCACGAAGGGCGAATACTGGAAACAGGTGAAGAAGGGGATGGAAGATGCTGTAAAAGCGATCAATGATGCTTACAGTTTCAAGAAAGATGACCAGATCACCATGACCTTCGAGGGACCTGATAATGAAGAGGACGTAGAAAGCCAGATCAATACTATAGATGCGGTACTTGCAGAGAACCCGGATGTGCTGTGTATCTCAGCCGGGGATATGGATTCCTGTCAGGCGCAGCTTGAGAATGCGAAGGAAAATGGAATTCCGGTAGTTGCTTTTGATTCCAATGTATCGGAGAAGAAACTGATAAAAGCATACCGTGGAACCGATAATTTCCAGGTTGGAAAAATGGCAGCCTATGAACTGGGAAGAAGTATCGGTAAAGTGGGCAGGGTTGCAGTTTTTTCCGCGCAGGAGAAGACGAAGAGTGTACAGGACAGAGTTTCGGGATTTTTAAATAATATCGGAAATTATGGAGATATTGAAGTGGTAGAAATCATCTATTCCGACCAGGTAGACGATATGAAGACTGCCATGCAGGAAACTCTGGATAAATATCCGGAACTGGATGGAGTATTCTGTACCAATGCGGATATTACAGAGATGTATCTGGACCTGGAGAAGAGTGACGAATATGATGCGCCGGCTCTGGTAGGTGTTGATGCAACTACTAAACAGCAGGAAGCGATCCGCAACGGAGAGGAACTGGGAACTGTTTCCCAGCAGCCATATGCCATGGGATATCAGACAATCTGGGCAGCTGCTGAAACAACAGCGCCGAAGAAATCTGTTGTGATCGAGAAAAATGTACTGAGCAGTCCTGCATGGATTGACGCAGACAGCCTGGATGATCCGGAGTACGGTTCATATTTGTATACAGAATAGAATTACACGTAGAATAAGACTTATATACGAAAGAGAAAGCATGAAAACAGTGAGGAATTGTTTTCGTGCTTTTTTTGTACTCGCAAAAAGATTCCGTAATATTCCTGTGATATAACAAAGTTTTTCGGACAGGCTTTTAATATGTAAACAGTAATGATTTATATGATTAAATATAGACAGACAGGAGATTTTGGCTATATAAAAAAATATATATTGATGATATAATCACATACACGACACAAAAATAACAAAAAAATATTGGATTGACAAAAAAATTGATGAAATTGCCTGGTGAGATTGTAATTTTAAAGAATATATGGTAAAATTTGACTATAAATTCTAAAAAATATATGCAAAAATTAAGCAAAAAGGAGATAAGAATGAAACAATGGTCAGAGATCCTTAGAAATGTCACCATGTTGTCGCAGCTTGGACTGTCTCTTATCACACCGCTTCTGCTGTGTCTGGCGGTCTGCTGGCTGATCGTTTCGAAAACAGGAGTCGGGAGCTGGATTTTCATCCCCGGTTTTTTCTTTGGAATGGGCGGCTCTGTGACAGTGGCGTATAAGTTTTATCTTTCCATAAATAAACAGCAGATGAAAGAGAATAAGAAGAAAAAAAATAAAATATCTTTTAACAGACATTTATAAAACATCACAGGAGGCAGAAAGAAAGTTATATGGAGCGTATATTGAATCATGTGCAGCCGGCAGTAAAGAAAGAGACCGGAAGAGTAATGATGATGACAGGAATTGGGGTCATACTGATGTGGGTCGTATTTGGAATACTTCATCTTTTTATGCCAGGCAAGGTACCGTTTGACTATACGATATTTCTGGGAGGGATTGCAGGTGGAGCAGTTGCGGTCCTGAATTTCTTTTTTATGGGGCTTGCAGTGCAGAAGGCAGCGTCAGCAGTTGATGAGGATACTGCAAGAATGAGGATCAAGGCAAGTTATTCCCAGAGAACCTTACTGCAGATGCTCTGGGTGATCATCGCGATCGTTGCTCCGTGCTTTCATTTCGTAGCTGGAATTGTTCCTCTTTTATTTCCTGGAACAGGAATTAAAATTGCAGGGATTTTTCATACTAAGAAGTAACAGCAGATTACAAATATCTGTTTCATCAAACCGGAAAACAGTACCGGTAAAGACAGGAGGTGAATAAAGAGTATGGAGTTGGATATTACCGGGGCAAGGATATTCTTTACGTTGCCGATCGATGTGCCTTTTCTTGGACCATTAAGAATCAGTGAAACTATGGTGATAAGCTGGCTGGTTATGATTCTGATCACAGGATTATGTATCTGGCTCACCCACGATCTGAAAGAAGAGAATATTTCCAAGCGCCAGGCAGTGGCTGAGCTCATTGTGGAGAAAGCCAACAGCTTTGTAATCGGAAATATGGGTGAGAAATTCAGATACCTGATACCATTTGTTGCAGCACTTTTTGCAACAAGTGTTGTTTCCAACCTGATCAGTCTTGTGGGACTTCGAAGCCCTACAGCAGACCTCTCAACTGAGGCAGCATGGGCAGTTGTGGTCTTCATCATGATCACAGCACAGAAGATCAAGACCAGCGGATTTGGCGGCTATCTCAAAGGATTTACAACCCCGATCCCGGTTATGACACCGTTTAATATTCTTTCTGAACTGGCAACACCCGTCAGTATGGCGTGTCGTCACTTTGGAAATATCCTTTCCGGTGTAGTAATCAATGGTCTTATTTATGGAGCACTGGCAGTTGCAAGTTCCGCACTTCTGGGACTGATCCCTGGCTTAGTGGGAGATGTACTGTCACAGATACCGATTCTTGATGTCGGTGTACCTGCAATCCTGTCCGTCTACTTTGACTGGTTTTCAGGAATCATGCAGGCGTTCATTTTCTGTATGCTGACTGTAATGTATATTGCAAACGCAGCAGAAGAGTAGCAGAAACTTTAGCGGAAGATACAAAGGGGATTTCCGTTGATCGTGGTTATGGCCGTATCACTGCAGGAGCGAAATGGCAGCGGTGGTAACCAAAAGACTGCTGAAAAAGTACAGCAGAAGAAATAAAATACCGCAGCAAAGGGGAAAAAGCTGCAGATTATTATTTAACAGGAGGGTTTTACTATGGATTTTCAGTTACTGGCAAAAGGTATCGCATTAGCAGGTTGTGCAATTGGAGCAGGATGTTCACTTATCGCAGGTATCGGCCCTGGTATTGGTGAAGGTAACGCAGTAGCGAAAGCACTGGAAGCAATCGGACGTCAGCCTGAGTGCAAAGGCGACGTAACTTCTACCATGCTTCTTGGATGTGCGATTGCAGAGACAACCGGTATCTACGGTTTCGTTACCGGTCTGTTACTTATCTTTGTTGCACCTGGTATGTTCATGAACTTCCTGAGCTGATAAAAAACAGCCAAGATGCCGGATATAACAGATTAAGTGGCATCAATATGGAACTTGTGGATGATCCCGGCAGCAGCCGTAAGATGGTCCGCATAAGTATAGACAGGAGGTTACAAACATGCAGGTACAGGAATTAGTTGGAATTGTGCCGTGGAATTTTATAGCGACGATTTGCAACCTTTTTATTCAGGTATATCTGATCAAACGTTTCCTCTTCAAGCCGATCAATGAGATGCTGGACAAGCGTAAAGCGAAAGCAGACGCAGAGATTCAGGATGCAGTGAAGGCAAAGGAAGAAGCCCAGGCAATGAAAGCAGAATATGAAAAGAATATGCAGGAAGCCAAGAATAAAGCAAACGACATTGTGATGACAGCTCAGAAAACAGCCGCTATCCAGAGTGAAGAGATGCTTAAGGAGGCTTCCAGTCAGGTAACTGCCATGAAAGAGAAGGCAGAGAAAGACATTGCTCAGGAGAAACGTAAGGCAGTCAACGAGATCAAGGGAGAAATCGGCGGTATGGCTGTTGAGATTGCCGGAAAAGTGATCGAGCGCGAAATTAATGAAGAAGATCATGCAAAACTGATTGACGAGTTTATTGAGAATGTGGGTGAGGCATCATGACAAAAACTGCCAGAGTTTACGGCGGAAGTCTGTATGACCTTGCCGCTGAAGAAAAGCTCGATGGACAGATCATGGAGCAGATGATCGCGATCAGACAGATTTTCAGGGAAAATCCGGGATATCTGAAATTGCTGGGAGAACCGGCAATTCCTGAAGAAGAGAGACTCAAGATGATCGAAGAGGCTTTCGGAGCGCAAGCAGAGAGATATCTGGTGAATTTCATGAAATTATTGTGTGAGCGCAAGATTCTGAGAGAATTTGCCGGATGCTGCGAAGAGTTTATCCGACGCTATAACAGTGCACATGGAATTGCAGAAGCAGTAGTGACAAGTGCAGTGAAGCTCAGTGAAACTCAGATGGAAGCTCTGAAAGCGAAGCTTGAGAAGATAAGCGAAAAGAAAGTGTATCTGGTCCAGAAGACCGATGCATCCGTCCTTGGCGGACTTCGCGTGGAACTGGAGGGCGTGCAGCTCGACGGTACTGTACAGAGCCGTATTTCCGGTATTTCCAAGAAACTGAATGAAATGGTAGTATAAGGAACTGGATTCCAGATTTGAGAATCGTATTGTATGGGTATTTGACATATGGATATGAAAGATTTTTGAATTTTTTAATTCAGACAGCGCAAAATAATAGAATATAAAAGGATGGAATGGAAACATGCAATTAAAACCTGAGGAAATATCCAAGGTCATCCGAAGCCAGATAAAATATTACGAAAATGCCATTCAACAGAATGAGACAGGTACGATCCTTATGGTTGGTGACGGTATCGCCAGAGCCAGTGGACTGGTAAACTGTATGTCAGGAGAGCTTCTGGAATTTGAGGACGGAAGCTTTGGTATGGCACAGAACCTGGAGGAGAACAGTGTCTCTATCGTAATCTTTGGTTCAGATGAGAATATTGGTGAGGGTCAGACCGTAAAGCGTACAGGCAAGGTGGTGTCTGTACCTGTAGGCGACGCTATGGTTGGACGTGTTGTAAATGCACTGGGACAGCCAATTGACGGAGCAGGCCCGATTGATACAAAAGAATTCCGGCCAATCGAGAGCAAGGCACCTGGAATCTGTGAGAGAAGATCTGTATATCAGCCTCTCCAGACCGGTATCAAAGCCATCGACTCCATGATCCCCATCGGACGTGGACAGCGAGAATTGATCATCGGTGACCGTCAGACCGGTAAAACTACCATTGCCACAGATACCATTATTAACCAGAAGGGAAAAGATGTGATCTGTATTTATGTAGCCATCGGGCAGAAACGTTCCACAGTAGCTACATTAGTAGAGAACCTGACCAGAAACGGCGCAATGGATTATACTATTGTTGTGGCAGCTACAGCATCTGAGTCAAGTCCACTGCAGTATATCGCACCCTATTCAGGATGTGCAATGGGCGAGTACTTTATGAATAAGGGAAAAGATGTGCTGATCATTTATGATGATTTAAGTAAGCATGCAGTTGCATACCGTGCACTTTCCCTGCTGATTCGTCGTCCGCCTGGACGTGAGGCATATCCGGGTGATGTTTTCTATCTGCATTCCAGACTTCTGGAACGTGCAGCAAAGCTGGATGATGAACATGGCGGCGGTTCCATGACAGCACTGCCGATCATTGAAACACAGGCTGGTGACGTATCTGCCTATATTCCTACTAACGTTATTTCTATTACAGACGGACAGATATTCCTGGAGACAGAGTTATTCCATTCAGGAATCATGCCTGCTGTAAACCCGGGTATCTCCGTATCACGAGTTGGTGGTGATGCGCAGATCAAGGCAATGAAGAAGGTAGCAGGAACACTGAAACTGATCTATTCCCAGTACCGTGAGCTGCAGAGCTTCGCACAGTTTGGCTCTGATCTGGATGCTGATACAAAGGCACGTCTGGAACAGGGTGCACGTATTGTGGAAGTTCTGAAACAGAACCAGAATGCACCGGTTCCTGTAGAGAAGCAGGTTGCAATCCTTTATGCGGTTACAAAGGGTGTTCTGGAATCAGTAAAAGTTGAAGATGTAAATGTATATGAATCAGGATTATATACCTATCTGGATACAGATGCAGCAGGCGTAGAGGTTATGCAGGAGATCCGCTCAACAGGTAAGCTGGAGCAGGAAACAGAGCAGAAGCTTCGCAGCGTACTGGATGCGTATACAGAGAACTTCCTGAATACAAGACCTGAGAAATAAAGTGATTAGGAGGGTATCGTATGGCTTCGAATATGAAAGCGGTAAAGCTGCGTATCAAGAGTGTACAGAGTACTATGCAGATTACCAAGGCCATGGAGCTTGTAGCATCCTCCAAACTGCGTAAGGCAAAGGAACGTGCAGAGGTATGCCGTCCGTACTTTACAGAACTTCATGAGACATTGAAAGAGATTGCAAGGGAGAATACAGATTTCTCATCCGTTTATGCGAAAGAGTCTTCCAACAATAAAACCTGCTATGTAGTGATCGCAGGTGACAGAGGACTGGCAGGCGGATATAATGCAAACCTTTTCAAATGTCTGGAGGCTTCTGCTGAAGGTAAGGACTACATGGTTCTGCCGGTTGGAAAGAAAGCAGTAGAATATTTCTGCCAGAGAGAGATTGAAGCTCTGACAGAACAGTTTGCAGAAGTGGGAAGTATTTCTGTGGCGGACTGTTTTGAGATGGCAAATATGCTCTGCACGGAATTTCGAAAAGGAACCTTTGGTCATATTGAATTATGCTATACTGTCTTTAATTCCATGCTTTCTCAGCAGCCGGAGGTATTTTCCATGCTTCCTATGACTGATATCAGAGAGGAAAGCGGCGGTAAGATAGAGACGAAGAATCTGATCCTCTATGAACCGGACGGAGAGACAGTATTTGATGCCATTGTTCCGGAATATCTGGCAGGACTGGTTTATGGTGGTATCTGCGAAAGTACCGCAAGTGAACTGGCAGCCAGACGTATGGCTATGGACGCTGCCACAAGTAATGCGGAAGAGATGATTGATCAGCTCAACCTTTATTACAACAGAGCGCGTCAGGCAAGCATCACGCAGGAGATCACGGAGATTGTTGCAGGTGCAGAAGGTCTTTAATATAATTTCCAACAGATAGGAGATTACTAACATGAGTGAAAAACACATTGGCGAGGTAGTGCAGGTTATCGGTCCGGTACTGGATATCCGCTTTGCGCACGATGAACTGCCGCCTCTTCTCAATGCCATAGAGATTGATAATGATGGCGCAAAGCTGGTTGCCGAGGTTGCACAGCAGGTTGGTGATGATGTGGTAAGATGTATTGCCATGAATTCTACTGACGGTCTGGTGCGCGGTGCCAAAGCTCTGGATACAGGTGGTCCAATTTCCGTTCCTGTAGGTGAGGAATGCCTGGGACGAGTATTTAACCTTCTGGGTGATCCGGTAGATAATCTTCCGGCACCGGAGGCAAAGGAACGCTGGTCTATCCATCGTCAGGCTCCTTCTTATGAAGAACAGATGCCTGCAACAGAAATCCTGGAGACAGGAATCAAGGTCGTTGACCTGATCTGCCCTTATGCAAAGGGTGGTAAGATCGGTCTTTTCGGTGGTGCAGGTGTAGGAAAAACAGTTCTTATCATGGAGCTGATCCACAATGTAGCAACTGCACACGGCGGACTTTCCGTATTTACAGGTGTAGGAGAGCGTACACGTGAGGGAAATGATCTTTACAATGAAATGAAAGAAAGTGGAGTTATCGACAAGACTGCTCTGGTTTACGGTCAGATGAACGAGCCGCCCGGAGCACGTATGAGAGTTGGACTTTCCGGACTTACCATGGCGGAATACTTTCGTGATGAGAAGAACCAGGATGTGCTCCTCTTTATTGACAATATTTTCCGTTTTACACAGGCAGGTTCCGAGGTGTCTGCTCTTCTGGGACGTATGCCTTCAGCCGTAGGTTATCAGCCCACACTGGCAACTGAAATGGGTAACCTGCAGGAACGAATTACTTCTACAAGAAAGGGTTCCATCACATCTGTACAGGCGGTATATGTGCCTGCCGATGACCTGACTGACCCGGCTCCTGCAACTACATTCTCACATCTGGATGCAACAACTGTACTTTCCCGTGAGATTTCCAGCCAGGGTATTTATCCGGCTGTTGATCCGTTGGATTCCACAAGCCGTATCCTTTCACCTGAGATCGTAGGAACAGAGCATTATGAGATTGCCAGATCAGTACAGAGGGTTCTTCAGCGTTACAAAGAACTTCAGGACATTATTGCCATCATGGGTATGGATGAGTTGTCAGAGGAAGACAAACGTACTGTAAGCCGTGCACGTAAGGTTCAGAGATTCCTGTCACAGAGCTTCTCCGTAGCAGAACAGTTCACAGGTATGCCTGGTAAATATGTTCCGCTGAAGGAGACGCTGAGAGGATTCAGAATGATCCTTAACGGTGAGTGTGATGACATTCCTGAGAGTTATTTCCTGTTTGTGGGAACCATCGATGAAGTGTTTGAAAAAGCCAAGAATCAGTAAAGGGGGAAATGTCCTATGAGTACTTTCCCGTTGAGAATCGGAACACCGGACGGATTACTCTTTGAAGGCAATGTGGAGCGTGTGATCTGCAGAACTGTCAGCGGTGATCTGGCCATTCTTGCCAGACACTGTAATTACTGTACTGCCCTGGGAATGGGCGAAGCCAGTGTGGTAATGGAAGACGGCAGCAGACGAACCGCAGCCTGCATTGGTGGAATGCTTTCTGTTATGAACGGAAAGTGCCGTGTCCTTGCAACTACCTGGGAGTGGAAAGAGGATATTGATGAGCAGCGTGCACAGGAAGCTAAGAAAAGAGCTGAGGAGATGATTGCCAAAGGTGGTTTGAGTGATCATGATTATAAGATTGTGGAGGCTAAGCTGCAGAGGGCGTTGGTGCGTTTGAGTGTGAAGAGCTGAGAAAATAAGAGTTATTAAAAGACTGACAGGAAATCCGGGAGGGGAGACTGTCGGTCTTTTTCTATGCTGGTAGTTGGCTCTTTCAAGTATATTGTTTCATACATTGACACTTTACCATGATAAGGTTAAAATGGAGATAGATTATGCGACTGTAAGAGAAAGTGGACAGTTGCGACATTATTTTGAATTTCGGTGGTTTGCCGGGATTATTTGGACAGGAGCGAAGATGTTATGATAGCAGAAAAAATGAAACCTTATGTAAAAAATAATTCAGCCATTCGTATGATGTTTGAGGAGGGAAACCGTCTCAGAGCCATCTATGGGGCAGACAAAGTTTATGATTTCAGTCTTGGGAATCCCAGTGTTCCGGCGCCGGAGTGTGTGAAGGAGGCTATTATTGATCTGGTGAAAGAAGTGGAGCCGACAGTGCTTCATGGTTATATGAGTAATGCGGGATTTGAGGATGTGCGCCAGACGATAGCAGAATCTTTGAACCGCCGTTTTGGAACTAAATTTGCGGCAAAGAATCTGATTATGACAGTTGGAGCAGCCAGCGGTCTGAATGTGATTTTCAAGACGATTCTGAATCCTGAGGAAGAAGTGATTGTTTTTGCACCATACTTTTTGGAATATGGTGCATATGTGCGTAATTTTGATGGCAAGCTTGTGGAAATCTCTCCGGATACTACCACATTCCAGCCGAATCTTGAGGAGTTTGAGCAGAAGATTACGGCAAAGACAAGGGCAGTGATCGTAAATACACCTCATAACCCCACTGGTGTTGTATATTCTGAAGAAACCATTAAGAAACTGGCAGCAATTCTTGAGAAAAAGCAGCAGGAATTTGGAAGTGTGATTTATCTGATCTCTGATGAGCCATACAGAGAGTTGGCTTATGATGGTGTAGAGGTTCCGTATCTGACAAAATATTACGACAACACGATTGTTGGTTATTCTTACAGTAAATCTTTGTCTCTTCCGGGAGAGCGTATTGGTTATCTGGTAATTCCGGATGAAGCAGATGGCAGTGAGGAACTTATTACTGCAGCGGCTATTGCCAACCGTACCATCGGATGTGTCAATGCCCCATCCCTGATGCAGAAAGTGATTGCCAAATGTGTAGATGCAGAAGTGGATGTAGCTGCATATGATAAGAACCGTCTGGCATTATACAATGGACTGAAGGAATGCGGATTCGAGTGCATCAAACCGCAGGGTGCATTCTACCTCTTTGTGAAATCACCGGTAGCAGATGAAAAGGCGTTCTGCGAAGCTGGAAAGAAGTATAATATTCTCATGGTTCCGGGAAGTTCTTTTGCCTGCCCGGGTTATGTGAGACTGGCTTACTGTGTATCTTATGATACAATCATCAATTCCCTGCCGGAGTTTAAGAAACTGGCAGAGGAGTTTGGGCTGTGAAAACGGCGGGGATTGACATTGGGACAACAACGATAAGTGGTGTTGTTCTGGAAAAAAGGAGAAAACGGACAGACAAAGATTCTTCCTCGGAGCAGCAATGAGCAGTCTGCCAAAGCCGGCTTAATGATTAATCGAATGAGGGTCATGTTCTTATGAAAAATGCAAAAAAATTCCGGAAGAATATGCCAAAAAGTATTTTGATAAGGTTGTGAAAAAAACATTGATAATACTACATGGATTAATGCTACGGCTATAGAGAAGGGAATTAATTTCTCCAAGGTATTGCAGGATGCAGTGAAAAAGAAACTATGCTGCTTGAATGACTGATATTTGAATTTGCATGAAAATAGAGTTAAGATAATGACAAATTTTGGGGGAGATAAAACCATGGATGTTGGTTTGTTAGAAGAAATGGATTTTGACAATGCGAATATTGACTGGGAATTTATTGAGACGATTTTAAAAGAACTTCCTTCCAATATTTATTTCAAAGATACTCAGTGCAGATATCTGTTTTGTACTCATTATTGGAATCATATTGTTCACGATGATACAGAAGCATGGAGTATTCGCGGAAAAACGGATATGGAGATTCGAAAGGACAAAGAAAATGCGCGAAAGGCATATGAAGAGGATAAAAAACTTCTCAAAACCGGAATAGGATGTAAATATGTTATAGAAACCTGTATAGATGGTGTGACAGAGTTCCTTGAAATTATCAAAAACCCGGTAAAAAATAAAGACGGCAGAATCATTGGCATTGTTGGACTGATAAATATTGTTACTGACAGGATAAAGCTTCAGAAGCAACTGGAAGCATATGCACAGACGGATATCATGACAGGGCTTTTTAACAGACGTTATCTGGAGTATTGGGAAGAAAATGAAATAAAGCCACAGTATTTTCCAATCAGTATCATAGCAGCCGACTGCGATAGATTAAAGCATACCAATGATACGTACGGACACCATGTTGGCGATGAAATGATCAGGTCTGCAGCGCAGCTGTTAAAAGATGTGCTGGCAGATCAGGCAGTAATGTTCCGCATGGGAGGAGATGAGTTTCTGATGATATTGACAAATACAGATGAAATACAGGTACAGAATATAGTAGACAGATTAAGAGAAAAAATGAAGCAGACCTACGTAAAAGGAATTCCGCTTAGCATTTCTTTTGGAGTCTGTACCATGAAAGACATGATAACAGATATAGAAAATGCAATTTACATTGCAGATAAACGGATGTATAGAGAAAAAGAAGAAAAAAGCATGTTAAAACAGTAAAAAAGATGTAACTGTTCAGAAACTCCGGAATACAGAGTATCTTGCCATGATAGGCAGAGGAATTGCATAGCTAAAAGATGGTAAAGGCCAGGAACATGAATTGATAAAGTCTATTGAGCGTGACGGTCTGATTGAGGGAATAGGAAAACCGGTAATTTCTCCGGTGCTGAACAGGTAAACTCAATGATTGATTGAATGAGGGCATATTCTTTTATTGTCCGATTTATTGTATGTTATTTTCCAGCATGCTCCGATAGGTTTTGGAGCATGCCGGAAAATTTTATGAAAACTGCAAAAAAATTCAGGAAAAAAAAGACAGCATTTTAAACGCTATAGAAAAAATGTAATTTTTGAAAAAACAATTATTGTAATAATCTCCCGGACGTGACATAATAAGAATGGAAAAGTAAAAAGCAGGTTAAATTCTGATTAGAGACAGGTAAAATAACCTGCTTACATTATGCGCCGATTTTCTGAGATGAGGTGGAAAATCAGGCAGACGACAAAGGAGAAAATGATGGAAATTTTTTCAATGATATTGTCATTACTGAGCGGAGTAGCGTTATTCCTGTTTGGTATGTCATTGATGGGCGATGGTCTGAAAATGGTTGCCGGAAATAAGCTGGAAGCTTTCCTGTATCGAATGACAAACACACCACTGAAGGGAGTTGCTCTGGGTACTGGTGTTACCAGCGTGATCCAGTCTTCTTCTGCCACAACTGTTATGGTCATTGGTTTCGTTAACTCAGGTATGATGAAGCTGAAACAGGCCATCGGTATTATCATGGGAGCTAACATTGGAACCAGTATTACCGGGTGGATTCTCTGTCTTTCTTATATTGATGGAAAGAATGGAATTGCTAAGATTTTATCCACTGCAACAATTTCAGCAGTAGTAGCGATTATTGGTATTATCCTTCGTATGGCATGTAAGCGTTCCGTGCATAAAAACATCGGTAATATTATGCTTGGTTTTGCAATCCTGATGACAGGTATGCAGACAATGAGTGGCGCTGTTTCACCGCTGAAAGACAGCCCTACCTTTACAAACATGCTGACCATGTTTTCCAATCCGCTGATCGGTATTCTGGTAGGTATCGCATTTACAGCAGTGCTTCAGAGTGCATCTGCAACAGTCGGTGTGTTGCAGGCGTTATCTGTAACAGGTATCCTGACATTCTCCAGTGCATTCCCGATCGTTCTTGGTATCGGTGTAGGTGCTGCATGTCCGGTTCTGATCTCAGCAATCGGTGCGAATAAGAATGGTAAACGTACAGCACTTGTTTATCTGATCAATGACCTGTTTGGTCTGATCCTCTGGTCTGTGATCTTCTATACTGTAAATGCTGTCGTACATTTTGGATTTATGGATATGATCATGTCACCGATTGCAATTGCTTTACTGAATACAGTATTCCGTGTAGCAACAGTATGTGTTCTTTTCCCGTTCATACCGAAGATTGAACAGCTGGTATGTTGGCTTGTAAAAGACAGTGCAGAGGAACTGGAAGATGAAGCAGACTTTGATCTTCTGGAAGAACGTCTTCTGAACTATCCTGCACTTGCAATCGGACAGTGTCACCGTGCCATGAGCGGTATGGCAAAGAAGCTTCGTAAGAATGTTAACCGTGCAATGAACCTTCTGAACGAATATCAGCAGGATAAATTTGACAAGGTACAGAGAAAAGAGAACCTGATTGATAAATATGAGAGCCGTCTTGGTGACTATCTGATGAAGCTGACAAAGCATGAGATGAACAGTGCCCAGACAAAGCAGGCTTCCCTTTATCTTCATACCATTAACGATTTCGAGAGAATCGGTGACCATGCATCCTACATTGCCTATATGTCCAGTGAAATGCATGATAATCACACTAACTTCTCGCAGGAAGCCTGGGATGAGCTGAATGTAGTAATGGAAGCAGTTCGTGAGGAGATTAACCTTACCTGTCGTGCGTTCCTCAATGATGACAAAGAGATGGCACAGAGAGTTGCACCTCTTGGAATGATTATCACATCCTTATGCAATGAGCTGAAGATGCATCATGTAGAGCGTCTGAGTAATGGCAACTGCGGACTGGAAGAGGGAACTGTATATACAGACATTCTTAACAGCTTCAACCGTATTGCAGCACATTGTGCAAGTGCAATGGTAGCCCTTCTCAAGAGTGGAGACGAGAATCCGGATATGCATATCCATGATTCCAAGATTTACCCATCTGACAGCGTGGAATATTATACATACTTCAAGGAATATCGCCAGAAGTATGAAATCGTAAAGAACGAGGAACACATGCGAAGCATGGAACCGGAAGAGGTAGAATAATACTTTTATACTACAAAGCAATAAATATATATGATATAATGACAGCAGATGATCTGGAAACGGATGTCTGCTGTTTTCTATTATAGTTACTGGGCATGCAAGATTGTAGGAATGATTTTTTGAATACGTTCCGGAGTGTGCAGACTGAGGAGCCAGCAGGCAGGATCATTTTTGTAAATCAAATATATTTATTCAGGCAGAGATTCTTCCTGTAGACTGGATCAGTTATAGCAGGTCGGAAATTGTGCAAACACAACACTCTGTAAACATAACCCCCAAAGGAGAAATTAATTATGTTATTCGACAGCAGAACAGTCTATCTTGGTGCGTCCAGGGATAAATATGAGCAGTATTGTAAAGCCTTAGATTCAGAGAAAATCAAATACAAAACAAAGAGAGTCAACCACGAAGAAAAAATGACAGCCCCGGGCAGGGGAACCGTCCGCAGCATGGGTGGGAACTTTGGAACAGATAAAACATTGTATGAAATCATGGTCGGAGAGAAAGATTACGACAATGCAATGGGGATTCTGACAGCATTGAAGTAGACGGAATCTATCCTGAAGAAGAAAGTATGCAAAAAAGTGTGCAAGATAGTGTGCAAGATAACGGAAATTTTGGAGGTGTTTTGTGGGAGAATATAAACCGCCATTTACAATAACAAATGAGATATTATCATATGTGTCTTCAATTTCTGAAAAAATAGGGCGAATCACAGCAATCAGCAGTCTAGAAACAAAACCGCACCTGAGAAAGAATAACCGAATTAAATCTATTCATTCATCTTTAAAAATAGAAGCGAATTCTCTTTCTCTGGGGCAGGTTAGGGATGTAATTAATGGCAGGCTTGTACTGGGGGAACAGAAAGAAATACAGGAAGTTAAAAATGCATATGCGGCGTATGAAAGCCTTTCGGAAATTAATCCCTATAGTATAAAAGATTTAAAGAAATTTCATGGGATTATGACAAAATATCTTGTGGAAGAATGTGGGGAGTTTCGCCATGGAGAAGAGGGAGTCTTTAATGGAGATGAATGTATTTTTATGGCACCTCCGGCGCAATTTGTACCGCAGCTTATGGATGAACTGTTTGAATGGATGAAGAAATCAAGGAATAGTGTTCATCCATTGATTATGAGCAGTGTATTTCATTATGAGTTTGTCTTTATTCATCCATTTGCTGATGGTAATGGAAGAATGGCAAGATTATGGCACACTGCGATTTTAGCTAAATGGAAACCTGTATTTGAGTTTATTCCAATCGAAAGTCGGATTGAAAAATTTCAGGATGAATATTATGATGCGATTGCCAGATGTCATGTTTCAGGAGAATCTACCATTTTTATAGAGTTTATGTTGTCACAGATAGACAGGATTCTGGAAGATATTTCGCTTCAGATGAATGAAGAAAATGAACAGTTTTCAGAAACTGTCAGGAAAATACTTGAAATCATGGAGTATGATACGCCTTATACAAGAAAAACACTTATGGAAAAACTGGGGTTAAAGTCCAGAGATGGATTCCGCAGAAATTATTTGCAACCCGCACTTGAGATGAATTTGATCCAAATGACATTACCAGATAAACCGAATAGCAGAAACCAGAGATATATAAAAATATAAAGAGCAGGAAGCTTATCTGATTTATAGCAATCTATAGCAATTCCATAAAATAATGCAAGCAATCCAGCCCATCATAGTGTGAAGTCCTGCGTCAGATATCTTTCTTGTCTTTCGCACTCTGCTGAACTGTCTTGATTGCATTATTTATAAGGATTGCTATAGTTAAACGGATTGAATAAATTTCTCTACATAATGCAGAGCCGCTCCAATCGCCGGTGTGTATTGTCCATTGGTACCGACCAGTACCTGGGCTTTATCAAGTATAAATGGTGCAGCAGTATGAAGATGCTCTGTCAGATATTCAATATCTTCTTCTGTAAAATAAGGTGCCAGATATCCGCTGAGGATAATCGGTGCATCAATAACAAGGTTAAGATTTTTCATGGCAAATGCCAGATGGTTTAAATAATCTTTCCAGATCTGTATGATCTGGGGAGATTTTTTTTCGCGCAGAAGAGGGAAAAATTCTTTGGCAGGCATGCCTGCAGCCTGTTCCAGTGCATTGGCAGAGCAGTAGGTTTCCAGGCAGCCGCGGCTGCCGCAGTAGCAAAGTGGGCCGTCGGGATTAATACATATATGTTCAAGAGTTCCGCTGTGCATGGAGATCCCCTGATGAATCTGATGATTGGTAATGATGCCGCCGCCCAGATTTCGGTTCAGCAGGATGATAACAGCACTGTCAAGCTCCGGATGATTCCATAATTCAAGGAACGCAGCTGATTTCGAATCATGTTCCAGATAACAGGGATAAGGAAGATATCTGGAAAAATCATCCAGTTTCATGCCTGCGTTATTCATGATATCTCCATATAGTACAGTGGTATGATCCGGGGATGTGATACCCTGTGTGGCAATGGAGATGCCAAGAACTTTGTCATTGTCATACTGGCGCGATGAGATGAATTCTTTTACTGCGTCAGTAACCTGTTTATAGTAATCCGGTGTGTTGGAATATGGAAGCGGAATGGTATCTGTATAGAAAGCATTTCCATATAAATCTACAGCAGTAATATGAAACATCCCTTTTAAAATACCGATACCAATGGAAATTTTAAAATCTGATACAATCTGAAGGGCGTTTGCCTTTCTTCCACCGGTGGATTCAAAGAAACCATTTTTTTCAATAAGACCTTCCTGCTCCAGAAGATTCAGATTCTGGCTGACAGTGGATAAACCCATCTGCAGTTCCTGAACGATCTGCAGCTTGGAGATCGTTTTTTTTCTGTAAATGTACTGGTAAACCTTTGATTTATTTATTTTCTTGAGACTAATGTTGGTCAATCCCTTTTCACTCATAATGTTCTCCTGATTATGTTATAAGATAATGTTAAGCTTCAGATTTATTGTAGCATACAACGAAAAAAAAACAATAAAAACATCCAGTGCGATTGTTGGAAGAATGAACTTGTCAATACCCATAGTAAAAATAAACAAAAAAGTTATTTGAAAATTAGAATTTCTGTCAATGGATTTTTAAAACAAAAAGATATATACTCAACTTACGGTTAAGATATAAACGTAAGTAAAAAACATAACAACAAACAATAAGTATCGAATAAGACAAACAAGGAGGATATAATATGAAATTATCAATCAATGGAATCAAGGAACAGGAAGCATGGAAACAGGCAGGAATTGCTCTTCCGGGTTATGATGTAGAGGCTGCCTCTGAGAAAGCAAAGGAGAATCCGGTATGGGTTCACTTTGGTATCGGAAATATTTTCCGTGTGTTTATCGGTGGAATTGCAGATGGTCTTCTGGAAGAGGGAGTTCTGGATCGTGGGATTACCTGTGTGGAAACCTTTGATTATGATGTAGCAGACAAGATTTATGATCCATATGACAATCTGGGATTAAGCGTGATCCTGCATGGGGATGGAACCCGTGAGTATAAAGTAGTCGGAGCTTTTGCAGAAGCAGTGAAGGCACAGTCTTCTAATGCAGCACAGTGGAAACGCCTGAAAGAAATATTCACAAGCAAATCCCTGCAGATGGTTTCCTTTACGATCACAGAGAAAGGCTATGCATTACAGAAAGCTGACGGAACATGGTTCCCGTTTGTAGAGGCAGATATCAAGAATGGTCCGGATAAAGCAGTTGGTGCCATGGCAGTTCTGGTTGCAATGCTTTATGAAAGATATAAAGCCGGCGAATATCCCATCGCACTGGTTTCCATGGATAACTGCTCACAGAACGGTGCAAAGCTTCGTGAGTCAGTACTGACAATGACAGAAGAGTGGAAGAAAGCAGGATTTGTTGATGAGGGATTTGTGAACTATGTAAGCGATGAAAAAGTAGTTGCTTTTCCATGGACAATGATCGATAAGATCACACCTCGTCCAAGCGAGCAGATTGCAGCAGACCTTGAGAAGCTGGGTGTTGAGAACATGCAGCCAGTGATCACAGGTAAGAAGACATACATTGCACCATTTGTCAATGCTGAGAAACCACAGTATCTGGTAATAGAGGACAGCTTCCCTAACGGACGTCCGGCTCTGGAAAAAGGTTTCGGCGTATATATGGCAGACAGAAATACAGTTAACCTTTCTGAACGTATGAAAGTAACAGTATGTCTGAATCCGGTTCATTCTGCTACAGGTCCGCTGGGAGTAGTTCTTGGATATGATCTGTTTGCGCATATGCTTAATACAAATGAAGATATGATGAAAATGGCACGTATGATTGCTTATGATGAAGGTCTTCCGGTAGTTGCTGACCCTGGAATCCTTTCTCCTCAGGCATTTGTGGATGAGCTTTTTAACGATCGTTTTCCAAATGAATATCTGGGAGACACCAACCTTCGTCTGGCAGTAGATGTATCTCAGATGGTTGGCATCCGTTTCGGCGAAACAATCAAAGCATATGTACAGAAATTCGGAGATGCTTCCAGACTGACAGCCATTCCGCTGGGAATTGCAGGATGGCTCAGATATATGCTTGGTGTAGATGATGAAGGAAACAAATTTGAACTTGCACCGGACCCAATGAATGAGGAACTGCAGGAACAGTTTAAAGATATTGTTGTAGGCAAACCTGAAACATTCAAAGATCAGTTAAAACCAATTCTTTCCAATGAGCGTCTGTTCTTCACTGACCTTTACAAAGATGGTGTGGGAGAGAAGGTTGAGGATATGTTCCGTGAGATGATTGCAGGACCTGGAGCTGTAAGAGCAACAATACATAAATATGTTGGATGATTTTCATCAGATGGATATTATAACGGACTATCAGGAGGAAAATGACAGATTCTGCTTGTTATTACAGGTGGAAGAATTATCTGTTGGGTATTGCAGGACTACGGTATGGGTGATATAATCGGACCGACACTTGAGAAGAGCGTTCTTCTGGTGCGAGTAGTCTTTCTGATCATAGTATTGATACGTGCATCTGTAGATGCATCTGTGCAATTGTGGTCAGCCTGTTTTGCGTAAGGAGGATAAGAAATGGATTTAAAAGAACAGCTGAATGGAATTCAGCATATTGGAATTCCGACCAATGATATTGAAAAGACCATTGATTTTTATCAGACTCTGGGATTCGAAATTGCTTTTCGTACAGTAAATGAGGAAGTAGATGAAAAGGTTGCTTTTCTGAAATTAAATACACTTGTTGTTGAGACATATGAGAATAAAGCAGCTAAGATGGAAGCCGGTGCCATCGATCATATGGCGATTGATGTAAAAGATATTGAAAAAGTATATGAAATGATCAATCAGGCAGGATTAAATACAACCAACGATACCGTTCATTTTCTTCCCTTCTGGGAAAACGGGGTAAAGTTCTTTACAATTGAGGGACCGAATAAAGAGAAGGTTGAGTTCAGCCAGTATTTATAAAGTCAGGCGGTTAAATTCAGCGAGAAAAAGCATCTGTTAAAGCAGGTGCTTTTTGTTTTCAATATTTTATTGAGAAAAGCCTGAGAAAAGTTTAAAATAGGAAATAATAAAAAATAAACGAAAGGGGTTTTTATCATGAGTAAACGAACAGAGAGAATGAGCCGGGGTGCAGCTGAGAGAATTAACCGCAAAGATACAGTGATTAGACAGAATAATGCAGAACTTGAGGAGCTGAGGAATCAGTATGAGAATCTGGATATCTGTGAGGAGGATAAGCAGGTGATTGATGATTATATTGCCTGCAAAGATGCCAGAGCTGACAGGATGGCAGAGAAACTTTATGAAAAGGGAAGAAAAGATGTAAAGAGATGTATCCGCATCCGAAAGCTGATCCGCAGATGCATAATTCTGTCTGCCATTGTTACAGTGGTGCTGGTTCAGTATAATAAGAATGAAAAGCTGAGAGAAAGTCTGGAAGAGTTGTTGAAAATGTTCCGGGATGGAGTGTCGGACGAGGATTTATAACTGATATAAATAATGCAGATAAAAATGTACTTTCGGAATCTTCTTACAAAAGCAAATACAAGGAAGACTCCGAGAGTGCATAAAACAAAAAAGGAGCAAGAGACAGCATGGGAATACAAAGATACTCGATTATATACAGCAGTAAAACAGGGAACACAAAGAAGCTTGCGGAGAAGATCAGGGAGATACTGCCTGAGGAAAACTGTGACTATTTTGGAACAGAAGGAGCGAAGGCTTTTTCTTCCGACACATTATACATTGGATTCTGGACAGATATAGGGAATGCAGATTCTGCAACACTTGAACTGTTAAAGAGCCTGAGAAATAAAAAAATCTTTCTGTTTGGAACAGCAGGTTTCGGAGGCAGTGAAGCCTATTTCCAGCAGGTTCTCGGGAAAGTTAAAGAATCTGTGGATGAGAGTAATACAGTGATGGGAGAATTTATGTGTCAGGGGAAAATGCCCCAGTCAGTCAGGGACAGATACGTAAAGATGAAAGAGAAGTCGAATCATGCGCCGAACCTGGATGAACTGATCCAGAATTTTGACAGGGCGTTATCTCACCCTGACAATGAGGATCTGGACAGACTGGAAGAAATAATCAGAAGAGACCTGAAAAAATAATTAAGTCTTGACTAACAGAGGGAACTGCGGTATAGTGCTCGTTACTAAAAAAGGTAATTCATAAATTTTTATAGATTTTCGCGAAAGAGAGGTAACGAGATATGACATTTTATCAGGAATTACAATTGAGTTCGACCGGCTCCAAACAGCTGATCAGAAGCACCACAGACCCAAAAGAGAAAAGACGGCACATTTTAATCTATAATTTTAAAGTGTATTTGGTTATGGCTTTTTGCGTAGCAGTGGTGAGCATGTATAGCAAGCTTACAGGAAGCAGCAACAGCGTAGTTGGTGTTACTGTTCTACTGGCAGTGCTTGTGCTGCGGCAGGCAGATTTCGGAATCAGGACAACACATGGACTGCTTTCCATTGCAGGGATCTTCGGTATTCTTATGGCAGGACCCCGTCTGGCAAATATGGTGCCTCCGTTAGCTGCGTTTGCAGTGAATGCGGTGTGTATTTTACTGCTGATGATACTGGGCTGTCACAATGTGATCATGTACAATCATTCCACCTTTGTTCTGGGATATTTGCTGCTTCTGGGATATGATGTGACAGGAAAGGAATACACCTTCCGTGTGATCGGCTTGTTGGTGGGAATGGTGATCTGTATGATCGTCTTCTATAAGAACCAGAGAAACAGAGCCTATCGAAGAACCTTCCTGGATTTGTTCCGGGAATTTGATCTTAAGTCAGCAAGAAGCAGATGGTATGTGAAACTGACACTGATTGTATCCAGCGCAATGCTGGTTATGAATCTTCTGGGACTTCCCAGAGCAATGTGGGCAGGAATCGCCTGTATGTCCGTATGTCTGCCTTTTACAGAGGACTGTATCCCAAGGTCTGTGAGCAGAGGAATGTTTAATGTTGTGGGCTGTCTGCTGTTTATTGTGCTGTATCTGGTACTTCCTAAATCCATGTATCCGTACATTGGAATGATCGGAGGAATCGGAGTTGGATATTCAGCAGGATATCCGTGGCAGACTGCATTTAATACATTTGGAGCGTTGTCTATTGCAGCAGGGATCTTCGGAATGCCGGCAGCAATAGCACTTCGTATAGGTGCCAATGTTCTGGGAGCAGCTTATACGGTAATCTGCAATAAAGTAACAGATAAAGTAGCAGAGTATATAGGCACAAATAAATGTGCAGAAAATCTTTCCTGACTGAAACTGCGGAGCGGTTATAAGCAAGTAAAAAAGCGGATGATTTTATCCGTCTGATATGTGTTCTGGGAATAGAGTGAATATTAACGTACAATGACAGAGGGAGAGAGAAAGAATATGAAACAGGATACCCTGGAAGGCAGGGCGAAAACGAAAAATGGTGTAAAACGATTATGCTTTTCCGCAGTATGTATTTTACTGGAAGCAGCTTTTATCATTGCTATGATCACAAAGCTGAATCAATATGCGGAGATTATCAATCTGATGACAAGGCTTCTTGCAGGTGTACTGGTTCTTAAGCTGTATGCGTCAGACCAGACTTCATCTATGAAAATGCCCTGGGTTATTTTGATTCTTGTATTCCCTATCTTGGGAGTGGGATTGTACTTACTGATTGGTCTCAATGGCGGTACCCGTAAAATGCGGGAGCGTTATGACCAGATCGACAGGGAACTTCTGCCGTTGCTTCCCAATGACAGTGAGTGCAGGGAAACGCTTGGCAGGAAAATCCCGAAGGCAGGCAATATTTCTGATTATATACAGAAAAATGCTTCCTATCCGGTCTATCAGAATACAGATGTTATTTATTATGATGAGGCAGTCAAAGGGCTGGAGGCTCAGCTGGCAGATCTGGCAAAGGCAGAGAAATTCATTTTTATGGAATATCATGCCATTGAGGATGCACAGGCCTGGCATAAAATCCAGAGAGTTCTGGAGGACCGCGTAAAGGCAGGCGTAGAAGTCAGAGTATTTTATGACGACATGGGTTCCATTGGGTTTATCAATACAGACTTCATTAAGAAAATGGAAAATGTGGGAATCCATTGCAGAGTGTTCAACCCTTTTACTCCGGGTCTGAATGTGTTCCTGAATAACCGGGATCACCGCAAGATCACAGTGATCGATGGAAAAGTGGGATTTACCGGCGGTTACAACCTTGCCAACGAATATTTTAATTTCACACATCCTTATGGACAGTGGAAGGACACAGGTATCCGTCTGGAGGGGGAGGCTGTACGTTCCCTGACAGTAACATTCCTGGAGATGTGGAATGCTGTCAGTGATAAGGATAAAAATGACAGTGATTTTACCGAATTTCTGGTTCAGACAGATTATCAGGCAAAGCAGACAGGATTTATCCAACCCTATGCGGACAGTCCTATGGATCATGAACAGGTAGGTGAAGAAGTGTATATCAGTATGGTGAATAAAGCGGAAAAATATTGCTGGTTTATGACTCCGTACCTGATCATCACAGATGAAATGACCCATGCTCTGTGTCTTGCAGCCAAGCGAGGGGTAGATGTAAGGATCATTACACCTGGTATTCCGGATAAAAAGATGATCTACAATATCACACGCTCCTTTTACCATGGACTGGTAAAACATGGAGTGCGTATCTACGAATGGACACCTGGTTTCTGTCATGCAAAGATGAGTGTGGCAGATGATTGTATGGCAACCTGCGGAACCATAAATCTGGATTACAGAAGTCTGTATCATCATTTTGAAAACGGCTGCTTTATGGCAGACTGCCAGGCAGTTCTGGATATCCGAAATGATCTTGCAGCAACAATGGATGAATGCCGTGAAGTCACAGAACAGTACAGTACCGGACGCAGCGCATATCTGCGATTGGGACAGCTGTTTATGAGATTATTTGCGGGATTATTATAACGTTACTGTTTACTCCATAACACTTGGAAAAAAGCAGGATATCGTGTACAATGGAATGGGGAACAGCAAAACTATTATAAATACGGGAGGAATTTTAACTATGGATCTTTCAACCCTAGTAAAGATGTCAAATACTTATGGAAGTAACCCTGCTTATGTTCTTGCAGGCGGTGGTAATACTTCAGTAAAAGACGACACCACATTGTATGTAAAAGGCTCCGGTACACAGCTTGCCACAATCAAGGCAGAGGAATTTGTGGAAATGAGCAGAGCACGCTTGAATGAGATCATGAAAACAGATTATCCTGAAGATGATGTCAAACGTGAATCACTGTATCTTGCAGATGTTATGGCTGCAGTAACAGATGCTGACAAAACAAAACGTCCAAGTGTGGAAGCATTGCTCCATAACTTATTTGCCTACACATATGTACTGCATGTTCATCCTACACTTGTCAACGGACTGACCTGCGGAAAAGGGGCAAAGGAACTCAGTGAACAGCTTCTTGGAAAAGATGTACTCTGGATTGATATCTGCAAACCCGGCTATACACTTGCACGTATCTGTTATGAGAAAATGAATGCTTATAAAGAAGAATCCGGAAAAGATGTTCAGGTTCTTTTGCTCCAGAATCACGGAATTTTCGTTGCAGCAAATACTGTAGAGGAAATTGGAGTATTATTTGACGGAGTGATCAGTAAATTAGAGAAACAGGTAAAGAGAACTGCTGATGTCAGTGATGCGGTTACACCTGAAAAAGAGCAGGCAGCAGAGAAGCTTTCCCGGTTACTGGGACATGCGGTAGAAGTTGTACCTGCAGCAGAAGCTGATAACTTCGTAAAAGATAAGGCAGCGGCTGCACCGCTTCTGAAACCATTTACACCGGATCACATTGTATACTGTGGACCATATCCGTTATTTGTAGAGGATATTGATCAGGCAAAAGCAGCACTGGATGAATTTATGGCAGAGAATGACAAAGAGCCAAGACTGATCCTGGTACAGGGAGTTGGCGCCTTTATTATGGAAGATGATAAGGGAAAAGCTGCAAAAGCACAGCTTCTTGTAAAAGATGCCATCAAGCTTGCAGTATATGCAGAAAGCTTTGGCGGACCGCTTCACATGACAGATGATATTACATACTTTATCACACATTGGGAAGCAGAAGCATACCGCAGTAAGAAGTGATATAATAAAATATCCGCTTGCCTCAAACCAGGCAAGCAGCAAAGCGGATGATTTTATCCAATTGACTAAGGGAGTGTGAAAAAACATAAGTTTTTTCACACTCCCTTTAAGTTCAGGTAACTGTCCGGCATGCTGTGCAACACGGAACAGTTACGGATATTATTTTATTTTCAGGCTTTTCTGAAAGCTGCTCTCTTACGTTCTCTGGAATCCAGCAGTCTCTTACGGATACGGAGAGACTCCGGTGTAACCTCCAGAAGTTCATCCTGGTCGATGAAGTCGATTGCCTGCTCCAGACTGAGGATTCTTGGCGGTGTCAGTTTCAGTGCATCATCAGCGGAAGAAGAACGTGTGTTGGTCAGATGTTTGGTCTTGCATACATTCAGTTCGATATCTTCAGCTTTACCATTCTGACCGATAACCATACCGCTGTAAACTTTAGCGCCAGGTCCGATAAACAGAGTACCACGCTCCTGAGCTGCGAACAGACCATAAGTAACAGCTTCACCAGCTTCAAATGCGATGAGAGATCCCTGTTTTCTGTACTGGAAATCTCCCTTATAAGGTGCATAGCCGTCAAACATAGTATTGATGATACCGGTACCTTTTGTGGATGTAAGGAATTCACCACGGAATCCGATCAGTCCACGGGAAGGAATGTGGAACTCCAGACGTACAGTGCCATCGCTGGCAGTGCTCATACCCTGCAGCTCACCTTTACGTTCGCTGAGCTTCTGGATCACAGTACCGGAGAATTCCTCCGGAACATCTACATAAGCGATTTCCATAGGTTCAAGCTTCTTGCCACGTTCGTCTGTCTTATACAGAACTTCTGGTTTACTTACTGCGAATTCATAACCTTCACGTCTCATGTTCTCGATCAGGACAGACAGATGAAGTTCTCCACGTCCGGAAACTTTAAATGCTTCTGTTGTCTCAGTATCTTCTACACGAAGGCTGACGTCTGTATTCAGCTCACGGTAGAGACGGTCACGAAGATGACGGGATGTGATGTATTTACCTTCCTGACCAGCCAGCGGACTGTCATTTACAATGAAGTTCATGGCAATGGTAGGCTCGGAAATCTTCTGGAAAGGAATAGCCTCCGGGTTCTCTCCACCGCAGAGGGTATCACCGATGTGGATATCTGCGATACCGGAAATAGCAACGATAGAACCAATAGTAGCTTCTTTCACTTCAACTTTGTTCAGACCGTCAAACTCATAGAGCTTGCTGATCTTAACTTTCTTACGTTTGTCCAGATCATGATGGTTTAACAGAGTCAGTTCCTGATTCACTGCAATTTTACCATTCTCAACTTTACCTACACCGATACGTCCAACATATTCGTTGTAGTCAATGGTACTGATCAGAACCTGAGTATCTGCATCAGGATCTCCCTCCGGAGCCGGGATATATTTCAGGATAGCGTCAAACAGCGGAGCCATATCCTTAGGAGTATCATTTAAGTCGATCACAGCATGTCCTGCTTTGGCAGAAGCATACAGGAACGGACAGTCAAGCTGCTCATCAGAAGCACCAAGGTCCATAAGAAGTTCCAGAACTTCATCTACAACCTCGTCAGGACGAGCCTCCGGACGGTCGATCTTGTTGATACATACGATTACATGGAGATCAAGTTCAAGGGCTTTCTTAAGAACGAATTTAGTCTGAGGCATAGCACCTTCGAAAGCATCAACGAGAAGAATAACACCGTCTACCATCTTAAGTACACGTTCTACTTCGCCGCCGAAATCAGCATGTCCTGGTGTGTCGATGATGTTGATCTTTGTATCTTTGTAATGAATGGCTGTGTTCTTGGATAAAATAGTGATACCACGTTCACGTTCGATGTCATTGGAGTCCATGACACGTTCCTGAACCTCCTGGTTCTCACGGAATACACCACTCTGTTTCAGAAGCTGGTCAACCAGAGTTGTTTTGCCATGGTCAACGTGTGCGATAATGGCTACGTTACGTACGTCTTCGCGTTTTGTTCTCATAAAATAAGTTCCTTTCCTTAGTTCTATACAATGATATCTGTGAATTGCACCGTTGCCGGAAGGCATCTGCAATTCTTCTATATTAATGTGTTTTCTCATTTACAGTTATCCGAAGTTCAAGTTTACCACATTTTCAGCAGATTACAAGGTATTAAAATAATTTTTTTAAATTTTGGTTCTAAACAGGAGTGTCTGTACATATCTTTTATAGAACAAGACAAGGTACACCAGGGCATGACCGTGCAGAGAAAACTGACGGATATCTGTCCTGCGAGGAAGGAGAACCACATTATGGCAGATAAAATTATTGAAAACAATCAGGTATCTATGATGGGAAAAATTGCAGCTGGATTCACATTCAGCCACCAGGTATTCGGCGAAGGATTTTACATGACAGAGCTTCTGGTAAAGCGGCTCAGTGAGTCAGAAGACAGAATACCAGTGATGGTATCGGAACGTCTGGTGGATGTGACACAGGATTACATAGGGGAATACGTGGAGATCCACGGACAGTTCCGTTCCTATAACAGACATGAGGAAAAGCATAACCGCCTGGTGCTTTCTGTATTTACCAGGGAACTGAAATTCGTTGAGGAAGAGGATGAAACCATTCCGGTGAACCAGATATTTCTGGACGGATTTATCTGCAAACCGCCGGTATATCGTAAGACACCTCTTGGAAGGGAAATCGCAGATCTGCTTCTGGCAGTAAACAGACCTTATGGAAAATCGGACTACATACCCTGCATCTGCTGGGGAAGAAATGCACGCTATGCTTCCGCTTTCGAAGTGGGCGGGCATGTTTTGATCTGGGGCAGGATTCAGAGCAGGGAATATATAAAAAGAACCGGGGAAAATGAAACAGAGAAAAGGGTCGCTTATGAGGTTTCTGTAAGCAAGCTGGAGTATATGGAATAGTGTAAAACAGAATTGCTTGCATTTCTTTTGAAACTGAGGTAATATAAGCATATTCGAAAAGAAAAAAGAAGGTACAATTTCAGAGGAATTGTTTGTTATGGAAAAAGAATTTACAGAGGTTTACTGTGGAAGTGGAAAGGGTAAAACTACTCTGGCCATCGGTCAGTGCCTGAAAGCTTCGGCAAAGGGTAAAAGCGTTATCATCATTCAGTTTCTGAAAGGAAAAGAGCGCAGAGAGCTGGATTTTCTGGAGGAATTGGACAATCTGGACATTAAGATCTTCCGTTTCGAGAAAATGGAACAATGCTATGAAGAGCTCAATGACCAGGAGAAGGCTGAGGAGAAGACGAATATTTTGAATGCGCTGAATTTCGCGCGTAAAGTGATCGCTACACAGGAATGTGACTTCCTGCTGCTGGATGAGATCCTCGGGCTTCTGGATTATGGAATTACTACGGAAGAGGCTATCGGTGAGATCCTGAAGATGAAGGATGAGAGTATGCACATTCTGCTCACAGGAAGGACTCTGCCTGACAGTCTGCGTAAATATGCAGACAGTATTACCACACTGACGACAGAATTAATTGCTGATCAGAAAGTTACAGAAGAATAAAGGAGGAGAGCAAATGGCAATTTTTAAAGGTGCGGGCGTTGCGATCGTAACCCCTATGTATGAGGATGGAAAGGTAAACTATGATAAGCTCGAAGAGCTTTTGGAGTATCAGATCGCAAACAGTACAGATGCGATCATCATTTGCGGAACAACAGGAGAATCATCTACAATGACACACGGAGAACACCTTAAGACGATCAAATTCGCCATTGATAAGGTAAACAAACGTGTCCCGGTTATCGCAGGTACAGGTTCCAATTGTACAGAAACTGCGATCATGATGTCAAAGGAGGCAGCTTCCTATGGTGCAGATGCCCTTCTGATCGTTACTCCTTACTATAATAAGGCAACACAGAAAGGCCTGATCGCTCATTATACAGCTATCGCAGAGGCAGTTCCGGAAACTCCGATCATCATGTACAATGTACCAAGCCGTACGGGATGTAATATCCAGCCTGCAACTGCAGTAGCACTTGCAAAGAATGTAAAGAATATCGTAGGTATCAAAGCTGCAAGCGGTGACCTGTCTCAGATCGCAACCATGATGTCCATGGCTGACGGATGCATTGAGCTGTATTCCGGAAACGATGACCAGGTATTGCCAATCCTTTCACTTGGCGGACTTGGAGTAATTTCCGTACTTTCCAACGTAGCTCCGAAGGAGACTCATGATATGGTTATGAAGTTCCTGGAGGGAGATACCAGGGGCGCAGCTGAGATCCAGTTAAAAGCAATTCCGCTGATCCATGCATTATTCAGCGAAGTAAACCCGATCCCTGTAAAAGCAGCCCTGAACCTGATGGGTAAGGAAGTAGGACCGCTTCGTATGCCTCTGACAGAGATGGATGATGCAAATAAAGCAGTTCTGGCACAGGCCATGAAAGACTTCGGCATTAAACTGGCATAAGGAACAGGATAACGGAATTCGAGAGGAAATTACAAATGGTAAAGATTATTATGCATGGCTGTAATGGCCATATGGGTCAGGTGATCTCCGGACTTGTAGCTCAGGATCCGGATGCAGAGATCGTAGCTGGCATTGACGTAGCAGACCAGGGTAAAAACAGCTATCCGGTTTACACAGATATGAAGGAATGTCAGGTAGAAGCAGATGCTCTGATTGATTTCTCTTCTGCGAAAGCGACAGATGCACTTCTGGATTACTGTGCAGAACGTAAGCTTCCTGTAGTTTTATGTACTACCGGATTAAGCGAGGAGCAGCTTGCGAAGGTTGAAGAGACAGCGAAGAAAGTAGCTGTTCTGAAATCAGCCAATATGTCCCTGGGTATCAATACTCTCCTGAAACTGATCCAGGACGCAGCGAAGGTTCTGGCGACAGCAGGTTTCGATATGGAGATCGTAGAGAAACATCATCGTCTGAAACTGGATGCACCAAGCGGAACAGCTCTGGCACTGGCAGACAGCTTGAATGAGGCTATGGATAACCAGTATCATTATACTTATGACCGCAGCCAGAGACGCCAGATGCGTGATGATAAGGAAATTGGTATTTCTGCTGTACGCGGCGGCACCATCGTGGGAGAACATGAAGTGATCTTCGCAGGCCCGGATGAAGTGATCGAGTTCAAACATACTGCGTATTCCAAGGCAGTATTCGGCAAGGGCGCAGTAGAAGCAGCGAAATTCCTGGCAGGTAAACCGGCAGGACGTTACGATATGAGTGACGTGATCAGTGCGAAATAGAACATCGAAATAAAAGAATATAAAATTAATATAAAAAGAATTCTGTCTGAAAATGGCAGGATTCTTTTTTTACACTTTTTTCCAGAATAGTATTATTTTTTATGCACATATTAATAATACAATATAAATCCCGGAGAAACAGATGAGCTGAATATCTGAAGCAGATCCGGAGAAAAGGAGACAAATATGAGAAAAAATGCAAAAAGATTTTTCATGAGTGCTGCCCTGGTTGTTACATTATGCATGTTCACTGCCTGTGGAAATAATAACAATAACGCAGCAGACGAAGTGGAAACAGAAGATAATACTATGACGGACGAAAATGAACCAGACAACGATACAACAGAGGATCAGACGACCAAAGATAAAAAGACAGACAGCACAAATAATAACGCCACAAACAATGAAGCGGTAACAGACGACGGAACTATGACTGATGATGAAGTTGTAGACGATAATGCTGCTGACAACAATGCTGTGGACGACACAGGAATCGACGAAAACAACAACGGCGACGGCACGGTATCCGGAGAACTGGGAAACAGCGTTCGGGATCTGGGTGACGGAGTCGGCAATGCAGTAGAAGATGTGGGCGATGCTGTGGGGAATGCAGCAGAAGGAAGATAGGAAAACAGGTGCGGACAGCTGTGGCTTTCGCACCTGTTTTTGGCCTGTTTTTGCAGGAAAATGCTAATGACAGCAGAAGATATCCTATGATAAAATAAAATCAATAGTAACTGTTAGTTGTGGAAGCTGACCTGTATGTTTCAGGATAGCAGAATGCTGAATAGTTACAAAAATATACATATTCAGGAGGAAACGGCATGAAAAAGAATTTGAAAATACCAGGATTAATGGCCGGCTTGGTAATGGCCGCAGTAATCGCCACAGTCCCTGCACATGCAGGAGAATTCTCAGACGGTAATGAATTTGCAGCTGGAGAGAAATTTACGGATGCAATACAGGGGAATGTGGATGAAGAGAAGGAAATAATTTCCGACAATGAGAATGTACCGGATGTTCAGGATGAAAATGGAGAAGAAGCTGTCGGTGCTACGAATCTGGAAGATTTTGTTATAAACAATGGAGTTCTGGTGGAATATAATGGAACAGCATCAGAGGTTACAATTCCACAGAATGTTACGAAGATAAATTATGATGTGTTTAAAAATCATACAGAATTACAAAAAGTAGTCCTGAATGGATGTACAGTGGAAATTGAAAGTGAAGCCTTTCGAGATTGCTCCGGACTGAAAACAATAGAAGGAACAGGAAATATTACAAGCATTGAAAGTCAGGCATTTGAAGGCTGCAGTGCATTGGAAAGTATAGAAGGAACAGAAACGATCAGGTACATAGGGTATGCTGCTTTTTCTGGATGTACTGCTTTTAAAGGGTTTGTTTTTACAGAGAATCTTCTGACTTTAAGGGATGACGCATTTGCTGGTTGTAAGAGTCTTGAAAATATTGTATTTCCCGAATCACTTCAGGAAATTGGAACTGTTGTATTTGAAGATGCGGCAGTTCAGAAACTGACTTTTCTCTGTGAATATAAGAAAGGAATGTTTGAAGGAGGAACTACGAAGGAACTTATTGTGACCAAAGGTGATTTTGGTGAGATCAAAGAAGGATATTCTATGATCGGAAGTGATTTCGTGGAAATGAAAGAGCTGGAAAAAGTTACAATTGGTTCAGAGGTAACACTGATCGGACAGGAAGTTTTTGATGGCTGTGAAAATCTTTCTGAGGTGAATATAGAAGAGGGAAAGGTGGAACGTATTGGAGAGGCTGCCTTCAGAGGATGTAAATCCTTAAAAGAAATAGTGCTTCCGGCGAAAATTACTTCTATTGGTGGAGGAATCTTCGCTGATTCAGGTATAGCTAAAGTTACGATGGAAGGAGTTACAGAGATTCCGAGTGCAGCATTTGCAGGATGTAAAAATTTAACGTCATTTTCTTTTGATAACATAAAATCAATCGGCAGAGGAAGTTTCAGAGACTGCGAAAACCTGAAAGAGGTGATCATTCCGGAAACCGTTGAAGAGATTCAGTATGAATATGAGGACAGTCCTTTCGAAAACTGCGGTGCTGAGAGAGTTGTTATAAAAAATGAACTGATGAGTACAGAATGCTTCGATGGGGAAGTAAAATTAAAAGAAATCGTGGCGGAGGCCGGAGTTGTGGAAGGATCATTTCCCAATTTGGAAACACTGGTGATCGGTGAGAAGGTCAGTGTTATTGGAAGGATTGAGGCTGAAAATCTGAAAAGTCTGCAACTTGGTGGAAATAAAGATACAAATATGGAATGGGCAGGTTTCAGTGATATAAAATCTCTGGAAAAGGTTGTTATTTCAGGATCTGTAGAGATTACGGAGGCGATGTTTGAAAACTGCGAGAACCTTACTTCTGTAACCATAACTGGAGAAGTGTCTAGGATTGGTGCATGGGCATTTGCAGGCACTGGTTTAACGGAACTGGAGATTCCGGAGAGTGTAACAGAACTGGGAGACTCGTTTATTTTCGAAACGAAACCTGAGAAACTTGTGCTGGGGGCAGATGTTACATATGATTCCATGACATTTAATGGAGTCGATTTTACAGATCTGCAGGAACTTCAGATTCTTTCAGGGGAAATTTCAGAAAGTCTGTTTGAATGTGAAAGATTTGAGAAAGATCTGAAATTAAAAATAGGACCCAATGTAACCTCAATCGGAAGAAGAGCATTTTTTGAATGCAAACAACTGGTATCTGTAGAATTCGAAGAAGGAAAACTTGAAACAATTGGTGACGGCGCATTTGTGCATTGCACATCTTTGACAAAAGTGGATATTCCCGCATGCGTAAAAGAAATCGGTGAAATGGCTTTCTCTGATACAGGAATAAAGAGTGTTTCCTTTAAAGAAGGCTTAAAAAGAATTGGAAAGGCTGCATTTGCTACCTGTCCGTATCTAAGGGAAGCAAGTATCCCGAAAAGTGTAGAAAGTATCGGGGACTATGCGTTTGGAATCAGAGCATATACTGCGCAGGTGGGAAACGAAAAACCTTACACTGCATACGAACCATATGAGGAAGGCTTCACCATCATCGGCTACGGTGGTACGGAGGCAGAGCGTTATGCAGAAGATACTCCTGGAATTACATTTGTAGATCTGGATGGAAACAGCAAAAAATCTCTGAAAACAGCAACTGTGTCCGGACTGTCTGCGAAATATTATACAGGAAAGAGTCTGAAACCGTCAGTAACAGTAACTCTGAAGCGAAAGAAACTGGTTCTTAACAAAGACTATAAAGTAACTTACAAAAATAATACCAATATAGGCCAGGCAATAGTTACCATTACCGGAATAGGAAAATACACAGGAAGTATTTCCAGAAATTTCACAATACGGATAAAAAATAACAGCACTTATACAGCAGGAAAACTGAAATACACCATCACTAATGCAGATACAACAGGAAAAGGCACTGTAACACTTACAGCAGCAACAAACAAAACAACAGTCACAAGCCTTACCGTACCATCTACAGTAAAGATCGGTGGAAAATCATTTAAAGTAACAGCCATTGGAAAGAAAGCATTCAGCGGAGCAAAGAAACTGAAAAAGGTGGTAATCGGAAAATATGTTACCTACATTGGTCAGGAAGCATTTTCCGGAAATACAGCACTGACCACAGTGAGTTGCAGCTGTACTTCATTGAATTACATCGGAAAGAAGGCGTTCTACGGGGATAAGAAATTATCTTCTGTAACTTTAAAAACAACTAAGCTTACCAGTTCAAAAACAGGAAGTGATGCGTTCAAAAATATAAAGAGCACATGTAAATTCAAAGTTCCGGCATCAAAAGTGAAAACATATCAGAAATTATTGATATCCAGAGGAGCAGGAAGTAAAATCAAAGTGACGAAATAGAAGACAGAATACGGAGGTTTAAACATATGAGATTTCGCCCATGCATTGATATACATAATGGAAAAGTAAAACAGATCGTCGGCGGCAGCCTGACAGATGTACAGGATCAGGCGAAGGAGAACTTCGTGTCTGAGCAGGATGCTGCCTTTTATGCAGAACTGTATAAAAAGGCCGGGATTGTTGGCGGTCATGTAATCTTGCTGAACAGTCAGGATTCTCCTAATTATGAGGCAACGAAGCAGCAGGCACTGCTGGCGCTTCGCACCTATCCGGGAGGACTGCAGATCGGTGGAGGTGTGAATCCCGGGAATGCCCAGGAATATCTGGAAGCAGGGGCGAGCCATGTGATCGTTACATCCTATGTATTTAAAGATGGAAAAATTTCCTGGGAGAAGCTGGAAGAGATGGAACAGGCAGCTGGAAAAGAGCATCTGGTGCTGGATCTCAGCTGCAGAAAAAAGGATGACCAGTATTTCATTGTCACAGACAGATGGCAGAAATTCACGGATGTTCCAGTGACACTGGAGATCATGGAGAAACTTGGGGAGTACTGCGATGAATTTCTGGTTCATGCTGTAGATGTAGAAGGGAAAGCGCACGGCGTAGAAACAGAACTGGCAGAACTTCTCAGTGGCTATACCGGACGTCCGGTTACTTACGCAGGAGGGGTAGGTTCCATGAAAGATATCGAAGATCTCAGAACCTATGGCGGAAACCGCCTGGATGTAACGGTAGGAAGCGCTTTGGATCTCTTTGGCGGAAGTATTCCCTTTACAGAACTTGTCAGATTAAAGTGATTTTGCAGGAACTTACACTATACTTTTAAAGAAAACAGAAAAAATGTGAAATTTTAATAAAATAGTGTTAAAATTCAAAAAGGTGTGTTATAATAGGTTCATCAAACAGCAAAGGGGATGGAAGAATGAAATTTATCATCAGCGGAAAAAATATAGCAGTTACAGAAGGGCTTAAAACAGCAGTCGAAGACAAGCTCGGCAAACTGGAAAGGTATTTCACTCCTGACACCGAAGTTGTAGTAACTTTAAGTGTGGAAAAAGAAAGACAGAAAATTGAAGTGACAATTCCTGTAAAAGGTAACATCATCCGTTCCGAGCAGGTAAGCAATGATATGTATGTATCAATCGACCTGGTTGAAGAGGTAATCGAACGTCAGCTTCGCAAATACAAAAACAAAATCGTAGACAAACAGCAGGCAGCAGCCAGCTTCCAGAAAGCATATCTGGATAAGGACTACGAAGAGGATGAAGAAGTTAAGATCATCCGTACCAAGAAATTCGGTATCAAACCAATGTATCCGGAAGATGCATGTGTACAGATGGAACTTCTGGGACATAATTTCTTCGTATTCTATAATGCAGAAACCGAGCAGGTAAATGTAGTGTACAAACGTAAAGGAAACACATACGGCCTGATCGAGCCTGAATTCTAAATTGAATAATCATGAAGCCCCTGTGCAGGATTTTCTGTACAGGGGCTTTTGCGTGTTACTGTGCACGGAAGGAACAGTAACCTTTTTTGACGTTAAAGGAGAAGTATGTTAAAATAAACAACAAATCACGAAAAAAGGAGTATATTGCTATGAGAAAAGCCGGAGTACTGATGCCTGTTTCCGCACTGCCTTCCCGTACAGGAGCCGGGGAGCTTGGAAAAGTAGCATTTCACTTTATAAATCTGTTAAAGAAAAACCACGTAAAGATCTGGCAGATCCTGCCGTTAAACCCTGTAGGATACGGAAATTCCCCGTATCAGCCCTATTCATCCTGCGCAGGAGATGAACTGTATATCAGTCTGGAGCTGCTGGCTGAAGAGGGACTTCTTAAGGAAAAGCCGGAAGAGTTTCAGCCTGATGTAAAGAAAGTAGATTATGATGCAGTACGCAGATTCAGGGAACCATATCTGAGAGAAGCATTTGCAGAGTTTTCTAGGAAAAAAGGACAGGAGGAAGCTGCCTATAAGGAATTCGCAGAACAGTCCTGGGTTTATGAATATGGAGTATTCCGAGCATTAAAGATGGCAAATAATGGGAACTGCTGGAATGACTGGCCGGAAGAAGACAGAACCTGGCCTGAGAACAGACATGCATTATCCGCAGAAGTGGAAGCAGAAGCGCAGTATCAGATGTTCCTGCAGTATCTCTTTTATACACAGTGGATGGCTGTAAAAACAGCTGCAAATGAGGCCGGCATTGAGATCATGGGAGATGTTCCTTTCTATGTAGGACAGGATTCTGTGGATGTCTGGGGAGGCAAGGATAATTTCCTTCTGGATACAGACGGAAGACCGATCTTTATTGCAGGAGTTCCGCCGGATTATTTCAGTGCCACAGGACAGAGATGGGGAAATCCTATCTATGACTGGGATCACATGAAAGAAAAGAATTATCAGTTCTGGGTAGACAGGATCGGATACAGCAATAAGCTCTTTGATATTATCAGGATCGACCATTTCCGTGCCTTTGATACTTACTGGAAGATCCCGTCCACATGCCCTACAGCTATTGATGGAGAATGGATCGAGGCCCCTGGTTATGAGGTGATCGACACGCTGCAGGAGAAACTTCCGGGATTGAACCTGGTAGCAGAGGATCTGGGTGAGCTTCGTCCGGAAGTGCTGGTGCTGAAAGACCATTATCATCTGAAAGGAATGAAGATCCTGGTATTTTCCATAGAAACAGGTGGAAAATATGCCAGAGATACCTTCCATGATGTGGAAAATATGATTTTTTACACAGGAACCCATGATAATGACACAGTGATGGAATGGTATGGGAAAATGACCTGTGCATCCCGAAGAAAACTTCGTCATCTGCTGAAATCACACGGGGTGAAACAGGGATCTGTGAAAGACAGATTTCTGGAATATACGTTAAGCAACCAGGCGGAATATGCCATTATTCCTATGGCTGATATTCTGGGACTTGGAGGAGAAGGCCACATGAACACTCCTGGAACCATCGGTTCCCCTAACTGGGAATGGCATCTGCCGGATTTCGCACAGGCAGAGAAAGAACTGTGGAAATTTGGAAATCTGATTTGCAAAACCCACAGGTTTTGAACAAAATAACCAATAATCACATTTAGTTATTGGTTTGTTCATGAAATATTTATTGTTTTCCGTACTGGAAAGTGATAAAATAGTTAAACATGATGTATTAAATATAATAGTTTTTTGCTTTATGTAAAATGAGAGATAAACAGGAGTTAAACCTATGAATATGTTTGCGAAAGTATTCGGGACCCGCAGCCAGCGAGAGGTTAGGCGTATCATGCCTCTGGTTGAGAAGATTGAGAGTCTGCGCCCGGAGATGCAGAAATTAAGTGACGAAGAACTGAAAAACAAGACAAGAGAATTCAAGAAACGTCTGGAAGAGGGAGAAACACTGGATGACCTGCTTCCTGAGGCATTTGCTGTTGTACGTGAGGCAGGTAAACGTGTACTGGGAATGGAACATTTCCAGGTACAGCTCATCGGTGGTATCATTCTCCACCAGGGACGTATCGCAGAGATGAGAACAGGTGAAGGTAAAACACTTGTTGCCACACTTCCGGCATACTTAAACGCACTGGAAGGCAAGGGCGTGCATATCGTAACAGTCAACGATTATCTGGCGAAACGAGATGCAGATGAGATGGGACAGATCCATCGTTTCCTGGGGCTGACAGTCGGTGTTGTTTTAAATGATATGAAGCAGGATGAACGTCGTGCTGCATACAACTGTGATATTACTTATGTTACCAATAACGAACTTGGTTTCGATTATCTGCGTGACAACATGGTTATTTATAAAGAACAGCTGGTACAGAGAGATCTGCACTACTGTATCATAGATGAGGTTGACTCCATCCTGATCGATGAGGCCCGTACCCCGCTGATCATTTCCGGTCAGAGCGGCAAATCCACGAAACTGTATGAAGCCTGCGATATCCTGGCTCAGCAGTTAGAGCGTGGTGAAGCCAGCCATGAGATGACCAAGATGGCAGCTATCATGGGCGAGGAAGTTATTGAGACAGGTGACTTCGTTGTAAATGAGAAAGATAAGATCGTAAACCTTACTGAGCAAGGTGTTCATAAGGTAGAGAACTTCTTCCATATTGAGAACCTGGCTGATCCGGAGAATCTGGAGATCCAGCATAACATTATTCTTGCACTTCGTGCACATAACTTGATGCATAAGGATCAGGATTATGTTGTAAAGGATGATGAGATCCTGATCGTTGATGAGTTTACCGGACGTATCATGCCGGGACGTCGTTATTCCGACGGTCTGCATCAGGCCATTGAAGCGAAAGAGCATGTTAAGATCAAACGTGAGAGCAAGACTCTGGCAACCATTACATTCCAGAACTTCTTTAACAAATATGATAAGAAGGGCGGTATGACCGGTACAGCTATCACAGAGGAGAAAGAGTTCCGTGATATCTATGCCATGGACGTTGTAGAGATTCCGACCAATAAACCGGTAATCCGTGTGGATCATGAAGATGCGGTTTATATGACCAAGAAAGAGAAATTCAATGCGGTAGTCAACGCAGTTATGGAGGCACATGCGAAACAGCAGCCAGTACTGGTTGGTACCATTACTATCGAAACATCTGAACTGATCAGCCGTATGCTGAAGAGACAGGGCATCAAGCATAACGTGCTGAATGCCAAGTTCCATGAACTTGAGGCTGAGATCGTAGCACAGGCAGGACAGGCAGGTGCAGTTACCATCGCCACCAACATGGCCGGCCGTGGTACGGATATCAAACTTGATGAGATAGCCAGAGAGGCAGGCGGTCTGTTTATCATCGGTACAGAGCGTCATGAATCCAGACGTATTGATAATCAGCTCCGTGGACGTTCCGGACGTCAGGGTGATCCGGGTGAATCCCGTTTCTACATTTCCCTGGAAGATGACCTGATGCGTCTGTTCGGTTCCGAAAGACTGATGAAGATCTTTACTTCCCTGGGTGTTGCAGAGAATGAGCAGATCGAACATAAGATGCTTTCCAATGCCATTGAGAAGGCACAGGAGAAGATTGAGTTCAATAACTTCGGTATCCGTAAAAATCTTCTCGATTATGACCAGGTTAACAATGAACAGCGTGAGATCATCTACAAAGAACGTCGTCAGGTTCTGGACGGTGAGAACATGCGCGATGCGATCTATAACATGATCCAGGATACAGTGGACAGCTATGTGGATATGTGCTTCTCTGATGATGTAGGTTCCGAAGAATGGGATCTGAATGAATTCAACGGAGTACTTCTTTCGATCATCCCGCTGCAGCCGCTTACAGTAGAAACTGTGAAAGGCAAGAAGAGAGATGAGATCAGGCATGAGCTGAAAGAAGAAGCTGTGAAGCTTTATGAAGCAAAAGAATCCGAGTTCCCGGAACCGGAACAGCTTCGTGAACTGGAGCGAGTGGTTCTTCTGAAATGTATCGACAGCAAGTGGATGGATCACATTGATGATATGGAGATCCTTCGTCAGGGTATCGGTCTGGCAGCATATGGCCAGCGTGATCCGGTTGTTGAATATAAGATGAACGCATTTGAGATGTTTAACAGCATGATCACTTCTATTCAGGAGGATACACTTCGTATGCTGTACCATGTTCATGTAGAGCAGAAGATCGAGCGTGAGCAGGTAGCGAAGGTGACAGGAACCAATAAGGACGACAGTGCAGGTCCGAAGAAACCTGTTCAGAGAAAAGAGATCAAGGTATATCCGAATGATCCGTGTCCTTGCGGAAGCGGTAAAAAATACAAACAGTGCTGCGGACGTAAGAACAAAGCATGATGATATCTGGCGAAAAGCCAGGTAGATAATTAAATAAATGACAAGGATAAAAGGGCTGAATTCAAGAGGCCCTTTTATCGTGCACGTTAATACGTTAATGCGTTGAACTGGTGCATCGTTTCGAAAATGATGTACAGGCATACTCTTCTAGCAAAGTGTTAATGCATTAGTTTAGCTCATGATAGAAACCTAAAAGGGGGAAAACAGTATGAAGAGAGAGTCGTTTGGCTCACGGCTTGGTTTTATCCTGGTATCAGCAGGATGTGCCATCGGTATTGGAAATGTATGGAAGTTCCCGTATATCTGCGGGGCATATGGAGGCGCAGCTTTCATTTTGATCTACTTATGTTTCCTCGTAATCCTGGGTATTCCGGTTCTGGTATCTGAGTTTGCAGTAGGACGTGGAAGCCACACAAGCGTTGCGAAATGCTTCGACAAGCTGGCACCTGCAGGAACCTGCTGGAAGCCACTGAAATCTATTGGTATCATTGGATGTTACATGTTAATGATGTTTTACACAACAGTAGGCGGATGGATGCTTTATTACTGTGTAAAGAGTCTGCGGGGAGATTTCGTGGGGGCAACTCCGGAAGCAGTAACACAGGCATTCTCTGATATGCTTGGAAATGCACCTGTTATGATGTTATGGATGGTGATCATCTGTATCATCGGATTTGCAGTCTGTTTCATGGGTCTGCAGAATGGAATCGAAAAGATTTCCAAAGTAATGATGAGTGCTCTGCTGATCATTATGGTAATTCTGGCTGTACATTCTGTTATGATGGAGGGAGCCGGAGAAGGAATCCGTTTTTATCTGGTTCCTGATTTCCAGAAGATCAAAGACGCAGGTCTGGGCAATGTAGTATTTGCGGCATTAAGCCAGTCCTTCTTTACATTGTCTATCGGTATTGGTGCCATGCTGATCTTCGGAAGCTATCTGGACAAGTCCAGAAGCCTGACAGGTGAAGCGGTAAGCATTACTGTACTGGACACTTTCGTAGCACTGACAGCTGGATTTATCATTATCCCTGCATGTTTTTCCTATGGAATCCAGCCGGATGCAGGTCCGAGCCTGATCTTTATTACACTGCCTAATATTTTTGCCAAGATGAGCGGCGGCGCATTATGGGGAAGCCTGTTCTTCCTGTTTCTGACTTTCGCAGCAATCTCTACGATCATTGCTGTATTTGAGAACCTGATCGTATTTAATATGGAACTGTTTCACTGGGATCGTAAGAAGAGTGTGATCGTGTGCGCGGTTCTGGTAGTGATCTTAAGCATTCCATGTGTACTGGGCTTTAATGTCCTTTCCGGCTTCCAGCCATTTGGAGATGGAAGTAGTATCATGGATCTGGAAGACTTTATTGTTTCCAATAACCTTCTGCCTCTGGGAAGCCTGGGTTACCTTCTGTTCTGTACCAGAAAGAATGGATGGGGCTGGGATAACTTCATTGCAGAAACAAATGCCGGTACAGGAATGAAATTCCCGAAATCCCTGAAAGGATATGTTTCCTATGGAATTCCTGCTATTATTATCATCATCTATCTGAAAGGATACTATGATAAATTCGCAGGTCTGGGAACAGGAACACTAATCGGCTGGATGATCGTAGCATTCCTGCTTCTGGGATTTGTATTCTACTGTGCAATGGCGAAAAAGAAAAATAAATAAAACTACTGCTCTTCGCTGGGGGCTTTGCCGAATTGTTTGCGGTAAGCTCTGGAGAAAGTGCTGTATTCTGCAAAGCCGCTCTCATGGGCGGCTTTTAGTATGGGGGTTCCTTCAGAGATCAGAGTTCTGGCCTGAAGGAGCCTTTTGTTTATGACGTAATTATGCAGGGTATAGCCGGTTTCTTCTTTGAATTTACGCATCAGGTGGTATTTGCTGATGTAATGCCTGGAGGCCAGGGCGTCTACGGACAGATCTTCACCCAGGTGGTGATTGATGTATTTAAGGATATTGGCGATCTGTGAATCATAGCTGTAGGATTTTTTATCGAAGATGTACTGCTTCTCCAGGAAGATGCGGTTTAAGTAGACCATAAATTCCTGAAACAGAGCCTGAGTCAGAATGTCTTTGCCGAAAGCTTCTGATCTGGCAGAGGCTTCCAGCTCGAAGAGAACATCCTTTAATTTCTCCTGAAGGCTGGAATTCAGACGCACCAGATTATAACTTCTGTCACTGGCTTTCTGGAAACATTGCAGAAGCTGCTTATTGGGAATATCGTTTTTGATCCAGAGGATAAAGCGCTCATAGGGCACGGATGCATCAATCTCGGATTTGTGAATGGCGTGCCTGCTTACCAGAAGAATATCCCAGGGCTTCAGGTGGTAAGCTTTTCCTTCAATATGGTAGGTGACTTTTCCGGAAAGAAAGATCACTACTTTGTGGAAATCATGATAATGATATGAAAACTCCTGCCCGGTCTGATCCTTAATGTGGAAAAGACGGAATTCTTCATTTAAATATCCTTTTTTTTCACTCTGGTAGAACTGTTCTGAGAAAATCATAAAACCTCCCTGATCATCGGATCATAAGAATGATATAAGTGGTTTCGCGCGAAGTGGTCTGCAGATGTAAGCTGATATTATTATAAATTTGCAGAGCATTTTTTGCAATATAATCCGCATTTTAATCTATATACATGGTAAAAATATCAATATATAATGAGGAATATAAGAGAGCAAAAACAATTGCAGATTGCTGGGAAGCGCTGTAAACAGTCAATAGATTGGGGTATAAAGAGAGGGTATGGCTATGAATCAGACAATTATTATGAGTAAATATCAGGGACTTGGAAATGATTATCTTATTCTGGATCCGAAGAAGAATGAAGTGCAGCTTCAGGGGAAAAAAGTGGCACTGCTTTGCCAGAGAGGATTTGGACTGGGTGCAGACGGAGTTTTATACGGGCCGGTAGAGATTGAAGGCAAGCTGGGTGTGCGTATTTTTAATGCAGACGGAAGCGAATCTGCTATCAGTGGAAATGGTGTGCGTATTTTTGCCAAGTATCTCATGGATCAGGGATATATTACTGAGAAAAAATTTGACATCGAAACCATGGCGGGCACCATTCACGTAGAGTGCCTGAACAGCCGGGCTACGGAGTTTAAGGTAAATATGGGAAAACCATCCTTTATTTCCAGCGATATTCCTGTTTCCGGTGAAGTGCGTGAAGTAATCCGTGAAAGCTTCGTATTCCATGGAAAAGAATACAAAGCTACCTGTCTGACAGTGGGAAATCCACACTGTATTATTTTTACTGACAATGTAAGTGCAGAAGCAGTGAAAAATCTGGGACCTTATGTGGAAAACGCAGACGAATTTCCGGAGAGAATGAACCTGCAGATCTGCCGCCAGATTGACAAAGGAAATCTGGATATTGAAATCTGGGAGCGGGGCTCCGGATATACCAAGGCATCAGGAACCGGAAGCTGTGCGGCAGCGGCAGCAGCATATAAGCTGGGACTGGTGGAATCACGCATTAATGTGAATCAGCCTGGAGGAATGATCCAGATCGATATTGAGGAAGACGGAACGATTTATATGACAGGAACAGTAGGATACATTGCGGATATGAGTATAGCAGAGAGCTTTTTCTCATAAAATAAATAGAGTGGATGATCTTATCCGCCTAACAATTCCCGGGAGCTGAAAATGTTTCCGGGAATCTTTTATTTGTATTTTTCTGTGGGATATGCTATTATCTTGAAAGAGTTACCCCGCCGCAGTGCGGGCGTGGTCTGAAAGTGAAAGTAATTAAAATAAGAAAGTGGGTGAAGCTGTGGTTGAATTAGATCAGTTCAAGAGTATTCTTGCAACTTACACAGAACCATTAGTGGAAGTGAGGGATTCACTTTGACCTCGCTAACAAAGAGCAGAAGGTCGAAGAATTAGAGCGCGAAATGGAAGCGCCTGATTTCTGGGATGATGCAGAAGTTTCCCAGAAGAAAATGAAAGAATTAAAAGATATGAAAGATGACATGGAGACGTATCAGAATCTGGTGACCCAGATGGAAGATATGGAAACCATGATCGAGATGGGTTATGAGGAGAATGATCCGGCACTGATCCCTGAAATCCAGGAGATGCTGGATGAATTCCAGAAGGACTTTGACAATATCCGTATCAAGACACTGCTTTCAGGTGAGTATGACAGTGAGAATGCCATTATCAAACTGAATGCAGGTGCAGGCGGAACAGAGGCCTGTGACTGGTGCGGTATGCTTTACCGTATGTACAGCCGCTGGGCAGATAAGAAGGGATTCAGCCTTGAAGTGCTGGATTATCTGGATGGTGATGAAGCAGGTATTAAGTCTGTTACATTCCAGGTAAACGGAACCAATGCATATGGATATCTGAAATCGGAGAAAGGAGTTCACCGTCTGGTGCGTATTTCTCCTTTTAATGCAGCAGGTAAACGTCAGACTTCTTTCGTATCCTGCGATGTCATGCCGGATATCAAGAAGGATCTGGATGTGGAGATCAATGATGACGATATCCGTATCGATACTTACCGAAGCAGTGGTGCCGGCGGTCAGCATATCAACAAGACATCATCTGCCATCCGTATCACACATTTCCCGACAGGAATCGTGGTACAGTGTCAGAATGAACGTTCTCAGCATATGAATAAAGACAAGGCTATGCAGATGCTGAAAGCAAAGCTGTATCTTCTCAAACAGCAGGAAGCAGAGGCAAAACTTTCCGGTATCCGTGGTGAAGTAACTGATATCGGATGGGGAAATCAGATCCGTTCCTATGTAATGCAGCCATATACCATGGTCAAGGATCATCGTACAAACGAAGAGACCGGAAACGTGGATGCAGTATTAGACGGTGGAATTGATATCTTTATCAACGCATATTTGAAATGGATCGCATTGAAGAAATAATGAATAGAAAAGGCTGTCTGAAATATGGCAGTCTTTTTGTGTTGTATGTAATAACTTAATTCTTGCGTATTTCTATCTGTTGTGTTAATATATCCATTGTATAAATACAAATGTCTTTAAGAAACGGACAGGTAAATAGAGATGCAGAAACCAATATCAGAAAAAAAGAAATATTTTGTAGTGAGAGAACGTGCAGTTCCGGTAGTCCTGTTGAAAGTCGTAGAAGCCAAGAAACTTCTGGATTCCGGCAAGGTAGACACTGTACAGGATGCGGCAGAGCGGACAGGGATCAGCAGGAGTTCTTTCTACAAATATAAAGATGATATTTTCCCATTTCATGAAGAAACTAGGGGAAAAACCATCACTTTTATCATTCAGATGGATGACGAACCGGGGCTTTTGTCGGTTGTCCTGCAGACGATCGCACGGTTTCACGGAAACATACTTACCATTCACCAGAGTATTCCCATCAATGGAGTTGCCACACTCACTTTGAGTGTAGATATTCTTCCGGGTGAGGGAGATGCAGAAGCAATGGTAGAGATGATTGAACAGAGTGAAGGAATTCACTATCTGAAAATTTTAGGCAGGGAGTAAAAGAAAAATGATCAATGTAGCAATTTTGGGATATGGCACAGTAGGAAGCGGTGTATTTGAAGTATTAAACACAAACAAAGAGAGTATTGCAAGACGTGCCAGACAGGAACTCAATGTAAAATATGTTCTGGATCTTCGTGATTTTCCGGGACAGCCTGTAGAGAAAGTTCTGGTTCATGATTATGAGCAGATCGTCAATGATCCGGAAGTAGATATCGTAGTAGAAGTAATGGGCGGTGTAGAACCGGCGTATACTTTTGTAAAGAAAGCACTTCTTGCAGGAAAGAATGTATGTACATCCAACAAGGCACTGGTTGCCAAACATGGCCGTGAGCTCATGGATATTGCAAAGGAAAAGAGCATTAACTTCTTATTTGAAGCAAGCTGTGGCGGCGGAATCCCGATCATCCGTGTGATCAACTCTTCCCTTACAGGAGATGAGATCGATGAAGTGACAGGTATCCTCAACGGAACAACCAACTACATGCTGTATAAGATGAGCACAGAAGGATGCGAGTTCGACACCGTGTTAAAAGAGGCTCAGCAGAAAGGATATGCAGAAGCAGATCCGACTGCAGACGTAGAAGGCTACGATGCATGCCGTAAGATCGCAATTCTTTCCTCTCTTGCCTATGAGAGATATTTTGACTTTGAAGATATTTACACAGAGGGAATCACAAAGATCACACCGGAAGACATGGAATATGCTGCGAAGCTTGGCAGAACCATCAAACTTCTGGGAACAAGCCGCAGAGAAGCAGATGGAACCTGCTATGCACTGGTTGCACCGTTCCTGCTTGGCAAGGACAGCCCTCTTTATAATGTCAATGATGTGTTTAACGCAGTTTTTGTACATGGAAACATGCTTGGAGATGCTATGTTCTATGGAAGCGGCGCAGGTAAACTTCCTACTGCAAGTGCTGTAGTTGGTGATATCGTAGATGCTGCCAAACACCTTCACACAAATATTTCAACAAACTGGAACGGCACTCCTGCAGTCCTGAAACCACTGGATGATGTGACAGGAAGATTTTTCGTAAGAATTAAGAAAGATGCAGCAAAGGAAGCGAAGAAGGTATTCGGTGAGATCGAAGTGATCTGCCTGAAACAGCTTCCGGAAGAATGTGCATTTATTACTGCTGAAATGACACAGGGTGAGTTCAAAGAGAAACTGACAAAGATCGAGAGCCAGGTACTTGCAAAAATCCGCGTAAAAGATTGATAAATTGACGGATTTCGTGTATGATATAGGTTACTGAACAACAGGAAAGGGAAGGCATTAAGTCTTTTCTTTCCTGTAAACTTATTATGGAGGAAGCAAAAAACAATGTTAATTGTTAAGAAATTTGGCGGTACATCAGTTGCAAATAAAGAGCGTATCTTTAATGTTGCGAAACGCTGTATCGAGGAATACCGGAAGGGAAATGACGTGGTTGTGGTTCTGTCTGCGATGGGCAAATATACAGACGAACTGATCACCATGGCAAAGGATATCAACGAGAAACCTCCGAAAAGAGAGATGGATATGCTCTTTACCATCGGGGAACAGATGTCTGTTGCACTGATGGCGATGGCAATGGATGAAATGGGCGTGCCTGCAGTATCCCTGAATGCTTTTCAGGTTTCCATGCATACCACAAGCAGCCATGGAAATGCACGATTAAAGAGAATTGACACAGAGCGTATCAAGAGAGAACTGGAGAACAAGAAGATCGTAGTTGTTACCGGATTCCAGGGAGTTGACAAATATGATGATTATACAACTCTGGGACGAGGCGGTTCTGATACAACAGCAGTAGCTCTGGCAGCAGCGCTTCATGCAGATGCCTGCGAGATCTATACAGACGTAGACGGCGTTTACACAGCAGATCCGCGTAAGGTTCCGAATGCAAGAAAACTGAAAGAGATCACCTACGATGAGATGTTGGATCTGGCAACTCTGGGAGCTGGCGTACTTCACAACCGTTCTGTAGAGATGGCGAAGAAATATGGCGTGCCTCTTGTGGTACGTTCAAGTTTAAACAACAGCGAAGGAACTGTGGTAAAGGAGGAAGTAACAGTGGAGAGAATGTTGATCAGCGGTGTTGCTCTGGATACAGATGCAGTAAGGATCGCGATAATCGGATTAAAAGATGAGCCGGGTGTGGCTTTTAAAGTATTTGATACACTTGCAAAGAAGAATATTAATGTAGATGTGATCCTGCAGTCTATCGGACGTGCCGGAAAGAAGGATATTTCCTTTACAGTAGACGGTAATGATCTGGATGACGCAGTGGCAGCTCTGGAAGCAAACCAGGCAAGACTTGGATATGCAGAACTTCATTCTGAGAGAAACATTGCGAAGCTTTCTATCGTAGGTGCAGGAATGATGAGCAACCCTGGAGTAGCAGCGAAGATGTTCGAGAGCCTTTATAATGAGGGCGTAAATATCAACATGATCTCCACATCTGAGATCCGTGTGACTGTACTGATCAACGAGAAAGACGGAGTACGTGCCATGAATGCAGTACATGATGCATTCAATCTGGCAGACTGACAGGTGAATTTATGACACAGAGAAGTGAATTAAAAGCCCGGGCGAGAGAGCGGATGTCTGGAAAGTACGGAACACTGATCCTGGCATTTGTGATCGTCCAGGGACTGCTGTTAGTCAGCAGCCTGGTATCCGGAGAACTGTTTCCGGGAGACTCCGTTCTGGATATTGTGCTGGCAAATGTTTTTTCTTTTATCCTGTCACTGATCGTGAATGTGATGTCAGCGGGAATGATCTATATGTATCTGAATATTGCCAGAGGGAAACAATATTCACTGAATGATCTGCTGTATTTTTACAGAAATCATCCGGATCGCGTGATCACGGCTTCCTTCGTGTTTGCAGTGATCAATCTGCTGACTATGCTTCCGTCCACGATCTACAGTTATACAGCACAGGTGGATGTAAATGATATTAATGCTCTGGCAGATTCTGTGGTGATAAGTGCTTCTATGCTGATCATCGGGCTTCTGGTTTATGAGGTGTTGGTGATCCCTATGGAGATGGCGTATTTTATCCTTTCTGACCATCCGGAGATGAAAGGAAGAGATGCGTTGAAAGAGAGCATCAATCTTATGAGAGGAAGCTGTGGCAGATACCTGATGCTGAAGGCAAGCTTTATTCCGTTGATGTTTTTGTCTGTGTTTACCTTCTATATTGCACTTTTATGGATCCTTCCGTATATGGTTATGACAGAAGCGATGTTCTATCGTGATCTGATGGGAGAACTTACTGCAGAGAAAGAGGAAGAAGAACGTGCGGCACAGGATTATGTGAACCCGATATTCGGTGGACGGATCCAGGAAGAACAGCCGCATCCGCAGCAGTTCTGGCGTGCACCGGAAGAACCGGCAGCAGATTCTTATGACAACAGGGAAGAACAAAATACCGCAGATAACGAAGAAATGCAGAGTAATGTGCAGAGCACAAACAGTACAGAAAAACGGAATGATCAGGAAGATACTGCAAGCCCAAAAGAACAGAGAACCCCGCCAGCCCAGGAAGAGGAAGAAGACAACGAACCGAAACCATGGGATGAGTATTTCAACAGTCTGAAATAAAGAATATAGAAAAAGTCCTTTTTTGATGTGATAAAGATAATCGGCAGAAAAGGGCTTTCTTTTTTGGCTCCGGATAAGGAAAAATGATCTGAAAGAAAATTGTGGAAAAAACCGGTGCATGAATGCTATAATAGAAACAATTGTTGTTAATATGAAAAAACAGTATGGGAAGGTTTTTAATGACTATGAATACAAACGAGATCAGCGGAAAGCGCCAGATGGAATTTCTGGCAGGATTTGACTATATCAGAGAGGCAGGTACTGCAGGCGAGGAAAAAGCGGCAGCACTGCTTCTGGAAACATTGAGCAGCTTAGGTGTGGAAAGCCGTCTGGAAGAGTTCGGTTTCGATACTTTCCAGATAAAGAAGGCAAAGCTGACAATTACAAAACCGTACAAAAAGGAATACACAGTGACTGGATACGGCAGATGCGGCAACACGGCAGAGGATGGACTGCAGGCGCCGTTTGTCTATGCAGAGAATGGTGATGAGATCAGCCTTGCACATGTCAGCGGAAAGATCGTTATGGTAAATGATCCGATTAGAAAAGACATGTACCAGAAGCTGGTGAAGGCAGGTGCTGTTGGCTTTATCAGTATTGCAGGTTCTCCGTTAGATGAGGGAGAGGATCTGGTTCCGCGCGCATATGGTCTGCCGAAAAATCTGCCGGGAGAAGAGAAAAAAGAGGCAGGAAAAGAAGCACAGAATTATCATAACAGAATTCCTGGCGTAAGCATTCATTATAAAGATGCCATCGAACTGGTGACCAACGGAGCATCTCAGGCATGTTTGTCTGTAGAACAGAAGACTGTAACACGTACATCACGCAATGTAGTGGCACGGATCGAAGGAACCGATCGAGCAGAAGAAATCCTGACTCTGACTGCACATTATGATTCTGTTCCTGAAGGACCTGGGGCATATGATAACATGTCCGGCGGTGCCATCATTATGGAACTGTGCAGATATTTCCAGGTGCACAGACCACGTAGAACAATGGAATTCGTATGGTTTGGTGCAGAGGAAAAGGGTCTGCTGGGAAGCCAGAGTTATATCAAAGTCCATGAAACAGAGCTTCCTGCACACCGTTTCAATATGAATGTAGACCTTGCAGGACAGCTTGTGGGCGGAACGGTAGTTGGTGTTACAGGAGATGCTTCTGTTTGTAATATGATCACTTATATGGCTCATGAGATCGGAATCGGAATGTCAACCAAGAATCAGATCTGGGGAAGCGATTCCAATACTTTCGCATGGAAAGGAATTCCTGCAATGACTCTGAACAGAGATGGTTTCGGCATGCACACCCGCCACGATACCATTGCACTGCTGTCAGACTGGTCACTGGAGAGAAGTGCCATCCTGCTTGGATACATTGCAGACAGACTGGGAAATATCGACAGTTTTCCATTTGAACGGAAAGTACCGGAAGAATTTATTACTCAGCTGGATGAATATTTCGGCTGATTCCCGACGGGAAAATCCGGTACTTGACAAATGAACGCCGGATTGATAACCTATCACAAGAGCGTTTTTTGCAGAACCGGTACAACGATTCTGATAAGCAACAAGAGGAGATAAAGAAATAATGGATATTATTCAGGTAATCACACAGGAATTAAAGGTGGAAAAATGGCAGGTAGAAGCTGCAGTCAAATTAATTGACGAAGGTAACACCATCCCATTCATTTCCCGATACAGAAAAGAAGCAACCGGTTCCCTCAATGATGAGCAGCTCCGTGCACTCTTTGAGAGACTGACTTATTTAAGAAATCTGGAAGATAAGAAGAACCAGGTATTAAAGAGCATTGAGGACCAGGGCAAACTGACAGAGGAACTGAAGAAACAGATCCTGGATGCCCAGACTTTGGTAGTGGTAGAGGACTTATACAGACCATATCGCCCGAAGCGCCGCACCCGTGCGACCATCGCCAAGGAAAAAGGTCTGGAGCCGCTGGCAGATATCATTCTTCTGCAGATGACAGACAAGCCGGTAGAAGAGGAAGCCAAAGCATACGTTTCTGAAGAAAAAGGCGTTAAGAATGTCACAGAGGCATTAAACGGCGCCAAAGACATTATCGCAGAGCGTATTTCCGATGAAGCAGACTATCGTATCTATATTCGTAACCTGACCACAAAGAACGGAAGTATTTCTTCTGCTGCAAAGAATGCAGAGACACAGTCTGTATACGAGATGTATTATGAATTCGAAGAGCCGATCAAGAAACTGGCAGGACACCGTGTTCTTGCATTAAACCGTGGTGAGAAAGAGAAATTTATCACTGTAAAGGTAAATGCACCGGAAGAAGATATTCTTCGTTATTTAAATAAGAGAGTCATCAAGAAAGATAACCCGAACACAACTCCAATCCTGAAAGCAGTTGTAGAAGACAGCTACAAACGTCTCATCGGACCGGCTATCGAGCGTGAGATTCGCAGCGACCTTACAGACAAGGCAGAAGACGGCGCGATCCGTGTGTTCGGCAAGAACCTGGAGCAGCTTCTGATGCAGCCTCCAATCGCAGGCAAAGTGGTACTTGGATGGGATCCTGCGTTCCGTACAGGATGTAAGCTTGCAGTTGTAGATGCTACAGGTAAAGTACTGGATACTACAGTTGTTTACCCGACAGCACCGACTACAGAAAAGAAGATCCGTGCTGCCAAAGATACAGTAGAAGCAATGATCGAGAAATACGGCGTATCCTTGATCTCTGTAGGAAACGGTACTGCATGTCGTGAATCAGAGCAGGTCATCGTAGATATGCTCAAAGAGATCCCGGAGAAGAAAGTACAGTATCTGATCACAAATGAGGCCGGAGCATCTGTTTATTCTGCAAGTAAGCTGGCTACAGAAGAATTTCCTAATTTTGATGTAGGACAGAGAAGTGCGGCTTCTATCGCAAGACGTGTACAGGATCCCCTTGCAGAACTGGTTAAGATCGATCCGAAGTCCATCGGTGTAGGCCAGTATCAGCATGATATGAACCAGAAGAAACTGGATGAAGCGTTAAGCGGCGTTGTAGAAGACAGTGTAAATAAAGTCGGCGTAGACTTAAATACAGCATCTGCATCTCTGTTAGAGTATATTTCCGGTATCAGCAAAGTGATCGCCAAGAATATCGTAGCTTACAGAGAAGAGAACGGTCAGTTCACTGACAGAAAAGAACTTCTCAAAGTAGCGAAATTAGGCCCGAAAGCATTCGAGCAGTGCGCAGGTTTCATGCGTATCTCCGGTGGAAAGAATCCTCTGGATGCAACAAGTGTACATCCTGAGAGCTACGAAGCAGCATCTGCTCTTCTTGCCAAACTTGGATATAAACCAAAAGATGTGATAGCAGGAAATCTTCTGGGACTTTCCCTGCAGGTAAAAGACTACAAAAAGATGGCAGCAGAACTGGGAATCGGTGAGATCACACTTCGCGATATCGTGAAAGAACTGGAGAAACCGGCCCGTGATCCGCGTGATGACATGCCGAAACCGATCCTTCGCTCTGATGTTCTGGAGATGAAAGACTTAAAAGAAGGAATGGTTCTGAAAGGAACTGTCCGTAATGTCATTGACTTCGGTGCATTCGTAGATATCGGAGTACACCAGGATGGTCTGGTACACATTTCCGAGATGACAGAGAGATTTATCAAACATCCTCTGGAAGCAGTAAGTGTAGGGGATATCGTAGATGTACGCGTGATCGGAGTTGATATGAAGAAGAAACGTATCAGCTTATCTATGAAAGGTCTGAATAAATAACAGAAAATAATAAAACAGGGATTACTCTTGGCAGATATCAGAGGATCTGCTGGTGTAATCCCTGTTGGTTTATAAAGACCGATCATTCTGTTTCACGATGTGAAGTAAGATGTTCTTCAAGACTGCGTGCAGCGATACTCTGGGGTCTTTTTACATTGCGGATCAGACAGATCTTTCGCTCAGGGAGCGCCTCTTTAATAGGAATCTGAATGATCTTTCCAGATGCCAGATGTTCTTTGGTAAGGTCTTCAGGGAAGAAACTAATTCCCAGATTATGTTCTACCATAGGGAAGATCTGGTCTGTGGTGGCAACTTCCATATCTGGTGAAAAAGGAAGATTATGTCTCATATAATACTGAGTATACAATTCCCGTGTACTGCTCCCTGGTGCAATGCCGATCAGTGGAAGATCCTGCAGATCCTGCAGGCTATGTGTTTCAGATGCAATATCCGCATATTCCGGACCGCCGATGAGAATCTCGCGGAAGGAATACAGGGGAATTCTCTGAAGAGGTTTCTTCAATGCAACGGGAGTGGTGACTACTGCGAAGTCTACCAGGCCGTTTTCCAGTGCCTGAACTGCCTGTGGTGTGGAATGATTGGAGATTCTCAGCTTCACATGTGGATAATGATGATGGAATACCTCCAGCTCATTTAATAAGAAGAGACGCAGCGCGGTCTCACTGGCTCCGATATTGATCAGTCCGCTCTCCAGACCTTTATCCTTGAGAAGTTCATTTTCGCCGGACACAAGCTGTTCGATTGCAATAGAAACATGTTCAAAAAGTTTCTCACCTTCCAGGGTCAGCTGGACACCACGGTTAGAACGGATAAAAAGCTTACAGCCTAAGTCGTTCTCCAGGATATTCATACAGCGCGTAATATTTGGCTGGTTATTCCCCATAACGTCGGCTGCTTTGGAAAAGCTCTTATACTGAGCTACATAATAAAAAATACGATAATAATCCAGAATCATAAATCAGTCGGCTCCTTGTAGTATATAAAAATGTGATATCAGATATAGAAAATATACGTTTGTATATCAATGTGTGAACAAGTATAATACCTCTTGGTCAAAAAATCAACACTAGAGCGTGTTTGAAAAAGGATTTCTGCAAGATGTGCGTCAAAATTTGTGGGAATGATTTTTCAAACACACTCTAAAGTCCTGACAATGGGACGCTGGGGTATTTTACCTGCTTGGCTGCAATCATGCAGCAGACAGTATTTGTGGAGACTAAAAGGAAGGGAGATTACCGAATATGACAACAGCAAATAAGACAATTAAGATCAATGATATAGAGGCAGCCAAGAAATTGGTCAGTGCAGCAGTCAGATGCCCCTTTGATATCGATATCGTATCCAAAGGAAAAATTTTTATTGATGCCAAATCCATTCTTGGAGTATTAAGTCTGGGCATCGAAGAGCCCCTGGAGCTCAAATACGAAGGCTACGATGAGAACTTCGAATCCATTGTTTCCAGTATGTTAAGCTGATGGGAAATCAGTATAGTTATCTGTATCTACTTATTATCAATATCATCACATTCTGTGCATTCGGGGAAGATAAACGAAGGGCGAAACGTCGTATGTGGCGGATTCCGGAGGCGCGCCTGCTCCTTCTGGCAGCAGCAGGGGGCTCAGTGGGAGCACTGCTTGGGATGTATACTTTTCATCATAAGACCCGAAAGCTGAAATTCTGTATTGGATGTCCTGCCATTCTGGCAGCACAGTTAATGCTGCTATATTTTTTACAAACCAATATTTTTATCTGACCGGATCAGGCAGTGAAGCGGATTGCGAAAATCCGTGTTACAGCCTGTGACGGAGATTGTGTTACTTTATATAAGGAATATTCAGGTCGAAAGACTTTTACGGACAGAGACTGCGAGGCTGCAGTCTGTCTGAATCTTGGAAAAGGAGCACAGATATTTGGAACAGGAAATACAGAATGTGGGAAATACGCTGGAGAGTATGGTGGATACTTACCAGCAGTATTTTGAGAATTTTCTGCCGGGTTTGGCAGGATTCGGTATAAAAGTGGTGATCGCTCTTCTGGTCTTCGTAGGTGGAAGAAAAGTGATCCAGTGGATCGTCTATCTGATCAAGACGTCCATGCAGAAGACTTCTATAGATAAAGGTGTTATACAGTTCGTAGGGTCTCTTCTCAGAGTTGGGCTTTATGTATTGCTGGTATTTACCATTGCCACTCATTTCGGGGTGAAAGAGTCTTCAGTGGCAGCTTTACTTGGAACTGCCGGTGTAACGGTAGGTCTGGCGTTGCAGGGCGGTCTGGCGAATATCGCCGGCGGGATCATGCTGCTGACATTTAAGCCATTTCAGGTAGGCGATTATGTGATCATAGCCCAGCAGAATGAGTGTGAGGGAACGGTATATAAAATTGAGATCTGTTATACTACATTGATTTCTATTGATAATAAGCATATCGTGATACCCAACGGTACACTGTCAAACAGTATTATCACGAATGTTACTGCCAGAGATCTGCGGAAGCTGGAGATCAAAGTTGGCATCTCCTATGACTCAGATATTCAGAAAGCCAAGGCAGTTCTGGAGGAAATCCTCCATAATGATGAGGATACCAAGGATGATCAGGGAATGGTGGTCTTCGTGGATGAGCTTGGCGAGAGCTCAGTGGTCATGGGACTGCGTGTATGGGTGGCAACTGAGAAATACTGGGCTGCGAAATGGAGGTTGAATGAACTGATCAAAGAAGCTTTCGATGCGAATGGAATCGAAATTCCATATAATCAGCTTCAGATTCATGTCAAGAAACATGCTGTAAAGTAAGAAACAATACAAAACAATACCAAATTATCTTAAATTTTCCTGGATTCCCCACAGAAATTAGTGATTAATACTAATTTTCGTGGGGAATTTTGGTCAATTACCTACAAAATAAGACAAAATACGATAAAACAATTGACAACAGGACAGCATACTGCTATACTGAAGTCAAGTTAAGACGAAGTGTTTTTATGAATATGCAAAGGGGCATGTAAGTAAACGTAACTCTGAACGGATCATAACATCCGATCGAACACATTGCAAAGGAGCAAAAAATAAAAACGCTTTTTTTGTACCCAAAATTAACTGCAATATTGTAACTAATCAACAACGTACAAAAAGAAAAGGAGAGAAAACTATGAAAATGTACAAAAAAGTTCTGGCAGCAGTACTTGCTGGCGCAATGACAGTTTCCATGTCAGCTACAGCATTTGCAGCAGATGATGACGGCTACATCCTCAAAGCCACAAATGAAGATGCCAAATCATCCGACAATGATCTGGTAATCGCCATCGAAGGAAGCGTAAGCTCCATGGACCCGGCAAACATTCCGGATACAAGTGCTATCTCTGCTACACGTGGTGTATATGAGACACTGGTTTCTTTTGATGAGAACCAGACACTGGTTGGCAAACTTGCTGAATCATGGGAAGTTTCTGATGACTCCCTTACATACACTTTCAAACTTCGTCAGGGTGTTAAGTTCCAGGACGGAACAGACTTCAATGCAGCAGCAGTTAAAGCAAACTACGATCGTGTAGTTGACAAAGACAATAACCTTCGTCAGAGAAGAACATTTATTGTATCCAATGCAGATGGATCTGAAACTCCTCGTGTAGACAGCATTGAGACTCCTGATGATTACACACTGGTGATCAAACTGACACAGGCATGGGCACCATTTATCAACCGTCTGACACAGTTCTGTATCATCAGCCCTGCAGCTCTTGAAGAGTATGGCAATGACATCATGAACCATCCATGCGGAACTGGCCCATATGTATGTACAGAATGGGAAGAAGGCGACCATACAAGCTTCGAACGCAACGAAGATTACTGGGGAGAGAAACCGGGCGTTGACACTGTAACGATCAAAGAAGTTCCGGAAGCAGGTGCACGTACAGCTATGCTTCAGACAGGTGAGGCTGATTTCATCTATCCTACACCATCTGACCAGATCGAAGCGATCAAAGGAACTGACGATGTAAATATCCTTACAACAGATTCCAACATCATGAGATATGTAACTCTGAACATGGATCTGGAGCAGCTTTCTGACGTAAAAGTACGTCAGGCTATGAACTATGCGATCGATAAAGATGCATACATCCAGTTAATGTATTCCGGATACGGAAAACCTGCTACATCTGTAGTTCCATCTATCATCGGCGGATACGAAGAGCAGGAAGCTTATACCTATGATGTAGATAAAGCAAAAGAACTTATGAAAGAAGCCGGATATGAAGACGGATTCAAACTTACTCTGTGGGGCGATAACACAACACAGGAAATCAAAGGTATGACATTTATCCAGCAGCAGCTTGCTCAGATTGGTATCGAAGTTGACGTTCAGCCGATGGAGCCTGCAACTGTAAGCGATAAGATTTATGTTGACAAAGAAGAAGCTGAGATCAACATGTGGTATGTAAACTGGTCTGCATCTGACTTTACAATGGATGGTTCTTTACGTTCCCTGCTTTACAGCACAATGTGCCCTCCAACAAGTGCAAACACAGCATACTTCAACGATGCTGACTTTGATAAAGATATGGATGAAGGTCTTGCAACAGCTAACGAAGAAGAACAGGCTAAATACTATGGCGATGCTCAGAAGATCGCATGGGAAGCTTGCCCATGGCTGTTCCTTGGCAATGACCAGATCATCTACTCTACAAAATCTTATCTGTCTGGCGTATATGTATCTCCGGACGGAGCATTCAACTTCGAAAATGCAACTTTAGCACAGTAAGTCTGAAGTCAAGTGTATATTTATAATATAGAGCAATAATAACAATGATGTTCAAAACGGAGAACTGCCATAAGCATTATTATGGCAGTTCTCTGAATATAAAGCAAAATCAATTGAATTTTTAGAAAACAGTAACTATTCAGCAGTCCAGGATTCCACTGTGAAGGGACGGAACAGTTACGAATCATTAATTAAGGAGGAAAAATATGGGACGTTATTTAGGTAAACGTTTAGTAAGCACAATTCCGCTGCTTCTGGTTATCTCATTCGTAGTATTTATGTTTATCCATATGATTCCTGGTGATCCGGCACGAATGATTGCCGGTCAGGATGCAACAAAGGAAGATGTAGCAGTTGTACGTGAACAGCTGGGACTGGATGAACCATTACTGGTGCAGTATGGTAAATACATGAAAGGTCTTTTCACAGGAGATCTGGGAGACTCAATCAAAAACGGTAAAACAGTAGTAGAAACAATCGCACCAAGACTGAAACCAACGATTATGCTGACATTTTCATCTATGATCTGGGCAGCGATCATCGGTATCGCCATCGGTATCATTGCAGCCGTATTCCATGGCAGGATTCTTGACTATGTAGGCATGCTCATAGCAATTGCAGGTATATCTGTTCCAAGTTTCTGGTTAGGTCTGGAATTGATCCAGCTTTTTTCAGTAAGCCTGGGATGGCTTCCGACCAGTGGTCTGGAGACCTGGAAGAGCTATATTCTTCCATCACTTACAATGGGAGCCGGAATCATGGCGATCCTTGCCCGATTCTCCAGATCTTCCATGCTTGAGACCATGCGTGAGGACTATGTGCGTACAGCACGTGCCAAAGGTCTCTCTGAATCACTGGTAGTTATGCGCCATGCATTCAAGAATTCTCTGATCGAGATCGTAACAGTAGCCGGACTTCAGATCGGTGGTCTTCTTTCCGGATCAGTTATGGCAGAGACCGTATTCTCTATTCCTGGACTTGGACGTCTTCTGGTAGATTCCATTCAGTTCAGAGATTACAAGGTTGTACAGGCACTGCTTCTATTCTTTGCTACAGAGTACATCCTGATCAACCTGATCGTAGATATTCTTTATGGTGTAATTAACCCACGTGTACGTTATGAGTAAAGGAGGAGAGAAGATGGCAGATAAGAACACAACATCAAACATCAACCTTGCTGCTGCCGAAGAACTCCCTAAGGCACAGAGCAAGTTCAAAGAATTTGTCAAGAAATTCATGAAGAGAAAAACAGCAGTGGTTTCTCTGATCTTTATACTTTTTATTATCCTGATGGCGATCATCGGACCGTATGTAGTCCCGTATGATCCACAGGCACCGGATTACACAGCTATGATGCAGGGACCAAGCGCAGCCCACATCTGGGGAACCAATGAATACGGACAGGACGTTTTCTCCCGTCTGATGGTTGGTACCAGACTTTCCCTGACATGTGCGCTGACAGCTACTATCATTGGTACAGCCATCGGTGTTGTACTTGGACTGATCGCAGGTTTCTACGGCGGAATTATTGATTCCCTGATCATGAGATGCTGTGACGTACTTTTCGCTTTCCCTGATATCCTGCTGGCTATCGCAGTCGTTGCCATCATCGGACAGGGTATGGTAAACGTTATGATCGCGGTTGCGGTATTTACTGTGCCGTCTTTCGCACGAATCATACGAAGCGCGACCATTTCCGTAAAACAGGCTCCTTATGTAGAGGTTGCCCGCTCCCTGGGATGTTCCAATATGCGAATCCTGTTTGTACACATTTTCCCTGGTACCATTCAGTCTATGATCGTTAACTTTACCATGCGTGTAGGTACTGCGATCCTTGCAGCATCATCCTTAAGTTTCCTGGGATTTGGTGCAAATGTTACAGAGCCTGACTGGGGTGCCATGCTTTCCACAGGACGTAACTATCTGAACACAGCTCCTCACATGGTACTGTTCCCTGGTATTCTGATCTTCCTTACAGTTCTGGCATTCAACTTGCTGGGCGATGGTCTCAGAGATACCCTGGATCCAAAGATGAACTAGGAGGAAGAAACCATGGCAGAAAAATTATTAGAAGTAAAGAACCTCCGCACGGAGTTTAAAAGAGATAAAACATGGGTGACAGCAGTCAATAATGTAAGCTTCTCAATTAAGCCGGGTGAGATCCTTGGTCTGGTAGGAGAGTCCGGATGTGGTAAATCAGTAACATCCCTTTCCATTATGAAACTTCTGGCACGTAACAGTAAGATTTCCAACGGTGAGATCCTGCTTAACGGCAAGGACCTCCTGAAAGAGGACAAGAAAGGCATGAGAAAGATCAGAGGCCGTGAGGTTGCCATGATCTTCCAGGAGCCTATGAACTCTCTGAATCCATGTATGAGAATTGAGAAACAGCTGACAGAAGCAATCCTGCTTCACAATAATTTCTCAAAAGAAGAAGCACACAACAGAGCATTTGAAGTTCTGAAATCCGTAGGTATTCCTGAACCGGATATGACATTAAAGAGCTATCCCCATCAGCTCTCCGGCGGTATGTGCCAGCGTGTTATGATCGCGATGGCAATGTCCTGCGAGCCGGAACTTCTCATCGCAGATGAGCCGACTACAGCCCTTGACGTTACTATTCAGGCACAGATCCTGGAATTGATGGAGGACATCAGAGCTAAGAAAAACACAGGTATTCTGATGATCACACATGACCTTGGTGTTGTTGCGGAAATGTGTTCCAGAGTCGTTGTTATGTATGCAGGCCGAATCGTAGAAGAAGCACCTGTACATGAGCTGTTCGCAGACCCGAAGCATCCATATACCCAGGGTCTGATAGGTTCTGTACCGAAGCTTGGAAGCGGCGTAGAATCCCTGCCATCCATTCCTGGAAGCGTACCGGATCTGTCCGTAATGCCAAAAGGATGTAAATTCGCACCGAGATGTAAATATGCGATGGACATCTGCCACCAGCAGGAGCCGGAGCTTGAGAACATCAACGAAGCAGGCACCAGAAAATGCAGATGTCATCTGCTGCACAAAACCGGAAAGGAGGCGTAACCTGTGAGCGAGCCGTTATTATCAGTAAAGAATATGAAGAAAACATTCCAGGCAAACGGAGGAATGTTCAGCAAGAAGAAATTTGTCCATGCGGTAAATGATGTATCATTTGACATCTATCCAGGCGAGACTTTCTCTCTAGTAGGAGAATCCGGATGTGGTAAATCCACCACAGGTAAACTGATTGATCATCTGATCACACCGGATTCCGGCGAGATCTGGTTTGAGGGAAAAGAGATCTCCAAACTTTCCGAGAAAGAAATGCGTCCGTTGCGTTCTGACATTCAGATGGTTTTCCAGGATCCGTACGGTTCCCTGAACCCGAGAATGAAAGTCCAGGATCTGATCGGTGAGCCCCTTCTGATCCATACAAATATGAGCGCAGGAGAGCGCCTTAAGAAAGTACATGAACTTCTTGGTACCGTAGGTTTAAGCCCGTCTCACGGAGAACGTTATCCCCATGAATTCTCCGGCGGCCAGCGTCAGCGTATCGGAATCGCCAGAGCACTGACTGTACAGCCGAAGCTGATCATCGCAGATGAGCCGGTATCCGCTCTTGATGTTTCCATTCAGGCGCAGGTATTAAATCTTCTGCAGCAGTTACAGAAAGATTTCAATCTTACTTATCTGTTCATTTCTCATGACCTGAGTGTCGTTGAGATGATTTCTGACAGGATTGGTGTTATGTATCTCGGTACGATCGTGGAGACAGCTCCGAAGAAAGAACTGTATGCAAACCCGAGACATCCATATACAAGAGCACTTCTCTCCGCAGTTCCGATCCCGGATCCGGATGTGAAGAAAGAGCGTATCACTCTGAAAGGTGATCTTCCGAGCCCGAGTAATCCGCCAAGCGGCTGTCTGTTCCATACACGCTGCCCACACTGCACAGAGAAATGTAAGACACAGGTGCCGACACCTGTTGAAATCGCATCGGGTCATGTTGTAAAATGTCATTATCCGGAATTTACGGAATAAGACATAGTACAGAAAATTTTTACCAAAGGATGAGGAAAGAGGGGGTTCCATGTTTACAGAAGAGAGACAAGGAGCAATCGAGAAATGCCTGCGGGAAAAGGGAAAAGTCCGCGTAAAGGAACTGAGCGAGAAGTTCCAGGTTACTGAGGACTGTATCCGCAAGGATCTGAAAACTCTTGAAAATGCAGGGAAACTGAAGCGAACCTACGGTGGAGCCATCCTTTCTCAGGATTATCCCCTGGAAAGAGATGTGGTGGACAGAAGAAATTACCATCTGGACAAAAAGAAGACCATTGCCGCCAAAGCCTTCAAATTGATAAAGAACAATGAAACGATCTTTCTGGATATTTCCACGACCAATATTGAACTTGCGAAACTGCTTGCGGCATCTGATATGCGCGTGGTGGTAGTGAGCAACATGATCGATATCCTGCAGATCCTGGCAACCAACACTGCGATCACAGCTATTGGTACGGGGGGTACCATGTATCGGACAGTTAACGGATTTATGGGGGTAGCTGCCATTGATGTGATCAAGCAGTACAGTTTTGACCGGGCGTTTATGGGAAGCTGCGGTGTGGATATGACAGACTGTACAGTGACGACTCTGGGGGTAGAGGATGGACTGACGAAGAAGTCTGTCCTGCAGAGCAGCAGACATAAATATGTTGTGATGGAGAGGGATAAATTTTATTTTAACGATTCTTATAAGTTTGCACATTTTGATGATATCAGTGGAATCGTGACAGATGAGTTCCCTGATGAAACGATCGTCCATGCACTGGAGATCGCAGGGGTAAGACTGATATAAATAAAAAGCGGACTGTGAATATCCGCTGGAAATAAAGCTGCATGGCAGCAGACGAAAGATGGAGGAAAGTACGTGAAAGAGTACATATTGGAGACTTGTGTGGATTCTGTGGAATCTGCAATGGCAGCAGTTCAGGGAGGTGCGAGCCGGCTGGAACTTTGCAGCAATCTGATCATCGGCGGTACTACTCCGGGACCGTGGCTTTTTGATGAAATACGAAAAAGATCAGATATCCGTATCCATGCACTGATACGTCCCAGGTTCGGGGATTTCTGCTATACAGATGCAGAATTTGCCATGATAAAAAGTGCAGTGCAGGATTTCAGGAAAATGGGAGCAGAAGGAGTTGTGATCGGAATCCTGAAACCGGACGGCACCTTACATATGGAACAGATGAAAGAACTGATGGAGGCAGCTGGGGATATGTCCGTAACCCTTCACAGAGCTTTCGATGTCTGTGTGGATCCGATAGAAACAATGGAACAGGCCATTTCGCTGGGAATCAATACGATTCTTACTTCAGGCCAGAGAAATGTATGTCTGCAGGGCGCAGAACTTCTGAAAGAGCTTCAGGAAAGAAGCCGGGGACGTGTTACTATTCAGGCAGGAAGCGGTGTCAATGCGGAAGTGATCCGCCAGTTATATCCGATGACAGGAGTCAAAGCCTATCATATGTCAGGCAAAAGAACCATTGACAGTGAGATGAAATACAGAAAAGAAGGCGTAAATATGGGCCTTCCGTTACTGAGCGAATATGAAGTGTGGAGAACGGATGAAGAGAATATCCGTGCTGCGAAGAAAGTTCTGGAGGAATTATAATGGCAGAGTCGAAAATTTTCTTACAGGAAAACAAACAGCGAATTGAGAGAAGTTACCTGGAGCAGGCGAAATCCCTGCCCCGGGTTTTTGAAGCCATAGACCGGAAACTGGCAGAGTGCAATGAGGAAGTGGCTTTGGCATGCAAATATCTTTATGCATTTATGCCATACAGTGATATCGGAAATTATCCATTTGAAGTGTTTCTGGATTATGCGGTGAATGGAGTGAATCTGTGGAAAGAAAATCCAAGGATCGCGAATATGCCGGAGGATATTTTTTTGAACTATGTGCTGTTTCACAGAGTTAATGAAGAGGAAATAGCACCTTGCAGAACATTCTTTTACAGTGAACTTGCAGAGAGAACCAGGGGGATGGACATTAAGGCTGCAGCACTGGAGATAAACTACTGGTGTGCACAGGAGTCTGCTTATCACTGTACAGATGACCGTACTTTATCAGCAATTTCTGTGTACAGAAGAGGAATTGGGAGATGCGGTGAGAAGTCAGTGCTTACTGTAAATGCGCTGAGAAGTGCAGGAGTACCTTCACGCCAGGTATATGCGCCGAAATGGTCTCATTGTGATGATAATCATGCATGGGTGGAAATCTGGAGTGACGGCCAGTGGTATTTTATCGGCGGAGGGGAACCGGAACAGATTTTGAATAAGGGATGGTTTACCAATGCTTCTTCAAGGGCCATGATGGTTCACTCGAGGGTATTTGATACGAAGGTACCGGATGGAGAGATCATTGGAAAAGATGGTATGGTAACCATGATGAATGAACTGAAAAGATATGCCATTACAAAACAAATTTCAGTTCAGGTTAAAGATGAAGAGGGAAAAGCAGTCAGCGGAGCAGCCGTTTCTTTTGAGGTGATGAATTATTCAGAATATGCGCCTGTAGCGGAAATGAAAACCGATGAAAATGGAATGGCGGTTCTGACAACGGGTCTGGGCAGTCTTCATATTTCTGTAAGTATCTGTCGAGACGGCCAGTGGCTTAGTGCTGACAGATTAATGGATACATCCGGCGAAGATGTGTGTGAAATCTGCCTGAAAACACAGGATCAGGGCGAAACTGTAAAGGAAACCTGGAATGCGGTAGATATGATCGCACCTCATGATGCTCCTGTTAATACAGATATGCCCACAGCAGAACAGAAAAAGATAGGAAATAAACGTCTGGCAGAGGCGAATGCCTACAGAGAGAGAAAACTTCAGAACTGGTCAAATCCGGAATGTGCTGCATTTCTGAATAAGAAAGTGCAGGGGATTGAAGAAGCTGCTGCATTTTCTTTCCGCGAAAAATTGCTGAATGTTCTGTCTGAAAAGGACAGAATAGACTGTACTGCAGAAGTGCTGGAAGAACATCTGGAATATGCAGTTCCATATCATGGAATGATGAAAGAAGATACATTTGTTTCCTATGTGCTGAATCCCAGAGTGGATGATGAGGTGCTGCAGAAATACAGAAAAGAAATAAAAGAACGTTTCTCCAAAGAAGAGAAAAAAGAATTAAGAGAAAATCCGGTGAAAATATGGGAGTTGATCAATGCAGGCATTATGTCTGTACCGGATAAGGAGCGTGCAAGTGTAATTACTACTCCGGCCGGATGTCTGAAAACAGAAACCGGCAGTTTCCTGTCAAAGAAGATCTTATTTGTGGCAATTGCCAGAACCCTGGGAATACCGGCACGTTTAAATCCGAATGACCGTTCCATGGAATATATGGACAATGGAAAGTTTGTATCTGTTCTTGCAAAGACAGAGAAGAATTGTTCTCTGGTTCTGCACGCAGAAGATGATACAGTCTGGAAATATTTCCAGAACTGGAGTATTGCCAGACTGGAAAATGGAAGATATGTATCATTGAAGCTGGGTGATATGCTGTTTGAGGATGGTTTATTAAAACTGCAGTTGATATCGGGAGAATACAGGATCATTACATCCAACAGACTTCCAAACGGAAATATTTTTGCGTATGAGTATCATATGGAAATCGCTGCCGGAGAGATGAAAGATGTTGAAATGAAGTTGAGAGAAGCGAAGCTGGAAGATATGCTGGAAAATATATCCATGCCGGAATTTTCTCTGAAAAAAGAGGATGGAAGTGAAATCAACGCTTCTGAAATAACGGCAGATGGCAAACATATTCTTATGTTCCTGGAAGAAGAGGAAGAGCCGACAGAGCACATCTTAAACGAGATGATGGAGCAGGAAGAAGCTTTCGCAGGATATGCAGACAGAATCATCTTTGTAGTGAGAAGCAGGGAGGCACTGGGTACACCTACTCTTGCGAAGACCCTTGCAAAGATGAAAAATGTACAGATTTATTATGATGATTTCTCAGAGATTACCAATACTCTGGGAAGACGTATGTATGTAGACCCGGACAAACTTCCGCTGATCATTGTGACAAGCGGTAGCCTGAATGGAATTTATGCAACAAGCGGTTATAATGTAGGAACCGGAGATATGCTGCTGAGATTGATGTAAATACAGGAGATAGAGACTATGTATCAGTTTAACAGAAAAGAATACGAAGAGCGTATGAAATGGTATCAGGATGCCCGTTTCGGAATGTTTATCCATTGGGGATTATATTCCATACCTGCAAGAGGAGAATGGGTGCGCAGTACAGAAGAGATGCCGGAAGAAGAATATCTTCCGTTTATGAAAGAGTTTGATGCCAGAGACTATGACCCGAAACAGTGGGCAAAAGAGGCGAAGGCAGCAGGTATGAAATACGTGGTGCTGACTGCGAAACACCATGATGGTTTCTGCTTATTTGACAGTAAATACACAGATTATAAAGTTACCAATACACCTGCAGGAAGAGATCTAATCAAAGAATATGTGGAAGCTCTTCGCGAAGAAGGTCTGAAAGTCGGTCTGTATTTCACCTTACTTGACTGGCATCATCCGGACTATCCTCATTACGGAGACCGCATCCATCCTATGAGAAACCATCCGGAATGCAGTAATGAAAACAGAGATTTTTCTCGTTATATAGAGTATATGTACAATCAGGTGGAAGAGGTCTGCACAAATTATGGAAAAATCGATATTATGTGGTTTGACTTTTCCTATGACGATATGCGAGGCGAGAAATGGGGAGCAACCAGACTGATAGATATGGTCCGCAGATTACAGCCGGGAATCATCATTGATAACCGTCTGGAAGTCAGTGGTGAGGGAAGAGGATCTCTGTATGAATGCGATCCGACACCGTATCATGGCGATTTTATAAGCCCGGAACAGATTATCCCGCCGGAAGGAATCTGTGACAAAGAAGGGAATCCGATGGTATGGGAAGCATGCTTCACCATGAACAACAACTGGGGATACTGTGCAAATGACCACTACTACAAACCGGCTTCCATGCTGATCAAGAAGCTGGTAGAATGTGTCTCCAAGGGCGGAAACATGATCCTGAACGTAGGTCCGGATGCAAAGGGCAAATTCCCGAAAGAATCCTCCGCGATCCTGGCGGAAATCGGACGCTGGATGGATAAGAACCATGACAGTATCTATGGATGCGCTCCGGCAGCAGATATCCCGAAACCGGATTACGGACGTATCACCAGAAATGGAAACAAGTATTATGTCCATATTTATGAGAATACATTAGGACCACTGCCGCTGATCGGATTTGACAAGAATAAGATTGTGAAAGTACGTGCCCTGGATGACGGACATGAAGTGCCAATTTCTACTTTATGGGTACACAGCGATTATCCGGATATCGCATTTGTTGACCTTGGTCCGGATCCTGTACTGCCGGATCCTGTAGACTATGTGCTGGAAGTGGAGATGGCTGAATAAAGATATAGAATACAAAAAAAGCTGCCGTATGGCAGCTTTTTTGTATTTCTTAACCGAACTGAGATGCAGGTGTCTGCCTGGTTCAGCATCGGTTTCTCTTGTTTACGAAATAATTCAGAATCCCACCGCCTACGATAATAACAAGTGCAACAGCAACAACACGTTTCGCTGCTTCCTGCGGCATCTGGCTTTTGGAACCGATGGAATCGGAATAGAAAGTCAGGGTATAATTGATCTCATGAGGGGTACCCATGGCGGTAGTGTCTGCGATTACCGGCATGCTCTCATCCATAATGGTAACCGGGATCTGGAATTCAGAATTCGTTCCTTCCTCATTGACAGGGAGATATTTTTTACCGTCAACGATCATGTAGTCATAATTAGAACTGCTCCACTGGATATCGGCAGTTACTTCGCCGTTTTTCGCAGTGATCAAAGTCGGTGAAGTGACACTGGCTTTGCCGCTTCCGCCTTCCAGCTCTACCTGGATGGAATACTCCCCATCTTCTTTATCAAGAGTGAAAGCCTGTGCAGCAGGAACAGAAGTCCATACTGACAGACAGCAGATCAAAGCTGCCAGAACTGCAAAAATCTTTCTCATATTTCTTTCCTCACTTAAATTCGATAATTTTCATCATCCCACAATTGAAATTAATTGTCAATACTTCGTTGAAAAAGTTATCCTGTTTTAGTATAATGAAAGATACTGTCCGCACGCAACATCATTGAGAACGTAGTGAACAGTGAGTACAATAAATGAATATCTGTGAATTGCTTTGCTGCGAAGCAGCTCCTGCAATTCTGATATCATAAAAATGTATATGCAAATCACAGGAGGATATGGTAATGAGAGGAATTTTATACGGAGTAGGAGTTGGCCCCGGAGATCCGGAACTTATGACATTAAAGGCAGTGCGCCTGATCAAAGAGAATGATATTATTGCAGTACCGGGCGCAGAGGTGCGTGAAACAGTTGCATATAAGATCGCAGTACAGGCAGTACCTGAGCTTGCAGACAAAGAACTCCTGCCAATCTATATGCCAATGACACACGATAAGGCAGAACTGGAACTGAACCATGAAAAAGGAGCCAAGGCGCTGGAAGCAGCACTTGATACAGGTAAGAATGTAGTATTTCTGACACTTGGAGATCCGACTATCTATTCAACATTTTCATATGTGCAGAAGAGAGTAGAAGAGGATGGATATGAGACAAGACTGGTAAGCGGTATCACTTCCTTCTGTGCAACAGCAGCACGCCTGAATATTCCGCTTACAGAGTGGAACCAGCCTCTTCATGTACAGCCTGCAGTTCACCGCCTTGACAGTGAACTGGATCAGCCGGGTACCTATGTGCTGATGAAATCCGGCAAAAAGATGAATCAGGTAAAGGAAATTCTGGCAAAAAGCGGACGCAATATCCGTATGGTGGAGAACTGTGGAATGCCGGATGAGCATATTTACAACAGTGTAGAAGAAATCCCGGATGATGCAGGTTATTATTCTCTGATCATTGCCAAGGAGAAGGCTGAAAAGAAATGATAGAAACCAGAGATCTGACGAAAACTTTTGACAATTTTACAGCAGTGGATTCCCTGAACCTGAAAATTGAAAAAGGAGAATTCTTCGGATTACTCGGCCCAAACGGAGCAGGGAAAACCACGACAATCAGTCTTCTGTCAACGTTGCTGCTGCCTACGAAAGGAGAAATCATCATAGACGGACAGCAGCTGACCAGAAAGCGCCCGGATCTGAAACGGAAGATCAGCGTGATCACCCAGGAATATTCCATGCGTCAGGATATGAATATGGATGAGATCATGGAATATCAGGGACGTCTTTATTTCATGCCGCGAAAAGAGATCAAGGCCAGAACAGAAGAACTTCTGGAATTCTGCGATCTGCTGAAATTCCGCAAACGTACAGTCCGTAAGCTGTCCGGAGGAATGAAACGAAAACTGATGGTTTGTCGGGCACTTCTGACAGATCCGGAGATCCTGCTTCTGGATGAACCCACAGCAGGAATGGATGCCCTGTCCAGAAGACAGATGTGGAATCTTCTGCGTAAACTGAATGAGAAAAATCTGACCATTCTTCTGACCACTCATTATATGGAAGAAGCCCAGAGCCTCTGCAACCGTGTGGCATTGATGGATCACGGGAAACTGGAAGAAGTCAGCACTCCGGCAGCTATGATCGAGAGTCTTGGGGCTTATACCATAGATGAAATGACTGAAGAGGGAACAAAGAACTACTATTTCCATACCCGTCAGGATGCGATACGGTATCTGGAAGGGCTTACCGGACAGGCTTCTCTGCGTGAGACAACGCTGGAAGATGTTTTCGTGGAAAGAGCAGGACGGAACCTGACTTCCAAGTAGAAATAAAGTAATCTGGAGAGAAAAAAGTATGGGAATTATCACAATATTATGGGAGAAATGGGTGGAATTCAGACGTGATTTCTATAAGATCACCCTGGCGGCCATGATCGCGCCGTTAATGTACCTCATCGTATTCGGAATGGGGATCCAGACCACTTCCCACGGACAGCCATACCTGAATTTCCTGATCCCGGGTGTGGTTTCACTGACAACCATGAATGGAAGCTTTAATGCCATTGCGCAGAATCTGAATGTCCAGAGGCTGTATGAGAAGGCTTTTGACCAGGTAATGATTTCACCTACTCCACTGTGGCAGTTCATTGCAGGACAGATCATAGGAGGAAGTCTCCGCGGTCTGTATGCAGGGGGGATCATCCTGCTTCTTACAGCACCTATCGAGACAGGACTGATCTTTAACGGATGGTCCTTTCTGGTAATGTTCTTAAACGGTGCGGTATTTTCGGCCATCGGTGTGGTGGTGTCTTTTCTGGCAAAAAATCACGCAGATGTGCCCAGATTTTCCAATTACATCATTATGCCTATGGCATATCTGTGCAACACATTTTTCTCCACTGAGAAACTGCCGGGAGCTGTAGGCAAATTTGTGGCAGCACTTCCGCTGTCCCAGACCAGCCATCTGATCCGTAGCATTTCAGCCGGAGAAGCGGTTAATTATAGAGGGATCGTGATCCTTCTGATTTATCTGCTGGCATTTACCGTGGCTGCATCATGGTTTATTTATAAGAAAAAGAATTTATAAAATATTATAAAACAGGAGGCGGTTAAAATGATCCGGCTTCAGGACATTGCAGATATGGCGGGTGTGAGCCGGACTACGGTTTCCAATGTGATAAACGGGAATACCAAAAGGGTTTCCCAGGAAACAATAGATAAGATCACCCGCATCCTGAAAGAACAGAATTATGTTCCACATATGGGTTCCGTAATGCTGTCGGGCCATGGTTCGAGGATCATCGGCGTAGTATTGGGATTTGCTGTGACTCATGGTATGCAGGCTCTGCAGGACTCCTTTGTGGGGGAGCTTGTGGGCACTATACAGACAGAGGCGGAAAGAAACGGCTATTTTGTCATGCTTATTGGTGGTGAGAAGATTGATAATGTAGTAGATATGGCATCCAGATGGAATGTGGAGGGACTGATCATTCTGGGATATGATGAGAAAAGATACTATCAATTGTCACGGAAGCTGAACAAAAAAATGGTGTTGATAGATGCTTATCCGGAAGGAGAGTACACTTTTCAGAATGTGGGAGTAGATGATTATTCCGGTGGTTATCAGGTTGGAGAATATCTGTATTCCTGCGGTTATCGCAAGGCTTTATTTGTTGCAGAGACAGACAGAGACAGTGATGCCAGACGGTGGATGGGATTTAAGCAGGCTATGGAGAAAAATGGTGAGTTCTGCAGTCGTTCCCGCCTGATTATTGTGCCTGGTGAGAAAACAGGACGTCTGAAAAAATATGATGAGCTTCTGCCTCAGTTCCTGAGAGTAAGGGCACTGGCCTTTTCCTCTGATTATGATGCGATTGAAGCTATGAACTATTTCTTTGACCAGGGAATCCGGATTCCTGATCAGATATCGATAGTAGGCTATGATGACAGTATTTATGCAGAGTTTGTCAGGCCCAGGCTTACCACTGTACATCAGGATATACATCAGAAGGGGGTTCTGGCATACCGGCGTCTGATAAAAATGATTGCCGGGGAATCTATGAAAGAACTGAATATCAAAAGCCCTGTGCGGCTGATCAAGAGAGATTCTGTGAAAGAGTAGCAGGGTCTCTTTTTTATGGTTTATTATTGGAGGTTTTGCACAAAATATAAATGGAAAGTTTAGAGATATTTTAAGTTTCACGAGAAACCTATTGATTTCATACTGTTCCGTGGTATATAATAACACAACAGTAAGATTGAGAAATGAAAACAGGAGGCTTAAGTTATGAAAAAAACCTGGTGGAAAGAAAGTATTGTATATCAGATTTATCCCAAAAGTTTCAAGGACAGTAACGGAGACGGAGTCGGGGATATCAGAGGAATTATAGAAAAGCTTGATTATCTGAAGGAGCTGGGTGTAAATGTACTTTGGATCTCACCTATGCTTGAGTCTCCTCAGGATGATAACGGCTATGATATTTCTGATTACAGAAAGATCTATAAAGATTACGGAACCATGGAAGATTATGAAACTCTCCTTGCAGAGGCGCATAAAAGAGGAATTAAGATCCTTATGGATCTGGTTGTAAACCATACTTCTGATGAGCATTCCTGGTTCATCGAAAGCCGTAAATCTAAAGATAACCCGTACCGTGACTATTATATCTGGAGAAATCCGGTGAATGGGAAGGAACCAAATAACTGGGGCGGAGTATTCGGCGGTTCAGCCTGGGAATATGATGCACAGACAGATATGTACTATCTTCACCTGTTTTCCAAGAAGCAGCCGGATCTGAACTGGGAGAACGACAAGGTTCGCCGGGAAGTTTATGATATGATGAACTTCTGGTGTGAAAAAGGAATCGATGGTTTCCGTATGGACGTGATCAGTATGATCTCCAAGGATCAGACATTTCCGGACGGAGAGACTCACGGAGGACTTTATGGAGATTTTGGACCATACAGTGTCCATGGACCAAGAGTACATGAATATCTTCAGGAAATGAACCGGGAGGTGCTTTCCAAATATGATGTAATGACTGTGGGAGAGACTTCAGGAGTTACTATTGAGGAAGCACAGAAATATGCAGGTGATGATCGAGAAGAGCTGAATATGGTATTCCAGTTCGAGCATGTGGAAAATGATGGCGATAATGGCAAATGGACGACAGAACGGTATGATTTCAAAGAGTTCAAGAAGATCATGATCAAATGGCAGGAAGAACTGGCAGGAAAAGCATGGAACAGCCTTTTCCTTGGCAACCATGACCAGCCAAGAAGTGTATCCAGATTCGGAAATGATAATCCTGCTTACCGCGACATTTCAGCCAAGATGCTGGCAACCTGTCTTCATATGATGCAGGGAACCCCGTATGTATATCAGGGCGAAGAGCTTGGAATGACTAACGTCTATTTCGACAAGCTGGAGGACTACAGGGATATCGAAAGCCTTCATTATTTCACTGAGCTGACAGAAACAGGCAGACTGACACCGGAGTATATGATGAAATGTCTGATGCTCAGAAGCCGTGATAATGCCAGAACACCAATGCAGTGGGATACTTCCGCAAGTGCAGGTTTCACTACAGGGGAACCATGGATCAAAGTGAATCCAAACTACCAGCAGATCAATGCAGCAGACCAGTTAAAAGATCCAGACTCTGTTTTCCATTATTATCAGAAGCTGATCCGCCTGCGTAAGGAAATGGATATCATCGTATACGGAGAATTTGAGGCTCTGTACCGTGACCATGACCAGATCTTTGCTTACATAAGGAAGCTTGGATCAGAGAAGCTGCTTACAGTATGCAATTTCAGTGCACAGGAAGCGGAAATGGAACTTCCGGAAACATTCGCAGAGGGAACTCAGTGCCTGATCACAAATATGGGCAGAACAGCGTTTGACAGGAAAATTGTCCTGAATCCATATGAAGCATTTGTGCTTTATAAAAAAGACTGAAAAATCAATAAAATCTCTTGAAATGAGTATGCGTATATAGTATAATCGGTTTCAGTTAAAAGAAAATTCTTCGGGGTTGTGGTGATCAGCATAGCTGAGATTCCCTACCGGCGGTTATAGTCCGCGACCCGCTTCGGCGGCTGATTTGGTGAAATTCCAAAACCGACAGTATAGTCTGGATGAGAGAAGAACACGAGATATTTACCATACGTGCTCAGTACCCCGGATCAGTGATCCGGGGTTTTTTATATGATGGAGATTACTTTCGAAATAAAATAGCTTCATTATATAAGAAGCTTGTGGAATTTTCTTTTAAACAGGATGTGCAGAAAGCAGATCCATAAAGAAAAATTTCAAAGGAGAGAAACAGTATGAGTGAACAGGTATTAAGAAGTGGAAATGTAGTAGCGAGAAGTAAGACAAGGACGATCACGCAGGTGGCCATGCTTGGCGCCATTGCCGGAATCCTGATGAATCTGGAGTTTCCTATTCCTTTCCTGGCACCATCCTTTTATCAGTTGGATTTCTCTGAAATTCCTGTACTGATCGGTTCTTTCGCAATGGGACCTATCGCCGGAGTACTGATCGAACTGGTAAAGATCCTGGTGCATCTGGTATCTAAGGGAACTATGACAGCAGGTGTAGGAGACCTGGCGAACTTCATTTTCGGATGTACATTCGCAGTACCGGCAGGACTGATCTACCGCTATAAATCTGTTAAGAGCAGAAAGCACGCAGTAGTGGGAATGGCAGTAGGAACTGTTCTGACAGCAGTAGTTGCATGTTTTATCAATGCATTCATTTTACTTCCGGCTTACGGAAAAGCTTTTGGAATGCCAATCGAAGCATTCATTGAAATGGGAAGCGCAGTACACAGTTCTGTAAATAATCTGCTGACATTTGCAGCGATCATCATTTTCCCATTCAATATTTTTAAATATGCACTGACATCCCTGATCGTATTCCTTATTTATAAGAGAATCCGTGTAGTTCTTAAAGGGGACTGATGGATCATAAAATGAAATTAGAGAAATGGCCGTAGAATTAAAATCTACGGCCGTTTTTTATGCTCACAGGCTTAAAAAAACTATGAGAGTGTGATAAGATAAAACAGATGAGACAGACGTTAGCATGTGATAAATAGAAACAGGGAAAGGAAACAAAAACAATGGGACAGATACATGACATTGAGAAACTGACAGACAGTAAATTCGTGAATTTATACCACATAAATGCCACCAGTGTTCACAACACTCCGGTATCATATTTCGTGGCATCCCGTGCGAAAAGCATTGAGCAGATGAAAATTAAAACCAGGGAAAATACACCGGACGGTGTGATCATTTACAGTCTCTACGGAGAGAAACGGGATAAGGTTGTACTGGTGCGTCAGTACAGATATACCATCGGGGATTATATCTATGAATTTCCGGCTGGTCTGGTAGAACCGGATGAAGAATTCCACGAAGGCGCAGTAAGGGAAATGCACGAAGAAACCGGGCTGAAGTTCACACCTCTGAAGGTGAACCCTGCATTCGAGAAACCATATTTCACAACAATCGGAATGACCGACGAATCCTGTGCCACTGTTTACGGTTATGCAGAAGGCGAGATCAGCAAAGATGCCCAGGAAGATTCCGAGGAAATCGAGGTTGTGCTTGCAGACAGAGAAGAAGTAAAAAGGATCCTGAAAGAAGAAAATGTTGCGATCATGTGTGCCTATCAGCTGATGCATTTTCTTCAGGATGACGAACCATTTGCGTTTTTAAAGAAAGAACTTTGATAAGGGAGGATTAATAGAATGGGAAAATGGCAGAGAAGCTTTTACCAACCGGTACTTCCGCTGGGAGAAGATGGAAGAAAGGTAACAGGAAGTAAAGAACACATTGCACTTTCCAGAATGGCAGCAGGAGAAGGAATGGTCCTTCTGAAAAACGAGAAAAACACGCTTCCGATCCGGAAAGGAACGAAAGTGGCACTCTTTGGCAAGGGCACAGTAGATTACGTAAAAGGTGGCGGCGGAAGCGGTGACGTAACTGTGGAATATATCCGTAACCTTTACGAAGGAATGAAGATCAAAGAGGACGAGGGAAAAGTAGAAGTCTTCGATAAACTTGCGAAATATTATGAGGAAAACATCCGGAAACAGTACGCAGAAGGCGCAGTACCTGGCATGACTGTGGAACCGGAGATTCCGGAAGACCTTCTGCAGGAAGCAAGAGCATACACAGATACTGCGGTCATTACGATCTGCCGTTTCTCAGGGGAAGGCTGGGATCGAAAATGTGAAGCTGCACAGGATGGATATGTCATGGATGGAGATGAGAAGAAACAGGCAGACTTATCTGCGAAGATCTTCGAGGATGGCGATTTCTGCCTTACAAACGCAGAGAATGCCATGGTGGAGAACGTAAAAAAAGCATTCCCACATGTGATCGTAGTGATGAATGTGGGCGGTATCGTAGACACCAAGTGGTTTAAAGACTGTGACGAGATCCAGTCAGTCCTGATGGCATGGCAGGGTGGTATGGAAGGCGGACTTGCAACAGCAGATGTGCTGTGTGGTGATGTGAATCCATCTGGAAAACTGTCTGATACTTATGCCAAAAATCTGGAAGATTATCCGTCCTCAGCGAACTTCCATGAATCTGCATTTTATGTAGATTACACAGAAGATATTTATGTAGGATACCGCTATTTCGAAACGATTCCGGGAGCAGCAGAGAAGGTAAATTATCCTTTCGGTTACGGTCTTTCCTACACAGATTTTGATTGGAAAGTAACAGGTGCTTCCGAAGAAAACGGTGTGATCACAGTTCTGGCAGAAGTAACCAACATCGGAAAAACAGCCGGAAAAGAAGTGATCCAGCTCTATTACGGAGCACCCCAAGGCAAACTTGGCAAGCCAGCCAAAGTACTGGGAGCATTCAAAAAGACAAGCCTTCTCCAGCCAGGTGAACGCCAGATCCTTACCCTGAAACTTCCGGTAAACCAGATGGCATCCTACGATGACCTGGGCAAAGTATGCAAATCTGCCTATGTTCTGGAAGCAGGAGAATATGTAATTTACGTCGGTATAAACGTAAGAGACGCAGCGAAGATTGACTTTACATATGAAGTAAAAGAAGACACAGTTACCCAGCAGTTAAGTCAGAAAGCAGCACCATATCATCTGCCGAAACGTATGCTTGCAGATGGTTCCTATGAGGAACTTCCACAGCGTGAATATGTAGAAGAAGAGGGACTGCCCAGACAGGACAAATATGCGTCCGGTCTGCCGTGTCCTGACACAAGAATGCATAAGGGAATTGACTTCCTTGATTTTATTGATCCGAAAGGAGTTCGTTTCGAGGATGTAGCAGAGGGAAAAATGACTCTGGATGAGTTCATGGATCTTCTGAGTCTGGATGCCTGTATCAATCTCCTGGGAGGTCAGCCGAACACAGGATGTGCAGACACCTTTGGCATGGGAAATATCCCGGAATACGGTGTTCCGAATATTATGACAGCCGACGGACCTGCAGGCCTTCGTATCCGTCCATGGTGCGGAGTAAAGACAACTGCATGGCCATGCGCTACACTTCTTGCCAGCACCTGGGATGAAGAACTGGTAGAGAAAGTGGGCAAAGCCGGTGCAGAAGAAGTAAAAGAAAACAACATCAGCATCTGGCTCACACCGGCCTGCAACATCCACAGAAGCCCGCTCTGCGGACGTAACTTCGAGTACTATTCCGAAGATCCGTATCTCGCAGGAAAGACCGGAGCTGCTATGGTACGAGGCATCCAGTCTCAGCACATCGGAGCAAGTGTGAAGCATTTTGCAGCCAATAATAAAGAAACAAACCGTAAGGATTCCGACTCCAGAGTATCCGAGAGAGCACTCCGAGAGATCTATCTGAAACAGTTTGAGATCATCGTAAAAGAGGCTCATCCATATACCATCATGTCTTCTTATAATCTGCTGAATGGTGTTCATACTTCTGAGCATAAGGATCTCCTGACAGGTATTCTCCGGGATGAATGGGGATTTGATGGACTGGTTACCACAGACTGGTGGACATTCGGAGAACATTACCGTGAGACAAAAGCAGGAAATGACATCAAAATGGCAGCAGGTTTTCCGGAGCGTGTGAAAGAAGCATATGAGAAAGGCTTTATCACAGAAGAGGAGATCCGTCTCAGCGCAAGAAGGATCCTGAATGTGATTCTGAAGATTGACTGATGGATACGTTGAATATTCTGATCACTCAGCTGGGAATGTTTGTGATCTATATTCTTGCAGGCATTCTTCTGATTCGCACAAAGGTGCTGAACAGAGAGAATATGGAAGTCGTTTCCAGACTGGTGATCAAGCTGGCATTGCCGGTTATGATCTTTACAAACACGGTGAATGGAGTAGATAAGGAGATGCTTTTCCACTCCTTATCCATTCTTGGGATTGCGTTCTTTATGTACCTCTGTCTGTTTGGATTAAGCTTCCTGTCGGGGAAACTGTTTCATCTGCAGGGAGACCATCAGCAGCTGTATTCTGCCATGAGCGCATTTGGAAATATCGGATTTATGGGGATTCCTATTGTAACCAGTATCTTCCCGGAAAGAGGAATGCTTTATATTTCTGTATTTACTATGATCGATCAGCTGATGTTGTGGACTGTTGGGGTAAGACTTACTTCAAAAGCAGAACATAGCAGTTTTGACTTCAAAAAACTGATCAATCCTGTCACAGTTGCCATTGTATTAGCACTAATTTTTATCCTGACGGGAATCAGTTTGCCGGAAATTCTGAACACTGCATTCTCGAAGATCGGAGCAACAGCCACTCCTCTGGCTATGATCTATCTTGGCGGAGTATTTGCCTGCATGGATGTGAGAAAGTATATCTGCAAGCTGGACTATTATGGAATCGTAGCAATAAAAATGCTGATTTTCCCGGTGCTCTTTTATCTGCTCCTGGGTCTGCTTCCGATTTCTGCAGAGATCCGCATGACCATGACCCTCACATCTGCAATGCCTGTTATGTCATCCGTGGTTATGATGGCAAACGCATACGGCACAGACGGCGATTACGCCATGGGCGGAATCCTGGTGACGACAGTCTGCTCCATTGTGACACTTCCGTTGGTATACTGGATTTTGCAATTTATTTGAAACGGAAATCTCTGACTGTTTTAACCAAATCAAGTAAGTCCCCTGCTTCAATTGGGAAAAGCAATAAGCAGTAGGTAGGAATTTAAATTCTTGTACAAATCTCCAAACTGATGTAAGATAAGATTACTCAGTTTGGAGGTTTATTTTTATGTTTAACGAAATAAAAGATTTCGTTGCGCCGGAACTGGATGTATATGCCAGAACATCCGAGGTGCAGCTTTTAAGATACTATGAACCGAAACCGGGAATTTTCATTGCGGAGAGCCCAAAAGTAATTGAACGAGCCTTGAACGCCGGATATCAGCCAATTTCTTTTCTGGTAGAATACAAAGATCTGGAGAGGGAAGCAAAAGCACTGTTAGCGCGTTTTCCAGAAGTTCCGGTCTACACTGCAGAATACGAACTTCTGGTCAAGCTTACCGGATTTGCCCTTACGCGCGGAATGCTCTGCGCAATGCGCAGAAATCCGTTGCCATCTGTAGAAGAAATCTGCCAAAATGCCAGCCGCATAGCAGTGCTTGAGAATGTGGTAAATCCTACAAATATCGGAGCTATTTTCCGCTCAGCGGCAGCACTCCATATGGATGCAGTGCTCTTAACCAGCGGATGCAGCGACCCACTCTACCGCCGCGCAGCCAGAGTCAGCATGGGAACAGTATTCCAGATTCCCTGGACATACTTTGACAAAAAATCTGCCTGGCCGCAGGATGGAATGCAGACTTTGAGAAAGCTCGGATTCAAAACAGCCGCAATGGCCCTGCGTGATGACTCCGTAGGAATCGATGACCAGGCACTCCAGTCAGAAGAAAAACTGGCAGTCATTCTCGGAACCGAGGGAGACGGACTGGCATCACAGACCATCGCAGACTGCGATTATACAGTAAAAATACCCATGGCCCACGGAGTAGACTCACTGAACGTAGCAGCTGCAAGTGCAGTAGCATTCTGGGAACTGGGGCGCAGGTAAAATCAAATGCTTTTACACAGAAGACTGACAGCAAAAAACGAGGTAATCTATGCAAGACAAAACGAAAAGTGTATTAACCACCCACTGCTATCTGGAAAAAGACGGCAGCTATCTTATGCTTCACAGAATAACAAAGAAAAATGACATCAATAAAGATAAATGGATCGGCGTGGGTGGCCACTTCGAAGAGGGCGAAAGTCCGGAAGAATGCCTCTGCAGAGAAGTTTGTGAAGAAACCGGATACTAGCTTCTCTCCTGGAAATTCAGAGGAATTGTCACATTCACACAGGATGGATACGGAACGGAATACATGTGCCTGTACACTTCCGATGAATTCACAGGCATGCAGAAAGAATGCGATGAGGGTAAACTGGAATGGATTCCCAAAGAAAAGCTGGAGGTGATCGCCGCCTGTGCAGGACAGTGGAGAAGGAAAAAACAGGAAAATGACAGGTATGACTATCAGTGAATCCAGAAAAAAGGGTAAATAAAACAGTTGATATATAAAGGAGGACAAAAGATTATGTCACAGGCAAGCGACACAATGAGAAGAGAGTGGAAGATCAATGACGCGAAGAGAGATGCAGGACTGACAACACCGGAGGATATCTGCCGTTATGATGATCTGGTATATGGACCGGATCCTGTGTGGAACAAACTGGATGTTTACAGACCGAAGAATCTGGAAGGGAAACTTCCGGTAATCGTAAATGTTCATGGCGGCGGCTGGATTTACGGCGATAAAGAACTGTACCAGTTTTATGGAATGACACTGGCACAGAGAAAATTTGCAGTGGTAAATTTCACCTATCGTCTGGCACCTGAAGTGAAATTCCCGGCACCTCTGGAAGATACCAATAATGTAATCTGCTGGATGTATGAACATCAGGATGAGTATGGACTGGATATGGATCATGTATTCATGGCGGGAGATTCTGCAGGTGGTCATCTGTGCGGACTTTACAGTGCAATCTGCACCAATCCGGCATATGCTGCCAATTATGATTTCGAAGTACCGGATGGATTTGTACCGGAAGCAGTAGCACTTAACTGTGGAGTTTATGCACCTCTTGGAACTACAGAAGTACTGGGAAGCGAACAGGACAATGAACTGATGAGTGATTTTCTCCCGGAAAAAGGCTCTGAAAAAGAACGGAAACTGATCAATGTACCGGATCACGTAACACCTGCTTTCCCGCCGGTATATTTGATGACCTGTGTAGGAGATTACTGCCGTCCGCAGGCTCCGCTGCTGGAAAAAGCGTTGAAAGAAAATGGGGTATATTATGAATTCGTAACTTATGGAAGCGAAGAAGAACCTCTGTATCATGTATTCCATGTAACCATCCAGAAACCACAGGGACAGAAGTGCAATGATGATGAATGCGATTTCTTCCGCAGAATGATGAACAGATAAAAAGTCAATACCTGTAAATAATAAAGAAGAGCATACAGAATTTGATAAAAAGTTCTGTATGCTCTTTTTATTTGTGAAGAAATCTGTTATACTAAATAAAGTTAGATAGAACTAACTAAATCTTTTCATAAATATGAGTCTATGGCATAAGCTGAAATAATTGGAAATGAAAAGATTCTCAACCAATATATTATTTTACGGGAGTGCTATAAACCATTCATATTTTGCATGTATTATTTAAGGAGGTAGATGAATATAAATGTATTTTATGGAATATTAATTCCATTTATCGGTACATCTGCCGGCGCAGCCTGCGTATTTTTCATGAAAAAAGACCTGAATGAACAGATCCAGCGCTCTTTGACCGGATTTGCTGCTGGAGTCATGGTAGCTGCATCCATATGGAGTCTGCTGATCCCTGCGATCGAACAGTCATCTGCAATGGGAAAACTTTCATTTATTCCCGCAGCAGTCGGCTTCTGGATCGGCGTATTTTTCCTGCTTTTACTGGATCACATTATTCCACATCTTCATCAACACAGTGACAAAGCCGAGGGCCCAAAAAGCAAATTCCAGCGAACTACCATGCTGGTTCTTGCAGTAACTTTGCATAATATTCCAGAGGGAATGGCAGTAGGTGTTGTATATGCCGGCTACTTAACCGGACATACTCAGATCACCATGATGGGAGCCATGGCTCTATCCATTGGAATCGCCATCCAGAACTTCCCGGAGGGAGCCATTATTTCCATGCCCCTGCGTTCCGAAGGAATGGGAAAAACCAAAGCCTTTGTCGGCGGAGTCCTGTCCGGGATCGTAGAACCCATCGGTGCAGTCCTGACAATCCTTGCCGCCGGACTCATCGTCCCGGCACTTCCCTATCTTCTAAGCTTCGCCGCCGGAGCCATGCTCCACGTAGTAGTAGAAGAACTCATCCCCGAAATGTCTGCCGGAGAATACTCCAATATCGGAACTGTTTTCTTCGCAGTAGGATTCTCACTGATGATGATCCTGGATGTAGCACTGGGATAAAAAACAGGTGGAGACACCAGCTCAATATATGACTGATGTATCCACCTGAAAATTTGACCGAATCTCCGATTAACTAATTCTTCTTTCTCTTCAATACAATCCCTACAATAAATATAATAACACCACTTTACAACTTTTTCATAAAAAAATATCGTACAGGACTTTCTGATGTATTAGGGAAGTCCTTGCCTATGTCACTGTCACAGAAAAGAACATGGTACAAAACGACTGTTTTTCAGTACCATGTTCCCGGAAGATCTGCAGATTTTCTGTGCATGGCAGGAAAAAGCACCATTGAACCAGACCGGAAGTGACTGTATGAAATACATTCCACTGTTGCTATATTCGTTACGCTGGAATATTGAAACAAGCTACTATGAACAGAAAACGTTCTGGTCTTTTTGTAACTATATGGTGCGAAGCTGCAAAGGGATTGAAATGCTGGTCAATCTGATTAACATCAGTTACTGTGCCATGAAGATTCTGCCCTATCAGAACGAACATTTTTCTGAGTACCGTACAAAAAGCGTACAGGAGTTTCGTTTTGAATTAAGTCAGGGCATTCGCAGTCAGATATTTTTTGCCACTTTCGTGAAAAATATCGAAACACATATAAAATCAAATGCCATGACAAAGGCCTTAAAACAGCTGATTCATCAACAAATCTATCATTTATAAAGTTGTAAACTGGTGTTATCATAATAACACAAAGCTTATTTACTGTATATTAAAAATACCCATCGCAATTCAGAACAAAATGTAGTTCTTTTGATATATTTTTGGGCCTTGAAAATCACAATAAAATCTCCCGAATTGAAATCATCTTCATTATTGATAATAACACACTATGGACAGAATCTATACAGTGTAATATAGTAGGCATTGTACTTAATAAGATTGTAGCAATCTTCAGAAATAATACATTTTAACTAAATCAAGCAAGTAATGAAAGGTATGATTTTATCCGATTTCCAGTCTATCAGAAAGTGAAATCCAGCCGAATTGTTTCAAATGTATTATTTCCGAAGCTCGCTGTAAATAAAAAATAAGGTGGCAGACAAATGAAAACAGCAGAAACTCCCGCAGGGACATTTACGATCAACAAATCAGAAATCCCTGCAAACTACACATGTGTAGCAGAACAGAAAATAGAACATATAAGCGAAAACCATATACGGATCGTCACTATGGATCAGGAAGTATCATTCGAAAATCAGATACTTTCTCCAAGAATCCATCAAAGCTGTATGAATCCTGAAAAAATCACAATCCATCCACTGGAAATAGAATGTATTGGGGAAAAAGTGCTTTTTAAAGACCATTATGGTGTAAAAGAATGGAAAAAAGGCGAACCACTGCCAGAGATTCATGAGTGGTATCCACATATAAAAAAAGCAGGATGCTTTCCTTGCAGAAATTGTGGAAGATGTTAAAATTGCACATATGTGCATTAACTGAAAATACGTTGAAAACCAAAATCTGAAATGCTATCATGCAATCGAAATCAAAAGTAAACAAGTATTGGGGTAACAAAAGGGAGATTGCATGATGAAAAAGTATGAGATTGGATTATATGAGAAAGCCATGAGAAATACATTATCATGGAGCGAGAAATTAGGATGCGCGAAAGAATGCGGCTATGATTATATGGAAATGTGCATAAATGCCACAGATGAGAAAATCAACCGCATCTTCATGAATACAGCAGAAAAAAAGAAATCATGGAAGCCGTATTTCAGGCAGGACTTCCAATTGGTTCCATGAGCGTAAGTGCTTTAACCAAATATGCACTGGGTGATCCGAACGAAGATCCCGGAATGGGGTACATGGTTAGTAGAAGACATTGAGAACGAAGTAGTAGCACCGGGAAATGTAGCAATGTGGTAGTTAGGATGTACAGGCGTATGGTTCAAGACAACGGCAGACACAAACAGCACCATCGATCTCTGGTGTGGAAACGGAAAGCGTACACACGGTGATGGAAAGATGAAAGTAGGACATCAGATGGCAAATATGTGTGGCGCAAGAGCCATGCAGCCAAACCTGAGAAATGTTCCGTTTGTAATTGATCCATTTGCATGGAGAAGCAAAAGCAGCTGCTGTTGCTGGCGCTTTGCGAGGCGGTTTTATTAATACGCTGCTTATTGATTCTGCCTGTGGAGAGAAATTGCTGTAACAGAATGGAGGTAAAAAATGGACTACAGAAAATTCGGCGAATGCTATTACATAAGAATGGATCGTGATGACGAGATTATCAGTACAATCCTCGAAATATGTAAAAAAGAAAATATCAGATCAGCCACTTTTTCCGGAATCGGAGGATGCAAGGATGCAGAAATCCAGACCTTTATCCCGGAGACAGGCAGCTTCGAAGAACAGCGCATTTCCGGAATGCTTGAGTTGGTATCTTTAAACGGAAACGTGGTCACAGGTGAAAATAATACCTGTTACCATCATACCCATGCAGTATTTTCTTATAAAGATGGTGAACGACATTGCATGGCAGCAGGTCATATGAAATCAATTACTGTACTGTATACTGCAGAAATCGAACTTCGCCCGGTAACAGGTGGAACTATCCGCCGCAAATATGATCCTGAAACAGGGACTGGATTCTGGGATTTTAACTAGACTTTAGAAAACGATTTGTTTTGATTGAGCAAGGAATTCTTGTGCAAACCTTCAAACTGATGTAAGATAAGATTACTCAGTTTGGAGGTTTTATTTTTATCAGGTATCACAGGTAAATGGATGGGTAGAAGATAAAATGCAAAAGGAACAGTTCATTGAGAGTGTACAGAATTCAACACAAGTTCTGTATACTTTTTTTTGCTAAAAATGAAACTTTTTGCTCTTTAACAGGATATATAAGAATGTAAAGGTTAAAAGCTTTTAATTTTTGAAAGTATTAAAAAGAAAGTAGGGTTGATATGACAGATGAAGCAGAGCTTTTGCAACGTCTCAGGAACAGAGAAAAAAATTCAATAGATGAAGCAATCCGAATTTATACGCCGTATTTGAGTACTGTTTTGTATCATATGGCCGGCAATTCACTGCCGAAAGAGGATATTGAAGAAATTGTGGCAGACGTGTTTGTTGTACTCTGGAAGAATGCCGAAAGGATAGATTTGCAGAAAGGTACATTACGGTCATATCTTGCTACTGTTGCCCGGAATTTTGTTCTGAAACGGATAAACAGAAAAACGGATCATACATTTCTTGAAGATATTGAACTGTCAGATGGCAAAGATTTCATTGAAGAGAATTTTCACAATAATTATGTATGGGAAACAGTTATGAGTCTTGGCGAACCTGACAGCGAGATTTTTGTAAGGCGGTATAAATTTGATGAAAAAATCAAGGACATTTCAAAAGCAATGGGACTTAATATTTCTACAGTTAAGACCAGACTTTCAAGAGGAAAAAGAAAACTCAGAAAAATGTTATCGAATGCGGAGGAAAGATTATGAGAAGAAAAAATTTGCTTAAAGAATTGGGAATACAAAAACAGGCAGATACTTCCTGCAATGCTCTTGATATTGACACAAAGAATGTCAGACAGAGAGTTTATGCAAAACTTGACTTCGCAGATACAGAAAGGAAGCAAACGACTATGAGATCAAAAAAGAAAATATTACCTTTGTTGATAGCTGCAACACTTACAATTGGAGCTACTGCTGTGGCGGCAACAGGAAAGATTTCAATGTGGACAGGTTCATCTGCATCACGTGCTGATTATACATCTCTTCCAACGGCAGAACAGGTTACAAAGGATATTGGGTATAGACCGGTATTGATTGATACCTTTGAGAACGGGTACTGCTTCAAGGATGGCAATATTGTAAAAAACAGTTTTAAGGACGACAATGCAAATGTAATTGAGAAGTTTAAATCTGTGTCCTTTGATTATCAGAAGAATGGAGATGTTGTATCGTTTGAACAGCAGAAGTTCAATTCAAAGCTTACACCGGCAGGTGATATTATTGCCACTATAAATGGAACAAATCTGTATTATGTACATTATATAAATAAAGTAGTATCGGATGATTACGAATTGACAGAACAGGATAAAAAAGACCAGGCCAGTGGAAAAGTTGTATTCAGTTACGATGACAGCGCTTCTCAGATTGAAGTCAGTCAGGTTCAAAGCGTTAACTGGAATAAAGATGGCATCCAGTATGATTTGCTGCAAATAGATGGAAAATTATCTGCCGGTGAACTTGCAGATATGGCGAGAGAGGTTATTAATAACAGAAGATAAAGAAAAAAGATGGTGAATTCAGTCCGGTTCACCATCTTTTTGTAACTGTTGTGGAAATACCTGTGAAGGGGTGGCGTCAGCCAAATGACGGGGTTCTGAGCTGTACAGATATAAAATACCGCCAAAGAAACCAAGAATCAGTCCTGTATATCCGCCACTGCAAAGGACAACGGTTATCTTTGTAACGAAGGACATACCGCCGATCATGCAGATCAAAAATCCTGCCAGAAGACCGATCGTTGTCCAGCCCATAAGTGAAACAGCCAGAAAAGCTGCGGAAGCATGTGAGTCTTTTACCTGTTTATTAATAGAATTCCATAATGTCTGATACATAATGATTCCTCTTTTCTCTTTCAATTCTTTGATTACTATTATAGAAACAGTTTGTAAAATACACATGCTCGCTAATGAAAAATCTCTGTAAAATTTTCTTTCTCTGTTATATGCAGAGGACGGAGAAAGTACAAGACAGAAAAACAATTACGTATATTATACAAATGAATGCATTTGAAAATGGTTTTATAGCAATCCTCTAAAATAATGCATCTTAATCCAGCCCATCAGAGTGTGAAATCCTGCGTCAGATATCTTTCGCACTCTGCTGAACTGTCTTAAATGCATTATTTACGAGGATTGCTATAGTTCGGGAAAGGTTAGGTGAGACTGTGCGTGCAAAGCACTGTCTGCTTTTACAGTTATATATATTGTATAAAAATATATATCTATAATTGTAAAATATATATAAATTATCTCTTGATATTTTATAAAAAAAAGAGTAAAACTTTAGATAAATAAAAAAGAGAAATGCATAGAACAGGACAGGTCACAGAAGAAACCGGATTACAGAGAGTCGCAAGCAGGTGAGATGCGGCAGATGGTATTTTGTGATATCACCCGGGAGCATCCCGCTGAAATCTATAGTAAGCCGGGACGTGGTCTTCACGTTACAGGAGAAGCTGTTTGGCTTAGACAGTGTTAAGAGATTGTATCTGGTGACAGGTATAATAATACAAAGTGGTACCACGGAATATTCCGCCTTTGTTATCCAATCGGAAATTGGATAGCAGGGGCGTTTTTTTATATATAAATATAAAAGAAAGAAGAGGGAAGACATTATGAGTGGAATAGTAATGATGATAATAGCTATCGTAGTGCTTGGTGGAGCATATCTTCTGTATGGCCGTTATCTTCAGAACAAATGGGGCATTGACCCAAAAGCAAAAACACCGGCATATGAGATGGAGGATGGAGTGGATTATGTACCGGCTGATACCAATGTGGTATTTGGTCATCAGTTTGCATCCATAGCAGGTGCAGGTCCTATCAACGGACCGATCCAGGCAGCAATTTTCGGCTGGCTTCCGGTTATGCTCTGGATCCTGATCGGCGGTGTATTTTTCGGAGCAGTTCAGGATTTTGCATCCATGTATGCCTCTGTAAAGAACAAAGGCCGTACAATCGGATATATCATTGAAGCTTATATCGGAAAACTGGGAAAGAAATTATTCCTTTTATTCTGCTGGCTGTTCTGTATTCTGGTTGTTGCAGCATTTGCAGATGTTGTGGCAGGAACCTTTAACGGATTTGTGACAGATAATGCAGGAACAGTTACCAAGGTAGCAGCAAACGGAGCAGTTGCAACAACTTCTATGTTATTTATTATTGAGGCAGTGGGACTGGGATTTTTCCTTAAATATTCCAAGTTTAATAAATGGATCAATACTGCAGTGGCTATTTTATTATTAGTGCTCGCAATTGCGCTGGGACTTAAATTCCCGGTATATGTAAGTCTTGGAACCTGGCATATTATTATCTTTGCATATATTCTGGTAGCCAGTGTTGCCCCTGTATGGGCATTGCTCCAGCCCCGTGATTATCTGAACAGTTATCTGCTGATCTTTATGATCGTTGGTGCGGTTATCGGTGTATTTGCAGCCAACCCATCCTGTAATCTTAAGGCATTTACAAGCTTTAATGTGGACGGACAGTATATGTTCCCTATTCTTTTCGTGACAATTGCCTGCGGTGCAGTTTCAGGCTTCCATTCACTGGTATCCTCCGGTACTGCATCAAAACAGATCAAAAATGAAAAGAACATGCTTCCGGTTTCCTTTGGTGCAATGCTTATGGAAAGTATGCTGGCAATTATTGCACTGATCGCTGTTGCATCCTTTGCAGATGGTGAGGCAGCAGCACAGGGGCTTACCACTCAGCCACAGATATTTGCAGGTGCTATTGCAAACTTCCTTTCTGTAATTGGTTTACCACATTCCCTGGTATTTACACTGATCAATCTGGCTGTATCAGCTTTTGCGCTGACATCTCTTGACTCAGTAGCCAGAGTAGGACGTCTGTCATTCCAGGAATTTTTCCTTGATTCTGATACAGACGAGGAAAATATGAGCCCGTTCTTAAAAGTAGTAACCAATAAATATTTTGCGACGATCATTACACTGGTACTTGCCTATCTGCTTACAAAGGTAGGATATGCAGAAATCTGGCCACTGTTTGGTTCTGCCAATCAGCTGTTATCTGTACTTGCCCTTGTAGCCTGCGCAGTATTTCTTAAGAAAACAAAACGCCAGGGCTGCATGCTCTGGATTCCTATGGTATTTATGATGGCAGTTACCTTTACTGCACTGGGTATGACCATCAGCAAGCTTACAAAAGCATTATTTACCACAGGCCTGGACCTTGGAAATACCTTACAGCTTATCTTCGCAGTGTTACTGCTGATCCTTGGTGTGCTGGTAGCAATCCAGGGAGTGAAGAAGCTTTTTGAAAAAAATGATGAAAAACAGACTGCATAATTTATGAAATAAAGCGGTTCATATTTTTACATAAAAATAAAAACCTGAAAAAAGACACTTTGGGAAAGTTTTCCGAAGTGTCTTTTTTAATAGGGGGATTATTCAATCGAATCAAGCAAGTAGCGGAGAGGATGATTTTATCCGTTTGACTTTGCGGTATATTTTGTTCAAATTAAGTTACCGTAGTTAGTAGGATTTTCAATCACCTGTCGATAGTCAGCCAATCAATTTCTCATCCTGGAGCGTTTTCACCGACATATATGTATTTCCAGCTTTAAGATGATCATCGACCTGATCAAGTCCGGGTATGGAATTTCATTTGTATATGAAGTACTTGCCAAAAGCGACCCGGAGCTTGGGATTTTTACATTGAAGGGTGAGCCCATAGTCAGAGAATTTAATGTTATTTATTTGAAGCATGCGGATGTGAGGGAGAAGATGGAATGGTTTTTATGACCGCTTGCGTCTGTACTCGTTGGGAGTCATTCAAAATTGTTTCTTAAAAGCAGTTTGAAAGTGGCTTTGGCTTGAAAAGCATGAAATGAATTATCAGTTCCTAAAATTGTTATAATAAGAGTCCGTATGCAGAACTTTTGTATATAATAGACTAAGTGAATATCTGGAAATGAGATTAAAATGCCAGATCAGAAAATAGATAACCTTTTAAATCTTGCAATGGATGCAACCCCACAGGAGCGTAGAAAGTCAGGAAATCTTAGTGTAGGATATGATCCTGCAACCAGGCTATGGGATGTGATCATAAAGTACAGCGGACCGGAAAGTGGTCTGGCTGGAAATGGAATTCAGGTAGTGCCATTGTTAGGCGGCTATGCAGTGGTAACTTTGCCGGAAAGTGAGATTGATGAGTATTCCCACAGAGTGCAGGTGGAATTTATGGAGAAACCCAAACGCTTGTATTTTGAATTGTTTCAGGCGAAGGGGGCGAGCTGCATCCGCACAGTGCAGACCGGCAGGAATGGACTGACGGGAAAAGGAATCCTGACAGGAGTTGTGGATTCAGGAGTGGATTATTTTCACCCTGATTTCCGAAATGCAGATGGGAGCAGCAGAATTTTACGTTTATGGGATCAGAGCATACAGGGAAATCCACCTCAGGGATATGTGACAGGAACTGAATATACGAAAGAGCAGATCGATGAAGCGCTTGCACTTGGAGAAAACCAGGGCAGGCGTCTTGTTCCATCTTCAGATTACAGTGGACATGGAACTTCCGTGCTGGGGATTGCAGCAGGAAATGGGAGGGCATCAGATGGGGTGAATCAGGGAGTGGCTTATGAAAGCGACCTGCTGGTTGTGAAAATGGGAATCCCCAGAGAAAACTCCTTTCCCAGAACTACGGAACTGATACAGGGGATTGATTATCTGGTGAGGCAGGCATTGGCTATGGGAAGGCCAATGGCAATTAATCTCAGTTTTGGAAATAATTATGGATCCCACAAAGGAGATTCCCTTCTTGAAACATATATAGATATGGTTTCTTCTACGGGACGTCTGGTCATCTGTACAGGTACAGGAAACAATGGCAATCAGCCTCTGCATGAGGGAGGGACCCTGAAACAGGGACAGACCAGACAAATAGAATTGTCTGTGAGCAGCAGGGAACCAACATTAAATGTGCAGCTCTGGAAATCCTATGAGGATGAGATGAGTATTTATATTGAAAATCCATCCGGAAACCGGATCGGTCCCTTAGATGAAAAGCTTGGTCCTCAGAGGTACAGACTGGGAAATACAGATCTTTTAATCTATTATGGCAAACCTGGACCCTATCATCTGACACAGGAAATCTACATAGATTTCCTTCCTGGGGAAACTTATGTGGACAGTGGAGACTGGAAAATCATCTTAAGTGGAAAAAAGGTCAAAGGAGGGGAATATTACCTGTGGCTGCCAGGTGGAAATACCCTGAACAGAGGAACTGGGTTTTATGAACCAAGGGCATATGGGACATTGACCATACCTGCTACCGCCCGGCGGATTATTGCAGTTGGAGCATATGATTCGCTGGTTGACGCCTATGCGGACTTTTCCGGAAGGGGCAGCAGGAGACTGCCTTACCGGAAACCGGATCTGGTGGCACCGGGAGTAAACATAGTTGCTCCCGTACCCGGCGGCGGTTACAGAACAGTAACAGGGACTTCTTTTGCAGCACCCTTTGTCAGCGGATCTGCAGCATTGTTAATGCAATGGGGGATTGTAAATGGAAACGATCCCTATCTCTATGGGGAAAAAGTAAAAGCATATCTCAGAAGAGGGGCGCAGCCACTGCAGGGGTACGAGGTGTATCCAAATGAGGAAGTGGGGTGGGGCGCTTTATGTACAGCCCAAAGTCTCCCTCATATGTGAAAGCTAAATGTATTCATTCCGGAATCAATATACATGCACAATACCCCGGATGTGGCTGAAAGCAATAAATAGTCAGATCTTTCCCGATTTCCGGACTGTAATCATGTAAAATGACCTTTGTACCGTTTAAAGCTACGTCGGCATAAGTAACCAGCCATTTTTTATCTCCATTTTCAAACACCTTATAAAACGAATTATTCAGCATTTCTGAAACCGGAATTCCCTCTACAACAGCCATTTCTTCATTACAATAACGAAATACAAAATCTACTCCGCTGCCGTTCACATCAAATACAAGTTCAATAACACAAAAAGCAAGCGGCATGTCATTGAGAATACTACATTTTTCCAACAATTCAAGGGGTATCATCTTCTCTGCTTTTTCATCCTGTTCTTTGGACAATCCTAACGCCTGTCTAAGCTGTTTATGTTGACTGATATTCCTTTTTCGTCCCTGAAATACACTTCCATCTGTCATGGTATATAATCCGTCATCTGAAATATTTACAATCTGTGATTTTCGAAGAAGAACACCTTTTGTAATATTCACAAATTCTTCATCCGGAAGATAAATTGCAATCTCTTTCACCGGAATTGCAGTTAGGATCTCTTTACCATCAAAAAATGTAATTTTTGTAAGTGGATTTTGACGTGTAAGATAAAGAATATTAGATATATCAATATTTTTACGTTCAAAAAAATGAAGTACATTATATCTCATGTAAAAATACCTGCTTTCTGTTCGTTAATAATTTTCTGATTTTAATGTTACTATAAATTTCGTCAAAATACAATAGAACTTTTTATAATTTCATTTTAAGTTCATTGATAATGAATGATTCTTTTGGACTTAAATTGATATATTGAAAAATATCTAAAATTTTCATGTATTTATTCATTTTAAATTCATAGAGATATTGTTGTTTAAGTGTATTTATGTTAAAATAAAAACAGCGAGGATGAGGATATAAAATAAGGAAGGAGGAAAAGAAAAACGAAAGCTAATTCAGGTTTGAAAAAGAACAGAACAAAGATCCAGATGGTGCTTACCGCCCTGGTAATCTTATCCGTTGTACGTCAGTTTTTTCTGGGAAATTACCACAATATGTTTCTGGGAATCTTAACATTGATCCTTTTTATGGTTCCACAGTTTCTGGACAGGAAACTGAGCGTCACAATACCACCGGGACTGGAGACAGTCATTCTGATCTTTATCTTTTCCGCAGAAATTCTTGGCGAGATCAATGCCTTTTATGTAAAAATCCCTATCTGGGATACCATTTTACATACTACTAACGGTTTTCTGATGGCTGCCATCGGATTTGCACTGATCGATCTTTTTAACCGCAGTGACAGGTTTTCCATTAAAATGTCACCATATTTTGTAGCTTTTTCTTGCCATCGGATGGATCCTGGGAATCCTTCTGTTTGTAAATGGTATTGAGCTTGTAATCCTTTCTTTATCCAAAGAAAAGAAAGAAATCGGAGCATGTATTCTCGGTGTTCTGGAAGGACTTGCAGGTATTATCTTATTATTCAGCGGCATTCGGCGGTTCATCACAGACGTAATGGCTGCTTATCTGGTTGGTGCAATCATTCTGATTTATGGTATTTTCCAGATTGCCGGCGGCGCAAAGGTATATAAAACATCTAAAGGAAAAGGTATCCTGAGCATTGTGTGCGGTGTTTTATCCGTAATTGTCAGCATCATTTCATTTACTCATCCTGTACTTACCATGATCTCTGCAGGATATATGATCGCTTTTTCTGTTTTGATGCAGGGGATCAATATGATCGTACTTGGAATCAATTTCGGAAAGACCGAAAACTAACTCACCACACTAAAACCAGAGCAGTTAAGCTCTGCTGTTTAACAGGCTCAGAAAGCAGTATTATGAAAATGGAACAAAGGGGGAAAATATCATGAAAAGAAAAAAAGTAATTACTATGATTGCCACTGCATTGGCATTTACCATGACTGTCTGTGGCAGTTCAACCGCAATTGCAGCATCAGAATTAACAGCGGAAAGCAAACCGGCTACCCAGTATACGATTGATGCAAATCAGGAAGTTTATGCATTGCTGGATTTTGAAGATACTACGGAGTTTGAGAATGCGACCAAAGGTCTGCTTGCTTCTCCGGATACTCTGGATATTTGTGATGAAAACGGGAAGGTTGTATGGAGTCAGACGGCATATGCTTTTCTGGATCAGGATGCTCCGGATACAGCGAATCCCAGTCTTTGGAGAGATACACAGCTGAATCATATTTATGGTCTTTTTGAAGTAACGGATGGAATTTATCAGGTGCGTGGCTATGATATGTCAAATGTCACATTCATAAAAGGCGATACAGGATGGATTGTAGTAGATCCATTGATGAGTGTAGAGTGTGCACAAGCGGCTCTTGCCCTGGTGGAAGAGAATCTGGGCGCTTTTCCTGTAAAGGCAGTGATCTACAGCCATTCTCATGTTGATCATTTCGGTGGAGTCAAGGGAATTGTTTCGGAAGAAGAGGTACAAGCCGGCAATGTGCAGGTAATTGCACCGGAAGGCTTTGAGAAGCATGCTGTCAGCGAGAATATTTATGCAGGTACTGCTATGGGACGAAGAGCAAGTTATCAGTATGGAACAATGCTTGATGGTGGTGAAACAGGATCCCTTGCCATTGGTATTGGTATGGGACAGTCCAAGGGTAGAACAAGTTATATTTCTCCTACACTTAGACGTGGATGGCACCGACCATTACAGAGATTTATCCATCAAATGTGAACTAAATATTTTCACATTTATACAGAAAGGAAAAATAATATATGAAAAATAAATTATGGAAAATCATGATCGTGAACAGTATCCTGATTTCTGCAATTACATTGTCAGGCAAAACAACGGTAAGCGTTCAGGCAGAAGAAACAGAGCTTTCAGCAGAAAGTGAAACGGATCAGCAGATCCTCTGCGATGATGCGGTTGAAGATGCACTGATCATTGACAAGGATGAAATCCTTCCCGTAGTAAGTCTGGAGGAGGGACAGCCATATGCCGTTTACGATCAGGATGGCAGAATCCTTCTTTATACATTCCATAAATATCCGGACAGTTATCCGGATGGCGCAGATGTAAAACTGGAATGGGGAAATGTGTGGACGTTTACAGGCGGCGAACTGGAAGAATGGTATCAGAAAAATAAAGAGAATGTGACAGACTGGCAGACAAGAATAAAAGAACTCCTTGGTCTGCGCCCGGATAATGAATCTGATTATTTTACGGCTATGTGGGCAAAACCGGAAGACGTTTTCCGTCCGGCATATGTCTCAGATATCGGAACAATAGAAATGACAGATGCATTTTCAGATGAAGTTGATGAGGACTATAAAGAATGGTTTGATTCAAATATTATCTCCAGTTATTTTGACGGGAAATATCCATGGACGAGACTGGGATATACATATGACTGGGCAGACAACGGTTCAGAATATGGGCTCTCTGAATTTATCATCAAAAAAGACAGTGATGTAAAGGTTGCATATACTGTTGATCTGAAGGAGATGCTGAATAAACTGGATAATGATTCCTGGAATCCTGCCGGACTGTAAATAAAATAAATGCTGAGGAAAAAGTACGAAAGCAGTGCGAGATAGACAAAGGGGGGCTGTCTATTTCACTAATCCAAAAACCACCCAATCTTCTCTCCAACCTCCGCATACTTCAGATAAATAATATTAAACTCCCTGATCAGTGGTTCCCCCTTAAGGGTGAAAATCCCAAGTTCTGGGTCGCTTTTGGCGAGGACTTCGTAGACGAAAGAGATCCCATACCCGGATTTGATCAGATCGATGATCATTTTGAAGCTGGAGATGCAGATGTGGCGGTGGAAGCGTTCCAGGGATTCGTTGTGTTCCAGGAGTTTGTCTTCCAGGATCGCCAGAGTTCCGGAGCCTTTTTCGCGGTGGATGAGGGTTTCGGACAGAAGGTCTTCTACGGAGACTTCTTTTCCGGCAAAGGGGTGGTCTTTCGGGCAGATTCCTACGAATGACTCTCTGCGGTACAGTTGGCTTCCGAATCTGTTTTTGTCAAAATATCCCTCGATAATGGCATAGTCCAGTGCATTCTGCTCAAGCAGTTGAAGAAGATGCTTCGTATTATCGACGATCAATGTCAGGGACGTATCAGATTGGTCCAGGAATTTATGAATCTGGTCAGTAATTACATAATCTCCAATGGTCTTCGTGGCGCCGATGCGCAGTTCACGAAGGCCATTATTTTTGAGCTTTTCCCGGAGAAAATCCTCACGTTGTTTTGCAGAACATAAATAATCCTCCAGCATCCGGGCAGCAGGTGTTTTGATAAGTTTGCGATTTTCGTAGAGAAAAAGACGGCAGCCGTATTCCTTTTCCAGAAACTGTATGTGCTGCGTAACTGCCGGCTGTGTAATGTGCAGCAGTTCAGCAGCCTCGCGATAGTTCATAACATTGCACACGGTCATAAAAGTTTCAGTTCTGTGATCCAGCATAAGAATTTCCTCCCGGAGTATGAGTGATCTTTAATGTTTAGTTATTAATATACGATAAATGTTACCATTGGCCTGTGAACAGTAACTGATAAATTTAACTTATTATTTCATAAAATCTAATAAATTGATTTTATCATTTATAGGTTCTATAATCAATAAGAAACGAGATTCCAGTTTAATCAAATCAAGTAAGTCCTCTGCTGCAATTGTGAAAAGCAATAAGCAGTGGGTGGGGACTTGCTTATATCAGGAGGAGTGCAAGTTTCTCCTGATAAACTGCGGAGCAGATTATTTGGTGTAGAGCCACGTAGCGAAGCGGATTAAGAATATCCGCTTAACAAACAATAATACTGTAAAAAATAGGGGAACTTATCTAAACGATAAGATTTTTTACAGTATAAGTTACTGGAATGAGCAATACAAAAGTGCAAGAAAAAGGAGAATTCAAATGAAACAGGAGAAAGAAGCAACTACCGGTACGAAGATAAGCCCGGAAGAAATCAAGCGTGTAAAAGGTCTTGGATGTTTAAAAGATAAACGTTATGATGACATCTTCAACATACGGGTGATCACAAGAAATGGCCGCATCACCACAGAGGAACACCGTGCCATCGCCGACGCAGCTGAGAAGTTCGGAAACGGAGAGATCACAATGACCACCCGTCTGAGCATGGAAATCCAGGGTGTACCCTATGGGAACCTCGAGGGCGCTATCGCACTTCTGGCAGAACATGGTCTGACAACCGGCGGAACCGGAAGTCTGGTGAGACCTGTTGTATCCTGCAAAGGAACCACCTGTCAGTATGGTCTCATCGATACATTTTCACTCAGCGAAAAAATCCATGAACGTTTTTATTTAGGATATCACAACGTAACACTGCCACATAAATTCAAAATAGCAGTAGGTGGATGTCCCAACAACTGTGTAAAACCAAACTTGAATGACCTGGGAATCATCGGTCAGCGAATCCCGAAACCGGATACAGAGAAATGCCGTGGTTGCAAAGTCTGTCAGATCGCCAAAAACTGCCCGGTGAAAGTCCCGGAAGTAATAGACGGCAAGATTTATATCAATCCGGAAGAATGCAACCACTGTGGCCGCTGTAAAGGCAGATGTCCATTCGGTGCAGTTACAGAATATCAGGATGGATACAAGATCTACATAGGCGGCCGCTGGGGTAAGAGAGTCGCCCACGGACGTACACTTACCAGAATCTTTACAGATGAGGAACAGGTGATGAAAGTAGTAGAAAGAGCAATCCTCCTTTTCAGAGATGAGGGAATAGCAGGCGAACGTTTCGCGGATACTGTAAACCGCCTGGGATTCGAGTATGTGAATGAGAAACTGATCAGCGAAATCTAAGTATGCGTAACATGAACTGAGAATAAAATAAATACCTGCTCTGGTGATATTGAAACATCTCCATGGCGGGTATTTTTTATTTCACTGGGAAATTACTCCGTAATGTTCTTATGAAATAAAAAGCCCTCCGGGCAGGATCGCACTGCGGCGGAGACGGAGCTGTATTTGGTGGCAGAAATTTTTTCTGTCGAAATTAAGCAAAAAACTTCTATAAAAAAGTACGAAATTATGCTATGATTTTCACACTGGGTTAATTATGAAATTTACTGTAGAGATAAGAAAAGAGATAGGAAGGATGGAAAGTATTATTATCGGGATTGCCGGGGGGTCTGGTTCCGGTAAATCCACATTTACGAACAGAATAAAGAAACATTTCGGGGATGATGTGGTGGTGATCTATCACGATAATTACTATCGCAGACAGGACGGAATCCTCTTTGAGAAACGTGTGAAGGTAAACTACGATCATCCGGATTCCCTGGAGACAGATCTTCTGGTAGAGCACTTAAAACAGTTGAAAGCAGGAAAGAGCATCGAATGCCCGGTCTATGATTACAGTCAGCATAATCGTTCCGATAAAGTAATTAAGATCGAACCAAGGCCGGTGATCCTGGTGGAAGGAATCCTGCTTCTGGCAGATGAAAGGATCCGTGATCTTCTGGATATCAAGGTTTATGTGGAGGCAGACGCAGACGAGAGGATTCTGCGCCGTATTTCCAGAGATGTGGAGGAACGCGGCAGAGATCTTAACGGGATCATCGAACAGTATCTGACCACTGTAAAACCGATGCACTATCTGTATGTGGAACCTACGAGGGCGAAAGCGGATATCGTGATCAACAGTGGTAAGAATAATGTAGCCTTTGATCTGTTTGTGTCGAAGATCAGGCAGCTTTTGGAGCAGCTTTCTGATCAGGATAAAAAGTGTACAGTTGGAGAAAGACGAGGATAATTTTTATAATGATTGTGACAATAATTGAGAAAGTCTATTCTTTTTTATGGGGAGATATGATCCGTATTCCTCTGCCGGGAGGCAGCGGTCTGGGGATTCTGTTTTATGCCAGAAGTAACGTGGCGTATCTGTTCGGAGATAAATGGTGCTGGCAGACTGCTTATAAGATCCTGGCACTGATCATGCTGTTTAGCGGCGGGATCGCTGCATATACTTTTGTGTGGGATCTGGGAGATGTGGGAATTGGGCTGATGACGATCTTTAATATTATTTTTCTGTATCCTTTGTCCGGACAGGCATTGAACGAATTGAAGGAATATGAGGCGGAAAAGAAAAATAAAAAAGATAGAAATTGACAAATTCTCTTCATATGATTACAATAGCAGATATGTGAGAACACGTTACCGTGTTAAAGTGCACGGGATGAAAATACAGCTAAGAGAGGAAAGAAAAAATGAGTACCTGGGAAGAAAATGTACGTAAAGTAATTCCATATACACCTGGCGAGCAGCCAAACCAGCCGGATATGATTAAATTGAATACCAATGAGAATCCGTATCCTCCGGCACCGGGAGTAGAGAAAGCACTGAAGGAGATGGATATGGATGCCATGCGTCTTTATCCGGACCCTGCAGCTTATGATCTGGTTCATGCTATTGCGCAGATGTACAGTCTGAAAGATGAACAGGTATTCGTAGGAGTTGGTTCAGACGATGTGCTGGCCATGAGCTTTCTGACCTTTTTTAATTCAGAAAAGCCGGTGCTGTTTCCGGATATTACCTATTCTTTCTATGATGTATGGGCAGATCTGTTTAAGATCCCATATGAAAGACCTGCTCTGGATGAGAACTTTCATATAAAGAAAGAAGATTATTTCAGGGAAAACGGCGGAGTGATTTTCCCCAACCCGAATGCACCTACAGGTGTGGAGATGCAGCTGGAAGATGTGGAGGAGATTATCAGACATAATCAGGATGTGATCGTGATCGTGGATGAAGCCTATGTGGACTTCGGTGGAAAATCGGCATTGCCACTGATCGAAAAATATGATAATCTTCTGGTTGTGCAGACTTTTTCCAAGTCCCGTTCCCTGGCAGGAATGCGTATCGGTTTTGCCTGCGGAAATGAGAAACTGATCAAATATCTGAATGATGTGAAATATTCTTTCAATTCCTATACCATGGACCGCACTGCCCTGGCAGCAGGTGTGGCAGCAGTGAAGGATCAGGCATATTTCCAGGAGACATGCAATAAGATCATAGAGACCAGAGAATGGACTAAGAAGGAACTGAAAGCCCTGGGATTTTCTTTCCAGGATTCCATGTCTAACTTTATCTTCGCTGCTCATGAGACATGCCCGGCCGAGAAAATCTTCGAAGCATTGCGGGAAAAGCATATTTACGTAAGATATTTCCCGAAGGGAAGAACAAACAATTTCCTTCGTATTACCATCGGGACACAGGAAGAGATGCAGACATTTATTAATGTTTTGAAAGATTATCTGAAATAGGAGGTTCTATGGAAGTACTGGTACATTGGTTTTCCAATAATCTGTCACAGTTTATTTCACCGGAGGGTGCGGTGTTTATCATCTCCATGATTCCGATCCTGGAGTTAAGAGGCGGGCTTCTGGCAGCGTCCCTGCTGAAGATTTCAGCGGCAAAGGCCATTCCGCTGTGTGTGATCGGAAATATTATCCCGATTCCGTTTATTCTGCTTTTTATCCGGAAGATCTTTAAGGTGATGAAGAAAACGAAACTGTTCCATGGACTGATTGTCCGTCTGGAGAACAGGGCAATGAGAAAAAGCGATCAGGTAAAGAAATATGAATTCTGGGGTCTGATGCTCTTCGTAGGAATTCCTCTTCCGGGAACAGGAGCATGGACAGGAGCACTGGTTGCATCTCTGCTGGAAGTTGATATCAAGAAATCATCTCTGGCAATTCTGTCGGGTATTGTCCTGGCAACGATCATTATGTATATCGTATCCTATGGAGTAGTAGGAAACCTGGTTCATTGATCGGACAGGGGATATTTGCCTGAATTGAAAAATTGAATGAGTTTATATGTCAGACGAAAAGAGCTGTTTTACATTGTTGTCATGAGAAAAATGACAGCAGATGTAAAACAGCTCTTTTTATATAATAAGAAATTTTTTACAGTTTCCGCTTCAGCATATCTCCGTTGGAAGCGTATTTCAATGCGGTTTCTCTGGTAATGCGTCCCTGTTTATAAAGTTCCAGAAGGCTCTGATCCATGGCGCGCATGCCTTCGTGGGCAGAAGAAGAGATCACACCGTCGATCTGGTGGACTTTATTATCGCGGATCATATTGCGGATGGCCGGGTTCAAGCGCATGACTTCGAAGACAGGGATGTTATGTCCGTTGATATCCGGTACCAGCTGCTGGGAGATGACTGCCTGAAGTACCATGGACAGCTGGATAGAAACCTGTCGCTGCTGGCTGGGTTCAAAAACATCTACGATCCTGCCGATGGTGTTGGCTGCGCCTGTAGTATGCAGGCTTGAGAGAACCAGATGACCGGTTTCGGCAGCTGTCATGGCAGTCTGGATGGTTTCGTAATCACGCATTTCGCCAAGAAGGATCACATCCGGGCTCTGGCGCAGTGTGGCGCGCAGGGATACCAGATAGCTTTCTGTATCTGTGCAGATCTCACGCTGGCTGACAATACATTTATCATGGCGGTGCAGGTATTCCAGAGGATCTTCCAGAGTGATGATATGTCCTTCCCTGGAGTGGTTGATCCTGTCTACGATACATGCCATGGTGGTGGATTTACCGCTTCCAGCAGGGCCTGTGACCAGAACCATGCCTTTGGTGAAATCAGCTGCGGACATTACTTCTTCCGGGATATGGAGAATATCCGGATTCGGAAGATCGAAAGCGATCACACGGATCACAGCAGCCAGGGAACCTCTCTGACGATAGGCATTGACACGGAATCTGGAGAGACCGGGGATAGAGAAGGAGAAATCATCGTCTCCTGTCTGAAGGAAAGGGTCAATATTTCGGTTTCCTGCCATAGAATAGATCTGGTGGATTAGACGGTCTGTATCGTCCGGCATAAGACGTTCTCCGAAGATGGACATTTTACCGTCGATCTTTACAGAAAGGGGACGTCCTGCAATGATAAAGATATCGGATGCATGGTTTTCGGTAGCATAAGATAAATAATCAGGTATGATCTGTTCGGTCATGATTGTTCTCCTTTATATACGGGCTGTCTGTTATTGGGATTCCAGGTTCCGGTGGTGACAGTCTTCCAGGTGAGAAGCTGCGGCGAGAAAGAGGAATCCTGAGCAGGCCAGGAAAGCTGAAATTCCACATACAGTCCCTGGCTGTCTGAGTAGTCTAAGACAAAAGAAGCGGTCTGGTTTGTGCTGTCCCATGTCAGGGAAATATCAGAAAAATCTTTTACGAGATTTTTCATACGGGAAAGATAATCTGATTTGTCAGAGGAAGCGCAAGCTGCGTCCCTGGCTGCAGCAACAATATTCTGATACTGTGCACTGGCCTGTGTACAGGCATTGCAGTAGTCGGTGGTCTGCTTCAGGGAAACCTGTGCAGCCTGCAGATCCTGCCTGGAAGTTCCCAGGGTGAGAAGCGCCAGGATCACCAGACACAGAACTGAGAAAATAACGAACATAGATGGAATTCCCATGGAAAGAAATTGTGTTCTTCGTTTATTCATTCTGAGGTGTTCCTTTCTGAAACGGAGTTGGATGAGGACATATTTTCTGATTGAAAAGGAAAGGCAATGGAAGTCTGATACAGACTGTTACCTTTCTGATCTGTGAAGGCCAGATCAGCACTTTTTTCCAGGTTGGAAGTTTTCAGCCGGATAGTCATGGTATAGCAGACATCTGCTTTTTCGCACAGTTCCCAGTTCCAATCATAGAAGTACTGGAGGGTATCTTCTGTCTGGGTACTGCAGGGCAGAAGGTCTGTGAAAGTTTCATTCCGGCCGTCCCATCCTTCCAGAACCTCTTCTGCACAGACAGTCAGTTCCTGGATGTGGTTGTACTGTCGTGCTTTCTCACGGTTATTTCTGGCAGCTGCGAAGATCTGTACACAGGCAGTGCAGGTTAGAGAAAGGATCAGAATAGACAGGATCATTTCCATCAGGAACAAGGTGGATTTTGAGTGGTTGTACAATTTACGCATAAGTTCCTCCCTTTCATGTCATTCTGAAGTTACAGGCGGGCCGGGATGAAGCAGCAGGCTTGTGGTATGTCCCTGCAGGTCTTCCATGGAGATCCGGTAAAAACCCTCTGATGTTTCCTCTGCCTGAAAGGTTTCCAGACTGGCGATGGACGTTCCCATTTCTGGAGAAGGGACGTTGCCTTTTGCAGTAAAAAGTTCTTTCAGCTGGTGATCCAGCAGATAAATGTAGGTAACATAAGAAGTTCCGTCTATGGTATCTGTCATGCAGAATGCAGGAAGATTGTCCAGGGTATCCAGAGACACTGACTGACTGCTGTCATGCTGCCGGAATTTCTCTGTAATATAGGCAGAGGCTGTATAAAGATTGTTATTCTCCTGATTTCCTTCTACAGCTGTCCGGTATGCCTGGGTGGAAAAAAGCAGCATCATCAGCAGAAAGATCAGGAACAGTCCCAGAAGGGTGATGACAAAAAGCGTATCAATGGAATGACTGCGTCTGGAATTACGGTTCATGACGGACCTCCCTTCTGAGAAGAAAGTATCAGAACACTGATGGAGGGGAGCAGATTGGAACTGTTTGGAACATACTCCACTACAAATTTGTCAGAGTCATAGGTAATATGGTAATCATTCAGAAGCTCATCCAGGCTCTGGGGATACTGCCCGGTCATGGCATAGGTACGGATAGCACCCTGCTCTAAGGCCTGCTTCAAAGTGGTCTGTTCTTTATTAACAGCTTCTGTTCCTGCAACGGAAATCCCCAGATAAAAGACCAGGAACAGCACGGCAAGGACAAATACAGGCAGAAAGTGTCGGATCTGCCGCCGGACCCGTCTGCCGGTTGGTTCAAATAAATCCATGGCAGCCTCCTCAGACAACAATTTTAGAAAGAATGCCAAGCAGCGGCATCATTACTGACAGAAGTACCAGACCTACCAGAAGAGAGAAGATGATTACAATAGTAGGTTCTACTATGGAAATGATATTACCTGTGACATTCAGGGAAGAATCTCTGTAGCGGTCTGCAAGGCTGGTCATAACCTCATCTGCAGCACCGGCGCGAAGTCCGACTGTGATCAGTCTGGCGTCCATTCCCTCGAAGAGTCCGGCTTCCGACAGTGCGTCCTCCAGAAGTGCTCCTTCTTCCAAAAGGTGGATCGCTTTTGGGATTTTCTCCTTGACAGATTCCTGAGAGATCAGTTCCTGGGCCATTTCCAGGGTGATCATATGATCCATTCCGCTGTGAAGTCCCATGGCGATGGCCTGTGTCAGTCTGGCATAATCTGTGGAAACGGCGATTTCCCTGATAAAGGGGAGCCTGCCGGAAAGTCTGCTCAGAAATGTCCGTCCCCTGTCGGTGAAAAATAATACGGCGAAGCCTGCCATCAGCACAAGAACAAGGATCAGGGCTGCGGCAGAGTAGCGGGAGATCAGATTTCCTGCATTTAAAAGTCCGTTGGAAAAATTATTCATTTCAAGTCCCATCTGCCGGAAAACCTGCTGGAATACAGGCAGGACTTTGACAAGCAGGATCACGATCACGGCGGCCATCATCACCAGCATCAGCAACGGATAGGTGACTGCACTGCGGATCGTTTCGGAAATTTCCAGTTCCTGTTCATAGTGGCGGGAAAGGCTTTTTAATACTTCGTCCAGACAGCCGGTTTCTTCGCCTATTTTCACATAGGAGATCATGGAAGAGGGAAACTTTCCGGAATGTTCCAGCGCTGTGGCAAAAGAGCCATTCTCTTCGAAATCATTCAGAAGGGACTGGAAGAAATCCTTCCCCTGCTGGGTGCGGCTGTCTTCCTGCATAAGGGAAAGTCCCTCTGCGCAGGAGATGCCGGAGTGAAGAAGAATGGAAAACTGTTCACAGAAATGAAAAAGTTCCTGATCAGTGAATTTGTTTTTCATAAATTTCAGGTTCCTTTCTTTAATTCATAGATGCTATCTTGTAAACTGTACGGTGTAATTGTTATTGTCCCCTATGTATTCCTGGATAGTATCCTTGTCTTCGCTGTTGGAGTCGAAGGTAGGGTCCATACGTGACCAGGAGTCACCGCTGAATTCTACAGCCTTGTCAACCCAGCCTCTGGAACGGATATAGACATTGATCCATGCATGTTTGATATCCCCGGCATATCCTATCTGAAGCTTGCAGGGAATGTCGCAGCTTCTGAGCATGGCTGTAGTAAGGGCTGCGTAATCGAAGCAGATCCCTTTGCCTGTCTGCAGGGTCTCATCTACATCAGGAAGGTATCCGGAAGCTACAGTATCTGCCAGATCATAATCGTAGGTTACATGAGAAACTACATAATTATAAATGGTCTGAAGGGCATCAATATCTGAGGTATCTTCAGATACCATGGAAAGGGCCAGCTTACTGGCTTCTGAATCCGGAGTAAAGTTTACGTACTGGTTCGGATAGAGAAATGGCAGAAATTCATTGGCAAGTTTTATTTCCAGGGTATCAGCATAAAGTGCTGCATACTGGGAATCGCTGATCTGCTGGTAGCAGCTGACCTGGTAAGTGCTGCTTCCACTGGAAAAAGGAATAACAGCGCTTTCCCCGGGACTGATAAAATAGGAATAGACAACCCCGTCTTCAGCGGTAAGCTGAACGTTCATCATCTGATCTGTGGAATCTGAGACAGCAGTGAGATAGCCCTGATCTGTATCAGAGATATCCAGGACCAGTGGGGAAGTTCCCAGAGTTTTTTTGCCCGGTGCTTCAGGTACCAGAACCTGAAGGGGGGAATAGACCGGCGGTTCATCCGGATCGCTGCCGGAGGAGCCGCATCCTGTAAACAGAAGGACAGGAATGAGGATCAGCAGGATAAGGGGGCGGGCAGAATGGAAATTTGGCATTTGTTCGCTCCTTGTAATATGATAAAAAACGTTCTTATTAACAGTATAGCAGATTCCCGGGAAAAGAAAATCCCAATCAGGAAGAAATTGGAAAAAAATGCTGACAATATGGGACGAAATAATAAGAAAAAATATAGAATAATGCCGGAAGGCTATTGACAAAATGCTATCCGGGGAGATATACTTATACACAAAGGCAAACCTGTTGAAAAGCAGGGACGCAAAGCCAAGGGTCTAAGGTCGCAGAGACTATGACAGCCGGTTGCCGCATTAAATTTCTATTATGTGATGTGATGATAGGGAAAGTTGACAGGTGTCAGCTTGTTTTTGTGGTAGCCGTTTATCATGGATGAACGGTTTTTTTATTGCTATAAAACGTACTATTTCCCGGCACATATATAGGTTCACAGTAAGAAAGGATGTGTAAGGTCTATGAGAAAGAAACTCGCAGCATTATTTAAGAACAGAAAAGCAGCCGCTGGACTGACCGCGGTTTTACTTGCAGTAGCAGTAGGAGGAACCGCAGTTGTACAGCAGAATCAGGTACCGGAACTTCCATCCTATACGGATCCGATCCTGGAAACAAATATCGAAGAAGATGAAACACCTCTTGCATCAGCACCGAAGACAACGACCAAGACAAGCAAGAAAACATCAACCAAGAACGTGAAACTAAAATCAGCAGCCAAGAAATCCTATACAAAGACGCTGCCGAAAAAAACGAAAAGAAGCCAGAAAAACAGCGAAACAACAGCTGCAACAGTGACAACCAAAAAAACAGTTGTAACAGCAGTAAAGGAGAAATATACCAAGAAGTCCAAAGTTAAAAAAGTTACAACAACCACTACAACAACAGTTGTCACAACTACTACAGCAAAGAACTCCGCGTCATCCACTGCCAATACCGCAGGAACTACAAACACCAGCGGAAATACAGCGGCAGTAACTGAAAAACAGAATACAGCCCAGAAGGGACCTGTTGAGGTAGGTCAGATCGCTCCGAAGGAAGCAGCCAATGTACTGTCAGCATTCAGAACCCTTGGATTTACAGTTGAGATCGATCCTTCTGTTAACTACACAGGTTATTTCAATGCACGTAACCAGAAGATCATTATGAGAGACAATGATCCGGCCATTTATCATGAGTTAGGTCATTTTGTAGCATTCGTAGCAGGAAATGTAGATACGAAAGCTGCATTCCAGGCAGTATACAATCAGGAAAAGAACCTGTACACAGCTTATAATAAGGCTTATGTAACTCAGAACAGTGCAGAATATTTCGCTGAATCTGCGAAAGAATACATCTTAAGCCCTTCAACATTAAAAGCACAGAGACCGAAGACTTATGAAGCTATAAAAGCAGCATACGACAGCATCACAGATGCCCGTGTTGCAACTGTAAAGAAAATGTACAGCATCATCTGGAAATAGAAATTAAAACATAAAAAAGAAATCGTACATAGCGGACCGGAAGCCAGCAGGGCTTCCGGTCTTTCAATTTACGGATATATGACAGTAGACAGCGAAAATAAAATGTGATAAGATAAAGCCAAAATCTGATATCCACGTCGTTTCAGACGATTTATTCCATAAGATCAAAGAAATACAGACGATAAGTAAATAAAGTTATCACCCCCAAATAAGAGTACGAAAAGGCAGAGAGGTATTTTATGAGAGAAAAGTATGAATCATTGTCTCTGGCAACATTAAAAGAATTAGCCAAGGCCAGAGGACTGAAAGGGATTTCTGCATTAAGAAAACCGGAACTCATTGAGCGTATGCTTGAAGAAGATGAGCAGCAGAGAGAAAAAGAAGAGAAACAGGAGTCCAGAATGGAAGGAAAACAGGAAACAAGACAGGAAACCCGTTTTCCGGAAAGACATCCGGACAGAGTGCAGGAACCGGCCCATGCACAGCAGGGTGCAGGAAACCAGTACCATGTTCCGGCAGAAGCTGTTCAGCTTGACAGCGGAGAAAAGGCGGATGGTATTCTGGAGGTGCTTCCGGATGGATATGGATTTATCCGCTGCGAGAATTATCTTCCGGGAGAAAATGATATTTACGTATCTCCCTCCCAAATCCGCAGATTTAATCTGAAAACCGGTGATATCATCCGTGGAAACATCAGGATCAAGACACAGGGAGAGAAATTCAGCGCCCTGTTATATGTGACATCCATCAATGGATTTCACCCAAGTGAAGGGCAGAAAAGATATAATTTCGAGGATATGACACCGATCTTTCCCAATGAGCGTCTGGTAATGGAACGCCCTGGCGGAACAGTAGCCATGAGGATCGTAGACCTGATCAGCCCCATCGGAAAAGGCCAGCGAGGCATGATCGTATCTCCCCCGAAAGCCGGCAAGACCACACTTCTGAAAGATGTGGCCAAATCTATCCAGAGGAACAATCCGGATATGCATCTGATCATCCTTCTGATCGATGAGCGCCCGGAGGAGGTTACAGACATAAAAGAAGCTATCAGGGGAAATAACGTAGAGGTTATTTACTCTACCTTCGATGAGCTTCCGGAGCACCATAAACGTGTATCTGAGATGGTAGTGGAGCGTGCACGCCGTCTGGTAGAACATAAAAAAGACGTAACCATCCTTCTGGATTCCATCACCAGACTTGCCAGGGCCTACAACCTGATCATTCCTCCAAGCGGAAGAACTCTTTCCGGTGGTCTGGACCCTGCAGCTCTTCATATGCCGAAGAGATTCTTCGGTGCAGCCAGAAACATGCGCGAAGGCGGAAGCCTTACCATCCTGGCTACAGCACTGGTAGATACAGGCAGCAAGATGGATGACGTGATCTACGAAGAATTTAAGGGAACCGGAAATATGGAGCTTGTCCTTGACAGAAAGCTGCAGGAGAAGAGGGTATTCCCTGCCATTGATATCCAGAAATCCGGAACACGAAGAGAAGACCTTCTCCTGGATCAGGAAGAACAGGAAGCTGTATACAATATGCGCAAGGCATTGAATGGAATGAAGCCTGATGAAGCGGTGGAACAGATCCTGAATATGTTTGCCAGAACCCGTAATAATGCGGAATTTGTCCAGATGGCGAAGAAACAGAAATTTATTTAAAAAAAAACTAAAATATCTTGCATTCCCCTGGGGGCTATGTTATAATCATAAAGCTGTTTAATAGTAAATTCGTCAAATGAATACGAATAGAAAATAGAATCTTATAGAGAGGTGAAAATCATGAGAGAAGGAATCCATCCGAATTATTATCAGGCAACTGTAACCTGCAACTGTGGTAACACATTCGTAACAGGTTCTACTAAACAGGACATCCACGTAGAAATCTGCTCCAAATGTCATCCATTCTACACAGGTCAGCAGAAAGCTGCTCAGGCTCGTGGACGTATTGATAAGTTCAACAAGAAATACGGCCTGAAATAATCAGAATATAGTATGAATTGAGAAGGTTGAGGTTGGGAAATCTCAACCTTTCCTGTTCTTTGGGAGAAAAGGATGAAGTCATCAAATATCGGCGGTCAGGCTGTAATGGAAGGAATCATGATGCGCCATAAGGACAAATATTCCATTGCAGTGCGCAGACCGGATAAAGAGATCGAATTAAAAGTCGAAGATTATAAGTGTGTGTTCGGAAATGCGAAATTTCTGAGATATCCTCTGATCCGTGGCGTAGTCAGCTTCGTGGATTCCCTGGTAGTGGGAACCAAATGCCTGATGTATTCTGCAGAGATCGCAGGAGACGAAGAGGATGAAGAGGACGCACAGAAGAATGCAGCTCTTTCAGAGGAAGAGCGTGCTGCAAAGAAAGCCAAAGAGGACAAACAATTCAAATGGCTCTTATATGTAACAGTAGCAATTTCCATTATTGTGTCTATTGCAGCGTTTATGCTTCTTCCCTATGCGCTTGCCAGCCTGTGCAGGAAAGTAGGAGCTTCCGAGTTTGTGGTAACGATCGTGGAAGCATTTGTGAAGCTGGCATTGTTTATGGGATATATGCTGCTGATCTCCAGGATGAAGGATATCCAGCGTACATTCATGTACCACGGTGCAGAACATAAATGCATCAACTGTGTGGAACACGGACTGCCTCTTACAGTAGAGAATGTGATGGCAAGTTCCAGACAGCATAAGAGATGCGGAACAAGCTTTCTGTTTCTGGTCATGCTGGTGAGCATTTTCCTGCATTTTATCTTCGTACTGGTACCTGTATACTGGGTAAGGCTCTTCGGACGACTTCTTATGGTACCTGTAGTAGCCGGCATTTCTTTCGAGATCATTCAGTGGGCAGGCAGATCAGACAGCAAACTGGCAAACTTTTTCAGCAAGCCGGGTCTGGCAATGCAGCTGCTGACTACGAAGGAACCTACAGAGGATATGGCAGTGGTTGCCATAAAAGCAGTAGAAGCCGTATTTGACTGGAGAGCATACCTGAAAGAAGAATTCGGGAAAGACATCCCTTATGAGGATACAGAAGAGGTAAATCCATGAGCGGAGAGACTCTGAATGGATTATTGAAAAATGGACAGAAGATCCTGGAACAGTCCGGGATTAGGGAAGCCGGGCTTGATGCCTGGCTCCTTCTGGAATATATCACTGGAAAAAGCCGGGCGTATTATTTTGCACATGGGGACGAGGGTGTTACTGAGGAAACCGCCTGCCGGTATCAGGAGCTGATCCGGAAACGGGCCGAACACATTCCGCTGCAGCATCTGACGCATCAGGCTTTTTTTATGGGATATGAATTTTATGTAAATGAGGATGTACTGGTTCCCAGACAGGATACAGAGACACTGATGGAAGCTGCACTGGAGCTTCTGAAGGGAAACAAGGCCCCACGTATCCTGGATATGTGTACAGGTTCCGGATGTATTATCACAAGTCTGATGCTTGAGGTACCGGAAGCTTCCGGTATCGGAGTGGATCTGTCGGAGAAAGCTCTGGAAGTGGCAATACGAAATGCCAGGGAGCTTGGGACTGCAGACAGAACAAAATTTGTTAAAAGTGACCTGTTTTCTGCAGAATATTTCAGTAAAAAAGACAATGCAGAAAAAGTAACAGGATATGATATGCTTATTTCGAATCCTCCGTATATTCCAAGCGGAGAGATTGAGGGATTAATGGAGGAAGTCCGGCTTCATGATCCCCGCATGGCACTGGACGGGATGGAGGATGGCCTTTATTTTTACCGTGAGATCACCCGGCAGGCAATGGATCATATCCGCCCCGGCGGCTGGCTTTTGTACGAGATCGGCTGTGAACAGGGAAAGGATGTGAAGGAGCTTCTTGAGAAAGAGGGCTTTATAAAGACGGAGATCAGACAGGATCTGTGCGGCCTTGACCGTGTAGTCCTGGGACAACGACCACTACTACAGGAGGAAAAATATGTTTGATAAATTAGATGATCTGCTCATTCGTTTCGAAGAAGTGCTCAATGAGCTGGGAGAACCTGGCGTTACAGATAATCAGGAACATTTTCAGAAGCTGATGAAGGAGCAGAGCGATCTGCAGCCTATCGTAGATACCTATCGTGAATATAAAAAGAACAAAGAAACCATCCAGGACAGTCTTATGATGCTGGAGGAAGAAAAAGACGAAGAAATGCGTGAAATGCTCAAAGAGGAGCTTTCCGAAGCGAAGAAGAATGTAGAAGAACTGGAACATGAGTTAAAGATCCTTCTTCTTCCGAAGGATCCTAATGACAGCAAGAACGTTATTGTGGAGATCCGTGCAGGTGCAGGCGGAGATGAGGCTGCCCTTTTTGCAGCAGAGATCTACCGTATGTATGTGAAATATGCAGAGTCCCGCCGCTGGAAAACAGAGATGATGAGTCTGAATGAGAACGGGATCGGCGGATTTAAGGAAGTCACCTTTATGATCACAGGCGCAGGTGCTTATTCCAGACTGAAATATGAAAGCGGTGTACACCGTGTACAGCGTGTGCCTGAGACAGAATCAGGCGGAAGGATCCATACCTCTACCTGTACAGTAGCCATTATGCCGGAAGCGGAGGAAATTGACTTCCATCTGGACATGAATGACTGTAAATTCGATGTATTCCGTGCATCCGGAAATGGTGGACAGTGTGTCAATACTACAGACTCCGCAGTACGTCTGACCCATATCCCTACAGGAATCGTAATTTCCTGCCAAGATGAGAAATCCCAGCTGAAGAATAAGGATAAAGCTTTGAAAGTGCTTCGTTCCCGTCTGTATGAGATGGAACTTGCCAAACAGCATGATGCGGAGGCAGAAGCCAGAAGAAGCCAGATCGGAACAGGAGACCGCTCTGAGAAGATCAGAACCTACAACTTCCCTCAGGGACGTGTCACTGACCACAGGATCAAACTTACCCTTCACCGTCTGGAGAATATCCTCAACGGTGACCTGGATGAGATCATCGACAGCCTGATTGCAGCAGACCAGGCAGCGAAATTAAGCAATTTACAGGATGAAGCATAGAATATGTTATGCTGATGTCTGCAGAAAGTGTGAAAACCGTCCGGAAGCAGTCAGCAGATATCCGGACAGAAACAGGATGTTGAGTAAAGCATAAAAGGAGAATCGCTATGGGAAAATATTTCGGAACAGACGGTTTCCGTGGAGAAGCCAATGTAAAGCTTACAGTAAATCATGCATTTAAAGTGGGACGTTATGTAGGATGGTATTATGGAAGAGACCATAAGGCGAAGATCGTCATTGGAAAAGATACCCGCAGAAGCAGCTATATGTTTGAATATGCGCTGGTAGCAGGACTGACTGCATCAGGAGCAGACGCATATCTTCTTCATGTAACTACAACACCAAGTGTTTCCTATGCAGTACGAACAGAGGATTTTGACTGTGGTATCATGATCTCCGCAAGCCACAATCCGTTTTATGACAATGGGATCAAGCTTCTGAACGGAAACGGACAGAAGATCGAAGCGGAAGTAGAGGCAAGGATCGAAGCATATCTGGACGGAGAGCTGGAAGAGCTGCCTCTGGCTACCAGAGAAGATGTGGGACGTACCATTGATTTTGCATCAGGCAGAAACCGTTATATCGGACATCTGATCTCCATTCCCAGCCGGGATTTCAAGGGAATTAAGGTGGGACTTGACTGTGCCAACGGAAGTTCTTCAGCGATTGCCAAGAGTGTATTCGATGCACTTCAGGCGAAGACCTATGTGATCAACAACCAGCCGGACGGCACCAATATCAATACAAACTGCGGATCTACACACATTGAAGTTCTGCAGAAATATGTAGTTGAAAACGGGCTGGATATCGGTTTTGCCTATGACGGCGATGCAGACCGCTGTATTGCTGTAGACCATAAGGGAAATATGATCGACGGTGACAAGATCATGTACGTCTGCGGCAAATACCTGAAGGAACAGGGAAGATTAAACGGAAATACAGTAGTAACTACTGTAATGTCCAACCTGGGTCTGTATAAATCCCTGGAAAGAGAGAATATGAATTATGAGCAGACAGCAGTAGGGGACAAATATGTGGCAGAGAACATGATGGAGAATGGTTACAGCCTGGGCGGAGAGCAGTCCGGACATATCATTTTCAGCCGTTATGCTGCTACAGGAGACGGAATTCTTACTTCTCTTATGGTAATGGAAGCATGTGTGGAGAAAAAGGCAACTCTCTGTGATCTGGCAAAAGAAATGAAAGTATATCCACAGCTCCTCAGAAATGTCCGTGTAGCTGACAAAAAAACTGCCAGAGAGAATCCGAAGGTAGTGGAAGCAGTAGAAGCAGTTGCGAAGGCACTGGGAGAGGATGGACGTATTCTTGTCCGTGAAAGCGGAACAGAACCGCTCATCCGTGTAATGGTAGAAGCCGGAACAGATGAGATCTGCCGTGAGAACGTAGAACAGGTAGTCCGCGTAATGGAAGCGGAAGGTCTGATCGTTGAATAAAACTGGTAAGGGAATTTTATGAGAAACAGAAAGACAGCATGGATTCTGGCAGTAGGTCTGGGAATGACAGCATTCGCAGGCTGTGGATCAGAAGAAATGAAAAACTATGAACAGGCAGCCCAGGATCTGGAAGCAGAGAATTTCGATGCTGCACTGCAGGAATATGAGGCAGCTATTTCAGCAGGGGTAAAACTGGCCCAGTCCTACAGGGGGGCCGGGGTAGCCAATCTGCGCCTGGGAAATTATGAGCAGGCTATTGAGGATTTTAATCATGCGCTGAACAGTGATAAAGTGGGCAAGGCACTGAAGAAAGATATCCTGTCATACCGTGCGGCAGCTTATCTGAAGACGAAAGCTTACGATGAAGCTATGGCAGACTGTCAGAGCATAGCAGAATCCTATGATATGGATGCAGATCTGTATTTCCTCACAGGTAAGGTGGCTCTTGCCATGGATTCCTATGAGGAGGCATCTGCGGATTTCGAGCAGGCATACGGAGAAGATGCAACCTATGATATGGCACTTCGGATTTACGGTGTTTATCTGGACAAAGATATGGAAGCAGACGGAACCAGATATCTGGAGGCAGCCCTGGCATCTGAGGCAAAGAATGCCCAGGATCATTGCGACAGAGGCAGGGTCTATTATTATATGGACGATTATGAGAATGCCTTGTCTGAACTGACACAGGCTGCTGATGGAGGAAATACGGAAGCGCTTCTGCTTCAGGGAATGGTGTATATGGCACAGAAAGATACAACCAGTGCCAGACAGCAGTTCCAGGCGTATGTCTTTAAAGAAGAAAAAGGTGCCAAAGGATATAACGGTCTGGCATTGTGTGACATAGAAGACGGTGATTACGACAGTGCACTTGCCAATATAACGACAGGTCTTTCTTCAGCAGATGATGAAACACTGCAGAGTCTGCTGTTCAATGAAATGGTAGTTTATGAGAAAAAGCTTGACTTTACTACTGCATTGCAGAAAGCAGAAGAATATCTGGAAATGTATCCGGACGATAAGACTGCCAAAAAAGAACGGGCATTTTTACGATCACGTGTAGGATAAGGAGTATCTATGGAAGAATTTGGCAGATTAGAGGAGCGGGTGATCCTGATCGGTGTACAGACTGCAGCAGATGAGAATGTGGAAGTTTCCCTGGATGAACTGGAGGAACTTGCATCTACAGCAGGGGCTGTCACGGTGGGCAAGGTGATCCAGAACCGGGAGGCCGTGCATCCGGGAACCTATATTGGAAAAGGGAAGATCGAAGAAGTACGGGCCCTGGTATATGCCCTGAATGCCACAGGCGTGATCTGTGACGATGAGCTTTCGCCTGCACAGCTGAATAATCTGGAACGGGAGCTGGACTGTAAGGTAATGGACAGAACTCTTCTGATCCTGGATATTTTTGCCGCAAGAGCTGTGACCAGTGAAGGCAAGATTCAGGTAGAACTGGCTCAGTTGCGTTATCGGGCAGCGCGTCTGGTTGGTCTGAGGGAATCTTTGTCCCGTCTGGGCGGCGGTATCGGAACCAGAGGCCCCGGAGAGAAGAAACTGGAGACTGACCGAAGGCTGATCCGTACCAGGATTTCCGCACTGAAGCAGGAACTTGTCCAGGTAGAGAAACACAGGGAACTGATCCGTTCAGGCCGCGCCAGAGGGAATATGAAAACTGTAGCTATCGTAGGCTATACCAATGCAGGGAAATCCACGCTGCTGAATAAGCTTACAGGGTCGGAAGTGCTTTCTGAGGACAAGCTGTTTGCAACGCTGGATCCTACTACAAGGCTTCTGAACCTTCAGGATGGACAGCAGATCCTGCTTACAGACACAGTAGGTTTCATCCATAAGCTGCCCCATCATCTTATTGAGGCGTTCAAAAGTACCCTGGAAGAGGCGAAATATGCAGATTACATTATCCATGTGGTAGATTCATCCAATCCCCAGGCCGAAATGCAGATGCATGTGGTATACGAGACCCTTCGTGAACTGGGGGTAATGGGAAAGAAGATCATTACACTGTTTAATAAACAGGATGTACCGGGAGCCTGCGTGCTCCGTGATTTCAAGTCGGATTATTCCCTGAAGATCTCAGCCAGAACAGGACAGGGGCTGGAGGAACTGGGAGAACTTCTGGCGAGACTTCTGGCAGAGGATCAGATTTATATGGAACGGATTTTTCCCTATCAGGAAGCGGGCAAAATTCAGCTGATCCGCGAATACGGACAGTTGCTCTCAGAAGAATATACAGAGACCGGAATCCTTGTAAAAGCAAGGGTTCCACGGGAGATCTACGGGAAAGTTGTATAGAGAAAAATAAATGATAAACACCATATAGTGTTCTTACATGCAAATAAGGATACAATATATGGTGTTTTTGCTGTTGACGGAAGAGAGAGACTCTGATACAATAGACCTACAGCGTTTGAAAAGACGAGAAGAAAACAGCGGGAACAAAAGCCGCTGCAAACAAGAGAAGATGGGGGCATTAATTATGTTTCAGGTAGTAAAAAGAGATGGCGAACTGGACGAGTTTAAACTAAGTAAGATCACGTCAGCCATTCATAAAGCATTTGATGCGAAGGATAAAAATTACAGCAATGATATGATCGATCTTCTTGGACTTCGTGTAACATCAGATTTTCAGAATAAGATCAAAGAGAATAAGATTACTGTTGAAGAAATCCAGGACAGTGTGGAGAACGTACTGATCCAGGCAGGATACGCTGACGTGGCGAAGGCTTATATTCTTTACCGCAAGCAGAGAGAGAAAGTCCGCAACATGAAATCTACCATTCTTGATTATAAAGAAATCGTAAACAGCTATGTTAAAGTAGAAGACTGGCGTGTAAAGGAGAACTCTACAGTAACCTATTCCGTAGGCGGCCTGATCCTGAGTAATTCAGGTGCAGTAACAGCCAACTACTGGCTATCTGAGATCTATGATAATGAGATCGCAGAAGCACACAGAAATGCAGATATCCACATCCATGATCTGTCCATGCTTACAGGATACTGTGCAGGGTGGTCCCTGAAACAGCTAATCCAGGAAGGTCTTGGAGGCATTGAGGGAAAGATCACTTCTTCTCCTGCGAAACATCTGAGCGTTCTGTGCAATCAGATGGTAAATTTCCTGGGGATCATGCAGAATGAATGGGCAGGCGCACAGGCTTTTTCCTCCTTTGACACATATCTGGCGCCTTTTGTAAAGGCAGATAGCCTGACTTATCCGGAAGTGAAGAAGTGTATTGAATCCTTTATCTACGGTGTAAATACACCGAGCAGATGGGGAACACAGGCACCATTCTCCAACATCACCCTGGACTGGACTGTTCCGGATGACCTTGCAGAGCTGCCGGCTATCGTTGGCGGTAAGAATATGGACTTCAAGTACAAAGACTGCAAGAAAGAGATGGATATGATCAACAAGGCATTCATCGAGACCATGATCGAGGGAGATGCCAACGGAAGAGGATTCCAGTATCCGATCCCGACTTATTCCATTACGAAAGAGTTCGACTGGTCTGATACAGAGAACAACCGTCTTCTCTTCGAAATGACATCGAAATACGGAACGCCATATTTCTCCAATTATATTAACAGCGATATGAAACCAAGTGATATCCGAAGCATGTGCTGCCGTTTGCGTCTGGATCTTCGTGAACTCCGTAAGAAGAGCGGCGGATTCTTCGGTTCAGGTGAGAGCACCGGATCTGTAGGAGTTGTGACCATCAATATGCCGAGGATCGCATATCTGTCCAGAACACCGGAGGAATTCTACAGACGTCTGGATCACATGATGGATATTTCCGCACGTTCTCTTCATATTAAGAGAGAGGTCATCGGTAAGCTTCTGGACGAGGGACTGTATCCGTATACCAAGAGATATCTGGGAAGCTTTTCCAACCATTTCTCAACCATCGGTCTGGTCGGTATGAATGAAGTGGGCCTGAATGCATGCTGGCTTGGTAAAGATATGTCTGATGAGGCAACACAGAAATTTACCAAAGAGGTTCTTCTGCATATGAGAGAGCGCCTGTCTGACTATCAGGAAGAATATGAGGGTGAGTTGTTTAATCTGGAGGCAACTCCTGCGGAATCTACAGCTTACCGTCTGGCCAAACATGACAGGAAGCGCTGGCCGGATATCCGTACAGCAGGAAAAGAGGGAGATACTCCGTATTATACAAACAGCTCCCACCTGCCGGTAGAATATACCACAGATATTTTCGATGCCCTGGATATCCAGGATGAGCTGCAGACTCTTTATACTTCAGGTACGGTATTCCATGCATTTATCGGCGAAAAGCTTCCGGATTGGAAGGCTGCTGCAGCACTGGTACGTAAGATCGCAGAGAATTACAAGCTGCCGTATTATACCATTTCTCCTACTTATTCCGTATGCAGGGAACATGGCTATATCAGCGGAGAACATTTTACCTGTCCGAAATGTGGAAAGAAGGCAGAGGTCTACAGTCGTATTACCGGATATTACCGTCCTGTACAGAACTGGAACGATGGCAAGGCACAGGAATATAAGAACCGTACTCTGTATGATGTGATGCACTCAGATGTGAAAAAGATCCGTCCTGTGCATACAAGTATGGTGACTATGACTGAGGATGATGTAAAGATCGAGCCGGTAGCTGCGCATAAATATCTGTTCACCACAAGCACCTGCCCGAACTGCAGAATGGCGAAGAAGATGCTTGAGGGCGAGGAACTGGAAATCGTGGATGCAGAGAAGAATCCGGAACTTGCGAAACAGTTCGGGATCATGCAGGCACCTACTCTGGTCATCGCAGAGGGAGAACATATTACCAAATATGTGAATGCGTCCAATATTCAGAAATATGTGGATGAAGAAATGTAAATACAGGATCATAAGTGTATAATATAACGAAAGCGCCGGGAGTATTCCCGGCGTTTTACAGTGGATGAGAATTGGGTTAGTTACTGTGCACGGAGTGAACAGTAACTGTTTGTGGGCAGGGATTTAAATTTGCGGGAGAAGATGTTATAATATAGAAAGAAAATTAATTTAAGCAATACCTGGAGGAAAAAAGATGATAAAACAGAACATTGTATTCGTAGAAAACAAAGCGGGAAGTCTGAAAAGAGTGACAGGCATGCTGACAGATAATGATATTAACATCTATGGTTTCGCATGCTTCGATGCACCGGAATTCGCAATTTTCCGTATGATCTGCAATGATCCAGATAAAGCAGAGCTCATTTTGAACAAGAGTGGATATATGAACCGTATCACACAGGCCATCGTAGTAGATATGAAAGACCAGGTAGGCGGACTGGATGAACTTCTGAAAGTTCTGGCTGACAGCAATGTAAGTCTGGACTACATCTACACATCTTTCCACAGAAAAGACCTCATTCCTGTTGTAATCCTGCATTCCGAGGATATCACAGTGACCGAAAGTGTTCTTAAAAATAACGGTTTTAATGTATTTACTACAACAGAAGAACTGGAAAAATAAACAGTAAAAAAGGATCCTGTATGCAGGGTTCTTTTTTGCACATACGAATATAAGAAACTACTATTTCCTTGCATTCCCATGGGAATATGAAAAACATCTTGACTAAACAACTAGGAATACTATATAATAAAATAAAATATTAAAAATCTAAGTTTCTTCTGTCATGAGAAGGCGGGCGGGGCCATTGCAGATACATGAAAGAGAGACTGCAGCATACAAAGAAACTGAGAAACAGGAGGTTTTGAACACATGCAGATTTCAACCAAGGGAAGATATGCATTAAGACTGATGCTGGATCTGGCTGTGCATAACACAGGTGAGTTAGTCAAGATCAAAGATATTGCAGCCAGGGAAGATATTTCAGAGAAATATCTGGAGCAGATCATTTCATCATTAAAGAAAGCAGGATATGTAAAGAGCTTACGGGGAGCCCAGGGTGGATATATGCTGGCCAGAGAGCCGAAGACTTATACTGTGGGCACGATCCTGCGCCTGACAGAAGGCAGTATGAAACCTGTGGCCTGTCTGGAGGACGACCCCAATCAGTGTAGCAGAGCCGGAGAGTGCGTAACCCTCCGTCTGTGGAAGATGCTGGATGAAGCCATTGAAGGAGTGCTGGATAAAGTGACACTCCAGGATCTGAAAGACTGGTATGAGCAGATGGGAAATGATTATGTGATCTGATCAATGTGGCAAAGAGGCAATGATCAATCGTGGAAGAGGGAGGCATATCGCGAAAGTGATATGCTTCTTTTTTATTTTTTTCTCTTGACAAGAGGTGTGTTTTAGCATATTATGTATATAACATATAATTCATATATATATAGTATGAAATAGGAGGTCGAACTCATGGGAAAAATTTATAAGAATGCAGCAGAACTTGTTGGAAATACTCCTCTTCTTGAGGTTGGAAATATTGAGAAAGAACTTGGACTGGAAGCTAAGGTACTGGTAAAGCTTGAGTACTTTAACCCGGCAGGAAGTGCGAAGGATCGTATCGCACTGAGCATGATCGAGGATGCTGAGGAGAGAGGCGTATTGAAACCAGGCGCAGTGATCATTGAGCCTACATCCGGAAACACAGGAATCGGTCTTGCATCTCTGGCAACGATCAAAGGATACAGAGTAATCCTCACCATGCCTGAAACAATGAGTGTTGAGAGAAGAAACATCCTGAAAGCATACGGCGCAGAGATCGTACTTACAGATGGAACCAAAGGTATGAACGGAGCGATTGCCAAGGCTAACGAACTGGCAGAAGAATATGAAAACAGCTTTATCCCGGGACAGTTTGAAAACCCGGCGAACCCGGCGATCCACAGAAAAACAACAGGACCGGAAATCTGGAAAGATACAGACGGACAGGTAGATATCTTTGTAGCCGGTGTTGGTACAGGCGGAACAATCACAGGTGTTGGTGAATATCTGAAATCCCAGAATCCGGATGTGAAAGTAGTAGCAGTAGAACCAGCCACATCACCGGTACTTTCCGAAGGAAAAAGCGGCCCGCATAAGATTCAGGGAATCGGTGCAGGATTCGTGCCGAAGGCACTGAACACCAGCGTATATGACGAGATCATCCCTGTACAGAACGAGGATGCATTTACAGCAGGTAAATTTATTGCAAAACATGAAGGTATCCTGGTAGGTATTTCCTCCGGTGCGGCTCTCCACGCAGCGATCCGGCTTGCAAAGAGACCGGAAAACAAAGGAAAGACTATCGTAGCACTTCTCCCGGATTCAGGAGACCGTTACTATTCTACACCATTATTTGTATAAAACAGATTACCAGTGTAATCGGTTGAAATATAAAAAAGCCCTGAAAGGGGCTTTTTTTATATTGACTAGGTGTGATAGAATAGCTATGGGAATTTAAGAACAATCACCTTTAAGACAGGATGGAATAAAAAATGAAAAAAGCTATTATCGCAATGAGCGGCGGAGTAGACAGCTCTGTGGCAGCTCTACTTACAAAAGAATCTGGTGATCAGTGCATTGGTGCTACCATGAAACTGTTTCATAATGAGGATGTAGGGATTAAAAGAGAGAAAACCTGCTGCTCCCTGGACGATGTAGAGGATGCCAGAAGCGTGTGCTACAGAATGGGGATCAAATATTATGTCTTCAATTTCTCTGAGAGATTCAAAGAAGATGTTATGGACCGCTTCGTGGATGCCTATGAGCATGGCTGCACTCCCAACCCCTGTATTGACTGCAACCGTTATCTGAAATTCGACAAGATGTTCCAGAGAATGCGCGAGCTGGAATACGATTATATTGTAACCGGTCACTATGCCCGGGTGGAATATGATGAGGAAAAAAGCCGCTATTTATTAAAGAAAGCAGTAGATGACACCAAGGATCAGAGTTATGTGCTCTATATGCTCACACAGGAACAGCTTGCGCATATTTCCCTGCCCCTTGGAGGACTGCGCAAGACAGAAGTTCGTGAGATAGCAGAGGAGAATGGATTCGTCAATGCCAGAAAACATGACAGCCAGGATATCTGTTTCGTACCGGACGGAGATTATGCCAAGTTTATCGAGCAGTACACAGGACGTAAATCCAAACCTGGAGATTTCGTAGACATGAATGGAAATGTTCTTGGCAGACATAAGGGAATCATTCACTATACACTTGGCCAGAGACGCGGCCTGGGAATCCCGGCAGCAGCCAGACTGTATGTCTGTGATATTTCTCCGAAAACTAATCAGGTTGTATTAGGCAGCAATGAGGATCTTTTCCATACAGAACTGACAGCAGAGAAAGTGAATCTGATCTCCTGCGAATCACTGAAAGAACCGATGAGACTGAAGGCCAAGATTCGTTACCGTCATCCGGAGCAGGATGCTGTGGCATGGCAGACAGAGGACGGAGTTCTTCATGTACGCTTTGACAAACCGCAGAGAGCCATCACAAGAGGACAGGCGGTTGTTCTGTACGACGGAGATATCGTTGTAGGCGGAGGCGTGATCGAGAGCTGCATTAAATAATTGCTGCGATGGGTGCAGAATATGTGATGTGTCATCCGTACTTTTAAACATATAGTTTGAAACTATAAGAGACTATAGAATTTAAGAAACGATTATTTGTTAAAAACTTCCTTTTTCATATTGACATACTAGGAATACGGTGATAATATACAACTATGCTAAATCATATCAAACAGATATGAAATACGTAGAAAGAGAAGAGGCTTAGAGATGAGAGTATTAAAGAGCCAGAATCGAATTTGTATAGAAGAAAAACGAATGTGTCGATGTTGATAAACTGAACATAAAACATAGAAAGCAAGACCAATTATCATATATCAGAAGAAAGATGAGGGAAAAACATGAGCAAAAAAATCGAAAGAAAAGACAGAAAATTTAAATTTGAAACATTACAGCTTCACGTAGGACAGGAAAGCCCGGATCCGGTTACAGATGCAAGAGCAGTACCGATCTACCAGACATCTTCTTACGTATTCAGAAACTGCGATCACGCAGCAGCTCGTTTCGGACTTGAAGATGCAGGTAACATTTACGGACGTCTTACAAACCCGACAGAAGATGTATTCGAGAAGAGAATCGCAGCACTTGAAGGTGGTTCCGCAGCACTTGCAGTAGCATCCGGTGCTGCAGCGATCACATACACAATCGAGAATCTTGCGCAGCAGGGTGACCACATCGTAGCAGCTAAGAACATCTACGGTGGAACAACAAACCTTCTTGAGCATACACTTCCGGCTTACGGAATCACAACAACATTCGTTGATGTATTCAACCTTGAAGAAATAGAGAACGCAATCCAGGACAACACAAAAGCTGTTTACATTGAAACACTTGGAAACCCGAACTCTGATGTAGTTGATATTGAAGCTGTCGCAAAGATCGCTCACGCACATAAGATCCCGCTTGTTGTAGATAACACATTTGCTACACCTTACCTTGTAAGACCGATCGAATACGGCGCAGACATCGTTGTACATTCAGCAACCAAGTTCATCGGTGGACACGGAACAACAATCGGTGGTGTGATCGTTGAAAGCGGTAAATTCGACTGGGAAGCATCAGGTAAATTTGCATCCCTGACAGAGCCAAACCCAAGCTACCACGGAGTAAGCTTCACAAAAGCCTGCGGACCAGCTGCATTTGTTACAAAGATCCGTGCGATCCTTCTTCGTGACACAGGTGCAACAATCTCTCCTGTAAGCTCCTTCATCTTCCTTCAGGGACTTGAGACACTGTCTCTTCGTGTAGAGCGTCATGTAGAGAACGCACTGAAAGTAGTTCAGTACTTAAATAATCACCCACAGGTAGAGAAAGTTCATCATCCGTCTGTATCCACAGATCCAAGCCAGCAGGAACTTTACAAGAAATATTTCCCGAACGGCGGCGGTTCTATCTTTACATTCGAGATCAAGGGTGACGCTCAGAAAGCAAAAGACTTCATCGACAACCTGGAACTGTTCTCACTGCTTGCTAACGTAGCTGATGTTAAATCTCTTGTTATCCATCCAGCTACAACAACACACAGTCAGTGTACAGAAGAAGAACTTCTTGACCAGGGTATCAAACCAAACACAATCCGTCTTTCTATCGGTACTGAGAACATCGACGACATCATTCAGGACCTTGACGAAGCATTCAAGGCAGTAGCTGAATAAATAATTAATTCATAGTATATACCTCCTTTATTATTGCATGAACAACAGAACGTGAATAAGAAGACCTTTATCAGGATTTCCCCCATATTCGGATAAGGGTCTTTTTTCTATTTCATACACCTTGACAAATCGGAAAAATGAGATATAATACAAAAATGCAAATAAGTTGCAAATACAAATGAATTGCAAATACGAACAGGTTGCAAATATGCAGATTGTCTGGAAATACAGGGAGGGTCATATGACAGATATTATTTTGGATTCAGTAATTGACAGTGTGAAGCTGCTGCCGTTTCTTTTTCTTACGTATTTATTTATGGAGTGGCTGGAACACAAGACCGGTTCTGCTGCCCGAAACAGGATCCGTACAGCAGGAAAACTGGGACCTGTCTGGGGCGGACTTCTGGGGATGATCCCACAGTGTGGTTTCTCGGCTGCAGCTTCGAGCCTTTTCACAGGGAGAGTGATTACAGTGGGAACACTGATCGCGGTTTATCTTTCTACTTCGGATGAGATGTTCCCGATCATGATCTCCAATGCGGTTCCTGCAGCTACGATCATCAAGATTCTGGCATGTAAAGCTGCCATCGGAATATTATCAGGACTTATTGTGGAGTATGTGTATACGCATATTTTGAAGAAGCAGGAGAAAGACATGGACATCCATGAGATCTGCGAGGAGGAACGCTGTAACTGTGAACATGGACTGATTTCCTCGGCACTGTCTCATACTTTGCATGTTTTTGTATATATTTTCTTGATTTCTCTGGCTTTAAATATTATCATTGGATTAGTGGGAGAAGAGACATTGGCAGGACTTTTCACAGGGGCACCGGTAGTAGGTGAACTGATCGCAGCCCTTGTAGGACTGATCCCCAACTGTGCTTCTTCTGTAGTGATCACTCAGCTATACCTGGATCACATTATCGGAGCAGGTGCCATGATGGCAGGACTTCTGGTAAATGCGGGAGTAGGACTTCTGATCCTGTTCCGTCTGAACCATGACAGGGCACAGAATCTGAAGATTATCGGGACTCTGTATGGACTTGGGGTATTCTGGGGGATCGTGATTGAATTATCTGGAATCGTATTTTAGGAGGAATTATGGCGGGAAGCAGTTATGCGACAGCAAGCCGCAGGAAAATACTTGAATATCTGAAGAACAGCAACGACCACACGGTAACAGCCGCAGATGTGGACGAATACTTAAAAGAACACGACAGTGAAGTAAATATTACAACCATTTACCGCTATCTGGATAAGCTGGCGAAGGAAGGCACTGTGATCAAATATGTAGCAGAAAAGGGATGCCAGGCGGCTTACCAGTATGTAGAGCCTGGACGGGGCTGTGAGCAGCATCTGCATCTGAAATGTGTGAAATGCGGCAAGATCATTCATCTGGAGTGTCATTTCATGGAAGAGATTTCACATCATATTGAAGAGAGTCATGGATTTACCTTGCAGTGTAAGAATTCTATTCTGTATGGAGTGTGCAAAGAGTGTAAAAACCGCCTGGAAGAGAAGTGACGGTGGCATGGGAAAACAGGCTTCTCTTGACGGAAATACAGATATGCTGTAAAATTGTAAGAATGAATTTTGCAGCATATTTTGTTTACTGAGAACAGTAATGATAACAGGAGAAAAAATGAAGATCAGGAAAATATTATGTGGTATTCTGGCAGGAGTTCTGATATGTACAGGGAATCCGGTGATATCCCAGGGAAAAGTACAGGCGCAGCTTCAGGTCGTAAGAAGTAAAACAATGACAGTAACTCTGGAAGCTTCCGGGGGAAGGATGGTAAAGAAGGCATCTGTAGCAGGAACTGTCACTCTTCCATCGGACAGAAATGGTTCTGATTACACATTCCTGGGCTGGTCCACGAAGAGGGGACAGACCAGAAACCCACAGTATCAGGCATATGAGACCATCAAGGTTACCAGAAATATGCATCTGTATCCGGTAAGATACCGTTGGAGTCAGGAACCGGATATCAATGTGAAGAATCTGGCGGCGAATCTGGATCAATATTCCAGAATTATTTTCGTAGGGGATTCACGTACAGTAATGATGGGACAGACTCTGATCGGTCAGTACCAGAACAGTGTCAGTGATAAAGTCAGCTTTATCTGTAAAGGTAGACAGGGACTGGCATGGATGAAAGAGACTGCGGAAGAATCTCTGACGAAGGCGCTGAAAGCGGCAGAAGCAGAAGAAGGAGCGACAGCAGTTGTCTTCAACCTGGGAGTAAATGATCTTATTCACAGAAGAGGCACGGAGTTTGATTATCAGAAAAAAGCATCCGAATATATTACATACATGAAGAATCTGGCGAAGCAGTTGTCCGGTTTTAACTGTAAACTGTTTTATATGTCAGTAAATCCGGTTAATACAGCCATGAAGCACACCCGGAAAGAATCTGAAGTCAGGGGATTCAATGAAGCCCTGCAAAAAGGCCTGGGAGACAGGTACACGTGGATCGATACCTATTCGTATCTGATGAAATTCGGCTATACCACCCATAATGAATTCAGGGGAGGACTGGATGACGGACTTCATTATTCAATGAAAACCTATAAAAGGATCTATTCCCTGGTAATGAAAAATCTGAAAAAATCATAAGTATATGCAGCCCGGAGGCCGAAGAAGTGTCCTCCGGGTTATCTGTGTAGATCTTATATATAAAGCACAACAGGAGGAGAAGCTTTATGAAAAGAGAGAGCTTCAGGAAAGGTTTAAGAGACGGCGTACCTATTGGACTGGGGTATTTCGCCGTATCGTTTACATTTGGTATGATGGCGGTGGCAGACGGATTAAGTATCTGGCAGGCAGTTCTGATCTCACTGACCAATGTAACATCAGCGGGACAGTTTGCAGGTCTTGAGATCATGGTGATGAGCGGTTCATACTGGGAAATGGCGCTGACCCAGCTGATCATCAATCTTCGCTACTGTCTGATGTCATTTTCCCTGGCGCAGAAATTCAGGCGGGACGAATCACTGGTGCACCGTTATATTGCAGCATTTGGCGTGACAGATGAGATCTTCGGAATCAGTGCCAGCCAGCCGGGCAAGGTGAGTGCATTTTATAACTATGGAGCCATGTGTGTGGCCATCCCGGGATGGGTACTTGGAACCCTGGCAGGAGCAATCTCCGGAAATCTGCTTCCGGATTTCATGATGAGCGCGTTGAGTGTGGCGATTTATGGAATGTTTCTGGCCATCATTATTCCACCTGCGAAGCAGAATAAGGCAGTGCTGGCAGTGGTTGTGGCTGCGATGGCAATCAGTACCCTGTTTAAAGTGGTTCCTTTGCTGTCAAAAGTTTCCTCAGGTTTCGTGATCATTATCACAACATTGATCGTAGCAGGAGCAGCAGCCTATTTCTGCCCGATAGAAGAGAAAGAGGAGGAGAATGTTCATGAGTCATAATATTTATATCTATATTCTGGTAATGGCGGGAGTGACTTATCTGATCCGTATGCTTCCTCTGGCACTATCCAGAAAAGAGATCACCAGCCCGTTTATCAAATCATTTCTGTATTATGTGCCGTATGCGTGCCTGGCAGCCATGACATTCCCGGCAATCCTTTTTGCTACAGACAGTGTGATTTCGGCGGCTGTTGGATTTATTGTGGCACTGATCGCTGCGTATAAGGAGAAGAGCCTTCTCACTGTTGCGTTATTCGCATGTGCTGCGGTATTTATTGTGGAAAGAATACTGGAATTTGCCATGTAGATGTGGATAATCAGAGAAATTCCGAGAGAGTCAGAATAGAAAAAGGGATATGTGTCATGAGAGGATGGCAGATATCCCTTTTGTTTTTGATATGTAAAGAGTTTTTATTTCAGGAAGCTGACGTCGATCTCTCCGTCGAAGACTGTAGTGGCCGGGCCTGTCATGTAGACGAGATTCTCCTGGCGATCCCAGAAAATCTCCAGATCTCCGCCGAGAAGCTTCACAGTTACCGGCTGGCTGTCGTCCACGTGACCATTTAAAATAGAAGCAACAGCTACTGCACAGGCACCGGTACCGCAGGCAAGTGTCTCGCCGGAACCTCTTTCCCACACACGCATCTTCAGGGTATGATCATCGATCACCTGAACAAATTCTGTATTTACACGGTCAGGAAATGCCACATGGTTTTCGAAAGAAGGTCCGATCTTCTCGATATCCAGATGATCCACGTCTGCCATGTAAACGATGGCGTGAGGATTTCCCATGGAAACAGCAGTGATATAATAGGTCTCTCCGTTTACGGAAAGAGGCTCATTGATCACCTGTTCTTTCTCAGAGACTACAGGGATCTGTCTGGCAGTGAGGATCGGGGAACCCATGTTTACTTTCACCAGGGAAACTTTGCCGTCCTTTACAGTGAGATCGAGATATTTGATCCCGCTTCTGGTTGCCACGGAGATATGTTTCTTATTTACGATGCCGTAGTCATAGGCATATTTGGCAACACAGCGGATCCCGTTTCCGCACATGGCACCCTGGGAACCGTCCAGATTGTACATATCCATCTCGCAGTCTGCCACATCAGACGGCTTGATCAGAATCAGACCATCAGAACCGATCCCGAAGTGACGGTCACTGACATATCTGGCCACAGCAGAGGGGTTCTCTACAGTCTCCTTAAAACAGTTTACATATACATAATCGTTTCCGATACCATGCATTTTCGTGAATTTCATCAGCAAATCCTCCTTATTGGTTATTATATTTATACGCCTCTTAGTTTTCCAATATCTGTTACTATAAAGGAAAAATGTTATGAAAAAGTGAAAAACTTAGTGTTTTTAACGAAATCATATTATACATTATATGGAAAATACTTCTGTCATTCAAGTTTTACCTTGCATTTTATAGAAAGTATGTTAAAATTAAAAACAAAAAATATACAGCCGAAACGCATAATTATACGCTGCGGTCCCTGCAAGAGGGAAAGATGGCAGCGGTATCTATACTTTCGGATGCGAGGAGGAAGAAAGATGAAAGATCAGAAAAGATTTGCAGCCCTTGCAATCAGTGCAGTTATGGTAGTTTCCATGGCAGGAAGCGTATCCGCAGCTCAGAAAGTTGAATCTAAAGATGACCTTGCTGGAGCAACGATCGGTGTTCAGCTTGGTACAACAGGTGACCTTGATGCATCTGATTATGAGAAAGATGGCTCTACAGTAGAACGTTATAATAAAGGAAGCGAAGCTGTTCAGGCATTAAAAGCAGGCCAGATCGACTGCGTGATCATCGATTCACAGCCGGCGCAGAAATTCGTTGAGAACAACGATGACCTTAAGATCCTGGATGAGCCATTCGAGCAGGAAGAATACGCAATCTGCTTAAAGAAAGGCAATGACGAACTTCTTGATAAGATCAACGGAGCTCTGAAAGAACTGAAAGATGACGGAACCGTTGACAGCATCATGAGCAACTATATTGGTGAAGATGCAGGCAAGACTCCATATGAGTCTCCGAAAGATGTTGACCGTTCTAACGGAACACTGGTAATGGCTACTAACGCTGAATTCGAGCCATACGAATATCATGAAGGTGATGATATCGTAGGTATCGACGCAGATATCGCCCAGGCGATCTGTGACAAACTTGGATATGAATTGAAGATCGAAGATATGGAGTTCGACTCCATCCTTCCGGCAGTACAGTCCGGTAAAGCAGATTTCGGCGCAGCAGGTATGACTGTAACAGAAGACCGTAAATCAAGCGTTGACTTTACAGATACTTATGCAGATGCAAGCCAGGTTATCATTGTCAAAAAATAATCTGGGAGCACAGCGGAGCAATCCGTGGTATCTCAAATAAAAAGAACAATACAACAGAGCTGTTGACGATCTGCCAACAGCTCTCTTTACGAGACAGAGGTTTTTATGAATAATCCTATGATATTAGCGAGTGTAAAAGAAGATTTTTATCTGAACTTTATTAAAGATGACCGCTATCTCTGGCTTCTGGATGGTCTGAAAACAACCCTCATTATCACTGTATTTGCGGTAATCGTAGGTCTGATCATCGGTTTCCTTGTAGCGATCATCCGTTCTGCTCATGATAAGTCAGGTTCATTTAAGATTCTCAATGCGATCTGCAGAGTTTACCTGACCGTGATCCGTGGAACACCAACCATGATCCAGCTGTTGATCATGAACTTTGTAATCTTTGGTTCTGTAAGCGTTAACAAGATCATCGTAGGTGGTCTTGCCTTCGGTATCAACTCCGGTGCTTATGTGGCTGAGATCGTCCGTTCCGGTATTATGTCTATTGACCAGGGACAGACAGAAGCAGGACGAAGCCTGGGACTGAACTTCAGCCAGACCATGCGCCTGATCATTATCCCACAGGCGTTTAAGAACGTACTTCCTGCACTAGTAAATGAATTTATCGTGCTGATCAAAGAAACATCCATCATCGGTTACATCGGTATGATGGATCTGACAAAGGGCGCAATGCTGATCCAGAGCCGTACATATAATGCGTTCTGGCCTCTGATGGCAGCTGCTGCAATCTATCTTGTGATCGTCGGAATCCTTACATGGGGTATGAATAAACTGGAAAGGAGATTAAGAACCAGTGAGCGATAAGAATGTACTGATCCAGGTCAAAGATCTGAAGAAAGCCTTTGGCACCAATCAGGTTCTTGACGGAATTACAACGGATATCTGTCAGGGAGAAGTGGTAGCCATCATCGGTCCGTCCGGTTCCGGTAAATCTACTTTCCTGAGATCCTTAAATCTTCTGGAGGTTCCAACAGGGGGACAGATCCTTTTCGAAGGAACGGATATTACAGACCCGAAAGTTGACATTAACAGACACCGTCAGAAAATCGGAATGGTATTCCAGCAGTTTAATCTTTTTCCACATAAGACAGTAAAAGAGAACATTATGCTGGCTCCTGTAGAACTGAAGCTGATGACAAAGGACGAAGCATCGAAGAAAGCAGACGAGCTTCTGGCACGTGTGGGACTTCCGGATAAAGCCAATGCATATCCGAATATGCTTTCCGGCGGACAGAAACAGCGTATTGCCATTGCGCGTTCCCTGGCTATGAATCCGGATGTAATGCTTTTCGATGAGCCGACTTCCGCACTTGACCCTGAGATGGTCGGAGAGGTTCTGGAGCTGATGAAAGAGCTGGCACAGTCCGGTATGACTATGGCTGTAGTTACCCATGAGATGGGATTTGCCAGAGAAGTGGCAACCAGAGTCCTTTTCATTGATGATGGTAAGATCCAGGAGGAGAATACTCCGAAAGAGTTCTTCGCCAACCCGAAGAACCAGAGACTGAGAGATTTTCTTTCAAAGGTTTTATAAGATGCTGAAAAGATTTAACAGTTTTATAGAAAAGTGGATGGCACTGGTAACACCGACCTGTCTGTTACTGGGTGTATGCTTTCCTGATATTGCCAAACACGGTCTGCCTTATGTGCCGGCCGTGTTTGCATTTATAACATTTTCCGGGGCACTGAAGTCCAGATTTAAGGATGTGGCCAATGTATTTCGTCATCCTGGACCGCTGATCCTGATCCTGCTTCTGCTTCATGTGGTGATCCCGGCAGCAGCCTGTGGAGCTGGTCATCTGTTCTTCGGCGATAATATGGATCTGATCACGGGAATGGTGCTGGAATTTGCAGTTCCGACGGCAGTGGTAAGCCTGATGTGGGTGACCATCTATGAGGGCAACAGTCCCCTGTCTTTATCGCTGGTGGTACTTGATACTGTGCTTGCGCCGTTTCTGATCCCGGCAACGCTGCAGATCCTGCTGGGTTCTGCGGTAACTATGGATTCCACGAAGATGATGAGAGAACTGGTATTTATGGTGGCTCTGCCTGCAGTTGCGGCAATGGCACTGAATCAGGTTACAGATGGAAAAGTGATGAAGACATGGCCGGGGAAACTGGCGCCTTTTTCCAAACTGGCGCTGATGTTTGTAGTAACATCCAATTCTTCTAAGGTGGCTCCTTATATCCGCGATATGAATATGCAGAGGGTAAAGGTTGCACTGGCAATTCTGGTTCTGGCTGCTTCCGGATATGCACTGGGATGGCTGGTGGCTCATATTTTCAGGCGGGACCGCACCACGGCGGTTTCCATGATGTATGGAACCGGAATGAGGAATATCAGTGCGGGAGCGGTGATCGCAGCTGCATATTTTCCGGGAGAAGTGATGTTTCCGGTTATGATCGGAACACTTTTTCAGCAGGTTCTGGCTGCATTGTTCGGGAAACTGCTAGCACAGAAGAAAGAAGAATAAAAAGACAGATAAAAAATGAGACTGCCGGGTTCCCTGTGATGGAACCCGGCAGTCTCAGGATTATGTGACTCTACTTTGATGCAGAGGTTTCTGATGTTTCGGAAGCTTCTGCATATTTTTTCAGTTCTTTGTAGCAGTATTTGATGATTTCCTTACGTGTGATGATCCCAATGAAATATCCCTGGTCATCCACCACCGGAACGTAATTCTGGTTGATGGCTTTATCCAGGAGGTCTTCCATATTGGAGTTTGCGTGAACGGCCTTATAGGTTGCACGGCGGGGAACCGCCATGATGGAAATTCCTTCAGATGTCTTCAGATCCGGTACGTTTAAGGTTTTCATACCCCAGAGAAGGTCGCCCTCGGAAATGGTTCCGGTATATTTGCCGTCCAGGCTGAGAAGGGGGATGCAGGAAAATTTCCTGTGTTCCATCTTCTCCAGTGTCTGGCGTAAGGTTTCATTTTCAAAGATGTACGCTACTTCACTTTTTGGTGTTAAAAAGAATAAAATGTTCACTTTTGTAAATACCCCGTTAATTTTAATTTGGCAATTGCAGATATCAGGTTAGGATCCGGAGATCTTTATCCTGGCATCATATGGTGGAAGCATATGGAAGATGCTTCTGTGGTTATGATAGTCTGCGGGGCGTATGATGTCAATATAACGAAATATAAAATTTTTCGAAATTTTATTATAAAAGCTGAACACCCTTAGCCTCAGCTTCTGCCATAACCTCTTCCGGCCACAGGGAAGCATGTACTTCACCGATATGAGCTTTGCGTAAGAAGAACATACAGATTCGGGACTGACCGATGCCGCCGCCGATGGTATATGGAAGCTCTTTATTCAGGATAGCTTTCTGGAAAGGAAGTTCACGTCTGTCATCGCAGTCTGCGATAGTCAGCTGTTTATCCAGAGCGTCTTCGTCTACACGGATACCCATGGAAGAAAGCTCCAGAGCGATGTCCAGAACCGGATAATATACCAGGATATCACCGTTTAATTCCCAGTCATCATAGTCCGGTGCACGTCCGTCATGGCGTTCTCCGTTGGTTAAAGTTTTACCAACCTGCATAAGGAATACAGCACCTTTTTCTTTAACGATCTTGTATTCACGTTCCTTCGGAGTAAGGTCAGGATACATGTCTACCAGCTCCTGAGTGCTGACAAATGCGATCTCTCTTGGAAGGATTTCTTCGATATAGTCATACTGTACAGCCATGTACTTCTCAGTTTTGCGCAGCACGCTGTAGATGGCGCGTACTGTGGAAACCAGAGTATCCATGTTGCGTTCTTCTTTGCTGATGATCTTTTCCCAGTCCCATTGGTCTACATATACAGAATGGATGTTGTCCAGGTCTTCATCGCGGCGGATGGCAATCATATCTGTATACAGGCCCTCGCCGTGAGCGAAGCCGTATTTCTTCAGTGCATATCTTTTCCATTTCGCAAGGGAATGAACGATCTCTGCTGTTTCATCCTGTCCCTTGATGTCGAAGCTTACAGGGCGTTCTACGCCGTTAAGGTTATCGTTCAGACCGGATGACGGGTTGACGAATACAGGAGCGGAAACACGCAGCAGATTCAGTTTCTGTGACAGAGTCTGCTGGAAGAAATCCTTCACGGTCTTAATGGCAATCTGGGTATCATGGAGGTTTAAAGCTGAATGATATCCATCAGGAATTTTAATCTGTTCCATTGTTGGAATCCTCCTATTTTTCATATTTGTATATTCTACGCGAATATCCATTAATCTCACACCTCGCTATTATAGCAGGAAAAAGTGTTCTTGGCAATTTGCACCTTGCAAGATTGGCATAAAATGTTACAATAAAATGAGAACGAAAACGGAATATAACCATAAACTGCCAGAGGGTTATGGGCCGGCAACCAGGCGGATGACGGATATCCGTTTGACAAAGAGGGGGATGAGAGATGGGAAAAAGATGCCAGGTCTGCGATGGGCCAGTGGTAAACGGACGGTGTAAATACTGCGGAATGCCATATCGAAATGATGCGGTCATGTATCATCTGAATGAGGACCGGTCAGAGCATTACAGACATGCTTCTGAGAAGGTGCGTAAGGCAATGAAGGAAAATGAAATTCCACTGCCTGACAGAACAGCGAAAAGTACTGCAAAAGGGAAAAATACTTCCAGAAGCATGGTGCCAAATACAGCAAAGAAGTCAGTTTCATCTGCAGGACAGTCCCGGGCAGTTGCAGGGACACAGACCGTACGTACCTATACAGGAAAAACACAGACTTCAGCGCAGAAATCTTCGAAGCCTGCGAAAAAGAGCAGAATATCCACGATCTTCTGGGTGGTATTTGCAGGCGCAGTTGCTTTATATTCCTTTGTACCGGATTCCCTGGATGTGGACAGTGTGATTGAAAAGGTGGCAGATCATCTGGGGCTGACAGATGCGGACAGTGAATCTGTGACAGAAGAGGAAAGCCAGGAGCTTACAGGGCAGGATGAACTGGATGAATATGAATGTACTTTGATAGATACGGATATCGGTACTTATGTAGTGGGAGAAACCGGTACAGAAGATGATGAGATCCTTATGCCTGGAGAATATATTGCAGAAGCAGGCTGGGAGGCGGTTGCCCTGGAGATCACAGAAGCTGATACAGGGAAGGAAAAGACTCTGACGTTTGACAAGGCGAAACAGCAGGTGGACCTGGAATTACATACAGGAGACGAACTGAAAGTTATTTCACTGGATGACCAATATAATTACTTTGCCATGTATCAGATTCAGCAATATGACGAATAATTATTTACCCCTTTCTTTTTTACAGAGTATGTGCTATACTTGATAAGCACACCACATATAGGAAGAATAGCACCTTATGTGGTGTACGAATACTATATGTTGTATATGGGAGTAAAATAGTATGATTTATGTGATAAAGAAAGACGGAACGAAAGAACTGTTTAATTCCAGGAAGATCGTCGCTGCTGTCAATAAATCAGCAGCCAGAATTTTATATACATTCTCAGAGGAGGAGCAGGATTTTATTTGCCGTTTCGCAGAGGAACATGCAGCTTCTCTCGGGAAGAATGAGATCCAGATCCAGGAGATGCATAATATTGTGGAAGGCGCCCTGGAACGTGTGAATCCTGCAGTTGCCAAGAGCTATCGCGACTACAGAAATTATAAGCTGGATTTCATTCACATGATGGATGATGTGTATACGAAGAGTCAGGCGATCCGTTACATCGGTGATAAGAGTAATGCCAATACGGACAGTGCATTGGTTGCCACCAAGCGAAGTCTGATCTTCAATGAACTGAATAAAGAACTTTACCGGAAATTCTTCATGAACCGTAATGAGCTGCAGGCATGCAAGGATGGATATATTTACATTCATGATCAGTCTGCAAGGCTGGATACCATGAACTGCTGTCTGTTTGATGTGGCAGCTGTACTCAGCGGTGGTTTTGAGATGGGAAATGTCTGGTACAATGAGCCGAAGACACTGGATACTGCTTTTGATGTTATGGGAGATATCATCCTGAGCACAGCAGCCCAGCAGTACGGTGGATTTACCGTACCTGAGGTAGATAAGATCCTGGCTCCCTATGCGAAGAAGAGCTATGACAGATATGTAGAAGAATTTATGAAATATTCCGATCCAAGCTGGGTGGGAAGAGAAGAGAAAGCCATCGAAAGAGCTCTTGATAAAGTCAGAAGAGAGTATGACCAGGGATGGCAGGGAATCGAGTACAAGCTGAACACAGTTGGTTCCTCCAGAGGAGATTATCCTTTCGTAACAGTTACCCTTGGACTTGGAACCGGTCAGTTCGAGAAAATGTGCAGTATGTCACTTCTGGCAGTCCATAAAGGCGGTCAGGGTAAAGCCGGACATAAGAAACCGGTACTTTTCCCGAAGATTGTGTTCCTCTATGATGAGAATATTCATGGAAAGGGAAAGATCAGTGAGGATGTGTTCGAGGCTGGAGTTGACTGTTCCGCGAAGACCATGTATCCGGACTGGCTTTCCATGTCAGGTAAGGGTTATATTGCCAGCATGTACAAGCAGTATGGGAAGGTTATCAGTCCTATGGGCTGCAGAGCTTTCTTAAGCCCATGGTACGAAAGAGGCGGCATGCATCCTGCAGATGATAAGGATGTGCCGATATTTGTAGGAAGATTTAATATCGGTGCTGTCAGTCTTCACCTTCCTATGATCCTGGCGAAAGCCAGAGCGGAGAGCAGAGATTTCTATGAGGTCCTTGATTTCTATCTGGAAATGATCCGAAATCTTCATATCCGTACTTATGATTATCTGGGCCAGATGCGTGCATCCACCAATCCTCTTGCTTACTGTGAGGGTGGTTTCTATGGTGGTCATCTTAAGCCAAACGAAAAGATCGGCAAGCTGTTAAAACCAATGACCGCTTCTTTCGGAATCACAGCGTTAAATGAACTCCAGGAACTTTATAATGGCAAATCCATTGCAGAAGATGGCCAGTTTGCCCTGGAAGTTCTCAAATATATTAATGAAAAAGTAAACCAGTTCAAGGAAGAGGACGGTTATCTTTATGCAATCTACGGAACACCGGCAGAGAGTCTCTGCGGTCTTCAGGTAGAACAGTTCCGTAAGATGTACGGGATCATCGAAGGTGTATCGGATCGTCCGTATGTAAGCAACAGCTTCCACTGCCACGTAACTGAGGACGTGACGCCCATCGAGAAACAGGATCTGGAAGGTCGTTTCTGGGAACTGTGCAATGGAGGCAAGATTCAGTATGTCCGTTATCCTATCGACTATAACCGGGAAGCTATCCGTACCCTGATCAGACGTGCCATGGCTCTGGGCTACTATGAGGGAGTAAATCTTTCCCTGGCTTACTGCGATGACTGTGGTCACGAAGAACTGGAAATGGATGTCTGCCCTGTCTGCGGTTCCAAGAATCTTACCAAGATCGACCGCATGAACGGTTACTTATCCTACAGCCGTGTTCATGGTGACACCCGTCTTAACGAAGCTAAGATGGCTGAAATAGCTGAACGAAAATCAATGTAAATAAAAAGGGGACGCTACGGCGTCCCTTTTCGTATATCTTTGAAATATTCAGCTGTCCTCTGGCAGCCATAAATTTCAATTAATGAATAATAGTTCCTGTTTTTTCGAAATAGCCATCTTTCGCATGAGCAATATCTGTGATCACAGTTCTGCGTCCTTCTCCTTTTTCAACAAAAGAGATGCCTGCTTCGAATTTCGGAAGCATGGATCCTGGTGCAAACTGATTTTCTGCCATGTATTTCTTAGCTTCTTCTACAGAGATTCCGCCCAGGAATTCCTCGTCGGCTTTATCAAGGTTCAGACTTACTTTTTCTACACTTGTGAGGATCAGTAAAGTATCTGCGTTCAGTTCTTCTGCCAGAAGTCCGCAGGTAAGATCCTTCTCGATAATGGCACTTGCACCGTGGAGATCGATTCCCTGTTCCATAACCGGAATTCCGCCGCCCCCTGCAGCGATCACAACCTGTCCTGCGTCAACCAGAGTACGGATTGTTTCCAGTTCCACGATCTTCTGTGGTTTCGGTGCAGCTACGATTCTCTTATAAGTGCCGTCTTCCAGTCTGGTAACAAAGTTTCCTTTATTCTCTTCAGCAGCAGCTTCTTCTTCTGTGAGAATACGTCCGATGATCTTCTCCGGTTCAGCGAAAGCATCGTCATATGGATCAATAACCACCTGTGTAAGAACAGTGGCAACCGGTTTATAAATACCACGGGAGATCAGTTCTGCACGGATAGCAGTCTGAAGGTCATATCCGATATATCCCTGGCTCATGGCAGAACATACAGACATAGGTGCGAAAGTATAATCCGGATGTGCTTTTCCGAATTCGTTCATGGCTGTATGGATCATTCCGACCTGTGGGCCGTTACTGTGGGAAACTACTACACGGTTTCCTGCTTCTACAAGATCGGCGATGGCTTTGGCTGCCTTCTTGGTAGCGATTTTCTGTTCAGGTAAAGTGGTGCCAAGTGCTCTGTGACCCAGTGCAACTACTGTAATTTTTTCGCTCATGGGAATTACCTCATTTCTTTATTATTTGTGTTTGATAACCATTCAGCAGATACCACTGTATGAAAATGCTGAACTGTTATATTTCTTTATTGAAAACATACAAATGACTTATCATAATGATAGTTTACATTATAAAAGACTGACAGAAAAAATTCAATAGAAACTTAACAGTAACGCAAACAGCCCCCGCATTTCTGCGGAGGCTGTTGTTTTTTGAGGGGGGAGATAGAGAGTGGTTTTTCATCTATCCAAGACTTATTATATCGGTAAAATATGTTCAAAGTATGTCATATTTCTAAAAGAAACGGAAAATTTATAAACAAACCTTAAAATAAATATATAATTCCCGGCACCTCTTGCTTTCTGTGTAAGGACGTGTTAGAGTGAGAATGTTCCATTTCTGTATTCTGCAGAAATGAAAAATTTCACGCACCAGGTCGGTGCAGATTTCTCTTTTTATGTTTTTATATCTGCTTTATAGTAGAGAGGAGAGATGCCTATGTCTGTGTAGATATCCGTTTACCATAAGAGAAAGCCGCGAAAGTGGAAAAGTTGACAGATTGTAAACGGATCAGAGCTATGATCCATATGTTCATAAGGAGACAGGAACTATGAAAAAAAGAACAGGGAATCATACAAAAACAGCTGCGATAACAGCAATTGCTTTGACAGCAGCAGTTATGGCACCTGCCATGACAATGAGAAATACCAGAGGCGCGCAACAGGAGAATCCTTCTGTCGGTCTGGAAGAAAATGCCGTATGGACAGATGAAGAAAATTTCAGGGCAGAACTCACAGTGAAGATCAGAGGCCTGGACGAAGTGCATACAGACAGTGCACAGGAAACAGCAGAACCAGATCAGGATCCCGGAAATGATGTACAGAATGAAGAGATTGTGGAACAGGAAAACAGTCAGGATGCAGATGAGGATGAAATCCAGATGCAGTCCGAACTTTCGGAAGAGGAGCCGGAACAGGCAGATCAGAAGACGGAATATTTTATGATCACTTATATTTCTGAATATTTTCAGCCGGATATCGATACACTTTCTGAGCAGACCCAGGCAGAGCCGGTGGCGGTTATCAATCAGAAAGGAGAAAGTACAGAAATTATCAGACTGACCAGTATCATTGATACAGAGAAAATGGAAGAGGGAGAAACCGCTCTCAGTTTTCCGGTTTTATTAAGAGAAGAATACCGTACTCCACAGGAGGATATGATGTATTCTGTCATCCAGGAAGAACCGCTGCAGAAAGACCGGCCGGGAGCTGCCAGCTATCTCCAGATGGGATCAGGGGAGGAGGCACAGATCCTGGCAGAGGGAGAATCACCGGTTCTTCATGTAAGAGCCGTGCAGCAGACTCCTGAAGAACCAGAACCAACAGAGGTGCTGGAACCTACAAAAGTCCCGGAACCGGATCCTTCACAGAGTCCGGACTCCACAGAAAGTCCGGCACCAAACCCTACGAAAAAACCAACCGCCGTTCCAACAGAGACACCGAAAGCCACACTCACCCCAATGCCATCCTCCACACCTGTTCCGTCACCGACGGTAAGCCAGGCAGGGGTAAATGGATTCGGGACTAATTTCGGTGTGACGCCTACCCCTGCATCAGATCCGGTTTCTTATCAGAGCAGCAGTTACGGCAGCCAGACTGGAATTTCTTATAAAACAGCCAGCAAGCCTGCCACAGGAGACCAGACGGAAACAGGATTGTCTATAGTGCTTCTGCTCTTTGCTGCAATGTCGGGAATCGGCGCTTTTGCCCGTCTGAAAGGCAAAAATGAACGTTGAAACCATAGGGGAGGTGTGATATTCTTATATATAATGTGTAAATATAACGGAGGAAATAAATCTAAATGAAATTAGTATCCTTATTAGAACGTCTGGAATATACCTGCCTTCAGGGAACTACAGACCAGGAAGTTAAGAATGTTATTTATGATTCCAGGAAAGTGGAAGAAGGCTCTCTTTTTATCTGTATCCGCGGAGCTGTAGTGGACGGACATAAATTCGTGCCGGATGTGGTGGCGAAAGGAGCGAAAGTCCTGGTAGTGGAAGAAGCTGTAGAAGCTCCGGAAGATGTGACAATGATCCTTGTAAAAGATACCCGCTATGCTATGGCCTTTATTTCAGCAGCATATTTCGGCTATCCGGCAGAAAAGCTGAAAACAATCGGAATTACAGGAACCAAGGGAAAAACCACCACCACCTATATGGTTAAATCCATTCTGGAAAATGCTGGCTATAAAGTAGGCCTGATTGGCACCATCGAAGCGATCATCGGTGACAGAAAAATACCTGCCAAAAACACAACGCCGGAATCCTACATGGTACAGGAATATTTCCATGAAATGGTGGAAGCAGGCTGTGACTGTGTGGTAATGGAAGTCTCTTCTCAGGGACTGATGCTTCACAGAACCCAGGGATTTATTTTTGATTTTGGTATTTTCACCAATATTGAACCGGACCATATCGGACCGAATGAACATAAGGACTTCGATGATTATCTCAGATGCAAATCGCTTCTTCTGAAACAGTGTAAAGTGGGAATCGTAAACAGAGACGATGAACATTTCGACAAGATCATAGAAGGCCACACCTGTCAGCTGGAGACATATGGATTCTCACCGGAGGCAGATCTGCGTGCAGAAGATGCGAAACTGGTAGGTGGCAAAGGATATCTGGGAATTTCCTATCATCTGAAGGGACTGCTGGATTTCCATGTGGAAATTGACATTCCTGGTAAATTCAGCATTTATAATTCTCTTACTGCCATTGCAATCTGCCGCCATTTCAAGGTTTCAGAGGAGAATATCCTAAAGGCCCTGAAAGTAGCGAAAGTCAAAGGACGTATCGAGATGGTGAAAGTTTCAGATGAATTTACACTGATGATCGATTATGCACATAATGCCATGGCGCTGGAGAGTCTGCTCACAACATTGAGAGAATACAACCCTCACAGACTGGTATGCCTGTTCGGATGTGGTGGCAACCGTTCTAAGCTGCGCCGCTATGAGATGGGAGAGGTTTCCGGAAAGCTGGCAGATCTTACTATTATCACTTCCGACAACCCACGTGATGAAGAACCACAGGCGATCATTGATGATATCAAGGTGGGAATGGCGAAGACCAGCGGGAAATATGTAGAGATCATTGACCGTAAGGAAGCCATTGCCTATGCGATCCATCATGGAGAACCGGGAGACATTATCGTACTTGCCGGAAAAGGCCATGAGGATTATCAGGAGATCAAAGGTAAGAAATATCCTATGGATGAGAGAGTCCTGATCGCTGATATCCTGGCTGAAAAATAAACAGATTTATGATTTATGCTGATATAATAATAGATATTTCCAGTGACAAGCTGGATCGGAGCTTTCAGTACTGTGTCCCGGCACATCTGGAACAGGAAATAAAACTGGGGATGGTAGTATCCATCCCCTTTGGAAACAGTAATCAGCTCAGAAAAGGGTATGTGACCGGTCTTTCCCAGGAAGCGAAGGTAGATCCCTCCATATTAAAAGAGATCGCAGGATGCTGCAGTGCAGAGGAGACTACAGAGTCCAGACTGATCGCTCTTGCAGCCTGGATGAAGGAAAATTATGGATCCACCATGATCCAGGCTTTAAAGACAGTCCTTCCGATCAAAGAGAAGATCAGGGCAAAGGAAAAACGTTATCTCAGTCTGAGTATTTCAGAAGAAAAGGCTGCAGAGATCCTGGCACAGCTGGAAAAGACCCGGTTTAAAGCCAGAACCCGGCTTCTGCGTGAACTACTGCAGGAGAAACGGCTGGACTATACCACGGCATCCAGAGAGCTTGGGGTCGCTGCTTCTGTGGTAAAGAAACTGGAAGAGCAGGGAATCCTTCATATAGAATATGATGAAGTTCAGAGGAATTCACTGAACACCGGGGATATTCAGAAAGAAGAACCACTGCCTCTTACCACGGAGCAGGAGAGCGCAGTCCAATGTATTCTGGAGGAATGGAAGAGTGCCCAGCCCCGTCCCGTGCTTCTGGAGGGAGTTACAGGAAGCGGCAAAACACAGGTATATATGAAACTCATTGAAGAAACACTGAACAGAGGAGAGCAGGCAATTGTGCTGATCCCGGAGATTGCCCTGACCTATCAGACTGTACGGCGTTTCTATGCCAGATTCGGAGAAAAAGTTTCCGTGATCAATTCCAGACAGTCCCAGGGGGAACGGTATGACCAGTTCAAGCGTGCCAGAAAGGGAGAAGTGCAGGTAATGGTAGGTCCCAGATCAGCATTGTTTACACCTTTTTCCAGACTGGGGCTTATTGTGATCGACGAAGAACATGAACCCAGTTATAAAAGCGAGAACAGCCCTAGGTATCATGCCAGGGAAACCGCAGTAAAAAGAGCAGAACTGGAGCACGCCAGGGTGGTGCTGGGATCAGCTACTCCGTCCCTGGAGGCTTACAGCAGAGCTGTGAGTGATGAATATGTTCTGGTGAAACTGAAGGCCAGATACGGGGAGCGTCCCATGCCGAAGGTTTCCATTGTAGATTTGCGAGAGGAATTGAAGGCCGGAAATCGTTCCATTCTGAGCAGAGAACTGTGGGAAGGGATAGAAAGAAGGCTGGAAAGCCGGGAACAGATCATGCTCTTTCTGAACAGAAGAGGTTATGCAGGTTTTGTGTCCTGCAGATCCTGCGGCCATGTGATGAAATGTCCCCACTGTGATGTATCTCTGTCCGAGCACAATAACGGAAGACTGATCTGCCATTACTGCGGATATGAAACAAAGAAACCACAGGTGTGTCCGGAGTGCGGTTCACCGTATATCGGCGGATTTAAAGCCGGCACCCAGCAGATTGAGAAAGTAGTGCAGGACACATTTCCAGGAGTGAGAACCCTGAGAATGGATTTTGACACTACCAGAAACAAGGGAAGTTATGAGAAGATCCTGGCGTCTTTTGCCGCTCATGAAGCAGATGTTCTGATCGGAACCCAGATGATCGTAAAAGGACATGATTTCCCTGATGTGACCCTGGTGGGAGTGATCGCTGCAGATCTTTCCCTGAATGCGGATGATTACCGATGCGGGGAACGGACTTTTCAACTTCTGTGCCAGGCAGTGGGACGATGCGGAAGAGGAAAAAAGCCGGGGGAGGCTGTGATCCAGACCTATCATCCGGATCATTACAGTATCCAGGCAGCGGCTGTACAGGACTATGAAGCTTTCTATGAGGAAGAGATGAGCTACAGGGAACTGATGGATTATCCGCCGGCAGCACATATGATGGCTGTCCTGGGATCCTGCCCGGAAGAAGAACTTCTGATACAGGCCATGCACTATCTGCAGCTCTATATAAACAGGATCTATAAGAAAAAAGATCTCCATGTTATAGGGCCTGCCTATGCATCGGTGGGTAAAGTAAAGGACATTTATAGACAGGTGATCTATCTGAAACATGAAGATTACGGAACCCTGGTCCGGATCAGGGATCAGATGGAGAAATATATAGAGATAAATTCCGGTTTCCGGAAGATATACATACAATTTGATTTCAGTTAAAAAGCAGATATTTTTGCCTCTGCGATCATTAAGATAAGAAAAGGAGAAGAGAAAATGGCACTTAGAACAATCAGAGTAGAAGGTGATCCGGTACTTACGAAGGTAAGCAGACCGGTAGACAAGATGACACCAAGGAACCATGAACTGATCATGGATATGCTGGATACCATGTATGATGCGATGGGCGTAGGACTTGCTGCACCGCAGGTTGGAATCCTCAAAAGAATCGTAGTGATCGATGTAGGAGAAGGCCCTATCGTACTGATCAATCCTGAGATCCTTGAGACATCCGGAGAGCAGACAGGAGATGAGGGATGCTTAAGCGTACCGGGAATGGCAGGACAGGTTACACGTCCCAACTATGTGAAAGTAAAAGCTCTGGATATAGATATGAATGAAGTGGAATATGAAGGAGAAGGCCTTCTGGCACGTGCTTTCTGTCATGAGATCGATCATCTTGACGGACATATGTATACAGAGCTGGTGGAGGGAGAACTTCACCATGTAACTTATGATGAAGATGAAGAATAAGCGAGAGGAATTGGTGAAATAGTATATGAAGACAGTTTATATGGGAACTCCGGATTTCGCAGTACCGCCGCTGAAAGCTCTGGTGGAAGCCGGATATGAGGTTGCAGCAGTAGTGACTCAGCCGGACAAACCTAAGGGAAGAGGAAAGACTCTGATGCCGACACCGGTGAAAGAAGAAGCACTGATGCATGAGATCCCGGTTTATCAGCCTCAGAAAATCAGAAATAATCAGGAATTTCTGGATACACTTAAGGAAATCCAGCCGGATATCATTATCGTAGCAGCTTTCGGACAGATCATTCCGAAAGAGGTTCTGGAACTTCCGAAATACGGATGCATCAATATTCATGCATCACTTCTGCCGAAGTACAGAGGAGCTGCACCCATCCAGCAGGCTGTGATCGACGGGGAGAAGGAATCAGGTGTTACCATCATGCAGATGGGAGAAGGACTGGATACCGGAGATATGCTTTCGAAGATCGTGATCCCTCTGGATAAAGAGGAAACAGGAGGAAGCCTTTTCGGCAAGCTGGCACAGGCAGGAGCGGAACTTCTGATCAAAACTCTTCCATCTATTGAACAGGGAACTGTGACACCTGAGAAACAGCCCCAAGAGAGTCCTACACCTTATGCAGCCATGATCACCAAACAGATGGGATTGATGGATTTCTCGAAACCGGCAGCTGAACTGGAACGTCTGGTCAGAGGTTTGAATCCGTGGCCAAGCGCATACACTTTTGTAAATGGAAAGACACTGAAGGTATGGAAGAGCGTACTTGGCCAGGAAACTTCAGATGCAGAACCGGGAACTGTGATGGGCACAGATGCACAGGGAATCCATGTTGCATGTAAAGACGGAGTGCTTATTCTTACAGAAGTGCAGCTGGAAGGAAAGAAACGAATGGAAGCAGAGGTTTTCCTGCGGGGATATCATATGGAAGCAGGAACACGTTTTACAGATCATAAGGAGTGATTGAATGTACGGATACTATTTTGACCCTACTTATATATTACTGGTGATTGGTATGGTATTATCTCTGGCTGCATCTGCCAGAGTAAAGAGTACATTTGCCATTTATAACAGAGTGCGCAGCGCATCGGGACTGACAGGAGCGGAAGCCGCTTCCAGGATCCTGCATATGGCAGGAATCACAGATGTGTCGGTAGTTCCCATTGCGGGCAGTCTGACAGATCACTATGATCCAAGAAGCAGACAGATCGCATTGTCCCAGGATGTCTATGACAAAACTTCCGTAGCTGCCATAGGCGTGGCAGCACATGAGTGCGGACATGCCATTCAGGATTCTGTAAATTATGTACCGCTGAACTTCAGGACAGCCATTGTTCCTGTGGCGAATATCGGGTCTATGTTATCATGGCCCTTATTTCTGGCCGGACTGATCTTTTCACTCCGTCCGCTGCTGACACTGGGAATCCTGCTGTTTTCACTGGCTGTACTTTTTCAGTTGGTGACACTGCCTGTAGAGTTCAATGCTTCTTCCAGAGCACTGAAAATGATTGGCAGTTCAGGAATGCTGGGACCGGATGAGGTGAAAGGCGCGAAGAAAGTCCTTACAGCAGCAGCCCTTACTTATGTGGCAGCTCTGGCATCATCTATCCTGCAGCTTTTAAGACTGATCATACTGGCCGGAGGACGAGACCGTGATTAATGGAATAAATACCAGGGAACTGATCCTGGAAATACTGCTTGAAATAGAAGAAGAGGGAAAGCACAGTCATATTGCCATCCGCAATGCGCTTTCCAAGTACCAGTTCCTTCCCAGACAGGAAAGAGCTTTTATCACCAGAGTCTGCGAGGGAACTCTGGAATATCGTATTCTGATCGATTATATTATTGATTCTTATTCAAAGATCACAGTAGATAAAATGAAGCCTGCTATCAGGGAAATCCTGCGCAGTGCTGTATATCAGATTAAATTTATGGACAGTGTTCCGGACAGTGCGGTATGCAATGAAGCAGTGAAACTGGCACAGCGAAAGGGCTTCTATAATCTGAAACCTTTTGTGAACGGGGTACTGCGTACCATTGCCCGGGAACAGAAAAATCTCAGATATCCATCCAGAGAAGAGAATCTAGTCAGGTATCTGTCAGTCAGATATTCCATGCCAGAGAATCTGGTGGAACGCTGGCTTAAGGATTACGGGGAAGAGAAAACAGAGAAAATCCTGGCAGATTTCCTTACAGAGAAATCGGTTACTGTAAGATGCCGTGTCCATAAGTATCCCCAGGAAGAGATTTATCAGAGTCTTGTGAATCAGGGAGTGGAGGTAAAGCCTGCCCCGTATCTTCCATATGCTTATGAAATTTCCAATTATAATCATATTCTGGCACTGGACGCTTTTATCCAGGGAAAGATCCAGGTACAGGATGTTAGTTCCATGCTGGTAGCGGAAGTGGCTGATCCGAAAAAGGGAGATTACATCATTGATATGTGTGCTGCTCCGGGAGGTAAAAGCCTTCATGCAGCGGATAAGATGGGTGATTACGGAACTGTGGATGCCAGAGATGTGAGCCAGTACAAGGTGGATCTGATCGAAGAAAATATCAGTCGTACAGATTCCATTAATATACAGGCAAGGGTGATGGATGCCACAGTCTTTGATGTGGATTCTGAACTGAAGGCAGACATTGTTCTGGCAGATGTGCCATGCTCCGGTTACGGAGTGATTGGCAAGAAACCGGAGATCAAGTACAGGGTTACGCCGCAGAAACAGGAAGAAATCGTGATCCTTCAGAGAACGATCCTGGACCGTGCGGCAGAATATGTGAAGCCGGGCGGAGTGCTGGTATTCAGTACCTGTACCATCGCCAGAGAAGAAAACGAAGAGAATATGATGTGGTTTATGAACAATTATCCGTTTAAGCTGGAGAGTCTGGATCCTTATCTTCCGGAAGAACTTCATTCAGAGACCACAGCTCTGGGATATCTGCAGCTTCTTCCTGGTGTTCATAAGACAGACGGTTTCTTTATTGCAAAATTCAGGAGAAAATAAAATATGACAGATATCAAGTCAATGACTATCGATGAACTGAAAGAACTGATGACAGTTCTGGGAGATAAGCCATTTCGGGCAAAGCAGATCTACAGCTGGCTTCATGAACATCTGGTGACCTCTTACGATGAGATGACCAATCTTTCCAAAGGTCTGCGAGAAAAACTGAAAGAATATCCCATTACAGCACTGGAAGTGGTGGATGTCCAGACTTCCAGGCTGGATGGAACCCAGAAATATCTGTTCCGCCTGACAGACGGCAATGTGATCGAGAGCGTTCTTATGAGATATAAGCACGGAAATTCCGTCTGTATCTCTTCACAGGTAGGATGCAGGATGGGATGCAGATTCTGTGCTTCTACCATCGGCGGGCTGACCAGATGCCTGCAACCGTCCGAAATGCTGGATCAGATCTACAGGATTCAGTCCCTGACAGGGGAAAGGGTATCCAACGTAGTAGTGATGGGCACAGGGGAACCGCTGGACAATTATGAAAATCTTCTCCGTTTCATACATATTCTTACAGAAGACGGAGGACTTCATATCAGCCAGAGAAATCTTACAGTTTCTACCTGCGGACTGGTTCCGAAGATCTATGAGCTGGCAGAAGAGAAGCTTCAGATGACGCTGGCTCTTTCCCTTCATGCACCGAATGATGAGAAGAGAAAGGAACTGATGCCCATTGCCAATAAATATACTATGGATGAAGTGCTGGAAGCATGCAGGCATTATTTCCAGGTGACCGGAAGAAGGATCACCTTTGAGTACAGCCTGGTGGCAGGGGTAAATGACAGTGACGAAGATGCCCGGGAACTTTCCGGCAGGATCCGTGATATTAACTGCCATGTAAACCTGATCCCGGTCAATCCTATCAAGGAGCGTTCCTATGTGCGTTCTACACGGCAGGCTGTGGAGAATTTTAAAATAAAACTTGAAAAATGTGGAATAAATGTTACTATTAGAAGGGAAATGGGCAGCGATATTGACGGTGCCTGTGGACAGTTAAGAAAAAGCTATATGGAAAAAACAGAAAGCGAGAAGTGACATGAGGATATATTCAGCTACTGACGTCGGGCAGAAGCGGAAGATGAACCAGGATTATGTGTTCGCCTCTGCTGACCCGGTTGGAAATCTTCCGAATCTGTTTGTAGTTGCTGACGGCATGGGGGGACATAATGCCGGGGATTATGCGTCTTCCCATGCTGTTGGTATTGTGGTGGAAGAGATTCGTGAGGATGCGGATTTCAACCCTGTGAAAGTAATCCGGCATGCGATCGAAAGTGCAAATACTGAAATTATTACTCAGGCACAGAAGGACGAAAAGCTGAGAGGAATGGGTACCACCATGGTGGCTGCTACGATAGTGGGGCATTATGCCTATGTGGCGAATGTGGGCGACAGCCGGCTCTACGTGGCAGGAGAACAGATTCAGCAGATAACGAAAGATCACTCATTGGTGCAGGAGATGGTAAGGATGGGAGAGCTTAATGCCGAGGAGGCAAGGAACCATCCGGATAAAAATATCATCACAAGAGCGCTTGGGGCGGAAAGAACTGTAGATGTGGATTTCTTTGATCTGAAGCTGGAACCGGGAAATGTGGTTCTGATGTGCTCGGATGGACTGAGCAATATGGTTGAAGATGATAGGATCGGAGAGATCATTTCCGATACAGACAGAGATCTGCAGGAAAGAGGACAGGCTCTGATCAGTGAAGCAAACCGCAACGGCGGCAAGGACAATATTGCAATTGTATTGATAGAACCATTCGCAAATGAGGTGAAAAAATGTTAAAGACAGGAATGATCATAGCAGAACGCTATGAAATATTAGGCAAAATAGGAACCGGCGGAATGGCAGATGTATACAAGGCGAAGGATCATAAACTGAACCGTTTTGTTGCAGTGAAAGTGCTTAAGCCGGAATTTCGGGAGGATACAACATTTATCCGCAAGTTCAGAAGTGAGGCACAGGCTGCAGCAGTTCTGACACACCCCAATATTGTAAATGTATTTGATGTAGGAGATGACAACGGCGTCTATTACATTGTAATGGAATTGATCGAAGGGATCACTCTTAAAGAATACATCTCCAAGAAAGGAAAGCTCTCTGTAAAAGAGGCTACCAGTATTGCAATCCAGGTTTCCATGGGACTGGAAGCTGCTCATAGCCACGGAATCGTACATCGTGATGTGAAACCCCAGAATATTATTATTTCCATGGACGGTAAAGTAAAGGTGACAGACTTCGGTATTGCCCGTGCTGCGTCTTCCAATACCATCAGTTCCAATGTAATGGGATCCGTCCATTACAGCTCACCGGAACAGGTAAGGGGCGGTTACAGCGATGAGAAGAGTGACATCTATTCACTGGGTATCACCCTTTATGAGATGGTAACCGGAAAAGTACCTTTTGACGGTGACACTACAGTAGCCATTGCGATCAAACATCTTCAGGAAGAGATGGTTCCGCCAAGTGTTTACACACCGGAGCTGCCTCACAGCCTGGAGCAGATCATACTGAAATGTACACAGAAGAGTGTAGACCGCAGATATCAGAACATGGAGGATGTGATCGCAGATCTGAAGCATTCCCTCATTGATCCTCAGGGAGATTTCGTTACCCTGACTTCTGTGGATACAGATGCGAAAACAGTAGTTATTTCAGATAAAGAGCTTGGAGAGATCAAGCATATGCCGAAGCAGGTCTCCAAACCGGAACCTGAGGCACTGGAAGAGGAGTTTAATGAGACAGATTATGACGATGAGCCGGAAGAAGGCCGTCACAGGAAAAATAGCCGTTCAGAGAAGAAGCGCAGATCAGGCGGAGGACATGGCCTGACTATTGCGGTGCTGATCCTGGGAGTTGTGATCCTGATCGCTCTTATCCTGGTGATCGGAAAGGCATCCGGACTCATCGGCGGACAGACACAGAACACGAAGACAGAACAGACAGAGACAGCCCAGTCTGATTCAGATGACGGAATGGTAACTGTTCCTGATCTGAGAGGAAAAACAGAAGAAGAAGCAAAAACAATCACTAACGACATGAAGCTTGGCATCCAGCCAATGGGTGAGGAAGCTTCTGACCAGGCAAAAGGAACCATTTCTTCCCAGGATATTCCAGAGGGAAGCAAGGTGGAACCATACACAACCATCAAGTATTATATCAGCAAAGGCGCTCAGCAGGTAACCATTCCGGATATGGATGGACGGACTGGCGTTGATGCACAGCAGACACTGGAAGATATGGGACTGAATGTTACGGTACAGAAAGAGTATTCTGAAGTGGATGATGACGGTAATGCAATGGTTGAATTGGGATATGTAGATTCCATCAGCCCTGAAGCAGGTACATCTGTATCATCAGGAGACACAGTAACCCTGACAGTAAGCCGTGGAATCGATTACGGTGAAAGCGTTCAGGTTCCGAATGTAGTAGGACTGACAAAGAACGATGCTGTTACCAAATTCAGCAAATTCCTGAATGTAGAAGTCAAGGAAGAACAGAGCACAGATGTGGCAGCCGGCGAGGTTATCAGCCAGGAACCGGAAGCAGACAGCTGGGAAGACCCGGATACAGCCAATGTAGTGATCACTGTCAGCACAGGAACACAGGATACATCCCAGGATACCACCTCACAGCAGAATACAGACAGCAGTACAGATACAGTAGCAGACACCGCACAGCAGAGTACAGCGGCTGCCAACGGAGAAGTATGGAAATGTACACAGGCGCTGAATACACCGGAAGGATATTCCGGAGGCTCGATCCGTCTGGAACTGATCCAGACAGTAAACGGTACTCCTACTGCATCGACGATCCTGGATGGACAGACAGTGGAATTCCCGTATTCCCTGGATGTAACAGGAGCACCTGGTGTCAGCGAGGGAACCATTTGTCTTTATGAAGAGATCAATGGAGTTTATCAGAAACTGGGAGATTATTCTGTAACATTTGAAAAGGCAGAGTAGACCATGCAGGGAAAGATCATCAAAGGTATTGCAGGATTTTATTACATCTATGCAGAAGACCATGAGATATATGAATGTAAGGCGAAAGGCATTTTCAGGAAAGATAACCAGAAACCTCTTGTAGGTGATAATGTAGAAATAGAAGTTCTGGATATACAGGAGAAGGAAGGCAGTGTGACTGCCATCCTTCCCCGTAGAAATTCCCTGATCCGTCCGGCAGTTGCCAATGTAGATCAGGCATTTGTGATCTTTGCAATGGAGAATCCCAAACCGAATTTCATGCTTCTGGACCGTTTCCTGATCATGATGGAGAAACAGGATATTCCGGCAGTGGTCTGCTTTAACAAAAAGGACCTGGCAGACAGCAGTGAACTGGAATTTCTGTATGAAACCTATACAGGCTGCGGATATCAGGTGATCCTGTCAAGTACTTTTCAGGGTGACGGGCTGGATGAGATCCGGCAGGTTCTGAAAGGGAAGACCACAGTGGTGGCAGGACCGTCAGGTGTGGGAAAATCTTCCATTACAAATGCACTCCAGGAGAATGTAAAAATGGAAACCGGTGAGATCAGCAAGAAGCTGAAAAGGGGAAAACATACCACCAGACATTCCCAGGTGATCCCTGTAGGCGAAGATACGTATCTTATGGATACTCCCGGATTTTCATCTCTGTATCTGACAGATATGGAAGAACAGGAATTAAAAGATTATTTCCCGGAATTCCGTAAATATGAGGGACAGTGCAGATTCCAGGGATGCAGGCATATCCATGAACCTGGGTGCGCAGTAAAAGAAGCTTTGGAAAACCATAAAATCAGCAGTCTCAGATACGAGGATTATCTTGGGCTGTATGAAGAATTAAAAGAGAAAAGGAGATTCTAACTATGTATCAGTTGTGCCCTTCCATTTTATCGGCAGATTTTAACCGTTTGGGCGAACAGATCAAAATTTTGGAAAACGAAGGGATCGAGTGGCTCCACATTGACGTGATGGATGGAGATTTCGTACCAAGCATTTCCTTCGGTATGCCGGTGATCAAGTCTATCAGAAAAGAATCAAAACTGTTTTTTGATGTACATCTGATGGTATCAGAGCCGGAAAGATACATCAGAGATTTCGTGGAATGCGGAGCGGATTCCATTACCGTTCATGCAGAAGCCTGCGAAGATCTGGAAAGAACCATCGAACAGATTCGTGAAGCAGGAGTGAAGGCGGGAGTATCCATCAAACCGGCCACACCGGTAAATGATATCAGCCATATGCTGGAAGATGTGGACATGGTTCTGATCATGACTGTACAGCCGGGATTCGGCGGTCAGAAATACATGGATGAATGTACAGAGAAGATCCGTGAAGTGAGAGAGCTTATCGATGCTGAGGATCTGAATGTAGATATTCAGGTAGACGGCGGTATTAATGATGAAACCATGGAAACTGTAATGAAGGCAGGTGCCAACCTCCTTGTGGCAGGTTCTTATGTATTTAAGGGAGATCTGGCTTCCAGTGTCAGACATGCAAAAGAGCGGATGAATGACATTATCAGAGAAATTGATTGAGGAACAGCATGACAGATACGATAATAGTAAGCGGGGGCGACATCCACAGTGATTTTGCCCTCGATTTTTTGAAAAAAAATATAGATCAGGCAGGAAGAAAAAATATAAAACTGATCGCAGCAGACAGAGGTCTGGAATTTTTTATAAAAGCGGGAATCCTTCCGGATACAGCAGTGGGAGATTTTGACAGCCTTTCCCAGGAGGGAAAAGATTTCCTGGAAAGTAAAAAAAATGAGATGGAAATCGTCCGTCTGAAACCGGAAAAAGACGATTCAGATACACAGTCAGCCATGAACCTGGCTATTGGCAGAGGGGCGAAGGACATTGCCATTCTGGGCGTAACCGGACGCAGGGTGGATCACCTGATAGCGAATTTCGGACTGTTGATCCTGGGGCAGAATGAAGGGGCGAAAATATCACTGATCGATCAGTATAATTATGTGACCCTGATCCCGGATGGAACGGTACTGAAACGGGAGGAACAGTTCGGCAGGTATGTTTCGTTTTTTTCCATTGGCGGTGATGTGGATGGCCTGACGCTGGAAGGTTTTAAATACCCTCTCCGGGGTTATCATCTGACAGCAGCGGACAGCGGCCTGACTGTCAGCAATGAGATCAGGGAAAAACAGGCGAGAGTAACTTATACATCAGGCCAGCTTATGATGATCATGTCCAGAGACTGAAAGTCCCGGTGCTTGCACATCATAAGGGGTTATGATAAAATAATAAAAGTGTCTGGAAATATTGTAGATCAATACATTTAAAGGAGATATAGAAGAAAGATGAAACTGGGAATAGTTGGATTACCAAACGTTGGAAAAAGTACATTATTTAACTCACTGACCAAGGCCGGCGCAGAATCTGCGAACTATCCGTTCTGTACCATCGACCCGAATGTGGGCGTAGTTACAGTACCGGATGAGAGACTGAAACTTCTGGGAGATTTCTATCATTCCAAGAAAGTAACACCTGCTGTTATTGAATTCGTAGATATCGCAGGACTTGTAAAGGGTGCTTCCAAGGGTGAAGGTCTTGGAAACCAGTTCCTGGCAAATATTCGTGAAGTAGATGCGATTGTTCATGTAGTACGCTGCTTCGAGGATTCCAATGTGATCCATGTAGATGGAAGCATTGATCCTCTCCGTGATATTGAGACCATTAACCTGGAGCTGATCTTCTCTGACCTGGAGATCCTGGAGAGAAGAATTGCCAAAGTGACCAAGACAGCACGTATGGATAAAGAAGCTGCCAAGGAACTTGATTTCCTCCAGAAAGTAAAAGCTCATCTGGAAGATGGCAAGATGGCCATCACAATGGAACTTGAGAATGAGGACGAAGAAGGATGGATGACTACTTATAATCTTCTTACCTGGAAACCGGTGATCTATGCAGCCAATGTTGCAGAGGATGACCTGGCAGATGACGGTGCCAGCAATGAGCATGTGCAGGCAGTGCGCAAATATGCTGCAGAGCAGAACAGTGAGATCTTCGTAATCTGTGCTGAGATCGAAGAAGAGATTTCCGAGCTGGATGACGATGAAAAGAAGATGTTCCTGGAAGATCTGGGACTGACAGAATCCGGACTTGAGAAACTGGTGAAAGCAAGCTACCACCTCCTTGGCCTGATGAGCTTCCTCACATCCGGTGAAGATGAAACAAGAGCATGGACCATCAAGATCGGTACCAAAGCTCCACAGGCAGCAGGAAAGATCCATACAGATTTCGAGCGTGGATTTATCAAAGCTGAAGTTGTAAATTATAAGGATCTTCTGGACTGCGGTTCCTATGCTGGTGCCAGAGAGAAAGGTCTTGTAAGAATGGAAGGCAAGGAATACGTGGTACAGGACGGCGATGTGATCTTATTCCGTTTCAACGTATAATAAAAGGTGAATTATGGAAATGTCGATACGTTTTCCGGGGCTGAATCTGGTGCTGGAATATGTGCCTGCATCATTTACGATCTTCGGAATGGAATTTACAATTTACGGAGTGCTCATCGCCATAGGTGCCCTTCTGGGAATGGGACTTGTGGTGCTGGAGGCAGGAAGGAACCATCAGGATACCAATAAGTATTTGGATCTGTCGATCATTTCACTGGCAGCTTCAGTTATTGGCTCCAGGCTGTTTTATGTGATCTTTTCCTGGGGACTGTATCAGGGTAATCCTATGGGGATCTTTGATCTGAGAAACGGCGGCTATGTTTTCTACGGCGGTCTGCTGTTCGGGATCCTTGCAGCAGTGATCTTCTGCAAGGTTGTGAAAGCTCCTTTCTGGGAAATGGCAGATAACCTGTGTCTGGGAGTACTTCTGGGACAGGTGATCGGACGCTGGGGAAACTTTTTTAACAGAGAATCTTTCGGAGAATACACCAGTGGGATCCAGGCAATACAGCTTCCCCTTTCAGCAGTACGTTCCGGGGAAGTTTCCGGGACAATGAGGGATAATCTCCTGACAATAGACGGAATATCCTATATTCAGGTACAGCCTGTATTTCTTTATGAAAGCCTGTGGTGTCTGGTGATACTTCTGGTACTTCTGGCTCTGCGCAGAAGAAAGAAATTTCAGGGCGAACTGTTCATGTGGTACCTGGGAGCCTATGGCGCAGGACGTTTCTTTTTTGAATGGCTGAGAACTGATAAACTCTGCATTCCCGGAACACGGATCGGCGTTTCTCTGGTGATCTCCGCAGTATTGTTTGTCATCTTTGTGCCGTCAGCTATTGTGCAGAGAGTGATGGTCAAGAAGAGAGACACCATGCGCAGACAGCGCAGGGAACGGATCTGGCAGGAGCAGGAAGAGGCGGAGAGAAAGAAGAAAAAAGAGAAAGAGGATTCATAATGTACCGTGAGAAGGTATGTATATTCTTAACAAAAATAAAGAACAGGTTTTGCGCATTTTAACGATTTTATTTGAAAAAATGAGTAAAAATTTCAAAGTGGTGTGAAATCCCAAAAATAAAGAATCCTTAAATAGAAATTAATAAATTCCGGTGTTAAGTATGGGCTGAAGTGGTTTTTCAGCCCATTTTTTAATGGAAATAACTGGAAAAAAACCCGAAAATAAAGGATATTTCGAAAATGTTAATATATTTCTAAATTTTAAAAATCTTGGTTTGGCACTTGTTTTTTCGGCTTAAATAGTTTAGAATGGGAACATAAGTGGTAGAAAGTGGTGAATAGTGGTGGAGAATGGGGATGCAGTGGCAGAGAAGCTCATTTTCCACCATGGAAATCTGAGGGGGAGAATCAGATTTCCCGAGAGTAGGTGAGTATAATATGTTCATGGGTGAGTACAACCATACAATCGACGCGAAGGGGCGTCTGATCATTCCTTCGAAATTCAGAGAACTCTTAGGGGAAGAGTTCGTACTGACTAAGGGACTTGATGGTTGCTTATCCATTTATCCGATGGACGAATGGGAATCCTTTGAACTGAAACTCAGAGCTTTACCACTTACAAACAAAAACGCCAGAACTTTCTCACGATTCTTTGTTGCTGGAGCCACCACATGTGAGCTGGACAGGCAGGGACGTATCCTTGTACCTCAGACACTGCGTGAATTCGCAGGACTGGAGAAGGATGTGGTTCTTACAGGTAATCTGAACAGGATTGAAATATGGAGCAAGGAAAAGTGGAGCGAGAACTGCAATTATGATGACATGGACAGCATTGCGGAGAGTATGCAGGATATGGGCATTGTGATCTGAGGGATCAGACCACGGTGTAAAGAAAGTTCGTGAAGGGAATCCAGACAGGAGACGGATATGGAATTTAAACACAAATCTGTATTACTGGAAGAAACCATCCAGGGCCTGAACATCAGACCGGACGGAATCTACGTGGACGGCACTTTAGGAGGCGCGGGTCATGCCCGTGAGGTATGTAAAAAACTTTCTGCCAAGGGGAGATTTATTGGCATAGATCAAGACCAGGATGCGATAATTGCTGCGAGTGAGAGGTTAGCCGCCTATAAACAGGCAACGATCATTCGCAGCAATTATTGTTACATGGTACAGGAACTGGCAGCCAGAGACATCCATAAGGTGGATGGGATCGTCCTTGACCTGGGAGTATCCTCCTATCAACTGGATAATGAAGAGAGAGGTTTTACCTATCGTGCAGATGCACCTCTTGACATGCGTATGGATCAGCGCCAGACACTGACAGCCAGTGACATTGTTAATCAGTATGAAGAAAAAGAACTCTATCGTATCATCCGTGATTACGGTGAAGATAAATTTGCGAAAAATATAGCCAAACACATTGTAGCAGCCAGACAGATCAGACCTATCACTACCACAGGTGAGCTGACTGAGATCATCAGGGAATCCATTCCCATGAAGATGCAGGTGAAATCGGGACACCCTGCGAAGAGAACCTTCCAGGCGATCCGTATTGAACTGAACAGGGAACTGGATGTACTCAGAGATTCCCTGGACGGAATGATCGATCTGCTGGACGATGGAGGCAGGCTTTGTATCATCACTTTCCATTCTCTGGAAGACAGGATCGTAAAAACGATTTTCCGTAAAAACGAGAATCCATGTACCTGTCCGCCGGACTTTCCGGTATGTGTATGCGGAAAGAAATCCAAGGGAAAAGTGATCACAAGAAAACCGATTCTTCCAGGGGAGGATGAAATGGAAGAAAATCCGCGTTCCAAGAGCGCGAAACTCAGAATTTTTGAGAGAGTATTGTAATTGAGAGAGGCATGAAATGGCGAAGACAACCAGGGCTGAAACAGCCAGACGAAACACAAATCACGCCAGAGTAAACAGAGGAATGTATGTAGAGGGGAATACGGTCAGACGTCTCGCAGAAGTTCCGGAGAGAAGACAGCCAGGTAGACCACAGCAGCCGGGAAGATCACAGAGGCCACAGCAAAGACCGCAGACCAGTCGAAACCGTCAGACACAGCAACACACGCAGACGGCCAGGCAACCACATCAGCTAAGCATACAGGCACAGCAGAACAGACAGAGAGCCCTTGGAATGGGCGTCGGTTTCGTTGTGTTTTTGTCAGTTGTGTGTATTGCCATACTTTTCTGTTCTGTGAAATATCTCAGGTATAAATCAGAAATTACAGCCAAGATGAGCACAGTGGCATCCCTTGAGGAGGAACTTGCACAGTTGAAAGAGGATAATGACGCATATTACAGTCAGGTGACCTCCAATGTAGATCTCAATAAGATCAAAAAGACTGCACTGGGAAGTCTGGGAATGAAATATCCGTCAGATGATCAGACAGTATCTTATTCCACCTCAGGCAACAGTTATGTGAGACAGTATCAGGATGTACCAGATTCGAAGTAGGTGAGTAATTGAGTAATACAGGAAATAAACGAAGACCAAGAAAAAAACCACAGAGAAAAATAAATTATAATATGAAGAGAAAGCTGGTAATGCTGTTTTCGGCAGTGTTACTGGCTTTAGTCGCATTAACGGCAAGAATTACCTATATTAATGCCACCAGCGGCAGCAAATACAAAAAACAGGTACTAAGCCAGGCACAGCAGAAATATCAGAGCCAGACCCTTCCTGCCAAGCGTGGGGACATATATGACCGGAATGGAAATATCCTGGCAACCAGCAACAAGGTTTATAATGTGATTCTGGACTGTAAAACAGTTAACTCGGAGGAGGATTATGTAGAACCTACCATCAATGCACTGACAGAGGTGCTGGGACTTGATGAAAATAAGATCCGCAGTCTGCTTTCCGATGATAAAACAAAGGAAAGCCAGTATCAGATCCTGACGAAACAGCTGTCCATGGATAAGAAGAAAGAGTTCGAGGAATACGAATCGGCAGATGTGGATTCCGGACTGACGACTGCACAGGCAGAACAACGTGCCAATATCAAAGGCGTGTGGTTTGAGGAAGATTATCTCAGATCCTATCCGTTTAACGATGCAGCCTGTGACACCATCGGGTTCACTCTTGACAGGGATGTGGCAGATGTAGGACTGGAAGGTTATTACAACAGCACACTGACTGGCGTGGATGGCCGACAGTATGGATATATCAATAATGATTCCGATGTGGAACAGACCATCATTCCTGCAAACAACGGCAAGAGCATCCAGACAAGCATTGATATCGGTGCGCAGCAGATCGTAGAGAAATATGTAAACGGTTTCAAAGAAGCCATGGGAGCCAAGAATATCGGTGTGATCGTGGAGGATCCTTCCACAGGAGAGATCATTGCCATGGATGGTGGCGACCGTTATGACCTGAACAATCCAAGAGATCTTTCCAATGTATATTCCAAGGAAGAGATCAAGGCCATGAACGATGAGGAGACAGTAGAGGCACTGAACGGTATGTGGAGCAATTTCAGTGTAACAGATGCCTATGAACCCGGATCAGTAGTAAAACCTATCGTCATGGCAGCAGCACTGGAAAAGGGTGCGATCCAGGAATCTGATACTTTCGTGTGCGATGGTTCACAGACTTTCGGCGATACCCTGATCAAATGTGCGGTATGGCCGGATGCCCACGGAACAGAAACACTGGGAGAGGTGATCGCCAATTCCTGTAATGATGCCATGATGCAGATCGGTGCCAGACTTGGATCCAGACAGTTTGTAAAAGCGCAGAGTCTGTTTAACTTCGGTACCAGAACAGGTATTGACCTTCCAAATGAGGGAGCTGGTATTATCCATACAGAAGATTCCATGGGAGAGACAGAACTTGCATGTTCTGCCTTCGGACAGGGATTTACCTGTACCATGATCCAGGAGATCAATGCCATGTGTTCCGTTATCAATGGAGGCTATTACTATCAGCCGCATCTGGTAACGAAGATATTAGACAGCAGCGGAAGTACGGTGAAAACGATTTCTCCTACACTGTTGAAGCAGACCATTTCCTCACAGATCTCCGCTGATATCAGAAGTTACATGGAACTGAGTGTACAGCAGGGTACCAGCCGCCATTCCAAGGTTCAGGGTTACAGCTCAGGCGGTAAAACAGGTACTGCTGAGAAATACCCACGTGGAAATATGAAATATCTGGTATCCTTTATCGGATTTGCACCGGTGGATGATCCGGCTGTAGTGATCTATGTAGTTGTAGATGAGCCGAATGTAGACGACCAGGCAAACAGTACCTATCCTCAGTACATTGCACAGGGGATTCTTTCTGAGCTTCTTCCGTATCTGAATGTGAAACCGGATGAATCAGAGGACGGCACAGTACCGGAGACGGAATTATGGGAAGGCTTTAAAGGCCATCTGAAAAGTGCTACAGGCACAGATCTGGACAGTGACGGTAATCTGGTGGATGCAGAGGGCAATCTGATCGACTGGGACGGCAACCGTATTGACCAGAACGGATATCTTCTGGATTCCAACGGAGACCACATTCTGGATGAAGAAGGAAATTATAAAATGTCCACGAACCTGACAATAGGTTCCGGAAGTACTACAGCAGATTCTTCGGAGGATGGAGTGTCCAATCCGGATGCACCTGCACCTCCAGAGGATGATGAGGAAGATACCACACAGGATAATAATGCAGAAACAGACGGCATTACCAATGAGGAAGCCGGTCTGGAATAACAGAAAATACCGTACAGGCAGACAGAGGGAATATCTCCGCAGAGAATCTTCATATATTAATATGACGATTTCTGCGGAGTTTTTGTTTTATGAAAAAGAATATGACTTTTCATAAGAAAAAGATCTGGGTAGTATTTCTGTGCTGTGTACTGATGATCACTGGGCTTGCAGGCAGGCTGTTTTATCTGATGTGCTTCCGGTCAGATTATTATTATGAAAAGGCGAAGGATCTTCATGAAAGGGAAAGAGATATCAAAGCTGCCAGGGGAAAGATCCTGGATGCCAGAGGAAAAGTCCTGGCTTCCAACAGAACTGTATGTACCATCTCTGTGATCCACAGTCAGATCAAAGAGCCGGAGAAAGTCATTTCCCTTCTGGCACAGAAACTGGAAATGCCAAAAGACCAGATCCGTAAAAGGGTAGAAAAAGTCTCATCTATAGAAAGGATTAGAACCAATGTGGAGAAAGAAGTGGGGGATGCCATTCGTGAAGAAGGACTTTCCGGTGTGAAAGTGGATGAAGATTATAAAAGATATTATCCCTACGGCAGCCTTGCCTCCAAAGTGCTGGGTTTCACAGGAGGTGACAATCAGGGGATCATCGGTCTGGAAGTAAAATATGAAGAAATATTAAAAGGCAAGCAGGGAAAGATCCTCACTACCGCAGATGCCAGAGGCGTGGAACTGGATGCTCTGGGAGAAACCAGAGAAGACCCTGTAGAGGGCAGCAGCCTGGTTCTGAGCCTGGATGTAAATATCCAGGAATATGCCCAGCAGGCAGCATTGAAAGTAATGGAAGAAAAACAGGCAGAAAGAGTTTCGATTCTTTTGATGAATCCGCAAAACGGAGAGATCTACGCCTGTGTCAATGTACCGGAATTCGATCTGAATGATCCCTTTACCCTGAACACACAGACGGAAAGTGGAGAAGTCACCGGGGAAAAAAAACAGGATTTACTGAACCAGATGTGGAGAAATCCCTGCCTGAACGATACTTATGAGCCGGGATCCACCTTTAAGATCATTACCATGTCTGCAGGTCTGGAAGCCGGTGTGGTGTCGAAAGATGACAGGTTCTACTGTCCGGGATATAAAGTGGTGGAAGACAGAAGGATCCACTGTGCGAAAAGAACAGGCCACGGAGCCCAGAATTTCGTGGAAGGAGCCCAGAATTCCTGCAACCCTGTCTTCATAGAGGTGGGACTCAGACTGGGAGTGGAACGGTATTATAAATACTTCCGCCAGTTTGGGCTTTTTGACAAAACAGGTGTGGATCTGCCGGGAGAAGCAGGGACTATCATGCATGCCATGAAAAATATGGGAGAAGTGGAACTGGCCACTGTATCTTTCGGGCAATCCTTCCAGATCACTCCCATCCAGCTTGCCACAACAGTAAGTTCCCTGATCAACGGAGGAAAAAGGATCACGCCCCATTTCGGAGTGTCCGTGCTGAACCCGGATGGAACAGAAGGGGAAAAACTGACCTATCCTGTGAAAGAGGGAGTTGTTTCGGTAAATACTTCAAAGCAGGTCAGGGAAATACTGGAAACTGTGGTATCCCAGGGATCCGGCAAAAATGCAAAGATCGAGGGTTACTCCATAGGTGGAAAAACAGCTACTTCACAGACACTGCCCAGAAGTGCCAATCGTTATATTTCCTCATTTCTGGGATTCGCTCCTGCCGAAGATCCTCAGATCCTGGGGCTGTGCATCATTCACGACCCACAGGGGATTTATTATGGCGGAACCATTGCAGCACCTGTGATCCGCAGTATCTTCGAAAATATCCTGCCTTATCTGGGAATTGCAAAGACCGCAGAAATCACCCCGGAAAAGACCTCAGAGGGTTGATTAATGAAAAAAAAAGCCTTATACTAGGAAATGATCAAGAAAAAATTTAATAAAAACGAAAGAATGAACGAGGTGTAAAATGGAATTTCAAGTTGTAATCCCTGTGCTGATCGCATTTGCCATCAGTGTTGTATTAGGACCGATCATCATTCCTTTCCTCAGGAAACTGAAGATGGGCCAGACAGAAAGAACAGAAGGTGTGCAGTCCCACCTGAAGAAAGCGGGAACCCCTACCATGGGCGGTGTGATCTTTCTTATCGCTACTGCTGTAACTGCGCTGTTTTATGTAGGAGATTATCCGAAGATCATTCCGGTACTGTTTCTCACACTTGGATTCGGTATCATCGGATTTCTGGATGACTATCTGAAAGTTGTCCTGAAACGTTCTGACGGACTGCTTCCATGGCAGAAATTTCTGCTGCAGGTGATCCTGACGGGAATCTTCGTGTTCTATATTGTGAATTATACAGATATTTCCCTGACCATGCGTATTCCGTTCTGGAGCGGACATTTCCTGAATCTGGGATGGCTGGCTTATCCGGTACTGTTTTTCGCAGTGATCGGTACTGTAAACGGTGTAAACTTTACAGACGGTCTGGATGGTCTGGCTTCCAGCGTAACTCTGATCGTAGCTGTTTTCTTCTCAGTAGTTTCCATCGGAATGAAATCAGGCATCGAACCGATCACCTGTGCAGTTGTGGGAAGTCTTATGGGATTTCTGTTGTTTAATGTATATCCGGCGAAAGTTTTTATGGGAGATACCGGATCACTGGCACTGGGCGGATTTGTAGCAGGTACTGCTTATGTAATGCAGATGCCGTTATTTATCCTGCTGGTAGGTCTGATCTACCTGATCGAGGTACTTTCCGTCATGATCCAGGTAACTTATTTCAAAGCAACCCATGGCAAACGTATCTTTAAGATGGCTCCGATCCATCATCATTTTGAACTGTGCGGCTGGTCTGAGACAAGAGTAGTTGCCGTATTTTCCGTAATTACTGCTGTTATGTGCATGATCGCACTGCTGGCATTATAAAGAGCGGGATTTAAGGAGGAATATTATTATGGAATTACAGGGTAAAAGAGTTCTGGTATTTGGTTCCGGCAAAAGCGGGATCGGTGCGTCAGACCTTCTGGCGAAGGTAGGCGCAGTTCCGGTTATTTTTGACGGAAATGCAGAGATTGATAAAGAGGCAGTGGTACATAAAACAGACGGTACTTATCAGGTAGAAGTGTATGCCGGAGAACTTCCGAAGGAAGTAGCCGACAGCCTTGATCTGGTTGTTTTAAGCCCTGGCGTACCTACAGATCTTCCTGTTGTAAAGAGTTTCTGTGAGCAGGGGATTCCTGTATGGGGAGAGGTAGAACTGGCATACAGAGTAGGCGACGGAGAAGTACTTGCCATCACAGGAACCAATGGAAAAACAACCACAACAGCTCTTCTGGGTAAGATCATGCAGGATGCCAGAGAGTCTGTATTCGTAGTGGGAAATATCGGAACACCGTATACATCCAAGGCTCTGGAAATGAAACCGAACTCTGTAACAGTTGCAGAGATCAGCAGCTTCCAGTTAGAGACCATCGATGAATTCGCACCGAAGGTTTCTGCAATCCTGAATATTACAGAGGATCATTTAAACCGCCATCATACCATGGAAGAATATATTCGTGTCAAAGAGTTGATCACGAAGAATCAGGGAACAGAAGATGTTTGCGTGCTGAACTATGAAGATGAGGTGCTTCGCAAGTTCGGAGAAGACATTGTTCCGAGAGTCGTATATTTCTCCAGTGAAAGAAAGCTGGATCAGGGCATTTATCTGGATGGAAAGAAGATCATCCTGAAAGACGGAGAGAAAGAGATCGAAGTAGTAAACACAGATGATCTCAAACTTCTTGGCAAACATAATTTCGAGAATGTGATGGCTGCAGTTGCCATGGCCTATTATGACGGAGTTGCCATGGACAGCATCCGCAAGAGTATCTGTGAGTTTACAGCAGTTGCCCACAGGATCGAATATGTAACAGAGAAGAATGGAGTCAAATATTACAATGATTCCAAGGGAACCAACCCGGATGCTGCCATAAAGGGCATTCAGGCGATGAACCGCCCTACACTTCTTATCGGCGGCGGTTATGATAAACAGTCCAGCTATGATGAATGGATCGAATCCTTTGCAGGAAAGGTACGTTATCTGGTACTGATCGGACAGACAAAGGAAAAGATCAAAGAGACGGCAGAGAAACATGGATTCCATGAGATCATTCTCTGTGAGAACCTGGAAGAAGCGGTAAAGGTATGTGCAGAGAAAGCACAGGAGGGAGATGCAGTTCTTCTTTCACCTGCCTGCGCAAGCTGGGGACAGTTTGACAACTATGAACAGCGTGGAGATATGTTTAAGGAATATGTAAGAAATCTGTAGAATATCTATAGATAAGGCATGATTCCGGAGACGCAGATGAGTCAGAGAAAACAGGCGGGATTTTCCAAAACAGATATGACGATGCTGGTGCTTGTAGTACTTTTGGCCGTGTTTGGGCTGACTGTACTTGGCAGTGCCAGTGAATATAATGGCAGAGTACGTTTCGGCGACTCTGCCTATTATTTTAAGAAACAGTTATTTGCGACAGCACTGGGACTGGGGGCAATGTATGTGGTTTCTATTATGGACTACCACTTTTTTGTCCGGCTGGCTCCGGCGCTGTATCTTCTTTCCATGGCTCTCTCCACAGCTGTGCTGCTGTTCGGCCAGGAGATCAACGGATCGAAACGGTGGCTGAACCTGGGGCCTTTATCCTTTCAGCCGTCGGAATTCGCCAAGGTGGCAGTTATTTTGTTTCTCACCTGGCAGATCGAAAGAGCAGACAATACAGAAGGGTTCTGGTTTATGTGCAGGATCATGTTCACTTTGCTTCCCATTGTGGGGCTGGTAGGCTCCAATAATCTGAGTACAGCCATCATCATTCTGGGGATCGGTGTGATCCTGATCTTCGTTTCCAACCCCAGATATATGCAGTTTATAGGACTGGCGGCGGCAGGTGTGAGTTTTATCGCTGTGTTTCTGGCTGCTGAGAGCTACCGCCTGGAACGTCTGGCTATCTGGAGAAACCCGGAGAAATATGAAAAAGGGTTTCAGACCATCCAGGGACTGTATGCCATAGGAAGCGGCGGGATCTTCGGAAGAGGACTGGGAAGCAGCCTGCAGAAGCTGGGATTTGTTCCGGAAGCACAGAATGATATGATCTTTTCGGTGATCTGTGAGGAACTGGGGCTTGGAGGAGCGGTTCTGCTGATGCTGGTGTTCGGGCTGCTTTTGTGGAGATTGTGTGTAAATGCCATGCATGGAGCAGATCTGGCGGGAATGCTGATATGCGGTGGGATCATGGGACATCTGGCAATTCAGGTGATCCTGAACATTGCAGTAGTCACCAATACCATTCCCAATACAGGGATCACGTTGCCCTTTATCAGTTATGGCGGAACTTCCGTAGTATTTCTGCTGGGGGAGATGGGGCTGGCACTGGGGGTGAGCAGTCACAGGAAGGGCATTTATGCATATAATAGAAGGTAAGAGGCCCTTTAGGAGTGAAAATTTTGGATGAAATTCACGTAATGGGCAGGAGTTCCCTTAACGGGAGCGTTTCCATACAGGGATCAAAAAATGCGGCGCTTCCCATGATGGCAGCATCGCTGATGCACAAAGGGCTGAGTGTTCTGCGGGGATGTCCGCGGATTTCGGATGTATTCTGCATGGAAGAGATCCTGAAAGATCTGGGAGCTGTTACCTGGTGGGAGGGACATGACCTGTATCTGGACTGCACAGAGGCAGACGGAATACAGATCCCGGCTGCATATACAGGAAGAATGCGCTCTTCTGTGATTCTGCTGGCACCTGTGCTGAGCAGGAACCACAGTTGTCGGATCGGTTATCCGGGAGGCTGTGTGATCGGAAAAAGGCCAATAGATCTTCATCTGATGGCATTGAGGCATCTGGGTGCTGAGATTGAGGAGCAGGAGGCATATCTGTCTGCATACTGTGGGAAATTTATGGGAAAAGAAATCGTTTTTCCACATTCCAGTGTAGGAGCCACACAGCAGGCAGTACTGGCAGCAGTGTGTGCCTGCGGGGAAACCCATGTTTACGGCTGTGCCAGGGAACCGGAGGTTGTATGGTTGTGCAGATATCTGGAGACAATGGGAGCGAAGATCCAGGGTGTGGGAACAGAGCATCTTTATATCCAGGGGGTGGGGGAACTGGGCCCCGGGAAATTTCAGATTCCCCCGGACAGGATCGTGGCCGGAACCTATCTGTGCGCAGCAGCAGCGGCCAGAAGCAGGATCACACTTGAGAATGTACCGGTGGGGGAACTGGAGAGCTTCCTGGAAGTATATCGGAAAATGGGTGGACAATATGAAGGGAAAAGTGGTACACTAAGGATCAATGGAGAAAGGGTATGCAGTCCTGTGCCCCTTGTGGAAACCGGAATCTATCCGGGATTTCCTACAGATCTGCAGGCTCCTCTTATGGCTGTGCTGGCCGGGATACAGGGTGTGAGCAGGATCAGGGAGAAGATTTTTGATGACAGGTTTGGCAGTGCCCTTCAGATGAGAAAGATGGGTGCGCATATTGAGATAACCGGAAATACAGCAGTGATCTGTGGAACAGATACTCTGAAAGGCTGTACCACAGAAGCTGGAGATCTCCGGGGCGGTGCAGCGCTGATCATTGCAGCGCTTGGTGCAAAAGGAGAAACCTGTATCCGGGGAACTGAGTTTATCAGCAGAGGATATGAGCACATCTGTGAAGATTTAGAAGCTCTGGGCTGCCGGATCTGGCAGTCATCTGGCAAAGGAAATGAACGTATATGAGAAAATCCAATTTCGGAAAGAAAAATCCGTTAAAAAAATTGACCAAAAAAGCGAAAGTAACAGTGGCAGGTGTGATAGGGATCGTACTCCTCGGTGCTGCAATCGGCTTTTTTTCCTATTATAAAGTAGATTCTGTGGAAGTGCGCGGAACCACTCATTATACAGAGGATGAGATAAAGAAAATGGTGCTTAAGGGATCGTTTGCGTCCAATTCGGTCCTGGCACCGCTGTTCTGCGGTAATGTAGATACTTCGGATGTGGCTTTTGTGGATGCTTTCAAGATCACTCAGCTGAACAGAAATACCATCTGCATCAGCGTAAAGGAGAAAAAGCCCATCGGTTGTATCCATTATCTGGACAGCTATATTTATTTTGACAGGACAGGCACCTTCGTGGAGGGATCACAGACTCTGGATAAGACAGTGCCTTATTTCGACGGCATCGAAGTGAGTAAAGTGGTGATGGATGAGAAACTGGATATTAAGGGAGATACTGTGCTGAATACTGCTGTGGCGCTTTCTACGATCTTCCAGAAAAATGACTTGGTCCCTGACCATATTCAGTTTGACAACAGTTATTCCATCAGTCTGATCTACGGGGATATCACGGTACAGCTTGGAAAGGACGAGAATCTGGAGGAGAAAATGAACCGTGTGGCAGCCATTCTTCCGAAGATCACAGGGAAGAAGGGAATCCTTCATATGGAGAGCGTTTCTACAGACACGAATACTTTCGAGGAAGAGAAAGAAAAAACGGATACCACATCTACATCAGAGAACTGGACCGGCGGCTATGATGAAAACGGCAACTATGTAGGCGCGAAACCTATGACTGCCCTGGAAGAAGCCATTGCGAACTGGACCGGCGGTTATGACGGGGAAGGAGATTATACAGGCGCAGGAGAGTATGATGCTAATGGCAATTATGTAGGTCCGAAGCCGACACAGGAATCGCTAGATGCCGAATCAGAAAATACAGACACCACAGACACTGAAGATACCGGCAGTGACACTCAGTCAGGAGATTATTCCGATGGATATTCTGAGGATAACAGCCAGGAATATGACAGCAGTTACAGCGGAGATTATTCGGACTATTCGGATGGCTACAGTGACAGTTATAATGAAGATTACAGTGACAGCTACAGTGATGGTTATAATGGAGACTATTACAGCGAAGATTACGGATATTAAAGGTTCCTGTTTGTATAGAAACTGCTGATACAGGCAGGAAAACAGGAATAACCATGAAAAAAAGTAGAAAAAAACGAAATTAATGGTTGATTAATTCCGAAAAAAAATATATGATATATCTATATGTAGCTATGACATAAATTACTGAAATTGATATCAGATAGAAATAAAGGAGGAAGTACATTGTTAGAGATCATGTCAAATGAGGCTGAATCATCTGCAAAGATTATCGTAATTGGCGTGGGTGGAGCCGGAAATAATGCAGTAAACAGAATGGTGGAGGAATCCATCGGAGGAGTTGAGTTTGTAGGTGTAAATACCGATAAACAGGCTTTAACTCTTTGCAAAGCTCCAACTGTACTTCAGATTGGCGAGAAGATAACCAAGGGTCTTGGCGCAGGAGCGCAGCCTGAGGTTGGACAGAAAGCAGCAGAAGAAAGCATTGAAGAAGTGAAACAGTTAATGGAAGGCGCAGACATGGTATTCGTTACCTGTGGTATGGGCGGCGGAACCGGAACAGGTGCTGCACCGGTCATCGCTGCAGCAGCGAAGGAAATGGGTATCCTGACAGTAGGAGTTGTAACCAAGCCTTTCCGTTTTGAAGCGAAGACACGTATGAACAATGCACTTGCAGGTATTGAGAATCTGAAGAAAGCAGTGGATACACTGATCGTTATCCCGAACGATAAATTACTTGAAGTAGTTGACCGTCGCACTACTATGCCGGAGGCATTAAGAAAAGCGGATGAGGTTCTGCAGCAGGCAGTACAGGGCATCACAGACCTGATCAATCTGCCGGCACTGATCAACCTTGACTTCGCAGACGTTCAGACAGTCATGACAGATAAGGGAATCGCACATATCGGTATCGGTGAGGCAAGAGGCGATGATAAGGCTATGGAAGCTGTTCAGCAGGCCGTTTCTTCTCCACTTCTTGAGACAACCATCAAGGGTGCAACTCATGTCATCATCAACATTTCCGGTGATATCTCACTTATGGATGCAAACGACGCAGCAAGCTATGTACAGGAGCTTACAGGAGAGGATGCCAACATCATCTTCGGTGCGATGTATGATGATACAGTTGCTGACTACTGCAGAATTACAGTTATCGCAACAGGTTTAAATGATGAGAACCTTCAGGCAAGCCCTTTCGGAAAAAGAAGCACAGCTTCTTCCTTTGGCTCCAGAAGACCTTCTTCTCAGGCAGCGCCGGCAGCAGGAACAGCTACAGCAGGTATGAATATGCCAAGCTTCAGCCTTCCTACTATGAATGCAACACCATTCGGAACAACTAAGACTCCGTCCAGCACTGTTCAGAAGAAAGACATTCAGATCCCGGATTTCTTAAGAAACAGATAAATAATAGAACAGATCAAAGAGACATACCGATACATCCGGTATGTCTCTTTTTGTGAGACGATCAGAAAATCTGACAGGTCTCATGCAGACTGGATAAATTCAGACACCACAGTTGCACTGAAAAGTATTGCATTTGGTATCAGAGGCATCGTGTGCGCTGGAGCCGTCCACATGAATGGAAGAAGCTGTACATTTGCAGTCTGAATTATAGGTACAGTTGTGTGCTTTACAGTCGATCTGGATCTTTTCACATCCACAGCCGCTGGCACAGCTGTTTGTCACAGAATTTCCGCTGCGCTCACGGAAACTGCCGCAGCTTGTTTCATTTGCAGTGGTAGCATTTTCTCCGGTAACGTCGATGTCACCTTTGGAACAGAGCTGTTCCTTATTGTACATACAGGTAGTTGCTGAACATTTCAGAGTTGTCATGATTTTTCCTCCTTGATCTGTATTGATTCGACCGCAGTGATCAAAAGTGACAGATGCGGTCATAAAGATAGAGTGCCCGGAAATGCGAAAAATATGTATAAAATGAAAACAGAAAAATATATTAAGAAAAAATAAAAAGATACTTGACTTAAATAGAAAAGCATGGTATCTTATACAAGTACGTAAGAAAACAAAGCAGAGTTCCACTCTCACCTCAGCGCATATGATTGAAGCGGCTCAGGTTTATATTGCACAGTAACTGCCGGTCTCAGAGATCAGTGGGTGTGATATCAGAGTGTGGATTTCGTCCACGCTTTTTTCTTTTGTAAAAGATATGAGGGCGATGAGAAGTTATTAAGTCTATTCAGGTATGGAGGTGCACTACAATTAGCAATTTAATGATTAACGAACAGATCAGAGACAAAGAGGTACGCTTAATCGGTTCGGACGGAGAACAGCTTGGAATCATGTCCGCGAAGGAAGCAATGTTCAAAGCTCAGGAGGCAGGGCTTGACCTGGTAAAGATTGCCCCGCAGGCGAAACCGCCGGTATGCAAGATCATTGATTACGGTAAATATCGCTACGAACTTGCAAGAAAAGAAAAAGAAGCCAAGAAGAAGCAGAAGACCATCGATGTCAAAGAAGTGCGACTTTCTCCAAACATTGATACCAATGACCTTAATACGAAAGTCAACGCCGCCAGAAAATTCCTTTCCAAAGGTGACAGAGTAAAAGTAACCTTACGTTTCCGTGGAAGAGAAATGGCGCATATGGCAAGCAGCAGACACGTGCTGGATGATTTTGCAGAACAGCTTGCAGATGTGGCAACAGTGGAGAAGGCACCGAAGGTTGAAGGCAGAAGCATGACCATGTTTTTAACGGAAAAACGTTAAATATAATAGAGATACAGTTTAAGGAGGAAATTACAATGCCAAAAATTAAAACTTGTAGAGCAGCAGCAAAGCGTTTCAAAAAAACAGGTACAGGAAAATTAGTAAGAAATAAAGCTTATAAGAGCCATATCTTAACAAAGAAATCTCAGAAGAGAAAAAGAAATCTGAGAAAATCTACTGTTGTTGATGCTACTAACGTTAAGAGCATGAAGAAAGCATTACCATATTTATAAGAAGCATTTGCGAAGAAGATAGACGAACAGGAGGAAAATTAAGAAATGGCAAGAATTAAAGGCGGATTAAACGCAAAGAAGAAACATAATCGTACATTAAAACTGGCAAAAGGTTACAGAGGAGCCCGCTCCAAACAGTATAGAGTTGCTAAACAGTCTGTAATGAGAGCACTTGCTAGCTCTTACGCAGGAAGAAAGCAGAAAAAACGTCAGTTCAGACAGCTCTGGATCGCACGTATCAATGCAGCAGCAAGAATGAACGGATTATCCTACAGCAAAATGATGCACGGACTGAAAGTTGCAAACATCGACATCAACAGAAAGATGCTTGCTGAACTTGCAGTAAACGATGCAGAAGGATTTGCAGCACTTGCTGAGATCGCTAAAAAAGCATTTGCTTAATCAGTAGTATTTCCTGAGAATTTAGCCAAGATTACGACACACAGGAGAGAAGTAAAACTGCTTCTTTTCTGTGTGTTTTTTATTTTATACGTCGCTGAAGCAATCTGCCACAGGTGGAGAATCCCGTTGACTGAAGCAACTATTGTATAAGAAATTATAATTATTGTTTATATAGTATACAAAATTACAATCAAATTTGAGTGCGATTCACGGTCAAGTGTCGTTATAAGACGGAAAAATCTTAAATTTCCATAAAATTTCCCTTGCATGGTCAAATATATGGTGCTATAATTTGAAACATCAATATATTAAAGTGTCAGTGGAAGCCAAAGCCGGCTGGGAACCCAGTTGGCTTTTTGTTACTTTTCAGTTCCTTTACATAAAGATCTTGCGGAACTTAAGCGGGATGAATGGTAACAGAAGCTTGTCTTGTGTGCCATAAGAGGGACGAAGGAGCTGACCAATAATAAGGAGGATTTTATTATGAAAAACCTGAAAAAAATCATCAGTGTTACTGCGGCAGCAGCAATGGTAATGACAACAGTTGCACCTGTATCTGTATTTGCAGACGATGCTACATTTAAGATCGGTGGAATCGGACCTGTAACCGGAGCAGCAGCAATCTACGGACAGGCTGTAAAGAATGCAACAGAGCTTGCAATCAATGAAGTAAACGAAGACGGCGGAATCAACGGATATCAGGTAGAGTTCAAATTTGAAGATGATGAAAACGATGCTGAGAAAACCCTGAACGCTTACAACGCATTAAAAGACTGGGGAATGAACATCCTGGTTGGTACAGTTACTTCCACACCTTGTGTAGCTGTAGCAAATGAAACAGCAGCAGACAATATGTTCCAGCTTACTCCATCCGGATCTGCAACAGAGTGTGTTGCTAATCCGAACGTATTCCGTGTATGTTTCTCTGACCCGAACCAGGGTACTGCAGCAGCTCAGTACATTGGAGAGCATAAACTTGCTACAAAAGTAGCTATTATCTACGATAGCTCTGATGTATATTCATCAGGTATCACACAGAACTTCACAGCAGAAGCAGCTAATCAGGGTATTGAGATCGTATCTTCCGAAGCATTCACTGCTGATAACAATAAAGACTTCTCCGTACAGCTTCAGAAAGCAAAAGACGGTGGTGCTGAATTAGTATTCCTTCCGATTTATTATACAGAAGCTTCCCTGATCCTTGCACAGGCAGACAGCATGGGATTTGAAACTAAATTCTTCGGATGCGACGGTATGGACGGTATCCTTGGTGTAGAAAACTTTGATACATCTCTTGCAGAGGGGCTGATGCTTCTTACACCATTTGCAGCAGATTCTACAGATGAGAAAACCCAGAACTTTGTAAAAGCATACAAAGATGCTTACAAAGACACACCAAACCAGTTCGCAGCAGATGCTTATGATGCAGTATACGCAGTCAAAGCAGCAGCAGAAAAAGAAGATGTAAAAGCAGACATGGATGTTGCAGATATCTGTGCAGCACTTGAAAAAGGCATGACCGAGATCACACTTGAAGGTGTTACAGGTGACGAGATCACATGGACAGAAGACGGTGAGCCGAACAAAGCTCCGAAAGCTGTAGAGATCAAAGATGGTGCTTACACAGCAATGGAATAATGAAATAAAATGCGATTGTTTCTGGAGTGGACAATGGTTGTATGCCAACGGGGCTGTCTGAATTATGCAGGCAGCCCTGTTGCCTAATACGTTATTACATTAATGCGTTAATGACAGATTTACTTTTGGCAAAATAAACAAGACAGATTTCGCTAAAGGCAAATCTGCCAGTTTTACACACAATAAAATTATTTAAATATAAGAAAGGAAAGACTTCTATGAGTAGTTTTATATCATATCTTATCAGTGGTATCAGCCTCGGAAGTGTATATGCGATCATCGCCCTTGGTTATACCATGGTATATGGAATCGCTAAAATGCTGAACTTCGCTCATGGAGATGTTATCATGGTCGGCTCTTATGTAGTTTATGTCGCAGTCAGCGGCATGGGATTAAATCCGATTTTAGCTATACTGCTGTCCATTATCATCTGTACACTCATGGGCGTTGTGATCGAAGGCGTTGCGTATCGACCACTGCGTAATGCAGCTTCACCTCTGGCTGTTCTGATCACAGCAATCGGTGTCAGCTACCTGCTTCAGAACGTGGCCCTTCTGATCTGGGGAGCAGATACCAAATCATTCAGTAACGTGATCAGTCTTCCATCCCTGAAACTTGCAGGTGGTTCTATCGTGATCACAGGTGTAACCATCATAACTATTATCGGTGGTATCCTGATCATGGCAGGTCTGATGCTCTTTATCAGCAAGACAAAAACAGGACAGGCAATGCTTGCCGTATCTGAGGATAAAGGCGCTGCCCAGTTAATGGGTATTAACGTAAATAAAACAATCTCCATTACTTTTGCAATCGGTTCCGGACTTGCAGCGATCGCGGGTGTGCTTCTCTGTTCCGCATATCCGTCTCTGACACCATATACAGGTGCCATGCCTGGTATCAAGGCATTCGTTGCGGCAGTATTCGGCGGTATCGGATCTATCCCCGGTGCGTTTATCGGTGGTATTGTTCTGGGTATCCTGGAGATTTTTGGTAAGGCATATATCTCTTCACAGATGGCAGATGCCATTGTATTCGGTGTTCTGATCGTGGTTCTGGTTGTGAAACCTACCGGTATTCTTGGTAAGAACATTCAGGAGAAAGTGTGAGGTGGCAGACATGGAAAAGAAGAAATTAAACAAAACAACAAAAAGCAATCTCATTACATACGGAATGGTTCTTGCAGCATATCTGATCGTACAGGGACTGATTGCAGGGAATCTGCTTTCCAACCTGATGCAGGGTCTGTTGGTGCCTCTTTGTGTATATATTATCCTGGCACTTTCTCTGAACCTGACGGTTGGTATCCTGGGTGAGTTAAGCCTTGGCCATGCCGGATTTATGTGTATCGGTGCATTCACCAGTGCAGCATTTACAAAGGCAACTATGGATACATTTACAAATGCAGGACTTCGTTTCTTCGTTGCTCTGATCATCGGAGCTGTATGTGCAGGTATCTTTGGATTCCTGATCGGTATTCCTGTACTTCGTCTGAAAGGTGATTACCTTGCTATCGTAACACTGGCATTTGGTGAGATCATTAAGAATATCATCAATGTGCTTTATGTAGGAATTGACAGCAACGGAATCCATTTTTCCATGAAAGACCAGATGTCTCTTGGAATGGAGCCTGGTGGAAAAATGATCATCAGTGGTGCCATGGGTATCACAGGTACACCGAGACAGTCAACTTTCACCATAGGTGTGGTTCTGATCCTGGTTACTTTATTCGTAGTTCTGAATCTGATTAATTCCAGAGACGGACGTGCGATCATGGCAATCCGTGATAACCGTATTGCAGCGGAATCTATTGGTATTGATATCACAAAATATAAACTGAAAGCATTTGCAATCTCAGCAGCATTAGCCGGTATCGGCGGTGTGCTTTATGCTCATAATCTTGCAACTTTAACAGCACTTCCGAAGAACTTCGGTTATAACATGTCCATCATGTTCCTGGTATTCGTAGTTCTCGGTGGAATTGGAAATATGCGTGGTTCTATTATTGCAGCAGTGATCCTGAACCTTCTTCCGGAGCTTCTGCGTGGACTCAGTGATTACCGTATGCTGTTCTATGCAATCGTGCTGATCGTAATGATGCTGATCAACTGGGCACCTAAGGCAATCGAGATGAGAGAGCGTCTTTTCAGTAAATTTAAGAAAAAGGAGGCATAAGCTATGGCATTGCTGGAAGTAAATCATTTAAATATTTCATTCGGCGGTCTTCATGCAGTGGATGATTTCCATGTCTCCATCGAGAAAGGACAGCTTTATGGTCTGATCGGTCCGAATGGTGCCGGTAAGACTACAATCTTTAACCTTCTTACAGGTGTGTATAAGCCGGACGAGGGAATCATCAATCTGGACGGACAGGATATCACCGGAAAGAGTACCATTGATATCAACAAGGCGGGAATCGCCAGAACATTCCAGAATATTCGTCTGTTCCATCAGATGAGTGTGCTGGACAATGTAAAGGCAGGACTTCACAATCATGATAAATACAGCCTTTTTACAAGTATTGTACATACTCCGAAATACTTTAAGGTTGAGAAAACCATGAATGAGGAAGCCATGAAGCTTCTTAAAGTGTTTGATCTGGATAAGGAGGCAGATATCCTTGCATCCAACCTTCCGTATGGTAAACAGAGAAAGCTGGAGATTGCCAGGGCACTGGCAACAAAGCCGAAGCTTCTTCTTCTGGATGAGCCGGCTGCAGGTATGAACCCCAATGAAACTGAGGAACTGATGGACACCATCCGTTTTGTTCGTGATAACTTTGATATGACCATTCTTCTGATCGAGCATGATATGAAGCTGGTTTCAGGTATCTGTGAGGAGCTGACTGTACTGAACTTCGGTCATGTTCTGAGACAGGGCAAGACTTCAGATGTGCTCCATGATCCGGAAGTTATCAAGGCATATCTTGGAGAATAGGAGGAGAGACAGATGGCATTACTGGAAGTACAGGACATACAGGTTTATTATGGAATGATTCAGGCATTGAAGGGTGTTTCTTTCTCTGTAAATGAAGGTGAAGTTATTGCTCTGATCGGTGCAAACGGTGCAGGTAAAACAACTACCCTGCATACAGTGACAGGGCTTCTCCGGGCAAAATCAGGACATATTATTTATGACGGACAGGACATCACAAAGGTTCCGCCTCACAAGATCGTAACAATGGGTATGGCACATGTTCCGGAAGGAAGACGTGTGTTTGCAAATATGACGGTTCTTCAGAATCTGAAGATGGGTGCTTTTACAAGATCTGATAAAAATGAGATTGATGCGACCATTGAGAAAGTATATAAACGTTTTCCGCGTCTGAAGGAACGTCAGAATCAGACTGCAGGTACCTTGAGTGGTGGTGAGCAGCAGATGCTCGCCATGGGACGTGCGCTGATGAGCCAGCCGAAGATTATTCTGATGGACGAGCCGTCCATGGGCCTTTCACCGATCTTTGTAAATGAGATCTTTGATATCATTAAAGAGGTAAGTGAGAGTGGCACAACGGTTCTTCTGGTTGAGCAGAATGCGAAGAAGGCTCTTTCTATCGCTGACAGAGCTTATGTCCTTGAGACCGGAAGGATTACACTGGAAGGCAAGGCAAGTGATCTTCTTCATGATGAATCTGTTCAGAAAGCTTATCTTGGAGAGTAAACAGGAGGGATTTTATGGAGAATTTTGTAATTACCATTGCGAGACAGTATGGAAGTGGCGGACGTACCGTCGGTAAGATGCTGGCAGAGAAACTGGGAGTTTCCTTCTATGACAAGCAGATCATTCAGATGGCCTCTGATGAGAGCGGGATTGATGTGAAGCTTTTTGGACAGGTGGAGGAAGGTTCCAGTGTGAAGGCATCTCTGTTTAATAAGACAGGGTTATATAAAGGAGATCTGATCGCACCGGATCAGAAGGGATTCGTTTCTGATGAGAATATTTTTAATTATCAGGCGAAGATTGCAACGGATCTGGCAAAGAAGGAATCCTGTGTGATCGTTGGGCGTTGTGTGAATTATGTGTTCAAGGACAGACCGAATACTTTGCGGGTGTTTGTTCATGCACCATGGGAGTTTCGTGTGGAGAAGTCCAGAGAGAAGATCAGCGGCAGTGATGAGGAGATTGAGAAGTTTCTTCGCAAAGATGATAAGAGAAAGCAGGATTATTATCGTAAATTTGCCGGTGGGGACTGGAGTGATGCGACGAATTATGATCTGTGTCTGAATGCAGGAAAGCTTGGATTTGAGAAATGTGTGGATGCGATTCTGGCGCAGATGAACGTTATGGGAATTAAATGATGAAAAGGGCAGTCTCTCTTTGGAGGCTGCCTTTTTTGGATTAAGACTGGGATTTGATTTTGTTCTGGTATTCTTTTAGGGCTTTTTCGTAGCCCATTTCTGAGAGTTCGTAGAAGTGTTCTCCCTGGATTTCGGTGGGGAGGTATTGTTGGTGTACGTAGTGGTTTGGGTAGTCGTGGGCGTATTTGTAGCCGATGCCGTGGCCCAGTTTTTCGTGGCCGCCGTAGTGGGCGTCCTGGAGGTGTGGCGGGACTGTAGTTTTTGTGCGTTTGACGGAGTCCATGGCAGCGAAGATGGCGTTGACTGCGGAGTTGCTTTTGGGGGCGCAGGCCATGTAGGTGACTGCCTGGGAGAGGATGATCTGGGCTTCAGGCATACCCACGCGTTCCACTGCCTGAGCTGCTGCTACTGCTACGCAGAGGGCCTGTGGATCGGCGTTTCCGATGTCTTCGGATGCCAGGATCATGATGCGGCGGGCGATGAATTTGACATCTTCTCCGGCGTAGAGCATTTTTGCCAGGTAGTAGACAGCTGCATCTGGGTCAGAGCCTCGCATGCTCTTGATGAAGGCGGAGATGATGTCGTAATGGTTGTCTCCGTTTTTATCATAGCGGACTACTCGTTTCTGGATGCACTGAGAAGCTACGTCCAGTGTGATATGGATAAGTCCGTCTTCGCTTCTTGGGGTGGTGAGGATGCCCAGTTCAATGGCATTGAGGGCGTTTCTGGCGTCACCGCCTGCCATGTCTGCCAGGAAGTCCAGGGCGTCTTCGTCTATCCGGGCTTTGTAGTTTCCCATTCCTTTCGTCTTATCGTTGACTGCACGGAGGAGGAGTTCCTTGACTTCAGAAATCTCCAGGGATTTCAGCTCGAAGATGATGGAACGGGAGATCAGCGCGGCGTTGACTTCGAAATATGGGTTCTCTGTGGTCGCACCAATGAGGATGATGGTTCCGTCTTCTACGAATGGCAGAAGATAGTCCTGCTGGCCTTTGTTAAAGCGGTGGATCTCGTCGATGAAGAGGATAGTCTTTTTCCCATACATGCCCAGGTTCTGCTGGGCTTCTTTGACAACGGCTTCCATGTCCTTTTTGCCTGCCACGGTAGCGTTGATCTGGGTGAATTCGGCACTGGTAGTGTTGGCGATGACTTTGGCCAGAGTGGTCTTGCCTGTTCCCGGAGGGCCGTAGAAGATGACAGAGGTCAGTTTATCTGCCTTGATGGCTCTGTATAATAAAGTATCTTTTCCGATGATGTGCTGTTGGCCCACCACTTCATCCAGGGTAGTGGGGCGCAGTCTGGATGCAAGAGGGGACTCCTGATCCAATGTTTTTGATTTGGCGTATTCAAATAAATCCATAATTTTCTCCATAGAATATGATGATAAAGTACTTCTGATAGATCAGAACATATATTTGTTTCAGTATAACGTATCCCTGTTTTTTTGTAAAGATTGGGAAAATAAAAAGGAAGAGCACTATAAGAGCTCTTCCATAATTTTTCCGTATATTTCCTGGTAATGTGTGGACCATTTTTTACAGATGGACTGTGCAGCTTCCAGATTGGGAGCTGCGATATTCAGGTCGATGAGGGAGTTTCCCTTTTCGATGAGCTGGCATCGTACAGAGTAGGTTCCCTGCTTGGTGATATAATAATCTGCCGGAGTGACGATCCGATCCTGGGCCTTGAAACCGGTGGATTTCAGGTATTCCCGGACTTCCTGTTTGATCTCAGGGGAAATATCTTTCTGGAAAAAGGAGAGGGTTTTTTTGCCATCTTCTGTGATTCGGTAATGAGAGGTATTGGAGCGGGTGTCCATAGTGACCAGATCGGCTTCCACAAGCTCGGAGATTGCCTGTTGGAGGTGGAAATAATTGGTATATTCCCGATCCAGGATAAATTCCGAGATCTGTGAATTGGTCAGTGTATCCTCTGTATTCTGAAGCATATATAACACGATTAATTTATAGATAGTAAATGGTGTTGACAATGTAGATCCCTCCTTCGGGTACAGCAGAGAGTGTTTCTTAAACAACAGGTTACTCACACATGAGAGCTTTGCCCTGAAAGCTCTGTTCTTCTTTCATGCGGTGGTGCAGGAGATTCAGAACCTCGCGCTTGCGGGAAGCCCATAAAGGTGCGATAAGAAGATCCCTCGGTCCGTCCCCTGTGATACGGTGGATGACAATATCCGGATCCAGATGCTCCAGACAGTCTATGAGCAAGGCAAGATACTCCTCTCTTTCATAAGTTTTAAAAAGTCCCTTTTCGTAATCAGCTGCCAGATCTGTTCCACGGAGTACGTGGAGAAGCTGCAGCTTGATTCCCTGAATGTCCATATGGTTCAGATAATTCATTGTTTCCAGGATCGCCTGCCTGTCCTCTCCCGGAAGTCCCAGGATGGTATGGACGATCACTTCTATATTTTCCTGACGGAGCCGTCTCACTGCATCTTCGAAACAGGAAAGAGGATAGCCCCTGCGGATGTAGGCGGCTGTGGATTCGTGAATGGTCTGAAGCCCAAGCTCTATCCATACAGGTTTTCTCTTATTCAGCCTGGAAAGAAGTTCCAGCTTCTCCGGTTCCAGGCAGTCCGGTCTGGTTCCGATGGAAAGTGCCACAACAGATGGATGGGAGATGGCTTCTGTAAAAATTTTCTCCAGATAATCTACAGGTGCGTAGGTGTTGGTGTATGCCTGAAAATAGGCAATGTATTTCCGGATGGGCCGCTTCTGTGAAAGAATGGCGATCTGGCTGTCAATCTGTTCTGTAACAGAGAGACATGCATCAGCAGCGAAGTCACCGCTGCCCCCTGCACTGCAGAAAATACAGCCCCGTGTGCCAAGGTTACCGTCCCGGTTGGGACAGGACATACCGCCATTTAATGTGACCTTATAAACTTTCTCCCCAAATCGTTCCCTGAGCATATGATCCAGGGAATGATAAGGCTTTTCCCCCCATTTTCTCATACTGCAGGTGTCTGTTCTGAGGATTCTTCTGTGTCAGAAGTCTTCGATGGTGTCTCAATGATATAGTTATCGAAGATCTTCACCAAAAAATGACCATTGATAAATGCTTCCAGAGAAAATCCCATCAGAATGAACAGAAGAAGCACGATAGACTGTACCTGGGCTGTAGGGATAAAAAAGATCGCAACAGGTGCAGCAGTGATCAGTGCCATCAATACAGTATAAGGAAGATGACGGATCGACATCAGAAATGCATTCCGGAATGTGTGCTTGATGGTATTGTAAAATTTGGCAAGTACAGGGTAGAGATACAGGAATATCACGAAGTATACAATGCCAAATGCGATAAACAATACATGCAGTACAGAGGCCATGCTGCCGCTCATGTTATTTATAATATTCAGGTCAAGATACAGGAGCCCGCCAAACAGGAGCATGATCAGGTTAATGATAGTTGCCTGTTTGAAGTTCTGTTTGAAGGATTTAAAAAAGCTCTTTACAATATAAGATTCTTCATTTCTGACCATTTTCAGAGTTACATAGTGAAGTGCTGTAAGAGAAGCACCGATGGTTACGATTGGAAGACAGCAAATGATAAAAACAATATTGAGGATCATAAGGTCTGCAGCCCTACCCATCATACTGAAGAATTTGTTGTCCATGTTAAACAATTTGTCCATTCCTTAAACTCCTTTTTTACATTGATGTATTTCCATATTCAGTTTACCCTTAAGTATAACGAATCAGGGAATAAAAAGCAAATGTTTTTACAGAGTGAGAAGCTGGTCGGCAGTAACGAAATCATATCCCTGTTCTGTAAGCAGGTCTGCGATCATCAGGGCAGCATCCACAGAACTCTGGTAACTGTCATGCATCAGGAGGATGGAACCGTCATGAACCTGGGAACGGACAATGGACAGGATGCTGTCTGTGCTGCGGCTTTTCCAGTCCAGGGTATCGATATCCCAGAATACAGGCAGCATGGTGAAGGGCAGTTCCATATCTTTCTGCCAGGCACCGAAGGGAGGGCGGATATAGGATGGATAAACGCCAGTGACTTCGTAGATGCGGTTGTTGGTTTTTTGGATTTCCTGGAGGGCTTTTTCCCGGGAAATCTTATCCAGCTGCACGTGATCCCAGGTATGGTTTCCAATCAGATGTCCGTCTTTTTGCATTTCCAGAAGGATCTCTTCGTTTCCTTCGATGTTTTCCCCTACCAGAAAGAAGGTAGCAAGGATGTTTCTCTTTCGCAGTCCTTCCAGCAGCATAGGAGTATACTTGGAGTTAGGTCCATCATCAAAGGTAAGGGCTACCCGGGGAGGTTCTTCCATGGTCTGCTGTACCAGGGAAAGCATTCCACGGCCTGCCACTGCGCAGGCTGTCCGGGTTCGCAGGTCACGGTTCATAATTAAAAGTTCAGTCAGTATAAGTCCTGCGAGAAGCAGGAAAAATGGCAGTACTGCCGGTTTGATGTGTTTCATATAATGCCTCCTTGGGGACGTCAATACTGGGCTGTTATCCAATTATATGAAAAAAAGAAAGCAAATCATGCGAATTTATTGTATAATAACTTATTGTTTATGGACAGAGGGTGTCTGTCCTGATTACAGAGAGAAAATGGAGAAGACAATGAGTGGAAGAGCAGCAAAGATCTGCGGTGTACTGGGAACTGTGGGAATTCTGACAGTTCTGTATATGACAGGGGAATCCTATTACAGCGGCCTGACAGGTGGAGGCAGCCAGGTGCAGAAAGAAACGCAGACCTATCAGTATAAATATGATATGATCGTAGACAATCCGGAATCGTCTTTCTGGCAGGTAGCATACAATTGTACACAGGAATGGGCGCAGAAGAATGATGCAATCCTGGAACTGAAAGGCAACGGCAAAGAGAGTGACTATGACAAGCTGGATTATATGAATATGAGCATTGCATCCAATGCAGATGGGATCATTCTGCAGTACAGCGGAGAACAGGGACTGGAGTCCAAGATCGACGAAGCAGTTCAGAAAGGAATTCCGGTTGTCACAGTGATGGGGGATGCAGTTCACAGCAAACGCCAGAGTTTCGTGGGAGTCAGTGATTACCAGCTTGGAAGTGCCTACGGGGAAAAAGTGGCAGAATATGTGACACAAGATACCAAAAGCATTCTGATCCTGTTGAAGAAAAATATTGATGATATGAATCAGAGCCAGATCTATACGCAGATCAGCAATGCAGCCCAGGCGAAAGCCGGATCAGCAGACGATATAAAAATTACAGGCAGAAATCTTCTTTCTACCGGAACCTTCGAGACAGAGGAAGCAGTTACGGATATTTTCCAGCAGAAAGATAAAGTGCCGGATATTCTGGTGTGCATGGACGAAGAAACCACAGAGTGTGCCCGCCAGGCAGTACTGGATTTTAACCTGGCCGGAAAGGTTAAAATCATCGGATACTACAGTTCTGATGATATCCTCACAGCGGTGGAAAAAGGGGTGATCTCTGTTACCTGCGATGTGGATACAGACCAGCTGGGCAGATACAGTATCGAGGCACTGACAGAATACCAGAAAGATGGAAGAACAAATTCTTACTATAATGTAGATATCAATTTCCTGGATAAGGACGCTGCCCGTGAAATGAGAAAGGAGGCACAGGCGAAATGAAACAGATACGCTGGAGAGACCTTTCTCTGGTCAGTAAGATAGTTATAGAAGTGGGAATGATCGCGGTTCTTTTATTTGCTATGAATATGATCTTCTATGTGCGGATCAATAATTCCATGCAGAAGATGGATAATGTATATGCCAGCAATGCGGAATTAACTGAGCTTTCCCAGGTATTCGAGAAGGTGCAGGATAACATGTATGATTATCTGAAGGTAAAGAGTTCCCAGGTATTGCTGGATTATTATCAGAATGAATCCAAATACAGAAGCCAGCTTGAGAAACTTAATGAAGAGAACATTAATGATCCTGTGAAGCTTCTGGAGCGCAATATCCGCAGAATGTCTGAAACTTATCTGAACTATACGGCAGAGACCGTTGCAGCCAAACGAGGCAGGAATGTGGAGAAATACAAACGTAAATATGACGATGCCACCAAACTGTACGGATATATCCAGTCTTCTATTGATGAGCTGAATAATCTGATGTTTCAGGAGAATTCCAGTACCTACTCCATCCTCCGCGCAGTGATGCGTTATCTGGAGATCAGTAATACCATCATTATGATCGGGATCGTGACAGGGGGAATGCTCCTCCTCATCATGGCAATCAGAAAAATGTTCATTCCCCTTTCCAATATGGCAGAAACGGCTCAGCTGGTAGGTCAGGGAAATTTCTGGGTGAAAATGCACGATACAGATGCACAGGATGAACTGGGAGCAGTAACCAGAGCGTTTAACACAATGGTGGAGAACCTGGATCTGTATATGGCCAGGACGAAAGCAAGTATGGAAAAAGAGCAGCAGATGATGGAGCGGGAACTGCTTATGGAGAACCATCTGAAAGAAGCTCAGCTGAAATACCTCCAGTCTCAGATCAATCCCCACTTTCTGTTTAATTCCCTGAATGCAGGGGCCCAGCTTGCCATGATGGAAGATGCAGAGCAGACAGGGATCTTTGTGGAAAAGATGGCAGACTTTTTCCGGTATAATGTTAAGAAAGGACAGGAAGATGCCACTCTGGGAGAAGAACTGGAGGCAGTTGACAATTATATTTATATTCTGAATGTTCGTTTTGCAGGTGACATTCATTTCAGCAAAGATGTGGATGAATCACTTGAGAATGTCCGTGTCCCAAGTATGATCCTGCAGCCAATTGTAGAGAATGCAGTAAATCACGGAATCCGTGACATTGAATGGGAAGGAAAGATCCATCTTACAGTTACCGGAGATGCAGACTACATTCGTATCAGTGTGAAGGACAACGGAAAAGGAATGACGCCGGAGCAGATAGAGGGTGTTTTGTCAGGAAATAAAGAATATAGGAAAGAAGAAGGTGACTCTACAGGAATTGGTATGAATAATGTGATCAGCCGTCTGGAACTGTACTATGAAGAAAAAGGACTTGTGGAGATCAGGAGTGATGGCCTGGATAAAGGAACAGAAGTGATCGTCTATATACCGGTATGATACCGGGAGGATGAGAGCAGAGAGTGCTGCTTTGGACTTATATGAGAATTTTTTGTTGGGGAGAGAGGAAAATGTACAGAATTTTGCTGGCAGATGATGAAGGTATCATGCTGGAATCACTGAAAAAGATCATTGAATCAGAATATGGAAATGAATGCGAGATCCACTGTGCGAAATCAGGCAGGGTAGTGGTGGAGATGGCACAGGCATATCCGCCGGATATCTGTTTCATGGATATCCAGATGCCGGGGATCAGCGGAATCCAGGCAATCAGAGAGATAAAGAAGTTTAACAGTTCGGCAGTCTTTGTCATCATTACTGCCTATGACAAATTTAACTATGCAAAAGAAGCGGTAAGTTTAGGAGTTGAGGAATTTCTCACCAAGCCTGTAAATAAGAAAGTGATCCTGGAAACCTGTGCCAGAATGATGGCAAAGGTAGATCTGACCCGTCAGAAGAGAAGCGATGATCTCCGTATCAGGGAGAAACTGGAAACAGTAGTGCCGATGATCGAGAGCGGATATATCAATAATATTCTTCTTCAGGATGATTTTGTCACTTATCAGGATAATTATACAGAGCTTCTGGATATCCATGAGAAATACGGATATATGATCGTAATGGAGTTTGGGGATTCCCTGGAAAATGGTGTGCTGAGCAATGCTGTAGGTGCAAGTGTGAGGGCAAATAAATTCTATTCCACTTTCCGTGAGATCGCGCAGGATTTCTTTGAATGTCTGGTGGGTCCCATCATGGGAAACAGGATCGTGCTGCTGGTTCCTTATGAAAATGCCACAGAGGATTACGAGGAACGTGTTGCAATCGTCACAAGAGCCAGAAATATGGTACATAAGTTTGAGAACCGGATTGACAGCATGTTCCGCTGCGGAATCGGAAGAGTCAAGGAACTGGGCAGTGTGAAGGGGTCTTTTCAGGAGGCTGTTGTAGCACTTAAAGAGAGCACCAGTCATGTGGTACATATTGAGGACGTACCTGTGGCGCAGAAGTATAAAGGCGAATACCCAAGAGATCTTGAGAGCAGATATCAGAAGCGTATTCTGGAGAAAGATGTAGCGGGAGCACTCAACTGTGCAGATGGTTTTTTTGAATGGATGAAAGGACAGACTGTAGTTTCCAGAGAGGATATGGAGATTAAGATCCTGGAACTGGTAATGGATGCAGAACGAAGGGCGTTCTTTGCAGGAACAATGCGGTATAATATCAGCGACAGACGGGGATATATCAGGGAACTTCAGGCATGTTCCAATATGGAAAGCCTGCGTGAATGGTTTTTGGATAAAACAAGAGAAATCTGTACAAAGATGGAGAATTCCAAGGAAAAGGAAGCTGTCAGTGTGATCGACAGGGCGAAAGAATATATAGAAGAAAATTTCCGTAAGGATATTTCACTGGATGATGTTTCCAGAGAAGTAGATATCAGTCCCTATTATTTCAGTAAACTGTTTAAGCAGGAGACCGGCAAGAATTTTATTGAGCATCTTACAGAAATCCGTCTGAAGAATGCCAGAGAACTTTTGCAGAATTCTCAGCTTTCTATTAAAGAGATATGCGCAGAATCCGGATATAGTGATCCCAACTATTTCAGCAGGATTTTTAAGAAATATGAAGGGGTTACACCAAGTGAATTCAGAGAGAGGTTAGGCTGATGAGGAAATATAAAAGAGGGAAGAACAGCAGAATAAAAAAACTGCTGGCAGGAACACTGGTGCTTTGTATGGGAATGGTGCTTTGGGCAGGCTGCGGCTCACAGAGTGAAGAAAAGCAGACCAGTCAGGAAGAAACCGCTTCCTCCGGCAAAGAAGAGGATAAGATCCAGATCGGGCTTACTGTAGATTCTTTTGTCATTGAGAGATGGATCAGGGACAGAGATGTATTTGTAGCAACTGCCAGAGAGCTGGGGGCAGAGGTGAATGTTCAGGATGCAGGGGCAGATGTCCAGGAGCAGATCAGCCAGATCGAATACTTTATCAGTAAACAGATGGACGTGATCGTGGTGATCGCCAGAGACTGCGGAGTACTTTCTGATGTGATCCAGAAGGCGCACAATGCGGGAATTCCGGTAATCTCCTATGACAGAATGATCAATAATGCAGATACAGATTTCTATATTTCTTTTGATAACAGGAAAGTTGGAGAGATCATGGCTCAGGCACTGGTAGATGCACTTCCACAGGGCGGGGATATTTTTATGATCCAGGGTCCTTTATCGGACAATAATGTCCATATGCTGAAGGAGGGATTTGACGATACCCTTGAGGATACCAATCTGAATGTGGTTTATGAGGCGAATTGTGACGGATGGACTGCAGAGCTTGCAGTGGGATATATGGAAGAAGCACTGGAGAAATATCCTCATGTGAAAGGAATCATGTGCGGAAATGATGACATTGCCAGTCAGGTGGTGCAGGTTCTTGCGGAAAATCAGCTGGCGGGAAATGTGATGGTAGTAGGTCAGGATGGTGACCTGGCAGCCTGTCAGAGGATCGTGGAGGGAACCCAGTATATGACTGCTTTTAAATCCATCGAAGATCTGGCAAAGGAAGCTGCGAAGTATGTTGTGGAGATCGGAAGCGGGAAAGAAGCTTCTGAGCTGGAAGGAGTTACCGAGAAAGTCAATGACGGAACCTACGATATCCCGGCCAGAGTGCTGGAACCTACGGCCGTAACAAGAGAGAATATTGATGAGGTGATCATAGACGGAGGATTCCACCGCAGGGATGAAGTGTATCTGAATGCGGAATATAATTAAATATGGTAGAGACAAATTTGTGCTGTAAGTATGTATAGCATTTTTAAGACGGATGAACTAGCACAAAATTGTAACAAAAATGTCCTGTTGCATACAGGACATTTTTTATTTTGCCCGAAATGTCTTGTTTCTTGCCAACCATGTCCAGATAGCCCTGTGCTATAGTAACATCATCAAAAAAACGTGAACAACGTAAATAAAGAAACGGAGGATTTTTACAATGAAAAAGAAAGTCGTATCTGCAATTCTTTGTGCATCAATGGTAGCTGGTATGGTAGTCATCCCGGGTGTAGCTGTTAAAGCGGATGATAAGAAACTGATCGGTGTTACAATGCCTACCAAAGACCTTCAGAGATGGAATCAGGATGGCGAGAACATGAAGAAAGAGCTGGAAGCAGCAGGCTACGAAGTAGACCTTCAGTATGCATCTAACGACGTAAACACACAGGTTTCACAGCTTGAGAACCAGGTAGCCAACGGATGTGATCTTCTGGTTGTAGCATCTATCGACGGAAGCAGCCTTGGAGAGCCTCTGAAACAGGCAAAAGAAGCAGGAATCCCGGTTATCTCCTATGACCGTCTGCTTATGAACTCTGATGCAGTTACATACTATGCAACATTTGATAACTACAAAGTAGGCCAGAAACAGGGCGAATACTTAGTAGATGCACTTGATCTTGACAATCAGGACGGACCGTTCAACATCGAGCTGTTCACAGGTGATCCTGGTGACAACAACTGTAACTTCTTCTTCGGCGGAGCAATGGATGTCCTTCAGAAATACATCGACGAAGGCAAACTGGTAGTTAAATCCGGACAGACAGAGTTCGAGCAGGTTGCAACTGCTAACTGGGACAGTGCAAAAGCTCAGGACAGAATGGATACAATCATCGCTGGTAACTATTCTGACGGAACAAACCTTGACGCAGTTCTCTGCTCCAACGACTCCACAGCACTTGGTGTAGAAAACGCACTTGCAGCTTCTTACACAGGAGAGTATCCGATCATTACCGGTCAGGACTGTGATACACCAAACGTTAAGAACCTTGTAGCAGGAAAACAGGCTATGTCCGTATTCAAAGATACACGTGCTCTTGCATCTGCAGTTGTTAAAATGGTTGACTCCATCATGAAAGGTGAAGAACCGGAAGTTAACGATACAGAATCCTATGACAACGGCACAGGCGTTATCCCGACATACCTTTGCGATCCGGTTGTTGTAACTGTTGACAATTACAAAGAAATGCTGATTGATTCCGGATATTATACAGAGGATCAGATTAAATAATAAGAATTAACAAACTGTACAGGCGGGCGCAGTTCCCGCCTGTATTAATCAGTAATAAGTATTTATCTTACAAGAAGAACTATCTTAGAGAAATCTATCTTGGAAGAAATTTCCGTTTCTTTCCAAGACGTACTTAAATGCTTTGTTATGGAAAGGGAGGGAAATAGAAATTGGCTAAGATACTTTTGGAAATGAAGAATATCACCAAAACTTTCCCGGGTGTAAAGGCACTGGATAACGTAAATCTTCAGGTAGAAGAAGGCGAGATCCACGCACTGGTAGGTGAGAACGGTGCCGGAAAATCTACCCTGATGAATGTATTAAGTGGTATTTATCCGTATGGAACCTATGAAGGCAACATTATTTATAACGGAGAAATCTGTAAATTCAATACAATCAAAGACAGTGAAGAAAAAGGAATTGTAATCATTCACCAGGAACTTGCGCTGATTCCCTATATGACTATCGGCGAGAACATGTACCTGGGTAATGAAAGAGGTAAATCCTTCTCCATCAACTGGAATGAAACTTATGGAGAAGCAGACAAATATTTGAAAATAGTAGGACTGGAGGAATCCTCCAGAACTTTGATCAAGGATATTGGTGTAGGTAAACAGCAGCTGGTAGAAATCGCGAAAGCATTGGCGAAACATGCGAAACTCCTGATCCTGGATGAGCCGACCGCATCTTTGAATGAAGATGACTCTCAGGCACTGCTGGATCTGCTGTTGAAATTTAAAGAACAGGGTATGACATCTATTATCATTTCCCATAAATTAAATGAAATCTCTTATGTAGCGGATAAGATTACGGTTATCCGTGACGGCTCTACCATTGAGACTCTGGATAAGAAAGTAGATGATTTCTCAGAACAGCGTATCATTCAGGGCATGGTTGGTCGTGAGATGACAGACCGTTTCCCGAAACGCCCGGATGTAAAAGTCGGAGCTGTTTCCATGGAAGTGAAGAACTGGACTGTTTATCATCCGTTGTACTCAGAGCGTAAAGTAGTAGATAATGTATCATTTAAGATCCATAAAGGGGAAGTAGTGGGTATTTCCGGACTGATGGGTGCAGGACGTACAGAGCTTGCCATGAGTATCTTCGGAAAGAGCTATGGAACCAAGATTTCTGGTCAGATATTTATGAACGGAAAAGAAGTGAAACTGAACACTGTACAGGAAGCAATCGATAATAAACTTGCTTATGTTACAGAGGACAGAAAAGGAAACGGACTGATCCTTTCCAAATCCATCAAAATGAACACATCACTTGCAAATATGAAAGGCATCAGCAATGGACAGGTGATCGATGCAGATAAAGAGTATGCAGTAGCCGAAGAATACAGGAAAAAGCTGAAAACAAAATGTCCATCTGTTGAGCAGAATGTAGGTAACTTAAGTGGTGGTAACCAGCAGAAAGTCCTTCTTGCGAAATGGATGTTCGCAGAACCGGATATTCTGATCCTGGATGAGCCTACCCGTGGTATCGACGTAGGTGCGAAGTACGAAATTTACTGTATTATCAACGATCTGGTTGCAGCAGGCAAATCTGTTATCATGATCTCTTCTGAACTTCCGGAAGTACTGGGAATGTCAGACAGGATCTATATCATGAATGAAGGCAAGTTCGTAGGAGAAGTCAGCAAAGAAGAGGCAACCTCCGAACTGATCATGTCAAAGATCGTAAAATCAGGAAAAGGAGCGTAAAGAAGATGGAGAAAAAGCTTAGTTTTTCAGAAGTATTAAAGAAATATACCATGGTGATCGTTCTGGTTCTGGTAGTCATCATGTTTACAGCAAACACCAAAGGTGTTATGCTTCTGCCGCAGAACGTAAATAACCTTGTAGCTCAGAACGCATATGTATTTATCCTTGCAACAGGTATGTTGTTCTGTATCTTAACCGGTGGTAACATCGACCTTTCTGTTGGTTCTGTTGTATGTTTCGTTGCAGCAGTCGGCGGTAAGATGATGGTTCTCAATAACATGAATCCATATCTTACAATGCTTGTTATGCTGATCACAGGTATTGCCATCGGTGCATGGCAGGGATTCTGGATTGCTTATGTACGAATCCCACCGTTTATCGTAACTCTGGCAGGTATGCTTGCATTCCGTGGTTTATCAAACGTAGTTCTTCAGGGACAGACACTGGCTCCAATGCCTGATTCTTATCTGGCACTGTTTAACAATTATATTCCTGATCCATTTGGAAAAGAAGGATTTAATGTTACATGTTTCGTAGTTGGTATTATCGTTTGTATTGTTTATGTGTTAATGGTACTGAAAAACCGTGCAGACCGTGCGAAAAAAGGCTACAGTGTAGAAGCTTTCGGCGGCGCAGCGATCAAGATGGTTCTGATCTGTGCAGTTGTTCTTGCATTTATGTTCCGTCTGGCGCAGTATAAAGGTATTCCGAACTCTCTGGTTTGGGTAGCGGTTATTATTGCAATCTATACATACATTGCTTCTAAGACAACTACAGGTCGTTATTTCTATGCAGTTGGTGGTAATGAGAAGGCTACGAAGCTTTCCGGTATTAATACGAACAGAGTTTATTTCCTGGCTTATTTAAATATGGGTCTTCTGGCTGCTATTGCTGGTATGGTTACTATGGCCCGTCTGAATTCTGCTAACCCGCAGGCTGGTACGAACTTCGAGATGGATGCCATTGGTTCCTGTTTCATTGGTGGTGCTTCTGCTTATGGTGGAACTGGTACTGTTCCGGGAGTTATTATTGGTGCTCTTTTAATGGGTGTCCTGAACTTAGGTATGAGTATCATGGGTATTGACCAGAATATTCAGAAGGTTGTTAAGGGACTTGTTCTTCTGGCAGCGGTTATCTTTGATGTTGTAAGTAAGAGAAAATCCTTTATTGTAAAATAATATTTGAAATGTTTGCAGGGCTTGCAGGGATGCAGGCTCTGTTTTTTTCTGTGCTGGTTACTGGCTGGGGAGGTGTGTCTTAGAATTTTGCATTTTATGCAAAATTCTTGCGGGGTGTTGCAGGGTGGGAGTATAATGTGAAAAAAACATTTTTACGAAATGAGGAGGGGTTGATCATGAAATATAAGTCAGTGTTGGATCTGCATACACATACAGTGGCCAGCGGTCATGCATATTGTTCTTTGAGGGAGATGGTGAGGGCGGCTTCGGATAAGGGACTGGAGCTTTTGGGGATTACGGAGCATGCGCCGATGATGCCGGGAACCTGTCATGAGTTTTATTTTAATAATCTGAAGGTGGTTCCCAGGGAGTTGTATGGGATTCAGCTGCTTCTGGGGTCTGAGGTGAATATTCTGGATGCAAAGGGGACTGTGGATCTGGGGCAGAAGACGCTGGCGAATATGGATGTGGTGATCGCCAGTCTGCATACTCCGTGTATGAAGCCTGCATCTAAGCTTGAGAATACGGAGAGTTATCTGAATGCAATGAAGAATCCGTATATTAATATCATCGGACATCCGGATGATGGAAGATATGAGATCAATTATGAGGCGCTGGTGCAGGGTGCGAAGGAATATGGGAAGGTTCTGGAGCTGAACAATCATTCCATGGAGCCAGGCTGTACCAGAGAGAATGCAGTGGAGAATGATACGGTGATGCTGAATCTGTGTAAGAAGTATCAGGTTCCGGTTGTGATGGATAGTGATGCGCATTTTGACCTGCTCATCGGAGAGTTTGATCTGGCCAGAGATCTGCTCACAAAGCTGGATTTCCCGGAAGAACTGGTGCTGAACCGCTCCGTGGATGCAGTGAAAAAGTATGTAAACCGCAAATTATAAAAATCCTGAGTTCTTTCAGCTCAAACGCTTGCTTCTTATGTTTTAACGTGGTAAAATATCACTGTTAGAAATATGATACGGACATAATAAAGACAAATGTCCGTCAAGTGAAGAATTGAAGAACAGAGTTCTAAAGGAGCAGGAAAATGAGTAAAAAGATCAGAACAGAGGCTGTGGATCAGCTTTTTGAAGCGATCCTTTGCCTGAAGGATAAAGAAGAGTGTTATACTTTCTTTGAGGATGTATGCACGATCAACGAACTTCTTTCCTTATCACAGCGTTTCGAAGTTGCCAAGATGCTGATGGACAAGAGAACATACCTTGACATTTCCGAGAAGACCGGAGCTTCCACTGCAACGATCAGTCGTGTGAATCGTTCATTAAATTATGGAAATGATGGCTATGAAATGGTATTCTCCAGAATGGCAGAGAAGGAAGCCAAAGGGGAATAAAAGGATAAGAAACAAAAGGATAAAGAGCCAGGTGGCTTGAAATGGGGCAGGTGATTTTTTACCTGCCTTTTGTGTTATGTTTCTTTGGCCTTTGTTTTATAGAAAAAATGCAGATAAATGATTGACGAAAAATGAGGATAATCAAAATCTGTAAATATAATGTCAAAATCTGGAATAGAAAATATAACGGGAGTCTGCTTCGGATTAAAACTGGTATTTGGTGACAATGTACACTGCTTCTTTGTAGAGCCGACACAGGCACCGTGTATAACGGCTGCAAAAGCAAATGCGGCCGGAGAAATGCTGTTATTACTTCAATATGTGACAAATAAAAGATGGCAGGAGAATTATAAAACAAAAAAAGGTGCATATGGCTCGGCCAATTTACCACAGACAGAGGAAACTGACATTTCCGTAAAAGTAACCTTCACATATCTGATGCCCACCACACCGGCCAGTGAATGTCAGCTTACCTACGAAGTATTCGGCGATGGAAAAGTAAAAACAACCTTATCCTACGACCCTGTAAAAGAACTGGGCGATATGCCGGAATTCGGTATGATCTTCAAGTTCAATGCAGATTACGACAATGTGCAGTGGTATGGTCTTGGCGAAACCGAAACCTATGCAGACCGCAAAGGCAGAGGAATCCGCTTCGAGATGGACAAAGAACCAATGATGTTCTCCGCCCTTCCATACACTCCACACGAAATAGAAAATGCCATGCACCCATACGAACTCCCACAGATCCACTACACTGTCGTCCGTGTCGCAAAAGCCCAGATGGGAATCGGCGGCGACGACAGCTGGGGCGCATACACTCATCCGGAATATTTGTTAAATGCAGATAGAAAGATGGAATTTTCATTAGTTTTAAGGGAATCTGATAAAGCAGTTATACAGGCAGTCCATTTTTTGCGATTATTTCCTTGCCTGCCCTCTTTGTATAACGTATAATAAAACATAGATAATATGTACGAACGTTCAGGAAAAGAGACGGACTATGGTTACAATTAAAGAAATAGCGAAACACTGTGATGTTTCTATTGCCACAGTTTCCAATATCATCAACGGGAAACCCAATGCCAGCAAGGAAACAAAAGAGCGTGTGCTTCAGGCTATTGAAGAATTAAATTATACTCCAAATTACATTGCCAAGAATTTAAAGACCAGAAGAACCCGGACCATAGGTGTTGTTGTGGAGGATATTACGGTATTCTGTGCACCGGAGATCATTGACGGAATTACGAAATGTTGTGAGGAGAAGGGATATCACATTCTTCTGATCAATCTGAGATTATATAAGAAGTTTGGCGACAGCTATTATGACAACGAGAAGTTCTTCCAGATGGTACGTCGGGAAGTGAAGGAACTGATCGCCAAGCAGGTGGACGGGATCGTGTACGTGACAGCTCATGAAAGAGCACTGAAATGTCTGCCGGAGAATCTGACCGTTCCGGCAAGCATGGCCTATGGATATACGAAATCTGAGCATTACCCGTCGGTTGTAGTAGATGATAAGAAAGGTGCCTATGAAATCGTGAACTATGTGATTTCCATGGGACATAAAAATATAGGTGTGATCACAGGAAAAGAGCGAAGCATTCACACTCATGACCGTCTGCTGGGATATCAGAAAGCGTTGTATGATCATTCCTTCTTCCTCTACAGGTGGGAGATGGATTGCCAAAAAACAGAAAAGAACATTTATTCTGCGATGAGATTCATGGTATAATAGAATCAGTCGACAAGATAAAAGATCAAAAAAGGACTGGTTTTATGGAAAATATGGATCATAATGCACATTCAGTATATTTGATGTATTATCATTTGATCATGGTGGTGAAATATCGAAGAAAAGTTATCAATGACCCAATTTCAGAAAGAGCAAAAGAAATATGGGAATATATTGCCCCCGATATGGAATTGTTTTGGAGGAATGGAATCATGATATTGACCATGTGCATGTAATGTTTCGTGCACAGCCGAAAACGGAACTCAGTAAATTTATCAATGCATATAAAAGTGCCAGCAGCAGGCTGCTGAAAAAAGAGTATCCGGAAATCCGAGAAAAACTTTGGAAAGAAGCATTCTGGAGCCAGAGTTGCCTATCTGTTCCTGTGCTTCCAGAAGCACTTTATCGAAGGTATGACTGCCGGTGCAGTAAAAGGTTAAATAATAGTGGCAATAAAACAGACAGAAATATAATGATTAACAGACAAACAGGAGGACTGACTATGAAAAATGCAAAAATGATTGTTGATAAGGCTTTTCGCATCTCCGAAGTAGATAAAAGAATCTACGGTTCTTTTATCGAACATCTGGGAAGAGCAGTATATGGCGGCATTTATCAGCCGGATCATGCAACTGCAGACGAAAACGGATTCCGTAAGGATGTACTGGAGCTGGTAAAGGATCTTAATGTACCTGTAATTCGTTATCCCGGCGGAAACTTTGTATCCAACTTTTTCTGGGAAGACAGTGTAGGACCGCTGTCTGAACGAAAACCCAGACTGGATCTGGCATGGAGAAGCCTGGAACCCAATACATTCGGTCTGGGAGAATTTGCCAGATGGACAGAGAAAGCAGGGGCAGACATAATGATGGCTGTGAACCTGGGAACAAGAGGAACGGCAGATGCCTGTAATCTTCTGGAATACTGCAATCATCCCTCAGGAACAAAATACAGCGATCTGCGTATCAAACATGGAATAAAAGATCCATATAACATCAAACTCTGGTGTCTGGGAAATGAAATGGACGGAGAGTGGCAGCTGGGAAAGAAAACGATGCATGAGTATGGCCGTGTGGCACAGGAAACTGCCAAAGCCATGAAGCTTATTGATCCGTCTATCGAACTGGTTTCCTGCGGAAGCTCTTTTATGGACATGCCCACATTCCCGCAGTGGGAAGCAACTACTCTGGAATATGACTATGATTATGTGGATTATGTATCCCTCCATCAGTATTATGGCAATCTGAATAATGACAGCACAGATTATCTGGCGAAATGTGATGAAATGGACGCATTTATCCGCACTGTGATTTCAACCTGCGATTTCGTAAAAGCGAAGAAACGCAGCAAGAAGACTATTAATTTAAGCTTTGATGAGTGGAATGTATGGTTCCATTCCAAGAGCGAAGAGGAAGATATTACCACCAACCATCCGTGGCAGATTGCACCGCCGCTTTTGGAGGATCATTATAATTTCGAAGATGCTCTTCTGGTAGGCCTGATGCTGATTACACTTTTGAAACATGCAGACAGAGTAAAAATTGCCTGCCTGGCTCAGCTGGTAAATGTTATTGCGCCTGTTATGACGGAGAAGGACGGGACAGCATGGAGACAGACCATTTATTATCCATTTCTCCATGCATCCAGATATGGCCGCGGTACAGTCCTGCAGCCATTGGTAGATGGCCCGTCTCATCCGACTTTGGAGCACGGAGAGATTTCTGACATTGTCAGTGTGGCAGTCTACAATGAAGAAGCAGAGGAAGTGACTATCTTTGCGGTAAACCGTAACCTTGAAGAGGATATTCTGCTCACTGCAGATGTGAGATGCTTCCAGGGATACCAGGTAAAAGAGCACATTGTATTGGAAAACGATGATCTTAAGGCAGAAAACGGCCCGGATGGAGAGAAGGTTATGCCGAAGCAGGTGGCAGCAGGCAAAGTAGAAGCAGGAGAATTGCAGACAATGCTGAAAAAAGCAACCTGGAATGTGATCAGACTTGGAAAAATTAAGTAATGCGAGGTAAAACGTATAATATTGTGAAAAACACACAATAAACAGAATATATTTTTAGGAATAACAACAATGAAAGAGCTCGAAGATGGAAGCGCAGGTCTTGAATCTCATTCTTCTTCTTCCTATCCGTCCATCAATACAGAGTTCACAACTGTTACTCTGAATGATATCTTCGAGAACGGCGTAGATGTGGCAGATGCACTTGATCAGGCACAGTCAGATCTCCAGAACGAACTTGGACAGTAAATAACAGAATAGAAAAGTATAAAACAGGAGGGACATGTCATATGTCCCTCCTGTTTTATATGAAATAAAGTTTTGCCGGGTTATTTTTTGATCTTGATGCTCATTGTATTGCTCCATGGACTGTAACTGGTTATTCCATTGGATTTTTTGCAGGCGCGTACGCGGATATAATAAGTTTTTCCTTTTTTCAGACCGGAAAGAGCGGTGGAAGAACTGTTACCGGTGGATATCCTTTTGGAATTAGTGAAATTTTTGGAGGTAGAGTATTCAACCTGATATCCGGATGCAGCGGTAACTTTTTTCCACTTTACATTGGTTCTGCCTGATTTGGTGTTGGTCAGGGAAGAAAGGGTTGGAGCTGTCAGGCGGGTGATCTTCAATCCGATGGTGTTGTAGGAACCCTGCTGGGAATCTTTGTATGCCTTTACTGTATAAGTGTAAGTGTTTCCACTTTTCGCTGTACGGTCTGTATAGGAAAGGGTGCTGCTGCCCTTTACTGTGGCGAGCTTGGTCCATTTGCCACTTCCTGTTTTCCGGTATATCATGTAGCCGGAACATCCGGTGACTTTATTCCATTTGAAAACAATACCCTTTGATTTATTGGAAACTGATGTCAGGGACGGAATGGGCAGTTTGCTGGAAGATAAATCAGCAGACTTGAAGGTGGTGCGCATGGATTTTACAGTTTCTGTATCAATCCATAACTTTCCGTTGTACACCTGCTGTTTGAAGAAAATGTACATAGTATAAGAGGCACCAGTTGATATTCCCACAGGTGAACCAATTTTCCAGACAGAGTTGTAACGATCACCGACAGAGGACATACTCCAGTAGAGGGGAATCCAGCGGACAGCACCTTTCACCGGAGATTTATTATCAGTTCCTGCGCCGATCACTTTAAATTCATAAAATTGTCCAGGATAAAATTTCAGAGGTTTCTCCAGTCCTTTTACAACACTCGCTGTAACTTTCGGGGTACGGGCAGGTTTGACAGTAGGAGTAATTTCCGGGTCAGGCGTTTCCTGGGAAACATCCTCGGAAGTTGCACTGAATTCTCCTGCCATGCCTGTGACAGGAAAGGATGTGGCGGATAATACGGCACATAAAAGTAACGCTGCAATTTTTTTCTTCATGTTTGGATCCTCCTTGTTATGGTTGTTTTTCGTGGAAATGTTCCAGCATTTCCTGATGGGTTTTATAATTTTTCGGGCTTACCCCGAATTTCTTTTTGAAAGCTTTGGAGAATACCAGCTGGTCAGTGTATCCAATACAGCGGGCAATTTCCTTTACGGACATGTCTGTACCCAGAAGCAGGCTGGCTGCTTTGTGCATTCTGTAATCAATGAGAAAACTCTGGGCGGACATATTCAGTTCTTTCTGAAAGGCACTGTTTAGATAAGCACGGCTGATGCCGATATTGGATGCAATGTCCGAAATGCCGATCCCATTCTGATACATACTGGTGATGTACTCGATGGCAAGTTCTACATAAACACTGGTACTGTATTCATGTGACTTTTTATTCTGGCCCGACTGCTTCTCGTGGAAATCTGTCAGTTCTGCGAAAAACAGGAGCAGGTATGCCTGGCGCCGGAGGTCATTGGCCTGGGACAGCTGTCTGTGTTCCAGGAGATGATCAATGTATTCTGTGATCAGTTCAGAAGAGGGAGCAGGAAGCACCCGGTTCTTACGGGAAAAACCGCACTGGGCTGCCAGGGAACCGGCGCGGATCCCCTTAAAACCGATCCAGGCGTAAGTCCAGGGATCTGTTTCATCCGCACCGTAGGTAACCGGTTCATCTGGATAAATGAGGAACATCTGTCCCGGAGACAGGGACCAGGTCTGTCCGTCAGCAGAATAGAATCCGGTGCCCTTCAATACGAAATGAATGATAAATTCTTCTCTGGATCTGGAACAGATATGACCGGGCAGACAATATTCCCTGCCTGTGTGGATCAGACTGATATCAAGAGAGGCTTCTTTGAGATTTTCGAGACAGCGGAAGGTGGCGCCGTCTGTGTATTTTACATTGGACATTGGTACAGTCCTCATTTCTTTTAAATTAACCGGAACAGGGTTTCGTTTTGTTGACATTTTACCATATATTCAGCTGTTTTGCCATAACGATTATGACATATGTTCCTGCCATAAATCTATTTAAAAGATCATGGAGGATCTGTATAATAGGAGCATAAACAAGAGAAAAACAGACAGGCCAGTCAGAAACCTGCCTGATTCAGTAAAAAATAACAGGAGAGGTACAGCAGATGGAATGGATCAGATATCACGAAAAAGAGAAAGTATTTGAACTGAGAACAGAAAACAGCACGTATCAGATGCAGGTCAGGGAGTATGATACCCTGGTTCATCTTTATTATGGAAGTCCGGTGGGAGATACACTGATCACAGACAGGATCGTGTGTGCAGACAGAGGTTTTTCCGGGAATCCTTATGAAGCGGGAAGGGACAGGACATTTTCCCTGGATACACTGCCACAGGAATACACAGCCTACGGAAACGGGGATTACAGGATCAATGGCCTGGAGGCTGTTCAGGCAGATGGAAGTGATACTGCGAATCTGAAATTCGAATCTTATGAGATCAGACCGGGCAAATACAGCCTCAGGGGACTTCCGGCCATGTTCGGAGGAGAAGAGGAAGCACAGACTCTGGAGATCGTTCTGGCAGATCATGCCAGCGGGCTGAAGGTGCACCTTCTTTATGGAGTATTTCCGAAATTCGATGTGATCACCAGGGCAGTACGCCTGGAAAATACAGGCACAGAAGCTGTTACCATAAAGAAAGCAGTGTCCATGGAAATGGACTTTGAATACAGGGAACTGGATGCAGTTCATTTTTACGGCAGACATGCCATGGAGCGTGAGATGGAAAGAAACCATCTGGGTCACGGAAACTGGTCGGTGGGAAGTATCCGGGGAACTTCCAGCCACCACCATAATCCATTTGTCATCCTCTGCGACCGCGATACGGAAGAGACACATGGAAACTGCTACGGCTATGCGCTGGCATACAGTGGAAACTTTGTATTTGAGACAGAAGTGGATCAGATCGGACAAACCCGTGTGATGATGGGAATCCATCCATATCATTTCCAGTGGACACTGAAACAGGGGGATACTTTTGAGACACCGGAGGTCATTATGACTTATTCGGAGGAAGGTTTAGGGAAGCTTTCCCGTAATTATCATGATGCATACAGACAGAATCTGATCCGCAGTAAATATGTAGATCAGCCCCGCCCGATCCTGGTCAACAACTGGGAAGCTACGTATTTCGATTTCGATGCAGACAAGCTCTATCACATTGCAGAAGAAGCGAAGAATATCGGACTGGATATGTTTGTGCTGGATGACGGCTGGTTTGGAAAGAGAGACAATGACTGGTGTGCGCTTGGAGACTGGAAGGTATATGAGGAGAAGATCAAAGGCGGTCTTCCTGCACTGGCAGAGAAGATCCATGGTCTGGGACTGAAATTCGGTCTGTGGGTAGAACCTGAGATGGTTTCCGAGGACAGTGATCTGTACAGGGAGCATCCGGACTGGGCATTTAAGATCCCGGGACGTGCAGCGAACAGAAGCAGGTATCAGCTGAATCTGGATATTACCAGAAAGGAAGTCCGGGAACACATTATGAACCAGATATTCACAGTGCTGGATGCCTGCAAAGTGGATTATGTGAAGTGGGATATGAACCGCAGTGTGGATAACGTGTTCTGTGCAGCACTTCCAGGAGAACGTCAGGGAGAGGTTTATCACAGATATGTTCTGGCTGTCTATGAGATGATGGAGAGCCTGGTGCAGAGATATCCGGATCTTCTTTTCGAATCCTGTTCCGGCGGCGGTGGAAGATTTGAGGCAGGAATGCTTTACTATTCCCCGCAGATCTGGTGCAGTGATAATACCGATGCCATTGACAGACTGAAGATCCAGTATGGTACTTCTTTCGGTTATCCAGTAAGTGCTATGGGAGCGCATGTGAGCGTATGCCCCAACCATCAGTCAGGAAGGATCACACCTTTCGAGACAAGAGGAATCGTGGCATCTTCCGGAACCTTCGGTTATGAACTTGACCTGATGAAAATGTCCGAAGAAGAGAAGAAGACAGCCAGAGAACAGATCCTTATCTATAAAGAGATGGAACATTTGGTACAGACAGGGGATTATTACCGCCTGGAAAATCCTTATGAAAACCAGAAATATGTATTATGGCAGTTTGTATCCAAGGATAAAAAAGAGGCTGTGGTATGCGGTGTCAGACTGCACAGTGAAGCCAACCCACGGATCTATCTGTGCTATCCTCAGGGGCTGGATGCAGAAATGCATTATGAAGACACAGCTACAGGAAAAGTTTATACAGGTGCGGCTCTGATGAAAGCAGGACTGCCGCTGCCGCTGACGATGGGAGATTACCAGCCTGTGAAATTCACATTTAAGGCTGTGGAGAAATAACTGACTGTTCTGCTGTAAGATCAGCAGAATCAGGAAAAAGAAAAAGGGATCCGGTCTGGAAATATTGCAGAGCGGATCCTTTTTTAAGAGAATGGATATGTTATTTTTTCTTTTTCTCTTCGTTTGAGGACAGATTCATTTCGTCGATCAGATGTTCGATCATCATTTTCTTTACATAAACATCAAAACTTAACAGGCAGATAAAAGAGAAGCGTTTCAAATTCTCCTGATCTTCTTCATCTGCATCTGAGAAAGTATCCTGGGCTGTTTTATATTTGCGGAGCAGGTCTTTCTTGAGAGATTCGATCTGTTCTTTTTCCATGCTGAAAACTTCATTATAAATATAGGTCATGTCCTTCTCAGTCATGGACTTGAAATATTTCTGCGCGATGGGTGTGAGCAGGGTCTGAATATCACTGATGGACAGAATGTTCTTGAAATAATAAATAAAGATCAGCATCAGGATATGCTCTCTGGAATAACGCTTCTTCTCCGGCGGAGGAAGGAGTTTATTCTTGGCATAGTTATTGATCATGGTCTTGGTGAGGATCTTGTCCTCGTCATAACGCTTGGTGGAAGCAAGCTGCTCCTCCATAAAGGTTGTTACCTGATCCATGTATAATTCAATATTGGGGATATCATCCGGTTTAATATAATCAATCCTGGACACACTTGCCAGAATACTGTTTATCATATCTTTTTCATCAATAGTCATCTTTCATCACCTCTGTTCCCTATTATATAGTTTTAAATACTACTTGTAAATGCTTTTTTTACTGAATAGACAAATTTCGTTGCGGAGTGAACAGTAACCAAATTTCTTGGTAAGTTGGAGAAGAGTCTGATAAACTTCGAATTTCTAAAAGTAACCTGTTGTAGGCGAACAGGTTTTTGTGTATAATTGTGAAGATATGGGTCTGTTATGTGGAAAGTTTTATTCCGGACTAATAACGGATACAGATATTTCAAACAATGCAAACTGTAACTCGACAAGAGATAGGAGAGAAAATGAACAACATTTACAGTACATTAAATCCCCCACAGCAGGAAGCTGTCTATCACACAGAAGGCCCACTGCTGATCCTGGCGGGAGCGGGTTCGGGAAAGACGCGAGTGCTGACCCACCGTATTGCTTACCTGATAGATGAAAAGGGCGTAAATCCCTGGAATATCCTGGCTATCACTTTCACAAATAAAGCAGCCAGTGAAATGAGAGAACGAGTAGATAAGATCGTAGGTTTCGGCTCAGAGAGCATCTGGGTATCCACCTTCCACTCTACCTGCGTGCGGATCCTGCGCAGACATATTGACCGTCTGGGATTCGATACCAGATTTGCCATCTACGATACAGAAGACCAGAAAACTTTGATGAAGGAAATCTGCAGAAAGCTGAATATCGATACCAAGATCTACAAGGAACGCTCCCTGCTTGCACAGATTTCCCATGCAAAAGACGAGCTGATCACACCAGATGAAATGGAACTGAATGCAGGCGGTGATTTTAATAAGAAGAAAGTCGCAGCAGTATACCGTGAATATCAGGCATCCCTGCGAAAGAATAACGCGCTGGATTTCGACGATCTGATCGTAAAGACAGTAGAACTGTTCCAGAACTGCGGAGATGTTCTTGAGAACTATCAGGAACGTTTCAAATATATCATGGTAGACGAGTATCAGGACACCAACACAGCACAGTTCAAATTTGTAAGCCTGCTGGCTTCCAAGTATGAAAATCTCTGTGTTGTGGGTGATGATGACCAGTCTATCTACAAATTCCGTGGTGCAAACATCGGAAACATCCTCGGATTCGAGCATGTTTTCCCGGATGCAAAGGTCATCCGTCTGGAACAAAATTACCGTTCCACCAAGAACATCCTGAGTGCAGCCAATGAAGTGATTGCCAACAATGCCTCCCGTAAATCCAAGACACTCTGGACGGAGAACCCGGAAGGTGAGCTGATCCATTTCCGCCAGTTTATGAACGGATACGAAGAAGCAGAGTATGTAGTAGGCGAGATTTCCAGGGCACACAGGGAGAACGGTGCGAAGTACAAAGACTGCGCAGTCCTGTACAGAACCAATGCCCAGTCCCGACTCTTTGAAGAGAAGTGCCTACTTGCGAATATTCCTTATAAGATCGTAGGCGGCGTAAACTTCTATGCACGTAAAGAGATCAAAGACTTGTTATGTTATCTGAAGACCATTGATAACTCCAGAGATGACCTGGCAGTCCGCCGTATCATCAATGTGCCGAAACGTGGAATTGGTGCCACAACACTTGGCAGGATTCAGGATTATGCAGACAAGATGAGCGTCAGCTTCTACGACGCCCTGCGTGTGGCAGAGGAAGTTCCTTCTATTGGAAGAAGCCTTTCCAAGATTGACGGTTTTGTAACCTTTATCCAGAGTTTCAAGAGCAAAGCGGAATCCTACACAGTCCGTGAACTTCTGGAAGAAGTAATTGAACTTACCGGATACGTAGCAGAGCTGAAAGCGGAAGATACCGAAGAATCCCAGGCACGGATTGAGAATATTGACGAACTTATTTCCAAGACCGAGTCCTATCAGGAAGCCATGGAAGAACAGGGACAGCCTGCCACACTTTCCGGATTCCTGGAAGAGATCGCACTGATCGCAGACATCGACAGCGTTGACCCGGATCAGGATTATGTGCTTCTTATGACCTTACATAGTGCCAAAGGTTTGGAATTCCCGAGAGTGTTCCTGGTTGGAATGGAAGACGGAATTTTCCCGTCCTATATGTCCATTGTATCAGACGATAAATCCGATCTGGAAGAAGAACGCCGTCTCTGTTATGTGGGAATCACAAGAGCCATGGAAGACCTGACACTGACAAGTGCCAGACAGCGAATGATCCGTGGGGATGTGCAGTACAACAAAGTTTCCAGATTTGTCCGCGAAATCCCGCGTGAACTTGTAGATATGGGACAGACAGCAACACCGGAAAAGAAGAAACAGATTGCAGACATGATCCAGGCAGACCGTAGCCTTGCCAAGATGAAAATGGCATTGGCATCAAAGCCATTCAAGCCAAGAGAATTCAAAGTCACCAAGGCAGCGTCCTTAGATTATGAAGTAGGTGATACCGTACGTCACATTAAATTTGGCGTGGGAATCGTCAAAGACATTGTAGACGGTGGAAGAGATTATGAAGTTACTGTTGATTTTGACAAAGTGGGAGTCAAGAAGATGTTCGCAGGCTTTGCAAAGCTGAAGAAAATCTAAACGGATTCCGGGGGAGAGGAAAAAATTATGAGTAAAAACACAAAAGACGTAGTAGAAGACAAGGACTATTCCCTTGAGCGCGTACCAGCCACAGCCAGAAAAGGCTTCTGGCCAATGTTCTTTATCATGCTTGGTTTCACATTCTTTTCAGCTAGCATGAGTGTGGGTGCGAAGCTGGGAATCGGACTGAACCTGCAGGGATTTATCTGGGCAGTTCTGATCGGAAGCATCGTGCTGGGTGCTTACACAGGTGTGCTGGGTTACATCGGAAGCCACACTGGTATGTCACTGGATCTGCTTGCACAGCATTCTTTCGGTAAAAAAGGTTCTTACCTGCCATCTGCACTGATCAGTTTCACACAGATTGGATGGTTCGGTGTAGGTGCAGCCATGTTCGCTATTCCGGCAGCAGAAGTGCTCCATGTATCACCGGTAGTTCTGGTAGTGATCGCTGGTGTGTGTATGACACTTTCCGCATACCGCGGAATCGAAGGACTTGAGATCGTCAGCTATATTTCCGTACCGTTGATTGCAATCCTTGGCATCTATTCCATGAATCTTGCAATCGGACAGGGCGGCGGTCTGGAGGCAGTATTTGCAAAGAGTCAGGGAACACTGACCATCGCAGGCGGAGCAGGACTGGTAATTGGTTCCTTTGTCAGCGGCGGAACAGCAACACCAAACTTTACCCGTTATGCAAAAACAAATAAGATTGCAATTGTTACAACCGTAATCGCATTCTTCCTTGGAAATGCCCTGATGTTCGCATTTGGTGCAACAGGTGGAGCTTTCACAGGAAAGGATGATATCTTCTACGTTATGATCGCACAGGGACTGACAGTTCCTGCACTGATCGCACTGGGAGCAAACATCTGGACAACCAACGACAACGCACTTTACACATCCGGACTTGGACTTTCCAATATCACAAAAGTCCGCAAGAAACCAATGGTAGTCATCGCAGGTGTGATTGGAACCGTGCTTTCTATCTGGCTTTACAATAACTTCGTAGGATGGCTTAACTTCCTGAACGCAGCCCTCCCGCCGGTAGGTGCACTGATCTCCCTGGATTTCTTCCTCCACAGATCCGACTATGAGTCAGGAGCAGAAGCAAAGAAAGAAGTAAAATGGGGCTCCGTCGTCGGTGTTATCTGCGGCGCACTGGCAGGAAACCTGATCCCTGGAGGAATCGCTTCTATCAATGCCATGGTTGTAGCAGTCATCTGCTATTTCGTGATCGGAGCAATCACAAAAGACTGACCATTATATAGGAACTATTAAGCAAAAAAGTATAACATCAAAAATATACTGCCATTTGAAGAGCCATGCAAGGAAGTAATGATAACTTCTGGTATGGCTCTTCTTTTATAAAAAAGTATAGAAGCAATTCAGAAAAGAAAATTAATTCATATATTTATGGTAAAATCACAGAGAAGGTGGTATAATAATTGCATTAAACAGCAGACGGCAAAAGTGTTAACAGCTATTCTATCTATAACGGTAGCGTCAGCTGGCAGACTATTGAGAGGATGGTGCGACTATGAACATTAAAATTGAAGAATTATTAGCAGCATTAAACAAAAAAGAAGAAGAGAAAGAAAAAAATACAGTCCTCTGGGTACTGGCAATCATTGGCGCAGTTGCAGCAGTAGCAGGTATCGCATTTGCTGTATATCATTTCTTTAAGCCAGATTATCTGGAAGATTTCGAAGAGGATTTTGACGACGACTTCGACGACTATTTCGAAGACGAAGAAGAGTAATTACCGGTTCTGTCATAAACAGACAGCGGAATATCCGCAGAAAATGAGCAATTATGAAAACGAACGAATAGCTCCGGCTTATACCGGGGCTATTTTTGCGAAAGCGATACAGGAGGTTATATGAAGAAAGGCGAAATTTACGAGGGAGTAATTGAAAAAGTAGATTTTCCAAATAAAGGAATTGTAATGACAGGCGACCAGAAAGTCACAGTAAAGAACGGCATGCCAGGCCAGAAAGTCCGTTTCATGATCAACAAGAAACGCTCCGGCCGTGTAGAAGGACGACTTCTGGAAGTTCTGGAGAAATCCCCGCTTGAAACAAGAGACCCGGTCTGTAGCATTTTCCCGGAATGCGGTGGATGCATGTATCAGACCATGTCCTATGAGAACCAGCTTGTAATGAAAGAACGCCAGGTTCGTGATCTGCTTGAGGGAGCATTAAACGGTGCTGACTACCAGTGGGAAGGAATCCACGGAAGCCCTATCGAATTCAGATACCGCAATAAAATGGAATTCTCTTTTGGCGACGCATACAAAGATGGTCCGCTCACACTTGGCCTGCACAAGAAGGGCAGCACCTATGACGTACTTACCGCAAACGACTGCAAACTTGTCCACGAAGACATGACCAAAATCCTGACCTGCGTCCATGAATTTTTCCTGAAACGAAATGTTTCCTATTATAGAAAGATGCAGCACACAGGCTATCTGCGCCACCTGCTTCTCCGCCGCGGCGTAACCACCGGAGAAATCCTGGTACACGTGATCACCACCAGTCAGGAAGAACATGACCTGCAGCCACTGAAAGAAGAACTCCTTGCACTTCCGCTGGAAGGAAAAATCGTCGGAATCATGCACATCATTAACGACTCTCTTTCCGATGTGGTGCAGAGTGATGAAACCCGCATCCTTTACGGACAGGATTTCTTCTACGAAACCCTCCTGGGACTGCGATTCAAGATCAGCACCTTCTCATTCTTCCAGCCCAACTCACTGGCTGCAGAAGTGCTCTATTCTGTAGTCCGCCAGTACATCGGAGATACCAAAGATAAAGTAGTCTTTGATCTTTACAGCGGAACAGGAACCATCGCTCAGCTCGTAGCATCCGTAGCAGATGAAGTGATCGGAGTAGAGATTGTAGAGGAAGCAGTAGAAGCCGCTAAACAGAATGCAGCGCTGAACAATTTAAGTAACTGTAAATTTATAGCCGGAGATGTTCTAAAAGTCCTTGATGACCTCACTGAGAAACCAGACGTGATCATTCTCGACCCACCAAGAGACGGTATTCACCCAAAGGCCCTGCCGAAGATTCTCTCCTACGGCGTAGACCACATCGTCTACATCTCCTGCAAAGCCACCAGCCTCGCCCGGGATCTCCCGGCATTCCTCGCTGCAGGCTACGAACTGGAAAAGGCATGCAGCGTAGACCAGTTCTGCGAAACTGTGCATGTGGAAGTCGTGTGTTGTCTACATCGGGTGAATTCGTAGAAGTCCTTAATTTTAGGCACTTTGCGAGGTATATGAGTTTCACACCAACAGGCAAACAGGGCAAGAAAAAGCAGATTATGAATGGAATCGAAGTGTCAGTAGTATTGCATCTGGTATGAGGAAATACATTCGGACAGAATTAACATTTTTTATTTAATAGCATAGAGAAAAGCCAAAAGGACGCTTGTTTTCAGAACTTCTGCAAGATGAGTGTCCTTTTCTTTTATCCCAAGGCAAAGGAGAAGATAAAAAATGGCAAGGAAGAAAGAAATGTATTCACCAGAGAATCACGAGCCGGGTGCAGGTATTGTACTGATGAAACTGGATGAGCTGCATAGCTTTGAAGGACACCCGTTTAAGGTAGAGAAAAATCAGGAACTGTTTGAACTGCGATGTAGTATTGAGAAGGAAGGAGTATTAGTTCCGCTTCTGGTGAGAAAAAATCCACATGGTGATGGATATGAAATTATAGCCGGACACAGACGAAAAGAAGCAGCGCTATGGGCAGGATTTATGGAAGTGCCGGTCATTATCCGGGAACTGGATGATGATCAGTCGGTTATAGCGATGGTGGACAGTAATCTTCAAAGAGAGAAGATACTGCCAAGCGAAAAAGCGTTTGCCTATAAAATGCGTCTGGAAGCAATGAAGCACCAGGGAAGAGCAGAAGCAGATACTTCGGACCCACTGGAACCGAAGTGTAAGACAGAACTGGTGAATGTATCAGAACTGGAAGCAGAATTACAGGAATTTGGAAAAGTAAAAATCCAGAAAAAAGGCGGAGCAGGAGGCAAGCGAAGCAATGAACAGCTCGCCAGTATGGTTGGCGAAAGTGTGACACAGATCAAGCGATATATCCGGTTAACCCATCTGATTCCGAAGATACGGGATATGGTTGATAAAGAAATACTTGCGATCCGGTCAGCAGTGGAGATAGTATTGTTTGGGTTGGCATAAGGAGGCTCTATGATGAAAATATTAAAAAATGTATTGCCGAAGTCAGCAATTATCTTTTTGATTTTTACTGTGTTTGTGGCGTAGTTTATACGGGCATTGTGACGGGAATTGCACAGCTTATTTTTCCTGACAAAGCCAACGGAAGCAGTAAATGTTCTGAAAGTCAATTTGATGTTGGACTGTATCCTGTAACGAGTGCTCTCAAAAGATTTCAGACTTCTGCTCATCTTTATACAATCTTAATTTCAAAACAAACTTACTTACGCCCATTTAATACAAATAAAGATAGAATAAAGGCAATATAAAAAAGAAATTAAGATTATGGGGATATAGTTATGCAACAGACAAACAGATCAAGACATCGACATATAACATCATTTCAAGTGATTAGTTTAGGGTTTTTATCCGTGATTCTCTTAGGCAGTCTGCTTTTGATGCTGCCGATTGCTACAAAAAGCGGTCAGTGTACCTCCTTTTTGGATGCTTTGTTTACCGCAACTTCTGCGGTTTGTGTGACGGGACTGGTTATTAAGGATACGGCAACCTACTGGTCTTTATTTGGCCAAGGAGTTATTTTACTGCTGATTCAAATCGGAGGTATGGGAATTATTACGATTGCTATTGCGATTGCTGTTGTTTCCGGACGCAAAATCGGGTTGATGCAGCGAAGTACCATGCAAGAGGCAATTTCGGCTCCAACGGTGGGTGGTATTGTGCGGAGAACGCAATTTATTATTCGGACTACTATTCTTATCGAAATCATTGGTGCGGTTCTTTTAGCCCCTGTTTTTTGCAGGGACTTTGGGTTTTGGAAAGGAATATGGTATTCACTGTTCCATTCTATTTCTGCTTTTTGCAATGCAGGATTTGATCTAATCGGTATAAGAACTCCTTTTTCCTCGTTGACCTCTTATTCTGTACAGCCGATTGTAAATCTTGTAATTATGATGCTGATTATTGCAGGAGGTATTGGATTCCTTACCTGGGAGGATATAAAGAATCATAAATGGCATTTAAAAAAATACCGGATGCAAAGCAAGGTGATTTTTATGGTAACAGGAATATTGATATTCTTACCGGCTCTTTACTTTTTTTATTTTGAGTTTTCAAATGTGCCTCTTACAGAAAGAGTATGGGTTTCTTTGTTTCAATCCGTTACGCCGAGAACAGCAGGATTCAATACGGCAGATTTGACTTTACTCAGTGAAGTTGGGCAAATGCTTATCATTATGCTGATGCTCATCGGTGGCTCGCCCGGTTCCACTGCAGGTGGAATGAAAACGACAACTCTTGCAGTTCTCGTTTCATCGGCATTATCTGTATTTAGAAAAAAGGAACACACCCATTTTTTCGGCAGACAAATTCCGGATGACACGATCAGAAATGCAGCTACGATTTTTTTGATGTATATCGTTTTATTCCTTGTCGGAGGAATGGTAATTAGCAGAACAGAAGATATTCCACTTATGACCGCTTTGTTTGAGACGGCGTCGGCAATCGGGACGGTAGGGTTATCGTTGGGAATAACTCCTGACCTGGGGCTTGTTTCCCATATAATCTTGATTTGCCTGATGTTTTTTGGCAGAGTGGGAGGATTGACCTTGATTTTTGCTACCATTTCTGAAAAAAAGCTTAACGTTTCAAAATATCCTCAGGAAAAAATTACAGTAGGTTAAGGAGAATAAAAAAATGAAATCAATATTACTTATCGGTCTGGGAAGATTCGGACGGCACATTGCTATAAAATTAGATGAATTGCATCATCAGGTGATGGCGGTAGATAAAGAAGATACTCGAGTTGATGCTGTACTTCCCTTTGTAACTAACGCTCAGATTGGGGATGCGACTAATGAGGCTTTTTTAAGTTCGCTTGGTGTTGGAAATTTTGATGTTTGTATTGTGGCTATCGGAGATAACTTTCAGAATTCATTGGAAGTAACGTCCCTTTTGAAGGAACTCGGTGCAAAAATGGTGGTGTCTCGTGCCGCTCGTGATGTTCATGCAAAATTTCTTTTACGAAACGGCGCAGATGAAATTGTTTATCCCGAAAGGCAGCTTGCCGATTGGGTTGCGATCCGTTATAGTGCTGATCATATTTTCGATTACATAGAACTAGATGAAGAACATGCAATCTTTGAAATATCTATACCGGGAGAATGGATAGGAAAAACAATCGGTCAGTTGGATATACGAAAAAAATATAACATCAATATTATGGCGCTGAAAACAAATGATATTATGAATTTGAAAATAAGTTCCGATACGCAGTTGTTAAAGGGCAGTACCATGCTTGTTCTTGGGGAGACGAAAAATATTCAAAAATGTTTTCATATTTAATTTTTGAAAGAAGTTGGTGATATGAAAGACTTTGTTTTACTTATAGTGGTATTGGCAGCATTTATTTATGTTTATTTTCTTATGGAAAAGCTGGATAAATTTCTCAAGGAAAATCAATCCCAAAAACTTATTTCGGATTCTAAGCTCAGGATTGGATTTGAAACACCTGCAATCATAGATTCTATTGCAGATCTATTAGAACAATTTTCAAGCGAATACCCAAACTATGAGCTGAACCTGTTCTACGGTTCTGTAAGTGAAATAATAAATGGGCTGGGAAATAATAAACTTGATTTTGGCTTTATCATAGAAAATTCCAACGATATTTTGAAAGATGAGTATTGTTCCTTATCCCTTCAAATAAAGCAAAGTGTTATTACTCCAGGCTCTATAGACATTGCGGTACATCCCATCAACACGATTGAGAAACCAGCGAGAGTGATATGGCAAAATGACATTAATTGTATGAAGGGCCTATTTGTCGAAAAATTGCGTGATTTTTCGGAGCGTTTTCTGCTTTCGGCTACACGCCCGAATGGAAAAAAAGAAGAAAAGGTGTTATAATCTTTATGCGATTTTAATGTCAGTGCTAAAATGCTTTTCTGAAATTTACGTATTATTCTTATAATGTTTTTGTACAAGGAGATGACCGTATGAGTGAAAGCAGACACAATCCGGATCAGTTATTAAAGGAAATCCAAGCTGATGAAGAAAACCGTAATAAAGGACATTTGAAAATCTTTTTCGGATATGCAGCTGGTGTGGGTAAAACCTACGCAATGTTAGAAGCAGCTCATATGGAAAAACAGCAGGGAATTGACGTGGTAGCCGGTTATGTAGAACCCCACGCATGTCCAAAAACAGCAGCTCTTTTGAATGGCTTAGAAGTTCTTCCTACAAGAGAAGTTTTTTATAATGGTATGATACTGAACGAATTCGACATTGGCATGGCGTTGAAAAGAAAACCACAGCTTATCCTTGTAGATGAACTTGCGCATACGAATGCCGAAGGATGCCGTCATGCAAAACGGTATCAGGACATTAAGGAACTTTTGAATGCAGGGATTGATGTCTATACGACTGTCAATGTTCAGCATATTGAAAGCCTTTGTGATACAGTTGCATCCATTACGGAAATTGTTGTACGGGAACGCATCCCGGATTCTATTTTTGATAATGCAGATCAGGTTGAATTAATAGATATTGAACCACAGGATTTGATCAACCGTTTGAATACAGGAAATGTATACAGACAGACACAGGCAAAACAGGCAGTAGAAAATTTTTTTACAATAGAAAATTTGACAGCTCTCCGGGAGATTTCACTGCGGCGATGTGCAGACCGGGTGAATATCCTCACAGAAAATACCCGCATAAAAAATCATGGAGATTATCACACAGGCGAACATATTCTTGTATGTCTATCTTCTTCTCCATCCAATGCGAAAATTATCCGTACCGCCGCAAAAATGGCTTCTGCTTTTAAAGGGGAGTTTACGGCTCTGTTTGTAGAAACCCCAGATTTTTCGGTGATGAGCGAGGAAAATGTAAAACGCCTGCGTTCAAATATTTGTCTTGCTGAGCAGCTTGGGGCAAAAATAGAAACAGTTTACGGAGAAGATGTTCCGTTTCAGATTGCGGAATTTACTCGTTTGTCCGGTGTGTCAAAGATTGTGATCGGACGTAGTTCTGCTACAAAACGGCATTTGCTCAGCAAACCGACCCTGACAGAAAAATTGATTGATTATGCCCCTAACCTGGATGTGCATATTATTCCGGATACGGTTTCTAATGCGGCAGTGTATCAGTTAAGAGGGGGCAGGAAAAAGAATCATATCGTATTCTCTGTCACTGATACATTAAAATCTACTGCGATTCTGATTTTATCCAGTTTAGTCGGAATGATTTTCCAGAAATTTGGATTTGACGAAGCAAATATCATTACTGTTTTTGTTTTAGGTGTTCTTGTCACCGCTGTCATCACGAAACATCAGATATACAGCCTAATTTCCTCGATTGTAAGTGTTTTGGTCTTTAGTTTCCTGTTTACGGAACCTCAATTTACCTTGCAGGCGTATGATCAGGGTTATCCTGTTACCTTTATTATCATGTTTTTGGCGGCATTTTTAACCGGTTCTCTTGCTATACGGATTAAAAACCAAGCAAAACAGGCGGCACAATCTGCTTACCGTACCAAAGTGTTATTTGATACAAACCAGCTATTGCAACAGGCAAAAGATAAAAATGAAATTGTATCTGCAACTTCAAATCAGCTCATTAAACTCTTGGGAAAAGATATCGTTTTTTATTTAGCTGATGGAGAAGTGTTGGATACGCCGCATATTTTTTCTGTAACTGAAGGAAATTTGGAATCGTGTATTTCCGAAAATGAAAAGGCCGTTGCCGGCTGGGTATTGAAAAACAATAAACGTGCCGGAGCTACAACAGGAACGCTTTCCAATGCAAAATGCCTGTACCTTGCTGTTCGCAGTAGCAGTATGGTATATGGAGTTATTGGAATCGTGATGGGGGAAATACCTCTTGATCCATTTGAAAATAGTATTCTACTATCCATTCTCGGAGAATGTGCCCTGGCTTTGGAAAATGAGAAAAATGCCCGTGAGAAACAGGAGGCGGCCATTCTTGCAAAAAATGAACAGTTGCGAGCGAACCTGCTGCGTGCTATTTCACATGATTTGAGGACACCGCTGACATCCATTTCTGGTAATGCCAGCAATCTTTTGTCCAACGGCGATTCCTTTGATAATGATACAAAAAAGCAGCTGTACATGGATATTTATGATGATTCCATGTGGCTGATTAACCTTGTAGAAAACTTGCTGGCTGTAACCCGGATTGAAGAAGGACGGTTGAATCTCCGTATAACGGAAGATTTGATGGATGACGTGATCACAGAAGCGTTACATCATATTAACCGAAAGAGTGAAGAACATCATATTTCCGTTGAAAGCAAAGAAGAATTTCTTCTTGCAAAAATGGATGCAAAGCTTATTGTTCAGGTAATCATCAATATTGTTGATAATGCTATCAAATATACACCTAAAAACTCTCATATTGTTATTCGGACAGAAAAGCGGGGAAAACAAGCAATCGTATCTATATCGGATGACGGAAACGGAATTGCTGACGAAATAAAGCCACGGATATTCGACATGTTCTATAGCGGTGCAAATCAAATTGCAGACAGCCGCCGAAGTTTAGGACTCGGATTATCTTTGTGCAAGTCCATTATTAACGCCCACGGCGGAGAACTTACTGTTTCAGATAATCTGCCGCACGGAACAGTATTTACATTTACATTACCGGCAGGGGAGGTCAAAGTATATGAATAAATCACTAATATTAGTTGTAGAAGATGACACATCTGTCAGAAATTTAATTACAACAACCTTAAAAGCGCACGAATACCGATATCTGACGGCACCCGATGGTCAATCGGCAATTTTAGAAACATCTTCACACAATCCTGACATTGTTTTACTTGATTTAGGACTTCCTGATATAGATGGTGTTGAGATTATAAAAAAAATCCGTACTTGGTCAAACATGCCAATTATCGTAATCAGTGCTCGCAGTGAAGATACCGATAAAATTGATGCGTTGGATGCTGGCGCAGATGATTATTTAACAAAGCCATTTTCTGTTGAGGAACTGCTTGCCAGACTACGAGTCACGCAAAGAAGGTTATCGATGATGCAAAAAGTATCCCCTGCCGAAGCGGTTGTTTTTGTAAACGGAAAACTTCGTGTAGATTATGCTGCAGGTTGTGCTTATTTGAATGAAGAAGAGTTGCATTTAACACCTATTGAATATAAGTTGCTTTGCCTGTTGACAAGAAATATAGGAAAAGTTCTGACCCATACTTTCCTTACGCAAAGCATTTGGGGAAGTAGTTGGGATAATGATATTGCTTCCCTTCGTGTGTTTATGGCAACACTTCGTAAAAAAATCGAGAAAGAACCGAACTCTCCACAATATATCCAAACACACATTGGCGTGGGGTATCGGATGCTGAAAGTTGATTGAACTTCGCAACACCATAGTTAAAGTTGGAATATAAGCTGTAGATCTGTATAAGAGACCCGTACGCACAGTTCAATGGGAGGGGCGAGAAAATATATTCTTCCTCTTCCTGTTAAATAACTAGACACAGACGGCAACTTTTAAATTTCCTCTAAGAGAGGGCTATTTAAGTATCGCTATCCTATTATGGGAGCACTTTACAAAACAATCGAATGTCGTCAGGTTGCAACCAGAAATGAAAAAATTGCAACTTTCCAAAACCGACAAACTTTGTTTTATTGTGTGGCAGTTCAGTCAATGGCTTCTTATCTTTTACGAAAGGAGCTACGCTATGCAAGTTACTTATCCAACCTGCTGTGGTGTCGATGTTCACAAATCTTTTCTCGTTGCCACAATCATTAAAACTACTAGTGGTTTTGAACCTTCCTATCAAAAGAGGCGTTTTTCTACATTTAACAATTCTATTTTAGAATTCAAAACATGGCTTCTAAAAAATGACTGTCATGATGTCTGTATGGAATCCACCGGTAAATACTGGGTTCCTGTTTTTAATTTTCTTGAAGATGATATCAATGTCACCATTGCCAATCCCAAATGGGTAAAAGCTGTTAAAGGGAACAAAGATGATACCAAGAATTCTAAATGGATTGGAGATTTGTTCCGTCTTGGACTTGTGAAAGGCAGTTACATTCCCGGCAAGTCAATCCGTATTCTCAGAGAATACACTAGATATCGTTGCAAGCTTGTTTCTTGCCGTTCAAGTGAAAAGAATAGATACCAGAATGCTCTTACTGTTTGTAATGTTGCATTAGATTCTGTTGTATCCGATATCTTTGGGAAGTCTCCACATCCATTATTGATTATCTGCTTGAACAATCAGGGTTACAAAATATCTTTAGAGTATGCTATAATAGATTCACCAAACGGGAAAAGGGAAAAAATTTTCAACATATACAGGGAGGTTATATTATGAAAAAAGCGAAAGCACTGGGTGCATTACTCTGCAGCGCATGTCTGGCAGTTGCCGGAACTTCACTGCCGGCGATGGCAGATTCCATGAAGGTTGTTACACTGGGGGCGGATCTGACAGATGCACAGAAGAATACAATGATGAAATATTTTAACGTAGACAGCAGCCAGGTACAGATCCTGACCATCACCAATCAGGATGAGAGAGATCATTTAAGTGCCTATGTTCCTATTGAACAGATCGGAACCAGAACTGTAAGCTGTGCTTACGTAAAGCCAACACAGTCCGGCGGCATTAAGGTACGTACTGCCAACCTGAACTGGGTAACCTGCAATATGATTGCCACTTCACTTTCCACCTCAGGTGTTAAGAACTGTGAAGTAGTAGCTGCCTGCCCGTTCGAAGTTTCCGGTACAGGAGCCCTGACCGGTATCCAGATGGCATATGAGACAGCTACAGGGGAAGAACTTGACAGCGCGAAGAAGGAACTGGCCACAGAGGAAATGGTAGTAACCGGAAATCTGGCTGATGAGGTGGGTAAGAATGATGCCACCACAGTTATGAACAATTCCAAGATGCAGGTGATCAGGGATAATGTCCAGAATGCAGATGACATCTATAATATTGTAGTAAATGTGGCACAGCAGAACAATGTAAACCTGGATTCTGACCAGATTGATAAGATCGTGTCACTTCTTCAGCAGATCGCACAGCAGGATTACAATTATGATGATGTAAAGGCGACTCTGGAGCAGGTAGACCAGAATACATCAGAAAGCAGTGATGACATTGGAGATGTGGCAGACGAGGAAGACGATACTGTGAATGCAGGAGATTCTGCAGATGACATTTTAAACAGTGTGGATAACAGTGCACTGGGCGGAGATGTAGTGGAGAGTTCTACAGAGAATCCGTCTCTGGAACAGGATACAGGAATGGACACAGACACTTCAGACGCTGACAGCGAAACAACAGACGACGGTACTTTTGACAATACGGATGAAGATGAAGTGATCTACGATGAGAATACAGATGACAGTACTGACGGAGATACAGAAGACAGCTCAGATGCCAGCCTGGATGAGAATACAGAAGATGGATCTGATGATACACAGGATGCTGACTCCTCATCTTCAGAGGAACTGGATACTGCTTCCCTGACAGACGATCAGATGCTGCTGTTCAATCAGGCAGAGACATTCTGCAAGGGTGAATATGAAGGTGATGTGGATTCTCTTCATACTGCAATGGGAGATGATACAGCAGAGAATTCCGTAGTTCTTGATGCAGAGAACGGTGCAGCCCTTACGAAGGAAGTGGAGAAAGCATATCTGAAGATCCTCACTGACGGCACAGATTCCTATGAAGCAGACGGAACAGAAATGTATATGACCACAGAGCTGAACATGCTTGACAGATCCATGAAAGAGATCTTCGGAATCTCGGAAGGATCCCAGGCAGGACCGGAACTGTCCGAACTGACAGATGATGAGAGACAGAGCCTGTATAAAGATACCATGAAGTTCTTCGAGAAACTCTACAATGAGAGCACAGAGACTTATGACACAGAAGATGCATCAGGTGAAGAGTAAAGTAGGAAATGCGCGGGATATTTTCCTGATCAGGCAGGCCACGCAGGAGGATGTTCCTGGGATCATGGATATTATGGCAGAAGCGGCAGCAGACCAGGAACATCCGGACTGGTTCGTTTCTGATGATGAAGCTTATGTAAGGGAACATATTTCAGAACACGGATATACGATCGTAGCTCGGACTGTTGATGGACAGACTGCAGGATTTTTTATCGTGAAATATCCTGAGGGAGAAGACAATTTGGGACATTATCTGGATATGGAAGAAGAAGCACTTGGTCAGGTGGTTGTGATGGATTCAACTGTAGTATGCAGTGATTATCGTGGGGCAGGACTGCAGGGAAGGATGCTGCAAGCAGCAGAAGCACGGATAGATAAAGAAAAATTTCATTATCTCATGTGCACCATCCATCCGGATAATCAGTTCAGCAGACAGAATATGGAGAGCCAGGGCTACGAAGTGAAAAAGATTACCAAATGTTATGGCGGTCTGGACAGATGCATTCTTGTAAAATGCATTTAACCAAATCAAGTAAGTCCCCTGCTTCAATTGTGAAAAGCAATAAGCAGTGGGTGGGGACTTGCTTGTATCAGGAGGAGTGAAGCTCCTTCTGATAAACTGCGGAGCAGTTATTTGGTTATGAGCAAGTAGCGAAGCGGATTGCGAATATCCGCTTGACTCAAATCAAGTAAGTTCCCTGCTTCAGACAGCCAGGTGCGGTTTATCTAAACAGATGCTGAAAAAAGAATAAAGAAATCAGAAACAGCCTGTGAAATTTCCGTGATTTCACAGGCTGCTTTGCGTAACCGGTAGAAAAATAAAAACAGATGTGTTAAAATGTATCGTAAATTATTTCTGATAAAAAAGAAACAAGAGATGTAAATCGTAACAGGGAGGAATAAGGATAAATATGGGAATGGCAGTGGTAACGCTGAAAAAAGGAGAAGGAAGACTTCTGAAATCCGGCGGAATGTGGATTTTTGATAATGAGATAGATACGATCATGGGAAGCTTTAGCAACGGAGATCTGGTTCTGATACATGACTTCGATGGATATCCGCTGGGAAAGGGATTTATAAATACCAATTCCAAAATTACAGTACGTCTTCTCACAAGAGATGAACATGTGGAGATTGATGAAGCATTTCTGGAGAAGAGAGTGCGGGATGCATGGGAATACCGTAAGAAAGTTGTAGATACAGGAAGCTGCAGACTGATTTTCGCAGAGGCAGATTTCCTTCCCGGGATCGTGGTGGATAAGTTCTCTGATGTGCTGGTTGTACAGTCACTGGCTCTGGGAATCGATCGTTTTAAAGAAACAATTATAGAACTTCTGAAGAAAGTTCTGGCTGAGGACGGCATCCAGATCCGTGGTGTTTATGAGAGAAGCGATGTGAAAGTCAGAAAGCAGGAAGGCATGGAGCTGGTGAAGGGCTTCATCGGACCGGAGTTCCCTACACTGGTACAGATCGAAGAGAACGGCGTCAAATATGAAGTAGATGTAAAAGACGGACAGAAAACAGGATTTTTCCTGGATCAGAAATATAACAGACTGGCGATCCAGAAATTATGTAAGGGAGCCAGAGTGCTGGATTGCTTTACCCATACCGGATCTTTCGCACTGAATGCAGGGATTGCAGGTGCTGCAAGTGTTACAGGTGTGGATGCTTCCCAGCTTGCAGTGGATCAGGCCACAGACAATGCTGCACTGAATGGCTTATCCGACACTGTGAAATTTATCTGTGAGGATGTATTTGAACTTCTCCCTGAACTGGAAGAAAAGGGAGAGAAATTCGATGTGGTCATCCTGGATCCCCCTGCATTTACCAAGTCCAGAAATTCCATAAAAAATGCAGTAAAGGGTTACCGTGAGATTAATCTCCGTGCCATGAAACTTGTGAAGGACGGCGGTTATCTGGCAACCTGTTCCTGCTCTCATTTCATGGATTATGAACTTTTTACCAGAACCATCGGACAGGCTGCGAAGAATGTACACAAACGCCTTCGTCAGGTGGAATACAGAACCCAGGCACCGGATCATCCGATCCTGTGGGCAGCAGATGAATCTTACTATCTGAAATTCTATATTTTCCAGGTATGTAATGATAAATAGGAAAGTGAGGAATAAAAATGAGTTTTAAAGAAGTGAATCCATCAGAACTGAATATGAATCCGTTTACAACTATCGGAAAGGACTGGCTGCTAATCACAGCAGGTAATGAAGAAAAATGCAATACCATGACAGCAAGCTGGGGAGCCATGGGTGTAATGTGGGGAAAAAATGCAGTAACTGTATACATTCGTCCACAGAGATATACCAAGGAATTTGTAGACAGAGAGGATACATTTACAATCTCTGTTCTTGGTAAGGAGTACAGAAAAGCACTGAATTACTGCGGAACTGTATCAGGAAAAGGATCAGATAAGATCAAAGATGCAGGGCTGACTCCGTATTATACAGACGGAACAGCAGGGATCGAAGAAGCAGATATGATCATGGTATGCAGAAAAATGTATCATGACGAGATCAAACCGGAGTGTTTTGACGCACCGGAAAACGACGGAAAATGGTATCCTGAGAAAGATTATCATACCATGTATATTGCAGAAGTTCTGAAAGTTCTTGTAAGAGAGTAAGACAGGAAAGGTCAGAAAAGAGGAAATAATGAGAGATAAAATAAACAAATTTATGCAGGGACGTTACGGTGTGGACCAGTTTGCAAGGTTCACACTGGGTGTTGCGCTTTTTCTGGTAGTAATAGGATCTTTTATGAGACGAAGTGCTGTCGGTGGAATTCTGGACATGCTGGGATTTATACTGATCATTTACACATACTACCGTATCCTTTCCAGAAATGTTTCTGCACGTTACAGTGAAAATCAGAAATACCTGGCACAGACACAGAAACTGCGCAGCAGATTTAACAGGGAAAAGAGTATGATGGAGCAGAGAAAAACACATCATATCTATACCTGCCCGGGCTGCGGACAGAAGATCCGTATTCCCAGGGGAAAAGGTCAGAAAGTAGAGATCGAATGTCCCAAGTGTCATGAGAAATTCATAAAGAGGAGATAAAATGTTTGGTTATGTGGTGATGAACAAACCGGAGATCCGTTTTAAGGATTTTGACCTGTACAGATCCTTTTACTGCGGATTGTGCAGAGAACTGAGAGAGAAATACGGAATATCCGGTCAGATATCCCTGACCTATGACATGACATTTGTAGTTATTCTGCTCAGTGCCCTTTATGAGCTGCCTACGCTGAAGGGAACTACCCGCTGCGTGATCCACCCGGTACAGAAACAGCAGGTAAGAAAGAATGCCGCTACAGAATACGGCGCTGATATGAACATCCTTCTTACTTATTATAAATGCAGAGACGACTGGGAAGATGAGAAAAAGGCTGCAGCACTGGGATATGCGAAGATCCTTCAGGGCAAAAATAAAAAACTGAGCCGGCATTATCCGGAAAAGGCAGCGAAGATCCGGCAGCTTCTTCATGAACTGTCGGCAATGGAGCAGGCAGGGGAAAAGGATATAGACAGGATGTCCGGCTGCTTTGGCAGGATCATGGAAGAAATCCTGGCATGGAAACCGGATGTCTGGGAGAATACCCTGAGACGGATGGGATTTTATCTGGGAAAATTTATCTATCTTCTGGATGCCTATGATGATGTGGAAAAAGATGTGAAAAGTGGAAATTACAATCCCTTTTCAGAGAAATATAAAATGAAAGGGTTTGACGGGCAGGTACAGCAGCTTCTGATCATGATGATGGCACAGACCTGCAGAGAATTTGAGAAGCTTCCTATTATACAATATACGGATATTCTGAGAAATATTCTTTACTCCGGTGTGTGGTGCCGTTTTGAAGCCATCCGGAAACAGCGGAAGGAAGCAGGGGAGAGAGAACATGATTGATCCGTACAGTATACTGGGAGTGGACAGAAATGCATCAGATGATGAGATAAAAAAGGCCTACCGTAAGTTAAGCCGTAAGTATCATCCGGATGCCAATATCAATAATCCGAATAAAGAGCAGGCAGAAGAAAAATTTAAACAGGTACAGCAAGCATATGAGCAGATCATGCGTGAAAAAGAGCAGGGCAGCGGATATGGCAGCTATGGCGGCGGATTTGGTGGATTCAGTGGTTTTTCCGGACAGACAGAAAACAGCTATCAGGATGAAGAAGCCATACGCAGACAGGCAGCAGCCAATTATATCCAGAGCGGTCATTACAGGGAAGCTATGAATGTACTGCAGTCTCTGGAACAGCGTAATGGACAATGGTATTATCTGTCCTCCATGGCGAATATGGGCCTGGGAAACAATGTAAATGCCTTGAACGATATCCGGGAAGCCGTGCGCCAGGAACCGGATAATGCACAGTACCGGATGCTTCTTCAGCAGATGGAGGGCGGAGGAACCTGGTATCAGGAAATGCAGAATCCTTTTGGCGGCATGCCCACTGGAGGGGATGATTACTGTATGAAACTCTGTCTGGCGAACCTTGCCTGCAGTCTGTGCTGCCCGGGAGGTGGCGTGTTCTGCTGTTGACAGGATTTTGAAGGAAAATATAAGTTTGTAATTGACAACTCTCTTTTGAAAGACTACTATATTAAAGTGGTGATTGAATAAAGACCAGAGGAGGAAAATATAATGAGTATTCGTATTGGTATTTTAGGCTATGGCAACCTTGGCCGTGGTGTAGAGTGTGCCATCAAACATAATCCGGATCTGGAGCTTGTGGCAGTGTTCACACGCCGTGATCCTCAGACAGTAAAGGTCCTTACAGAAACAGCTTCTGTATATTCTGTAAATGACGCGGAGAAAATGAAAGACAAGATCGATGTTCTGATCATCTGCGGAGGAAGTGCTACAGATCTTCCGAAACAGACCCCTGAATATGTAAAATATTTCAATGTTATTGACAGTTTTGACACTCATGCAAAGATCCCGCAGCATTTCGAAGCAGTAGATAAAGCTGCCAAAGAGAGCGGACATGTAGGAATCATCTCTGTTGGCTGGGATCCGGGAATGTTCTCCCTGAACCGTCTTTATGCAAATGCGATCCTGACAAACGGAAAAGATTATACATTCTGGGGCAAAGGTGTCAGCCAGGGACATTCTGATGCTATCCGCCGTATCAAAGGCGTAAAAGACGGAAAACAATATACAATCCCTGTAGAAGCAGCTCTGGAAGCTGTACGTAACGGAGAGAATCCGGAACTTACAACCAGACAGAAACATACCAGAGAGTGCTTCGTAGTAGCTGAAGAAGGCGCGGATCTGGCTCAGATCGAGAATGAGATCAAGACAATGCCGAACTATTTCGACGAATATGATACAACTGTACACTTCATTACAGAGGAGGAACTGAAACGTGACCACAGCGGAATCCCACACGGCGGATTCGTGATCAGAAGCGGTAAAACAGGATGGAATGATGAGAACAGTCATGTGATCGAATACAGCCTGAAACTAGATTCCAACCCGGAATTCACGTCTTCTGTACTCGCTGCCTATGCAAGAGCTGCATACCGCATGAGCAAAGAAGGACAGACAGGTGCCAAGACCGTATTTGATGTAGCACCTGCATATTTAAGTGCCGCAGACGGAGCAGAACTGAGAAAACATCTCCTGTAATCACGAAAACAGATTTCGGAAAGTATGTAAAAAGTATGAAAAGAGGCAGGGCTTTTTGTGAGCTTTGTCTCTTTTTTATAGAAAAAAATTGTGATTATTTAGTGAATATTTAACATAATTTTACTTGTATGTTGACGGACTATTCAAGATGTAATATAATAGGGTCATAGAAACGTAACAACATTGTAAAAAAATATTATCTTATCAGATAATAAAAATGAAAGAAAAGGAAGGTATATATGCAAAACGTTAACAAGAAGTTTAGAAGCTGGGGGATACTTCTGCTCCTGTTGTTTTTTGCTGTAGGGGTATCTGTACTTTTTAATGCTTCAGATGTGCAGGCGAAGACGAAGACCGGCTTTGTAACCATTAATGGCAAGTCATATTACATAAAAGAAGACGGTTCCAAGCTGAAAGGATGGCTGGAGCTGAACGGAAAGAAATACTATTTCAATAAGAGTACGGGCGTACAGGTAAAAGGATGGGTCAAGAACTCCAAAGGCCAGAAACGTTATTTCAGCAAGGGCGCAGGCGTGATGCTTACCGGATGGGTAACGGATTCCAAGGGCCAGAAGAGATATTTCAATACCAGAACCGGTTACATGCAGACAAGATGGCTCACATTGAAAGGCAGGAAATATTATTTCTACAGCCAGAGCGGCGTAGCTGCATGTAAGACATTCCTGACAGACAGTAAGAAAAATACAAGATATTTTACAAGTGCCTGCTATATGCTCACAGGATGGGCGAAGAATTCCAAGAATGAATCCAGATACTTCGAATCATCCGATGGTATTATGGCCAAAGGTTTTACAACCCTCAGTGGAAAGACCTACTATTTCAATACCCGCAGCGGTAAGATGGTCACAGGCTGGAAGACGATTAATTATAATAAATACTATTTTGATAAATCTACTGGTGTGATGGCTACCGGAGAGGTGACTATTAACGGCAAAAAGTATAAGTTTAATTCAAATGGTGTTATGATTGATACGACCAGTCCTACGGGCACAAAGACCATTAAGAACTATCTGGCAGGTGCACTGCAGCCAGTAGGAAAGGCTCTGTATGTATGGGGCGGCGGATGGAATGACTCCACCAGAAAAGGCATCAGTTCCACGATGACGAATTTCTATAACAGCCAGAGCAGCAGTTATGACTATAATAATTACAGAGATTTAAGTACAGCAAACAGAGCGAAAGGATTTGACTGTTCCGGTTTCGTGGGATGGGCAGCATATCAGATCATGCAGTCCAAGTCCGGTATCGGAAGCGGTTATACAGTAGTATCAGGAGAAATCGGAAGCCTGTATAAGTCCAATGGATGGGGAAGTATTCGCACACAGGCGAACCTGGCAAGCAGCAACTGGAAAGTATATCCAGGTGATGTTGGATATGACAGCGGTCATACATGGATCATTCTGGGACAGTGCAAAGATAAGAGTGCAGTGATCGTTCACTCTACACCGAATGCAGGTGTACAGATTTCAGGTACCCCGACACCAAGTGGAAGCTATTCCAGCCAGGCGATCACACTGGCTCAGAAATATATGTCCAGATATGCCGGATATACCAAATATGATTACCATACTTCCAGTGGTAACTATATCCGAAGAGGTAATTATTTCAGATGGAACAGAAGCACTCTTTCTGATCCGGATGGATACCTGAACATGACAGCAGATCAGATTCTTGCAGATCTTTTTAACTGAATCAGGTAAATCTCCTGCTTCAGCCGGAAACATCTGACTGATTTAAGAAAATGTAACAGAAATAAGATAATTAAGAAAACGGTTTCCCATGGGAAGCCGTTTTCTTGTGTAAAATTCCTGATTGATTTCAAAAAGGTTACTAAATGTTACAGAAATTTAAACTTTTTCCTGGATAAACCTTGCGTTTAGCGTAATTATATGTTAATATATACGGGAATTGAATTAGATATTGCAAAAATATTACATGATAGAAAAGAGATGGTTACTGCTTATACGCCGAAATCCGTAGCATACCGAGAGAAATGTCTTGTCGGGCATGGAGTGAACAGTAACAAGAAATATGAAAAGGTGAGAGGTCATGAAGAAAAGAATTGTATGTCTGACATTGGCGCTTATGATGAGCACAATGCAGGTTGTCAGTGTAAGCGCATCCAGAGAAGATGAATTAAGAGAAGAGCAGGCGATCACAAGCCAGCAGCTTGATGCTACCTATTCCCGTATGGATGAGCTGGCAAATGCGAAAGCACAGCTTGAGAGTGAAATCTCTGAACTGGATTCCAGCCTTGTGAGCGTAATGGTTTCCATTGACACTCTTAAGAACGATATTGATAATAAAGAAGTAGACATTATTAAAACCAAGCAGGATCTGGCGAAAGCACAGAAAGCCCGTGATACACAGTATGAGAACATGAAGAAACGTATCCAGTGTCTGTATGAACAGGGCGGAGACACTGCATGGTTCCAGATGATGTTGAATTCAGAGGATCTCAGTGATCTGCTCACAAGAGCTGAGAATACACAGCAGATGTATGAGCAGGACAGAAAGAACCTGGATAAATATGTAAATACTATTGAAGAAGTAAAGAATCTGAAAGCTCAGTATGAATCAGATAAAGCAGAACTGGAAGAAATGAAATCTTCTTATGAAGAACAGTCCTATGTACTGCAGTGTCAGATCGACGAGAAAAAATCTGCATCCGCAGACTATGAGAACGAGATCGCATATGCACAGCAGCAGGCTACAGAATATGCCAACCTTCTTGCAGAACAGACAGCAGAGATCGAGAGACTGGAAGCTGAGAGAATTGCAGCAGAGGAAGAGGCAAGACGCCAGGCTGAAGAAGAAGCAGCAAGGCAGGCGGCTGAGGCAGCAGCTGCAGAAGCAGCTGAAGAAGAAGCAGAAGCTGAGGAAGCAGACGAAGAAACTTCAGATGATGTAGAATATGATGAAGATGGAAATGTGATCGAAGATACAGAAGATACTTCAGATGATGTGGAATATGACGAAGACGGCAATGTGATCGATAACACAGATTCCTCTGAAGATGATACAGAAGAAACTTCTGACGATGTGGAATATGACGAGTACGGAAACGTGATCGATTCCGATAACACAGTATCCCAGGAGGAATATGAAAGCCAGCAGTCCGCTTCCAGCTCAGAAAGCTCTTCCTCTTCAGGATCAGGATCTGCTGTAGTGGATTACGCTACGCAGTTCGTAGGAAATCCGTATGTATGGGGTGGAACAAGCCTTACAAACGGTGCTGACTGCTCGGGTTTCGTACAGAGTGTATATGCCAACTTCGGTGTAAGCCTTCCGAGAACATCTTATGAACAGCAGAATGCAGGTACAGAAGTATCCTACGCAGATGCACAGCCAGGAGATCTGATCTGCTACGGCGGTCATGTAGCCATTTATATGGGCAACGGACAGATCGTACATGCGTCTAACTCCGTAGACGGTATCAAGATCAGTGATAATGCAGCATACAGAACAATTGTATCTGTAAGAAGACTGGTATAAAAACAAACACATACAGGGCCATGGAGATCACATATTCTCCGTGGCCTTTTTATGTCATAAGAAATTACTTCATAATGTTTCTGTGACATAAGAATCTCTCCGACAGGATCCTTTTTGTATTCTGAAAAATCATATAGGAAAATCGTATAAAACATTGATAAATAGTTGACATTCCGCAGAGTTAGTGTTACTATAACGTCAGTATAATTCCATACAGAACATATTAAGTGCTGATACCGTAAAAGAAACGGTACAGAGAGAGGGAATCAGGTGAGAAACCTGAGCGATCCGGTCACTGTAACAGAGGAGCGAATCTCGAGAATCCATTGTGCCATAGCATGAGAAGGAGAGAGGAGCGATGAGCCTGGAGCCAGGAAACCTGCTTGGTATGGCGAGGTTAAACTTCCGTGTAAAGTGTAACAACCAACTCCGTTGAATCCGCAGCTTCGGAGTGTTGTCTGCTTTTCGATGAAGGCAGACATTTTTTATGGAATGCGCCTGTTCTTTATGAATTATACATGATTAAATGGCAGGCGATACTACTTCGGATTTATTCGTTCCCTCCGCGCACTCATGAACGGATTTTTATTCTACCCCGGAGTAGCATCGCTCCCTCTTTTTTTAGGAGAAAATAAAAAGCGCGGCTACAGAAGAAGGAGACGAAGATGGATAAACCGTATTGGGAAGGTAAGGAGTATTCTTATTTCAGCCATAAGAAGTGTGAATTTTTTCCATGTCATAAAGGTGCGGATCCGGAAGATTTTAATTGTCTGTTCTGCTATTGTCCATTATATGCACTTGGAGATAAATGCGGTGGAAATTTCCGGTATACAGATACAGGACTGAAGGACTGTACGAACTGCCAGCTTCCTCATAAACGCAGGAATTACGGCTATGTAACAGGTAAATATCAGGAACTTGCAGAAATGATGAAAGCTGTAAAGAATAATCAGACAGAGAAATAAATTACATTGAAATATATGAGAAAGATAAAAGAACCGACGGATTTTCCGGTGAGGTTCTTTTTTTGTGAAAAAAGTGGACTTTTAATAAAAAAAGAAACAAAAGTAGTAAAAAAGCAACAAATATAAAGAGAAAAAATTGGTAAAACATGTCAATTGACTGAAAATAACAGACGGACGTACAATGGTAACAGAAGAATAAAGAAAGGTCGTGAATATATGTTAAGAAACATACCGCCAATCCTCTCACCTGAGCTCCTGAAGGTTCTGGCAGAAATGGGCCATGGAGACAGACTGGTGATCGGAGATGCCAATTTTGCAGCTGCATCAATGGCGAAAAACAGTATCCTCATCCGCTGTGATGGATTAAAGGCAACAGAACTTATGGATGCCATCCTGACACTGATGCCGCTGGATGATTTTGTAGACAAGCCTGTAATGATCATGGACAAAGAGCCGCGTCATGCTGACCTGGAATGCCCTGTATGGGACGAATTTAAACAGATCGTTGCCAAATATGATCCCAGAGGTGCAGATGCCTGCGGAATGATCTCCAGAAAGGATTTCTATAAAGAAGCGAAAGAAGCCTATGCAGTGATCGCCACTACGGAAACTGCATTTTATGCATGTACAATATTGCAAAAAGGCTGCCTTTGATAAAATACAACAAAAACGGAAAAAAAACAACATATCATCCAAAATAGCAGATATCTGTACAGATAACTGCTATTTTTAATTATAAAAAGATTGAAAATTAATTAACAATATAGAATTTGTGCGAAAAAAACAAAGCGAAAATTAGCACATATGCACAAGGATAGCGCCTTGTTCGGTGATTTTGACTTAGAAATACAGATAAAAATTGGAATTTTTGTTCAAAACATAAAGACGATAATTGGATAAAAGTACTAAAAAGCAAAAAAACGAACAAAATGACACATTAGTATGTTTACAAAATTGGTAATATGTGTTAATATAAACTCACAAAAACAAAAAAGCTTCGGCAAAATACCTAAAAAGGAGGAATATCATGAAGAAAAAATTAATCGCAGCGTTACTCTCAGCAGCTATGGTGGTTTCAGCAGTACCTGTATTCGCAAGTGATGCGGCAGCAGACGAGGAAACAACAGAGAGCAGTACCGAATCTCCGGTAGCGGGCAAGAAGATAGCATATATCATGTACATGTCATCAGCAACTATCTTCCAGATGTGGTCGGATTCATTTACCGCAACAGCAGAGAAACTTGGTATGGAAGCAAGCACATTCTTCTGCAACGATAATGCAGATACATGGAAGAGCACCATTGAGCAGTGCGCACAGGGCGGATATGATGGATTAATGGTTTCTCATGGCGGTCAGGAATATGCTTATGATTTCCTGTCAGGAATTCTGGAACAGTATCCGGATTTAAAGATTGTTACATTTGATACCCCGTTTAAAGATGCAAACGGTGAAACTGCTAAGATCGATGGTGTTACACAGTTCTTCCAGCAGGATGCAGGATTTGCAGAATCTCTGGTTCAGACTATTCTCGATATGTATCCGGAGAAAACAGAAGCCGGCGAGCCTGTAAACATTCTTCAGGTTCAGCAGGGTGCTGGATATAACAGCCCGTTTGACCGTCGTCAGACAGGTTATGAACCATTTGAAACAGATGGAAAGATTAAGACTGTTGAAAGAATCGCACCGATCGATGATCAGAATGCTACATCATCCATGCGTGACGTTACAGCAGCTACATTACAGAAATACAGTGCAGACGAGATCGATGGTATCTGGTGCTGCTACGATGCATATGCACAGGGTGTATATCAGGCATTGCGTGAAGCAAACTCCGATATCCCAATGGTATCTGTAGATATCTGTAATGAAGATATTCAGTTCATGCAGGAAGGAAAGAACTGGAAAGCCTGCGCTACTACAAACTGGACATCTAACGGAGAATTTGCATGCCGTGTATTAGCACTTGAGATGGCAGATCAGTATGATGACATTGCAGCAGCTTCCTGCTACTATGAAGATCCGGGTGCATGGATGGAAATTCCTTCAGTTATCGTTACCCAGGAAATGGTTACTTCTAAGGACGGCATAAATATTGAAAACCTGGCAGAAGTTGCTGGAGAAGATTACTCCGATACTTCCTGGATGCCTACATGTGACTGGATGGAAGCAACACTTGGACACTAAGCCTTTAGGGAGAACAGTATTTAATACTGAAAATATCTAAGTAAAGTGAGGCGTCGGGGTTGAGGCTCCGACGCCGCTTTTTCCGTACTGGATTATCTGTGGCGGAAAAGAATTACGGAAAAGAGGGAATATATGGATAAAATCACACTTGGAACACGAAAAGTTTCCATAGAATTTCCTGGTGTAAAAGCTCTTTCAGATGTAGATTTCGAGATTTCAACCGGTACGATCCATGCAGTTATGGGCGCCAATGGAGCAGGTAAATCCACATTGATGAAAGTTCTGGCGGGTTCTAATCCGGATTACACAGGAGAGGTTTTATATAACGGAAACGTCGTGGAATTGAGAAATCCGGCTGCCGCAAAGAAACTAGGCATCCAGATTGTATATCAGGAAGTTGATATGGCGTTGATCCCAACACTTTCAGTAGCTGAGAATGTAATGTTTAATGATATGGTCATGAACATGGGGCATAAACAGTTTATCAATTATGGAAAAATTAGAAAAGATGCAAAAGAAGCTCTGGCCCGCCTGAATATTAATATTGATGTAAAGAGATGGTGTGGTACACTGACACTGGCGCAGAAACAGATGGTCCTGATAGCACGTGCGGTTCAGAATTCATGTAATTTCCTGATACTGGATGAGCCGACAGCACCATTATCAGATACGGAAACAGAGGAACTGTTCCGTGTTGTAAAACATTTAAGAGAAACAGAAAATATTGCTATTATCTTTATTACACATCGTATCCAGGAGGTCCTTCGAATCTGTGATTCTTACACAGTTATGAGAAACGGACAAGTTGTGGATACCACTCCGATCACACCACAGACAACTTCGAAAGAGATCGTTGATAAAATGCTTGGACGTTCTTTCGAAGAGAATTTCCCGAAAGAAACATGTGAGATTGGAGAGAAATCATTTGTCATAGAACATCTGTCTGAACGGGAAAATCGTGTAAAAGATGTGTCTATGTATGTTAGAAAAGGAGAAATCGTCGGACTTGCCGGTCTGGTAGGTGCAGGGAAAACAGAACTTTGTAAAACTATTTTCGGTGCATACCATAAATCGGGAGGTACGCTTACATTAAATGGCAAGGAGCTTAAGATCAAGAATCCGTCCGATGCCGTAAAGAACAGAATTGCGCTGGTACCTGAGGAACGACGTAAAGAGGGCGTACTTGTTGCAGAGACAGTAACCTTTAATGTATCTGCCGCATGCCTTGGGGATTTCTGTACCATGTCTTTCGTAAATGACCGCGAGACAGCACAGAAAGCAAAAGAATATGTAGAGAGTCTTAGTATTAAGACCCCTTCAGTAAAACAGAAGGTTGCATACCTTTCAGGAGGAAACCAGCAGAAAGTTGCTGTTGCCAAATGGCTGGCAGCAGACTGTGATGTATATATTTTTGATGAACCTACAAAAGGTGTAGACGTTGGTGCGAAGCAGGAGATCTTCCATCTGATCAATCAGATCGCGAAAGACGGAAACTGTGTCATCTATGCTACCTGCGAGAACTCGGAGCTGTTATCCATAACAGACCGTATGTATGTCATGTTTGACGGCAGGATCATGGCAGAACTTGAAACTGCAAAAACCACCGAAGATGAGATCATGCATTATGCTACAGGTTCGGAGGAGAAATATGCAGGCTGATATCTGTAAAGATATCAGGCATCAATGTATTGGGAGGAAAATAATATGGTTCAGAATTCAAAGATGAAAACGATTGGGAAAGGATTGCTGAGCTGGGCTGCTGTGATCGTTCTGGCAGTTTCAGTTATCATCTTTACCACTATCAGAGGTACAGCATTTTTTTCAGTTAACAACCTGATGAATATTCTTCGATCCATGTCTGTAGTTACGATTTTTGCTCTTGCAGCAACAGTATCTATGGCACCGGATGGATTCGATATGTCAGCCGGAACGCTGGGTACATTCAGTGCCTATGTTTTCGCAGCACTGTTCCTGTGGTTCGGAGCTCCGCTGTGGCTGGCAATTGTTCTTACAATTGCGTTTACAATGGTAATGTATCTGCTGACAATGTTCCTGATTCTTGTATGCAAGATTCCGGATATGCTGGCAACCTGTGCGTTGCAGTTCGTACATGCAGGTCTTGGCCTTGCTTTTACAGGTGGTAGTGCTGTATCAGCTGGTCTGAGTGCTCCGAAATGGTTCGGTGCATTCCACGGAGGAGATATCACACCTATCCGTAAAGGATGGACAAACGGTTCTATGAACATCGGTAAATCCCCGTATATCATTATCATCATGCTTCTCTGCGTAGTAGTATGCTGGGTACTTCTGGAAAGAACCAAACATGGTCGTTACTTATATGCAATGGGCGGAAACAAAACCGCAGCAAAACTTTCCGGTATCAATGTTAAGAAATACAGATTTATGGCAGGTATGTTCGCAGCTGTATTTATCGCAGTTGCAGGTATCGTTGTATGTTCCCGTAACTCCGCAGCACAGATCAACAGCTGTGACAGTTATCTGATGAGCTCCCTGGCAGCAGTATTTATCGGACGTTCTGTAGGTGGAGCTGAGAGACCAAACGCACTTGGAACAGTTGTAGGTGCTCTTCTTATTTCCACACTGGAAAATGGTCTGACAATGTGCGGTGTTGTTTACTATGTACTTCCTGCAGTTAAAGGTGCGGTTCTTTGCCTTGCACTGGTTGCAGCGTATATCACTGTAAAAGAAGATTAATAAAGAACAGTTTATGACAGATATCATAACGGATAGACAGATAAAACGACAGACAGAATATGGAGGAAAAAAATATGTCAAACTATGATTCTTATTTTCTTATGAAAGCTGATGATGCAGTTGAATATGCAAAGGAAAAAGTTCCGCAGATCGAGTGGGATGCAGAAAGCATGACTGCAAAGGAAATCGGAGATGGAAACCTTAATTACGTATTTAAAGTAACTGACGCAAAGGGCCATAGCGTAATTATCAAACAGGCTGGTGTGGAGACACGTATTTCTGCTGATATGAAACTGGATACAGACAGAAACAGGATCGAATCTGAGATTCTTGTTCTGGAAGGCAAACTTGCACCTGGATATGTACCGGAGATTTATTTCTATGATACAGTAATGAGCGCATGCGGCATGGAAGATTTAAGTGATCATGAGATCATGCGTACAGCAATGCTGGAACATAAAATTTTCCCGAAATTCGCAGATCAGATTTCCACATTCATGGCACAGGTTCTTATGGGAACCACAGATGTGGTAATGGATCATCAGGAGAAAAAAGAACTTCAGCGTAAATTTATCAATCCGGAATTATGTGATATCACAGAAGCTCTGGTATACACAGAACCATATAACGACGAGAGAGGACGCAACCATGTATTCCCTCCGATCGCAGATTTCGTAAAAGAAAAACTTTATGATGACCAGGAACTTCACTGTGAAGTTGCCAAATTAAAAATGGACTTCATGACAAGAGCACAGTCCCTGATCCACGGTGATTTACATACAGGTTCTATCTTCATTAATGATGAAAGTACAAAGGTATTTGACCCTGAGTTCTGCTTCTATGGGCCGATGGGATATGATATTGGTAATGTGATCGCAAATATGATCTTTGCATGGGCAAACGGTGATGCAGCAGGCGCAGCAGACTTCTGTAAATGGGTAGAAGATGTTCTGGTAGATGTCATCAACATGACAAGAGAGAAAATGGAAAAATACTATGATGAACATGTAACAGATACAATGTGCAAGAATGAGCTGTACAAGAAATACTATATGGATACCATCATTGAAGATACTTCAGCAGTAACTGGTCTGGAAATGATTCGCCGTATTGTTGGTATGGCAAATGTAAAAGATATCACAACGATTGCAGATGAAGCGAAACGTGCACGTGCAGAGAAGATCTGTATCACAGCTGCCATTGATTTCATCAAGAACAGAAATGATAAGAAATGCGGCAAGTGTTTCCTGAAGACTCTGACAGATGCAATTGCTGAAGTAGATGCATAAAGAACATAACTGATAAAAGGAGATGGATATTATGGAAAATGCACTTAATCTGGATACCGTAAAACTTGCGGAAAATAAAAAAGAGATCGTGATCCTGGATCAGACACTTCTGCCGAACCAGTGTAAATATCTTAACATTTCCACAGCAGGAGACATCTGGGAAGCAATCTATTCACTGAGAGTAAGAGGAGCACCGGCGATTGGCGTTACAGGCGCATATGCCTACTATGTACTTGCAAATCAGATCGAAACAGAAGATAAAGATGAATTCGTAAAAGAATGCACAAAGATGATGGAGTACATCAACTCCTCCAGACCTACAGCAGTTAACCTTTCCTGGGCTCTGAACCGTATGCACAATGTAATGCTTACAGAGAAAGATCATATGAATATTCCGGAACTGAAAGTCCGTTTGATGAAAGAAGCAGACAATATCAGAGAAGAGGATATTCAGATCAGCCGAAATATCGGTACCTACGGATTTGAACTTCTGGAGAAACTCGGAAAAGGTGTGGGAATCATGACGCACTGTAATGCAGGAACACTGGCAACTGCCAAATATGGAACTGCATTAGCTCCAATGTACATTGCTCTGGAACATGGCTGGGATCCGAAAAAAGATCTTCATGTTTACTGTGATGAGACCCGTCCACTTCTGCAGGGCGCAAGATTAAGTGCTTATGAAATGCAGGCTGCAGGCATTGATACTTATGTACAGTGCGATAACATGGCATCCTATACCATGAAGAGCGGCAAGATCGGAATCATCTTCGTAGGATGTGACCGTGTAGCTGCCAATGGAGATTTCGCTAACAAGATCGGTACAAGCGGAGTTGCCATTATTGCGAAACATTACGGAGTTCCGTTCTATGTATGCGCACCGTCATCTACTATTGATATGACTCTGGAATCAGGTGATGAAATTCACATTGAGCAGAGAAAAAGCGAAGAAGTTACAGAAATGTGGTATGAGAAACGTATGGCTCCGGAAGGAGTTGGCGTTGTAAACCCATCCTTCGATGTAACAGATCACAGTCTGGTTACAGGTATTATCACAGAAAAGGGTATTGCTTATGAGCCGTTCAAAGAATCCTTCGAGAAGATGGGAATCAAACCTGTAGAGAAATACGTAGATAAAAAATAAAACAGGAACCCTATGAACAGAGCCGCTGCGAAACAGATGAAAATCTATGAAGCAGCGGCTTCTTTTTGGCGCTGAATGGAGTAAATTTCTATAGTAGATTCCTATAGAATAATAATTTCTTATAGAAAAAGCAGGTTCCGGAGAACCTGCCATTCAAGGCGTTGCAAATTATGACTGCATTTGTTCTGATCTGAAATGCCTGATATCAGTAATATCTGATATTGTTTCTGTCCAGGAAATCCTTCCATTCAGGGGAAAATTCCGTATCCATGACAATACCATCCAGCTCTGGCAGAGGTGCCACGCTGGTAAAAGAAACCTTATCCAGTTTGGAGTGGTCTACTACAAGATATTTCTGTTTGGCATGGGAGAGTGCCAGATGATGGATCACTGCGGAAGTATCACTGGTGTCCGTGATGCCGAATTCGATATCGACACTTCTGCAGGAGATAAATGCCTTATCGAAGAAATATTGTTTCAGGCTGCGGTGTGTACTGCTTCCTTCGAAACTTTTGGTCCTGTGGGAATATTCTCCTCCGATAAGGAACAGATGAATAGTCTGCGAGGAGGACAGAATATTGGCAATCTCCAGGGAGTTCGTGACAACTGTCAGTTTCCTGCTGGCGATCTTGTTGGCAATAAACCATGCTGTAGTAGAATTGTCCAGATAGATGATCTCTCCGGTCTGGATCAGGGCATCACATTTCAGTGCGATGGCCTTTTTTTCCTCTGTTTTCAGAACCTGTCTGGTGGAAATATCAAGGTCATTCTGGACACCATCCAGGATGTACGCACCGCCGTGGGTACGGATCAGCTCATGTTCCTGTTCCATGGCGCGCAGGTCACGGCGGATGGTTTCACGGGTTACGTTCATGCGGACTGCAAGGTCTGCAATAGTAACGCTTTTGTTTTCCTGCAAAAGTTCTTTTATGAGATTTTGACGTGAAATTGCAAGCAAATAAAGTGCCTCCTTTCATGCCTTATAAAATACAAACAGCCGCAGTCCTTATTTTAATGGACTGCGGCTGTTTTGAAAAGCTGAATTATTTACAAATATAATTATTTAATCCCAGAATTTTGTAATAACCGGCCACAGCTCCCTGATCTTCGACTCCTACGCATTGTGCAGCATGTACAGCGGCTTTTCCGAAAACAGGAACCATATCTTTCGTTGCTTCCACTCCGGCTTTGGCTGCTTCCAGTGCTCTGGTAATAACTTCCTGGAGAGAAGCTCCTTCTTTGGCTGCTTTATCAGCTGCCTGTGCGGCTGGTAGAATAGAATCATAGATCGTGCGCTGACCTGGTTCACATTTGCCTCGTTTCTGAACGCCGGCAGCGAAACCTGTGAGATAAGCGGCCAGCCCGGCAGCGTCTATCTCGGTTTTTCCTTTCAGGGCTTTTCCGCCTTCCATAATACCGGTTGACATAAGAAATCCCATTGTGGACGGAACCAGGGAGGACATTTTCATGCCGGATTTCATAAGGAGTTTCCCTACATCTCCGGCAGCACCGTCTGCTTCCTGGCGCATAATATCGGGAAGAGAACCGTAGCCTTTACTCATGGTAAGGCCGAGATCCCCATCTCCCAGGCGGGCGTCCATTTCACATAATTCTTCTTTTTTTTCTATGAACAGATCGCCTACACTTGCGAATAAATCAGGAATCTGTTCGAAAAGGATTTTGTCCATTTTTATTCCTCCTCAGGCTTTTATTTCTGGCAGATGAATGGAGTATTTACAGGATGGTCCATATATTTCTTCATTTCATCGTTCATTTTGCAGATAGAAATGGAAGCACCGGCCATTTCCATGGATGTTGCGTATTCACCTACGATGGCCTTATAAATCTTGATTCCTTTGGAATTCAGGATCTGTGTAACATCATTGAATAAGATGTACAATTCCTCTATAGAAGTAGCACCAAGACCATTGATCAGGATGGAAACTTCTTCGCCTTCAGCTACCGGCATGTCACCCAGAAGTGTATTGAGGGATTCTTCTGCAATTTCATGGGATGTTTTCAGAGGGCCGTTCCATACACCTGGCTCCCCGTGGATTCCCATACCCATAGCCATTTCATTTTCTTTCAGTTCGAAGTTGGCATGTCCTACTTCAGGGATGATGCAAGGGGTTAAAGCGAAACCTACAGTACGTGTGTTATCTTTGGCAAGCTGTGCTGCTGCAAGGACTTCGTCCAGTGTACCGCCTTCGTCAGCTCTGGCACCGGCAGCCTTGAACATAAAGTAGATTCCTGCTACTCCACGGCGTGTAGCCGGATCTTTGTGAGAGTTAACGTCATCTGCACCTACAATGCTCTTGCACTCAATGTCATCCATATCGCAGAGGTCAGTAGCCATATCGAAGGTCATGATATCTCCCGTATAATTTCCGTACAGGTATAAAACACCGGCACCTGCTTCTACTTCCTTCGTAATATTATAGATCTGCTCAGGGGATGGAGACTGGAAAACACCGCCTACTCCGCAGCCATCGATCATTCCATCTCCTACATAACCCAGAAACAGTGGAAGATGCCCGGAACCGCCGCCTGTGATGATCGCTACTTTACCTGGTTTCTTTTCTGCTCTGCAGTAGCAGCGGAGATCGTCAGCTGCATATTTAACCTGATCTGAATGAGCTGCGTAGATACCTTTGAGCATATCATTTACATAATTTTCCGGTGCATTGATAATTTTCTTCATAAGATGCCTCCTTGCTGTTAGAATGTAATAAAATTGAATAATTAAAAGGTTAGATAATAGAAAAACCTTGTTTTTTGTAACTATAATTTTAAGTCCTTTGCCATGGTTTGTCAATTAAAATGTACTGAAATGTGGCTTTTTTTGGAATAAAATTATCCAAAATAACCAAAAAAACAACATAACAGGAAAGAATGCTTCCGGAAGGGCGAAAAACAGCACAGAAAAAGGCAGGCTGCCGTAAGGCCTCCTGTCTCAGCGTGTCTGAAGAAAAACTTTTAACCTGGGGATCTGATTGTTAAGAATGAGAGATTCGGGAAACATAAACTGGTGGACAAATTCTGCTGCGTTTGTGAAATCTCCGATATGTCCGGTGCCGTGGCTGTCACTGGAAAGAATGACAGGAAGTTTATAGCGGAGAGCGCAGTGCAGGATCTGTGCGGCATTCGCCCGGGTGTCTCCTCTGTAGCTGCCGGGGGTCAGAGATGCTTCGTTGATCTCAAAGATCACGTGTTCATTCTGGGCTGCTCTGGCGAGAGCATCGTAATCCACCGGGAAATGGGAATCATCGCAATGCCCCAGAACTTTGACTGCCGGATGTTTCATGGCATTAATATATGCCTGGGTGTTCTCCGAAACAGAACCGGATCTGTAATTCTGTCGGTGCATGCTGATGATGGCGTAATCCAGATTATTCAGCAGTTCATCTGAAAGATCAATATGTCCCTCTGTATCAAGAATGTTTAATTCTACTCCGTAAAAGAGTTCAATCCCGAATCGCTTCCTGGGGCAGAAAGGGAGACTCCTAAAATAGGAAGAAGTTCCTGAAGCGAGGGTTCCGGGACCGTGATCGGAAATGCCCAGAAGTTTAAGCCCTTTTCTGCTGGCTTCCTTTGCCATATCGGAGATGGTACAGCTGGTACCGTGGCCGCTGGCAATGGAGTGGGTGTGTATATCAGAAAGATACATAAAAATGCCTCCTGATTGTAATAAAAATTCTTTTGGTTCTGAATACAGTATGGCAGATGAAAAAGTGAATGTCAATCAAAATTCAAAATAAAAACAACAAATTATAAAATAGAATCCAAACAAAAAACAACACTAAAACCAGATGAAATATGTTGTTTCTTGTTGACCTTGAGAGTTGGGTGGAGTATAATGAGAGCATATGAAAACATGGAATATAATTGCATTTTTACAGCATTGGAATTATGCCGCCGAAGCAGTATGCAGCAGGTGGAGAACTCCTGAAAAGAGGGTTCAGATCCATGAGAAAGGAGCAACATGGAAAAATTTCAAACATCAGATATTCCCAAATCTCCCAGGATCCAGAAACTGGTAGACGCATTATATGCACATATGCCTGTGATCGAATCTGCCAGGGCCAGACTGGTTACGGAATCTTATAAGGAAACCGAAGGGGAGCCCATTATCACCCGCAGGGCGAAGGCATTCGCACATATTCTTCGTAATATTCCCATCATTATCCGTGATGATGAGCTGATCGTGGGAAGCAGTACCATTGCACCCAGGGGATGTCAGACATTTCCGGAGTTTTCCTATGAATGGCTGGAAGCTGAACTTGATACAGTAGCCACCAGGACAGCAGACCCATTTGATATTGCAGAGAAAACGAAGGCAGAACTGAAAGAGGCAGATAAATACTGGAAAGGCAAAACCACCAGTGAACTTGCCACTTCTTATATGGCACCGGAAGCGATCCGGGCTATTGAGCATAATATTTTTACTCCGGGAAATTACTTTTATAATGGCGTAGGCCATGTAACTGTAAAATACTGGGAAGTGCTGGAGATCGGATTCGAGGGAATTATGGGGAAGGCACAGGCAGAACTGGATCACTGCAATGTAGGGGATGGAGATTATGCAAGAAAATCCCATTTCCTGGAAGCGGTGATCTTAAGCTGTCAGGCTGTTATGGATTATGCTGCCCGTTACGCGAAGCTTGCGCAGAAGATGGCAGACCAGACCAGTGATCCGGTGAGAAAACAGGAACTTCTTATTATATCTGCGAACTGCAGCAGAGTACCGGCGAAAGGTGCACAGAGCTTTTATGAAGCCTGTCAGTCATTCTGGTTCGTGCAGCAGCTGATTCAGATGGAATCCAGCGGACATTCTATTTCACCGGGACGTTTTGACCAGTATATGTATCCTTATTATAAGAAGGATATGGAACAGGGAATCATTACCCGTGAGTTTGCGCAGGAACTGATGGACTGCATCTGGGTGAAATTCAATGACCTGAATAAGTGCCGCGATGCCGCATCAGCAGAGGGATTTGCAGGATACAGCCTTTTCCAGAACCTGATCGCAGGAGGTCAGAATAAAGAAGGCGAAGATGTGACCAACGATCTTTCTATTATGTGTATTCAGGCATCTATGCATGTACATCTTCCGGCACCATCCCTTTCTGTGAGAGTATGGAACGGTTCGCCTCATGAATTCCTGATCAAGGCAGCAGAGCTTACCAGAACAGGAATCGGACTTCCGGCATACTACAATGATGAGGTGATCATTCCGGCATTACAGAACAGAGGTTTATCTCTGGAAGATGCCAGGGACTACAATATCATTGGCTGTGTAGAACCGCAGAAAGCAGGTAAAACAGAAGGATGGCATGATGCTGCATTTTTCAATATGTGCAGACCGCTGGAACTTGTTTTCTCCAATGGTATGGATAAGGGTGAGATGGTTGGAATCCCTACCGGTGATGTCGCTCAGATGAAGACTTTTGATGAGTTCTTTGATGCTTATAAGAAGCAGATGGAATACTGTATTTCCCTGCTTGTCAATGCGGACAATGCCATTGATGTGGCTCATGCAGAGAGATGCCCGCTTCCATTCCTTTCCTGTATGATAGATGACTGCCTCAAAGAGGGAAAATCTGTTCAGGAAGGTGGAGCTGTTTACAATTTCACCGGTCCTCAGGGATTCGGAATCGCCAATATGGCAGACGGACTTTTCGCAATACGTAAGCTTGTCTATGAGGAGAAGAAAGTTTCCATGGAGGAACTTAAGGAAGCTCTTGCATGGAATTATGATAAGGGGCTGGATGTACAGTCTGCCAGTGACATGACGGAAATGATCATGAAAGCCATGCAGAAAGCAGGCAGAGAAGTGGATGCTTCTACTGCGGAAGGCCTTTTGAAGACATTTATCGGCATGAAACCGGGTGAGCAGAAGACACAGAGATTTAAAGAAATCCATGATATGATCGATGAAGTTCCGAAATATGGTAATGATATTCCGGAAGTTGATTATTTCGCAAGGGAAGTTGCGTATACCTATTCGAAACCTCTTCAGAATTACCACAATCCAAGAGGTGGACAGTTCCAGGCAGGCCTGTATCCGGTATCTGCCAATGTACCGTTAGGCGGACAGACCGGCGCCACACCGGACGGCAGATATGCACATACACCTGTGGCAGACGGTGTTTCCCCGTCAGCAGGCAAGGATGTGAAGGGACCTACAGCAGCGGCTACTTCCGTATCCAGACTGGATCACTTTATCGTATCCAATGGAACCCTGTTTAACCAGAAGTTCCATCCGTCAGCATTATCCGGAAGAGAAGGACTGGAGAAATTTGTAGCTCTGATCCGTTCCTATTTTGATCAGAAGGGTATGCATATGCAGTTTAATGTAGTGGATCGTGCTACACTTCTGGATGCACAGGAACATCCGGAGAAATATAAACACCTGGTAGTCCGTGTTGCTGGATACAGCGCACTGTTCACTACACTTTCCCGTTCCCTTCAGGATGATATCATCCGACGTACAGAACAGGGCTTCTGATACAGGAAGCAGAAAGCGAAAAGGTGAGCGCATGGACTATTTGGATATAAAGGGCAGGGTGTTTGATGTCCAGAAATATTCTATCCATGACGGTCCGGGAATACGTACCATCGTGTTTCTGAAAGGATGTGTTCTGCGGTGCAGATGGTGCTGTAATCCGGAATCTCAGGAATATCAGATCCAGACCATGAAGGTTCTTGGAGAGGATAAGATCATCGGACGGGATGTGACAGTCAGAGAGATGATCGAGGAAGTGGAGAAAGACAGACCGTATTATTACCGCTCCGGAGGAGGAATGACTCTTTCCGGAGGAGAATGTCTCTGCCAGCCGGAATTTGCAGGAGCCCTTCTGCGGGCTGCGAAAGAGCGAGGGATTTCCACAGCCATCGAGAGCATGGCATGTGTGAAATGGGAGACGATTGAGAGTATCCTTCCTTATCTTGATACGTATCTGATGGATATCAAACATACGAATACAGAGAAACATAAAGAGTTTACAGGACGGTCCAATGAGCTGATGCTGGAAAATGCCAGAAAGGTGGCACTGTCAGGACAGACCCGGCTGGTGATCAGGGTTCCGGTGATCCCCACATTTAATGATACTGTGGAGGAGATCCAGGGAATTGCCAGATTCGCAGATACACTTCCGGGAGTAGATAAGATCCATCTTCTGCCATATCACAGACTGGGACAGGATAAGTATGAAGGACTGGGCAGACCGTATCTGATGGGAGATATGGAACCCCCTTCGAAAGAACAGATGGAAACACTGAAAAAAGCAGTTCACGCAGTAAGTGGTCTGGATTGTCAGATCGGTGGCTGACAGAGAATTTCCCTGTCAGGATCAGCAGGACGTCAAAAATCATAAACAAAAATAAAACAAATAAAAACAACATAAAAAACACAACAAATACAACATAAAACAACGGGATTCTATTGACTTTTTGCACAAAATATTATACAATCACAACATAAACGTCAACGAATCCAATGCCTTAAGGAGGAAAATGAGCATGGTAAACGAATTTGAAATCAAAAAACAGATCTGCGACATCGGAAAACGAATCTACAACCGTAACATGGTTGCAGCAAACGACGGAAATATTTCCGTGAAACTCAATGATAATGAGTTCCTTTGCACACCTACAGGTGTATCTAAAGGATTCATGACACCGGAGTTTATCTGTAAAGTAGACAGAGAAGGAAATGTAATCCAGGCAAACCCGGGATTCAAACCATCTTCTGAGATCAAAATGCATATGAGAGTTTATGAGAAGAGACCGGACGTAGGTTCTGTTGTACATGCTCATCCAATCTATGCTACATCTTTTGCAATCGCAGGCATTCCGCTTACACAGCCAATCATGCCGGAAGCAGTTATTTCTCTTGGATGTGTTCCGATCGCTGAGTACGGTACACCTTCCACAATGGAAATTCCGGATAACCTTGAGAAATATCTTCCATACTTCGATGCAGTTCTTCTTGAGAACCACGGAGCACTTACATGGAGCACAGACTTAAATGCAGCTTATATGAAGATGGAATCCGTAGAATTCTACGCACAGCTTCTGTATCAGACCAAACTTCTTGGTGGACCTAAGGAATTTGATGAGAAGAACATCAAGAAACTGTATGAAATCCGTCGTAAATTCGGTATGGCAGGTAAACATCCTGCAAATCTCTGCCTGAATAAAGATGGTCATAACTGCCATAACTGTGGCGGTGCATGCCATGATGGTGAATTCAAGAAATTCCCTGGATATCAGTATGATTTCGTAGGCGGTGATTCCAAACCGGAAGAAGCAGCTCCGGCAGCACAGACAGATGCAGAGCTTGTAGCTGAGATCACAAAGAAAGTAATGGCTCAGTTAGGACTGAAATAATCTAAAAGGGGGACAGTCTCATGCCAATCAGTGAGAATATGGTACAGGAAATTGTACAGCAGGTTATGGCAAAAATGCAGATAGCAGACACTCCGGCAGGAAAACAGCATGGCGTATTTAAAGATATGAACGATGCCATTGAGGCTGCGAAGAAGTCTCAGGAGATTGTACATAAAATGTCCATGGACCAGAGAGAAAAAATTATTACCTGTATCCGTAAGAAAATTAAAGAAAATGCAGAAATCATGGCCCGTATGGGTGTAGAAGAAACCAAGATGGGTAATGTAGGAGATAAGATCCTCAAACATCACCTTGTTGCAGATAAAACACCTGGAACAGAAGCAATCACTACAACAGCATGGTCAGGAGACAGAGGTCTTACACTTGTTGAAATGGGACCTTTCGGTGTAATCGGTGCGATTACACCTTGTACAAACCCAAGTGAAACAGTCTTATGTAATACAATGGGTATGCTGGCTGGCGGAAATACAGTTGTATTCAATCCACATCCGGCAGCAGTTAAGACATCCCTTTTTGCAGTGAATCTTGTAAATGAAGCTTCACTGGAACAGGGCGGCCCGGATAATATCGCTGTCAGCGTAGAGAACCCTACACTGGATACAAGCGCTATTATGATGAAACATAAAGATATTCATCTTTTGGTTGCAACAGGCGGACCTGGAGTAGTAACAGCGGTTCTTTCCTCAGGAAAGAGAGGAATCGGTGCAGGAGCTGGTAACCCGCCGGCACTGGTTGATGAAACAGCTGATATCCGTAAAGCAGCAAGAGATATTGTAAACGGATGTACATTTGATAATAACCTTCCTTGTGTTGCTGAGAAAGAAGTCGTTGCAGTTTCTTCCATTATGGATGAACTGATGCATTATATGTTAACAGAGAATGACTGCTATCTTGCTTCCAAAGAAGAACAGGATAAACTGGTAGAGACAGTTCTGGCAGGCGGCAAGCTGAACCGTAAATGTGTAGGCCGTGATGCAAGAACACTTCTCTCCATGATCGGTGTAGATGCACCGACAAATATCCGCTGCATCATTTTCGAGGGACCAAAGGAACATCCTCTGATCACAACAGAACTTATGATGCCGATCCTGGGTATCGTAAGAGCAAGAGATTTCGACGATGCGGTAGAGCAGGCTGTATGGCTGGAACATGGCAACCGTCATTCAGCACATATCCATTCCAAGAATGTAGACCGTATCACGACTTATGCGAAAGCAATTGATACAGCCATCGTAGTAAAGAACGGCCCGTCCTATGCATCCCTTGGATTCGGATCAGAAGGATATGCCACATTTACAATTGCAAGCCGTACAGGCGAGGGTCTTACCTGCGCAAGCACATTCACCAAGAGAAGACGCTGCATCATGGAAGACAGTCTCTGCATTCGATAGACAATTTGATTTAAGGAGAGAAAGAACATGGACATGAATAATGTAAATATTGAAGAGATCGTGAAACAGGTTCTCTCCGGCATGACAGGAAACGCACCGGCGCAGACAGCAGCACCGGCAGCATCAACTGGAATCCCGAAGACAGCCAGAGTAGCTGTATTAACAGAGAAAGAGCATTTTGACATCAAAGAATATCCAATTCCTCCGATCGGGGATGATGATATCCTTGTTAAAGTTGAAGGATGCGGTGTGTGCGGTACAGATGCACATGAATTTAAGAGAGATCCATTTAACCTGATCCCGGTAGCCCTTGGACATGAAGGAACCGGTGAGATCGTGGCAATGGGGAAGAATGTTAAAGTAGATACAGCAGGAAAACCTGTAAAGATTGGCGATAAAGTCGTTACCTGTATGATCTTCAAAGATGATCCTGAGATCACAATGTTTGACTTGAACAAAAAGAACGTAGGCGGAGCTGATGTATACGGACTTCTTCCGGACGATGATGTACATCTCAACGGATGGTTCTCCGACTATATCTTCCTCAGAGGCGGAAACTTCGGAACTACATTCTTCAATGTAAGTGATCTGGATCTGGATTCCCGAATCCTTATCGAGCCGTGTGCAGTACTTGTACATGCAGTAGAAAGAGCAAAAACAACAGGAATCCTTCGTTTCAACAGCAGAGTAGTAGTACAGGGATGCGGACCGATCGGACTGATCTGTATCGCAGTACTCCGTACTATGGGTGTAGAACATATCTGCGCAGTAGACGGCAATGAGAAACGTCTTGAGTTTGCGAAGAAAATGGGTGCAGACACAAGCGTAAACTTCATGAATTATAAAGGAATCGAAGCACTGACAGAAGCTGTTAAAGAAGCTCAGGGCGGACACCTTGCAGATTTTGCATTCCAGTGCACAGGAAACCCGAAAGCACATGCAAATATTTATAAATTCATCCGCAACGGCGGCGGTCTCTGCGAGCTTGGATTCTTCATCAATGGTGGAGATGCTACCATTAACCCGCACTTTGACCTCTGCTCTAAAGAAATCAACCTGGTTGGATCATGGGTTTATACTCTGAGAGACTATGTAACAACCTTTGATTTCCTTAAGAGAGCGAAAGCGATCGGACTTCCGATGTCAGAACTGATCACTGACAAATTCCCGTTAGAGCAGATCAATGAAGCTCTTCAGACCAATCTGGCAATGACAGGCCTTAAGATCGCGGTTGTAAACAAATAATTAATCTGGCAGTAAATTACGAAGCCTGACAATAAAGGAGAAACGAAATGGCAGAAGCTGTAGGAATTTTAGAGGTATTCGGGCTGACAACAGCCTTTGTAGCAGGCGATGCCGGATGCAAGGCAGCCAATGTCCGCCTGGAAGTATTCGATAAGAATAAACCGGCCAATGCTGACAGCCTGCCGGTGCCACTCCTTGTCTGTGTTAAATTCAGAGGAAGTGTAACTGATGTTACCGCAGCTGTGGAGGCAGGCATGGAAGTTGCAAACAGAATGACTGGTGTGGTACAGCATCATGTAATCCCCAATCCTGAGGAAGGAACGGAGAAAATGCTGAAGATCAGCGCCCTGGATAAGGAATAGCAGTTGCATATCCTTCAGGTATCAGTTAAGATATAAATCAGATAATTTCATGTAGATTCAGGAGGAAATAAAAATGGCACAGGAAGCATTAGGAATGGTTGAGACCAGAGGACTTACAGCAGCGATCGAAGCAGCCGATGCAATGACAAAGGCAGCTGAAGTATCACTGGTAGGAACAGAGAAGATCGGATCCGGACTTGTAACAGTTATGGTTCGCGGAGATGTAGGAGCTGTTAAGGCTGCAGTAGAAAGCGGAAGTGCAGCAGCATCCAGACTTGGCGAATTAGTAGCTACACATGTAATCCCGAGACCTCATACAGATGTAGAAAAAATTCTTCCAAGCATCTGACCAGTCACGGAACAAAAGTATTTAAAGGAGTTCGCTCATGAGTAAATCATACGGATTTATAGAGATCACAGGTGTCGTTGCAGCAATCGATGCACTGGACATCATGTGCAAAACAGCAGACGTTGAGCTGGCGTCATGGGAACGTAAGCTGGGCGGACGACTGGTTACTATTATAGTCGAAGGTGATGTATCTGCCGTTACAGAAGCTGTGAATGCAGCTGTGGCAGGTGCCATCAAGAAACCTGCAAGTTATGCAGTAATTGCCCGTCCCCATGAAGAAACAGTCAGAATGGTGGAATTAAGTGCAAGCCGCTGGAAGAATAAAGAGAAACAGGGGGATGAATAATGGCTGAACCAAAGAAACCGGAAGCAGACAATACAGCCCCCGAAAAGGCAACTGCCACAGGAAAGACCCGCAGGGGTACACGCAGCAGAGCCAAAGCTGCTGAGAAACCAGCAGATACGGCGGCTGAAACAGTAAAAGAAACAGAGCCTAAAAAGGAAAAGATAACGAAAACAGTATCTCATAAGGAGGAAAAAATTATGACACAGGAAGCATTAGGAATGGTTGAAACCAGAGGACTTACAGCAGCAATCGAAGCAGCAGACCAGATGTGCAAAGCTGCAAACGTATCATTAGTAGGAACAGAGAAGATCGGATCCGGACTTGTAACAGTTATGGTTCGTGGAGACGTAGGAGCTGTTAAATCTGCAGTAGAAAGTGGAAGTGCAGCAGCATCCAGACTTGGCGAATTAGTAGCTACACATGTAATCCCGAGACCACACACAGATGTAGAGAAAATCCTGCCTGTATTAAAATAACAGATCCGCGATTTCTGACAGAAAGCAGGTGTATTCTTGGAAACCAATAATATTGAACTGATCACCAGAATGGTGATCCAGGCAATCAACGAGAATGATAAAAGGACCAATGGATTCGTAGTTCCCATTGGAGTTTCTGCAAGACACATCCATCTGACACAGGAACATGTGGAAGCATTGTTCGGACCAGGCTATCAGCTTACAAAGAAAAAAACACTGATGGGCGGTCAGTTCGCTTCCAACGAAACTGTGACTATTGTAGGCCTGAAGCTTCGTGCCATCGAGAATGTAAGAATTCTCGGACCTGTGCGTAAAGCTTCACAGGTAGAGGTATCTGCGACAGATGCCATCAAGCTTGGAATGAATGTTCCGGTGAGGGAGTCCGGAGATATTGCCGGAAGTGCCCCTATCGCGATCGTAGGTCCGAAAGGTGCCGTATATCTGAAAGAAGGATGTATCGTGGCAATGCGCCATATTCATATGTCCCCGAAAGATGCACAGGCTGCTGGTGTGAAAGACGGCGATATCGTATCAGTGAAGGCTGACAATGAGAGAGGAACGATCTTCAATCAGGTCAAGATCCGTGTGGATGACAGTTTCACACTGGAAATGCACATTGATACAGACGAAGCAAATGCAGCGAGAATTGCCACAGGCAATACTGTTACAATAATTAAATAATTATATTTTCTGTTTGCCGGCGGGAAATCCCGCCGGCAATGGAAGTATAAAAATACCGGAGGCTCATATGATTGTAGGCAAAGTAGTAGGAAGTGTGGTTTCCACACGGAAATGTGAAAAACTGATAGGAAGCAAGTTTATGATTATCGAGCCGGTGCATCATATGAAAGGTGACCTCAGCCAGATCGTGGCGATCGATATGATCGGTGCGGGAATCGGCGAATATGTATTGGTGGCACAGGGAAGCGCAGCGAGAATTGGCTGCGGCGTAGAAACAGCACCGGTGGATGCGGCGATCGTTGGTATCATTGATGACGGTGCAGGATTGGAGTAACGCCATGGAAATCAAAGAATTACAAGATATTATACAGCAGAATGGTGTAGTTGGTGCCGGTGGAGCGGGATTTCCTACTTATATGAAGCTCACAGACAAGGCCAATACCATTCTTATGAACTGTGCGGAGTGTGAACCATTACTGAAATTACACAGACAGTTATTGGAGAAACACGCATACGAAATTATGAAAACATTCCATATGATCCAGGAGACGGTAGGTGCTTCTGAAGCTATCATTGGAATCAAGAAATCTTATGTACAGACAATTCGTGCGTTAAATCAGCACATCGAAGAATTCCCGGGAATGAGACTCCATCTTCTGGATGAAGTATATCCTATGGGAGATGAGGTTGTACTCATTTATGAGGCAACCGGACGTGTAGTACGGCCGGGAGGACTGCCTATTGAGCAGGGAGTAGCCGTATTCAATGTTGAAACTGTTTATAATGTATATCGTGCTGTAGAAGAGAAACAGCCGGTTACAGACAAATATGTATCTGTTGTTGCAGAAGTCAGTGACCCTGTAACAGTGAAAGTTCCTCTTGGATGTACACTGGAGGAAGTTGTGGCACAGGCAGGTACTGTAACAGTGAAGGATCCTGTTTATTTCGTTGGCGGACCGATGATGGGACGCATTGGAAATGGATCTGATCCTGTAACAAAGACAACAAATGCGATTTTGGTTTTACCAAAAGACCATCTTATTGTAGCGAAGAAGCAGCGGACTTCTTCTATAGATCTGAAACGTGCAGCATCTATCTGCTGTCAGTGCAATACCTGTACAGATTTATGCCCACGTCATAATCTGGGACATCCGATTGATCCAGCGAAGTTTATGAGAGCCGCTTCCAATCATGATTTCAGAGACCTGAATCCATATCTGGATGCCTCATTCTGCAGCTCCTGCGGTGTGTGCGAAATGTATTCATGTCCGCAGAGTCTGGCTCCGAGAAGCCTTCTGGCAGATATGAAAGGCGGCCTGAGAAAGGCTGGCATCCGTCCTCCACAGGGCGTACAGCCGAAACCGGTACAGGAATCCAGAGAATACCGTAAAGTTCCTGAAGAGCGTCTGATGGCACGTCTCGGACTTACAAAGTATGACAAAGATGCTCCACTGAATGAGGAACTTGTACAGGTTAAGAAAGTAAAAATATTACTGAGCCAGCATATTGGTGCACCTGCCCAGGCAGTTGTCAAAGCTGGTGATCAGGTAACAAGAGGACAGATGATCGCACAGCCTGCACAGGGCTTAAGTGTGGGAATCCACGCCTCTGTCAGCGGTAAAGTCACTGAAATAACTGACCGTTACATCATTATTGCAGTAAAGTAGAAAGGACGTGCACAAAATGAGTAAAGCAATCGGAATGATTGAATTTAAGACCACAGCTACAGGCGTTACTGCAGCAGATGCTATGGTAAAAACATCTGAGGTAGAGATCGTCGAGGCACAGACCGTATGTCCTGGTAAATATATTGCAATTATTACCGGTGACTTAAGTGCGGTGAAAGCAGCTGTTGATGCTGCTGTAACTACATATGAGGAGAAATGCATCGACAGCTTTGTGCTGGGCAATCCTCATGAATCTATTTTCCCGGCTATCTACGGAACCACACAGGTGGAAGATGTCAGTGCACTGGGAATTCTGGAAACTTATGATGCAGCTTCAATCATTGAGGCAGCAGACCAGGCAGCCAAGACTGCTATTGTTGACCTGATCGAACTTCGTATTGCCAAAGGTATGTGCGGAAAATCCTATATGATGATAACAGGAGAGGTTTCCGCAGTAGAAGCTTCTATTGAGAGAGCGAAAGAACTGGTATCTGCCAAAGGTATGTATCTGGATTCTTCCGTTATCGCACATCCTGACAGAAGAATGATCGACAGTATTCTGTAATATCCAGGGTCGAAAATTTTTTGACCCTGACATTCCATAAAAATATTTCCTCAGAAAAGGAGGCAGAAACAATGCTTGCACTGGAGAGAAGAAATCTGATTCTCGAAAAATTACAGGCAGATAAGCGGGTGGTAGTCAGCGAACTGAGCCAGCTTTATAATGTCTCTGAAGAGACCATACGCCGCGATCTGGACAAACTTGAAAAGGAAGGACTTGCGATAAAGAGCTATGGCGGTGCTGTGATTAATGAGGATATAAGCATTGATTTACCTTTTAATGTCCGCAAGAACCAGAACGTTTCAGGAAAGCAGAGAATGGCGGAAATTGCTGCTTCTCTTGTAAATGATGGGGATCATATTTTCCTGGATGCCAGCACAACAGCAGTATTTGTGGCGAAGGCACTGAAAGAGAAAGAACGTCTGACAGTGATCACGAATTCCATGGAGATCCTGCTGGAACTTTCAGATGTGTCCGGCTGGAATATTATTTCCACAGGAGGAGTGATGAAAGAAGGCTATCTGGCTTTCCTTGGATCCAAGACAGACGAATCCATCCGCTCCTACTATGTAGATAAAGTGATCTTTTCCTGCAAGGCGCTGGATCGTGAGTGGGGGATTATGGAATCACAGGAATCTTTCGGTTCCACGAAAAGAGCCATGATGAGTTCCGGTCATGAGAAGATCCTGGTTGTGGACAGTTCAAAATTTGACCAGACTGCGTTTTCTGTTGCAGGTAGCCTGAAGGATGTAGATATAGTTGTAACAGATACAAAGCCTGCGGACAGGTGGAGGATATACTTTGAAAAATTAGGTGTAGAGTGCAGATATCCTGTCTGATACCGGAGAAAAGGGGTATTGTAATATGAAGACTTTTGAAATGAAAACAGCAATCCATTTCGGCAGTAATGCCCTGGACAGACTGAAAGAAATACCATATAAAAGGGTACTTGTCATCACCGATCCGTTTGTGGTGCAGAGCAGTATGATCGATCTAATCACAAAGCCTTTAAGCAGTGGAGGGATCGAGTATGATATTTTCCATGATGTAGTTCCGGATGCTCCCATAGATAAGATTGCAGAAGGTGTAAAAAAATTCCTGCAGTATCAGCCGGAGGCAGTTATTGCAGTAGGCGGCGGTTCAGCCATTGACTCTTCCAAAGCAATCCGTGAGTTTGCCTTGAAGATCAATAATTACGGCAAGGTAGGCCTGATCGCGATTCCTACTACCAGCGGAACAGGATCAGAGGTTACTTCCTTTGCGGTTGTAAATGATACCAATGCGCATATAAAATATCCGCTGATTTCTGACAGCCTGACTGCAGATGAAGCGATCCTGGATGCAGAACTTGTAAAAAGTGTTCCACCTGCGATCACAGCAGATACAGGAATGGATGTTTTTACACATGCACTGGAATCTTATGTGAGCATAAACCACAATGAATTTTCAGCAGCACTTGCGGAGAAAGCGGTAGAGATCTGCGGCGAATTTCTGTTGAGAGCATATCTGGATGGAAGTGATATGCATGCACGTCAGAAGATGCATGTAGCCTCCTGTCTGGCAGGACTTTCCTTTAATACAGCAGGACTGGGAATCACACACAGTATGGCGCATCAGCTTGGCGCAATGTTCCATATTCCTCATGGAAGAGCCAATGCCATGCTTCTTCCGCATATTGTAGAATTCAATTCAGATATCAACAAACACAGTAAGAGCCAGGAAACCTATCTTCCGGCTGTAGACAGATATGCCAGCATTGCACATATCCTTGGATTGAATAATTATAATAAGGTCATGACAGTGCGCTCCCTGGTAAACTGGATTCAGTTTATGCAGAAGGAAATGAACATTCCGCTGACCATCGAGGAACTTGGTACAGTTACACCAGATGCATATTTCGGAGCTATTGACAAGATGGCAGATGCAGCTCTGGCAGATGCATGCACAGCAGCGAACCCGAGAGTTCCTACCAAAGAAGATATTGTGAAGATCTATAAGAAATTATGGTCATTCTAAAACAGAAAGGTCTGGCCGGAAACAGCCGGACCTTTTATATCTGAGCAGGATGAAACGTAGTAAATGCAGGTAGTGCTGTACTGCCGCTGAAACCAGATAACAGGAGATGAACCGCAGATGAGTATTTATACAAAAAGAGGAGACAAGGGAATTACAGACATGGCACGTACCAGAAATATTTCCAAGTCGGATGACCGCATCCAGCTTGGCGGTGCTGTAGATGAACTAAGCAGCCACATTGGTCTGATGCTCAGTATGTTTGGGTTCGTAAATTCTTATGATCCTCAGGAAACGGTTCAGTTTCTGGAAACAATACAGAAGAATCTGGATCTGATCACAGCGGGAGTAGAGGACCCTTATAACCGGGAATGCAGGATAAGCGAAGAACAGGTGACAGCTCTGGAAACAGAGACAGATCATCTGGAAGAACTTTGTAAGCAGCCTGTTTCCCATAAACTTACAGGAAGAAGCAGTCTGGCAGCAGAAATTGATATTACAAGGGCAGTTGCCAGAAGAGCGGAACGGTGCCTGGCACAGGTAAGTGTGAAATTCGGAGCAGACACAGAGAGTAAGAAGTATCTGAACCGTCTGTCAGATTATCTGTACCTTCTGGCAAGATACACAGAAGAAAAAGAAGAACTGCATACAGATACACAGAAGCCTGCAGCAGGTGGAAATTCCGGGAAAGTGCCGGAAATGGCAACAGCGCCGGTACAGTCAGAAACAGCAGCACCAGCAGCACCAGCCGGAATCGGGCTGAATGCCGTGAACGAAGCAGTGATTCAGGAGGTTTTAAGACGTATGGGAGTGCAGACCAGAATTACATTGGAAACTGCGAAAAAGCTCATTGACAGAATCGAGCAGGAAGCTTTGCGCAGGGGAGAACGCGCGGTAATTTCTATATGTAATGCAGAAGGAAATCCGGTGGCAGTTCATGTAATGGATGGAGCATTTCTGGTAAGTTTTGATGCTGCTATGAAGAAAGCATACACAGCTGCAGCAGTAAGAATGTCTACCATGGAATTTGGGAAAATGGCTCAGCCTGGAGGAACCTTTTTCGGTGCAGATAAACTTGATGATGGAAAGATCGTAATTTTCGGCGGCGGTGTTCCGCTGAAAATAGGAGATACCGTGGTCGGAGGTCTGGGAGTCAGCGGCGGCACCGGTGAAGAGGACCACAGTCTGGCAGAGTATGGACAATCTATTTTAAATGAGGTACTATAAGAGACGCAACTGTTAAATTACACAGCAGCTAAATTACACAGCAGCTAAATTACACAGCAGCTGCGTAGAGACAGAAATAAAGAGAGAGGATCATCCGAAAAATTGACGAAAAATCAAATACTGAAAAAATATTTTGGATACGATACATTCAGAGAAGGCCAGGAAGAAGTGATCGATGGGATTCTTTCAGGCAGAGACGTACTGGGAATCATGCCCACAGGAGCCGGCAAATCTTTATGTTATCAGATTCCGGCACTGATGATGGGAGGAATTACACTGGTGATTTCTCCCTTAATTTCGCTTATGAAAGATCAGGTAAGTGCATTGAACCAGGCAGGAATCCTGGCTGCTTATCTGAACAGTTCCCTGACTGTGAACCAGTATTATAAAGTACTGAACCTGGCGAAAACAGGGCGCTATCCGATCATCTATGTAGCACCGGAGCGCCTGTTAAATGAAGAGTTTCTGGATTTCGCCCTTCATGTGGACATTTCCATGGTTGCTGTAGATGAGGCACATTGTGTATCTCAATGGGGACAGGATTTCCGTCCAAGCTATCTGAAGATCATGGAGTTTATAGATAAACTTCCACGGCGCCCGGTAGTCAGTGCATTTACAGCTACAGCTACCAGAGAAGTAAGAGATGATATCATAGATATTCTCAAACTTCAGGATCCCTTTGTGACAACAACCGGATTCGACAGGGAGAATCTGTTTTTCTCAGTGCAGACGCCGAAAGACAAATACGGTTATGTTTGTGAATATGTGACAGAGCACAGAGAAGAAAGCGGGATCATCTACTGTATCAGCCGAAAGCTGGTGGAAGAAGTATGCGGAAAGCTGATAAAAGAGGGATTCTCTGTCACCAGATACCATGCCGGGTTATCAGACGAAGAGCGCCGGAACAATCAGGACGACTTCATTTATGACAGATGCCGGATCATGGTAGCTACCAATGCATTTGGAATGGGAATTGATAAATCGGATGTGCGGTATGTGATCCACTATAATATGCCGAAGAATATGGAGAGCTATTATCAGGAAGCAGGGCGTGCAGGACGTGACGGGGAGCCATCCAGATGTATTCTGCTGTACAGTGGTCAGGATGTGATCACCAACCGGTTCTTCATTGAGAATAACCAGGAGAATCAGGAACTGGATCCTGTGACCCGTGCGCTGGTTCAGGAGCGGGATGAAGAACGTCTGCGCAAGATGACGTTTTACTGTTTCACCCATGAGTGTCTCAGAGACTATATTCTGCGGTATTTTGGAGAATATGGATCCAATTATTGTGAAAACTGCAGCAACTGCCTGACAGAGTTTGTGGAAACAGATGTGTCAAAAGAAGCAGGGGAGATCATCCAGTGTGTAAAAGCCTGCCATCAGCGCTATGGGGTAACGGTGATCCTGGATACTCTTCGGGGAGCCAGCACTGCGAAGATACGACAGTACCAGATGGAGGAGAATCCCTGCTATGGAAGCTGCAGAGAAATCCCCATTTACCGTCTTCGCCAGATCTTTCATTATCTTCTGGAAAAAGGATACCTGTCCCTTTCCAACGATGCATATACATTGGTGAAACTGACCGGCCAGTCAGAAATATTGTTGCAGCCGGATGCTGTGCTGATCATGAAAATGGCACGGGAAGAGAAAAAGAAACCCAAAACAGAGAAAGAATCAAAGAAAACAAAGACAAAAACTTCCGGTGTACTTTCCCAGGAGGACGAACCGCTGTTTCAGAGGCTGCGTCAGCTGCGTATGGAAATTGCCAGAGAAGAGAAGGTGCCGCCGTATATTGTATTTTCTGATAAAACCCTGGTACATATGTGTATCATCAAACCTCATGATAAAGAAGAAATGCTGACAGTATCCGGTGTAGGAGAACATAAATATACGAAATATGGGGAGAAATTTCTCAGGAAGATAAACAATACACAGTGAAATACTGTCGCCTGCTGTCCACATTCCCCGGATAAACGGGAACGATTTTCATTGTAATCTGCATTCAGGTCTGTTAGAATAAATACAGTTGCTGTGAAAAGCAGAGAACAACAAAAGACATCATCTGTAAATCATATCTAAAACTTTTTTTGAACCAGGTCTTTTACAAAAGAAAATACCGTTCAGGTATTTCTCATAGCTTCTGAAACGGACACAGTCAGAAGAACGGCTACATAAAACCGGGGCACTCCTGAAGCAGGAGACTGCTCCGGTTTTCGTTTTATCTTCGCTTATATTTCCCAGGGGTGATCCCCTTGTATTTTCGGAAAGTCCGGATAAAGTAGCTCAGATCATTAAAGCCATTGCGGTAAGCAATCTCTGTAATAGAGTCGTCTGTAGCTGCAAGCTGGTAACAGGCTTCTTCAATACGCTGTCGGTTTAGATAATCCATAGGAGTTTGATGGGTCATTTCTGAGAAAAATCTGCAGAAATATTTGGGGGACATGGAAACGGAGGCAGACAGCTGCTGCAGGGTGAGAGGGCTGGCATAATTCTTCTCGATGAATTCCAGAACCTGTTTCAACTGCAGAATGCGCTTGTAATCCCGACGGGCCCTGGTAGGATTTTCCACAAAGTAATGATTACTAAAAACCAGACCGAAAAAGTGGTAAAATTGTCCAAATACAATCAGCTCATATCCTGGATTTTTGCTGTACATCGCCTGAAATAAAGAAGAAACACAGCTTAAGATTTCCGGCTGTTCTGCTGTAAAATGAGAAAAAAGCATCATTTCCTGGTGAAGGATCTTCTGAATATATTCCCCGCAGACCGGATTGTTTTTCAGAAAAGTATTGATATCAAAAACAATACATTGATAAACACAATCCTCAGGAATTCCGGAATGAAGGATTCCACTATGTACAAAAATAACATCATTCTCATTGGCAGTAAAACTTTTTTCGTCTAAAGTGACGGTAAGAGAACCTTTCAGAATACGAATGATCTCATATTCCACATGCCAGTGGTAAGACATGACATATCTGGGATGGTTCTGACCAATATGGTGAAACTCAAAAGGAAACTCATAAGTGCCTCTTGGACGGTCTTCGTTGCGGTCTATATCATGCAAAAAAATATCCTCCTTTGAAAAATTTACAGAAATTTTATGATTAAAACAGAAAAAGTGAATATTGTACTGTTTTTTGCTATTATAACACAAGTAATTTCAGAAATGCAATTATATAATAGATATCAGTAACAAGCTATTGGGGAATAGCAGGAGAAATCCTGCATGGAGATTATATTATCAGGAGGTATTTTATTATGGCAAAGAGCAGATTAATCGGCAGCTATCCGGTAATTGGAATCAGACCTACTATCGATGGTCGTAGAGGAGCATTAGATGTTCGTGGATCTCTGGAAGAGCAGACCATGAACATGGCGAAATCCGTTAAGGAATTATATGAAGCAAACTTAAGATATTCTAACGGCGAACCAGTGAAAGTTGTCATCGCTGACACAACCATCGGACGTGTTGGTGAAGCAGCTGCATGTGCTGACAAGTTCAGACATGAAGGCGTTGATATCACAGTAACAGTTACACCTTGCTGGTGCTATGGTGCTGAGACAATGGATATGGATCCTCAGACGATCAAGGCTGTATGGGGCTTCAATGCTACAGAGAGACCTGGTGCTGTTTACCTTGCATCTGTTCTGGCAACACATGCACAGAAAGGTCTGCCTGCATTCGGTATCTACGGACACGAAGTTCTGGATGCTGACGACACAGAGATGCCGGAAGATGTAAAAGAGAAAATGTTAAGATTCGGACGTGCAGCAGTAGCAGTAGCTACCATGAGAAACAAATCCTGGCTGCAGATCGGTTCCGTTACTATGGGTATTGGTGGATCTATCATTGATCCTGATTTCATCGAATCCTATCTGGGAATGCGTGTAGAATCTGTTGACGAGGTTGAGATCATCCGTCGTATGACAGAAGGCATCTATGATCATGAAGAATTCGATAAAGCTATGAAATGGGCAAAAGAGAACTGCACCATCGGTTTCGACAAGAACCCACCTGAACTGCAGATGACAGAAGAGCAGAAAGAAGAGCAGTTTGAATTCGTAGTTAAGATGGCTGTTATCATCCAGGAACTTATGAATGGATGCGACAAGCTTGATCCTAAATTCTCCGAAGAAGCAATCGGACATAACGCTCTGGCAGCTGGTTTCCAGGGACAGAGACAGTGGACAGACTTCTATCCGAACGGTGACTTCGCAGAAGCTATGCTGAATACTTCCTTTGACTGGAACGGAGCAAGAGAGCCATACATCCTGGCTACAGAGAACGACGTACTCAACGGCCTTGGAATGCTGTTCATGAAACTCCTTACAGGACGTGCTCAGATGTTCGCAGATGTTCGTACATACTGGAGTGCAAATGCTGTGAAACGTGTTACAGGATATGACCTGGAAGGCGTTGCAAAAGAGAACGATGGTATCATCCATCTGATCAACTCCGGTGCATGCTGCCTTGACGCTTCCGGTGTTGTGAAAGATGAAAACGGCGAAGGCATCATGAAAGAATGGTGGAATGTAACAGAAGAAGATCAGAAAGCCATCATGAAAGCTACTACATGGAATGCAGCTGATAACGGATACTTCCGTGGAGGCGGATTCTCATCCAGATTTGAGACAAGAGCTACCATGCCTGCTACAATGATCCGTCTGAACCTTGTAAAAGGACTTGGACCGGTTCTTCAGATCGCAGAAGGATGGACAGTAGAACTTCCGGAAGATATATCTGATACACTTTGGAAACGTACAGACTACACATGGCCATGCACATGGTTCGTTCCGAGATGCGATGGCAAAGACGGTGCATTCAAGAGTGCATACGATGTTATGAACAACTGGGGTGCTAACCACGGTGCAATCTCCTACGGACACATCGGTGCAGATCTGATCACAATGTGCTCTATGCTGAGAATCCCGGTTTGCATGCACAATGTACCTGAGAAAGATATCTTCCGTCCGGCAGCATGGAATGCATTTGGAATGGATAAAGAAGGTGCAGATTTCAGAGCTTGTAAGAACTATGGACCTCTTTACAAATAATAACAACAGATAAATAAAATTCCTGAAAATACCCGTCTCTTTGATACAGAGGCGGGTATTTTCAGGAACAGAGTTACTGCTTGAATTTTACTGCCAGAACAGATATAATGGCATTATCTTATGATGCCGGGACTGCGGAAGTTCCGGGTCTATTTTAATGATTGGAGGAAATAAAGGAATGAGGATATTTCCCATATTTCTCGCATGTTCCATGGTTCTGTCCGGAACACCTGTGATGGCACAGGAAGAATTCGGATCCGGCGTGGAAGAAATACAGCAGGATAACACTAACGGGGCTGAAGAATTTCTGGCAGATTTCAGCATGGAAGATTCAGAATTTACTGCAGAAGATGAGACAGAAAGCTTTCAGTCTGGAGAGGAATTTCAGGATCATGAGGATTTCCAGAACGGAGAAGAAAGTATATCCGAAGGAATCCGCTATATCAAAGGACGTCCTCTGACAGAAGAGGAAAAAGAAGAGCAGCTTGCTCCGATCAAAGAACTGACACCTTTGGATCCGGGAATTCAGGTAGACAGTGATCTGGAATCTGTCTATTCTGCATACGGAGAGAGAGCGGCATCTTACCCGGAAACCTATGATGCCAGACAACTGGGGGTAGTCACTGCAGCGAAAAACCAGCATCCTTTCGGTACCTGCTGGGCATTTGGCCAGGCGTCCCTGCTGGAGACCTCCCTTCTTTCTCAGGGAAAAGGGGAATACGACCTGTCAGAAGAACATCTGTCTTATTTCTTTTCTCACAGGGAGAATGATCCTCTGGGAAATACGACGGGAGACCAGAATATTGTAAACGGCGATTATCATGAAATCGGTGGCAACGATTATCTGGCATCCATTTTCCTCTCAGGATGGTCAGGAATGACTACAGAGGACGATGTGCCGTTCCCTACAGATGAGACCCATACCAAAGATCTAACACAGCCTGTTGGAAGTGATAAGGCATATCATGCAGCTGCATACCTGAAGAATGCTTATTTCTCAGGATATTCCGTAAACAGAATGAAGCGGATGATCACCCAGAATCAGTCTGTATCAGTGATGTTTTATATGGGAACTTCTTATTACAATGCAGATACAGGCGGCTACAGTGATCTGACAACCCGATCTGGCAAACGTATTAACCATATCGTGACGATCGTGGGATGGGATGACAATTATTCGAAAGATAATTTCCTTTCGAAGTCCAAGGTCACTGCAGACGGAGCATGGATCGCCAAAAACAGCTGGGGCAGTGACTGGGGAGATGAGGGCTATTTTTATCTTTCCTATCAGGATCCCAATATCAGCAATCTGGTGGCAGCAGAAGCCTCTGCCGTGGAAGATCAGCAGTACAAAAACAATTATTTTTATGATGGATCCTCCGCAGTTACTACAGTGCAGATAACAACGGGAGAGTCTGTGGCAGCGATTTATATCGCAGAGGCAGGAAAAGGGAAACAGGAGTCTCTGGGAGAGATCAATGTTACTTCATTTACGGACAATTCTTCTTATGCCATACAGATATACACCGGTGTAACAGACAGCCAGAATCCGGAGAGCGGAAAAGCAGCCTACGCCCAGCCTTATGAATTCACCCAGTCCATAGCAGGGGTACAGACCATAGAGATCCCGGAAGTGACACTGTTTCCAGGTGAAAAATATGCGATAGTGATCCGCAACAATGGCAGCAAAACCATAAAATTCGGTGTAGAAGCGTCTGCGCAGTACAACAATGCAGACGGAAGCACCTGGTTTGAATCACAGGCAGATATTCAGGAAGGCCAGACCTTTTATAAAGAAGCTGGGGACCAGGGCGCATGGCACGATACGAAAGAAGAGAACTGGAGTGCAAGGATCAAAGCACATACCAGAACCCTGGATACGTATGGAACCATAAAACAACCCAGTTTCCAGGTAAAAGCAGAACAGGATTCCAATACCGTATCCTGGAAAAAAGTATCCCACGCTGCAGGCTATAATATATACCGAAGACCAGGAAAAGGGGGCAAATGGAGCAAGATTGCTTCTGTCAGCGGTTCTGTCCTGAAATATAAAGATATGAAGATAACCCCAGCCCAGTCTTACCGATACACAGTCCGTGCCTGGTATAAGGCAGGAGGGAAAACTTATTTAAGCAGCTATACAACCGGGGAAGTGATCAAGGCAGTTCCTGCGAAGCAGACCATCACTTCTGTGAAAAAAGAGAGCAAAGGAATCCGTATCCGCTGGAAAGCGCAGAAGAATTGTGACGGTTATCGCATATACAGGAAGATAAAAGGCGGAACTTATCAATCAATTAAAGTAATTTCCCAAGGAACTGCAGCAACATATCTGGACAAAACCGCTAAGAAAGGTGTATCATACTATTATGCGGTAAGGGCGTATGTGAAAGAACCTTACGGAAGATCCTACAGCGGATATAAAAGCTCATCTGCTGTGAAACGTTGAAAATGAAAAAGTGAAGGACAGAAAGTATGAAGAAAAAATGGGGAATCATTGTGGCGTTGCTGTGCAGCCTGCTGCTGGCAGTGAACGTCTGGGCTGATGATGGTGTCAGCCAGGATCCGGAGTATGTAACGGATTATTATATGATCGTGCAGAGTCCGGATGGAGGAGTGTATATTTATTCAGAAGCAGATCCACAGAGCAGCAGGCTGAATGAGAAACAGATCGTAAACGGAACTGCCATTCATATTCAGGGAGAGAAGACCGGTACTGACAATAAGAAATGGGGATATACACAGTACCATGGAATGAATGGATATGTGCCTATGGATAATCTGGATCCTGTAGACAGAGCGAAAGCCATCGAGTCAGAATTTAAGACCTTTGGCGGCGAGGACGTAGACCTCCAGGTAAAGGTACAGACAGAAGACGGAAACGCAGATCTTTATAACGGACCAGGTGAGAAATACGGAGAAGTCGCAGGTTCTGATGGAATTGCAGATGGAACGGTCGTACATATCTCACAGCAGATCCACGGTGAAGACGGTGTGAACTGGGGAAAAGCAGATACAGATCCAGAAGGCTGGCTGAGTCTGGACCGTGATACAGATTATCAGTCCGAGGTAGTTGACATGCAGGGTGACAGCGCTCAGACAGCAGCTGAGAAAGAAACAACACCAACTCCGAAAGCTACCTCTACGGAAGAAACAACACCAACTCCGGAGGCCACTCCTACAGAAGAAGTGACACCAACTCCGGAAGCCACTCCTACAGAGGAAGTAACACCAACCCCGGAGGCTACTCCTACAGAGGAAGCTACACCGACTCCGGAAGCGACGCCAACCCAGGAAGTAACTCCTACAGAGAAGATCACTCCCACAAAGGAAGCCACACCAACAAAAGAAAGCACAAAAGACAGCCAGGATGATACAAAGAAAGCGTCTGGTGAGAATGTAAAAGCAGTCGGCGGGTTCCATAGTCCGGTGACCTGGATCAGTATTATCGGGATCATTGTGATCGTTATCCTGATGATCTATTTTCTTAAAAAGAAAAAATAAGGATGGATGATTCCTATTGAACAGTAAATAGAATAAAAAAGAACAGCTGCACCAAAATGGTGCAGCTGTTCTTTTTTGGAAAATGTGTGTATAATTGAGACAGTTCAAAGGAAACTTCGAATTGTCCTAATTATCGAAGTAATAAATGAAAGGCAGACCTGTGGTTATTTGTTAACTACAACACCCTTCTGAAGCATTACATTGGCATACAGTGCTTTCTCACTGGTGGAGATAATGCAGTATGCTTTCTTTGCTTCTTCATAGAAAGCGAAACGCTCGATATTGCCGATGGCTTTCTCACCACGCTGGTCATGTTTGGTTACGATTTCTTTATAGGTATCCCAGATTGGAGTTTCCACATCATCTCCAGGCATAACTTCCATGAGATTGACAGGATGCTCTACATAAGTATCCAGAGGAAACAGCTGAAGGATCGCATCAAGGATCTCCGGTACGCCATGTCCGTCACAGCGGATGGTGATGGCATTCTTTCCCATGGATTCAACCGGGAAGTTGCCATCTGCGATCACAAGACGGTCACTGTGTCCCATTTCACATAAAACCTTTAATAATTCCGGTGATAAAATTTCAGGAATTCCCATTAACATAAGTAATTACCCCTTTCAAAATAGAATCTGCAGTTACGGCTCACTCACTATCCCTGAAAATGAACACTGTAACAGAGCAGTTACTGTCCATACGTCACTGTGTACGGAATGAACAGTAGTATTTGTACACTCACTTATAACTAACAGTTTACAATCATCAGCACCATTAATCAAGGTAAAATTTTCCAGAAAAAGATAAAATTTTTATAGTTGACAGTAGAGAGCATGGGCTGTATGATAATCTAAAACAGAAACGTTTCGGTTTTGGAACGAAAAGACATAAATCACCATATTTCGAAAACAGGAGGATAAAAAAATGCCATTGGTTACATCTGAGGAAATGTTATTAAAAGCGCAGAAAGGCGGCTATGCAGTAGGTGCATTTAATGCAGAGAACATGGAAATGGTCAAGGCGATCATTCAGGCAGCAGAGGAATTAAAAGCACCTGTCATGATCCAGACCACACCGTCTACTGTGAAATACGGAACACTGGAAACTTATCAGGCTATCGTAGCAGCAGAAGCAGCGAAAGCATCTGTACCTGTATGCCTTCATCTGGATCATGGCAGTAGCTTCGAACTGGCAATGCAGGCTCTGAATGCAGGATATACCTCTGTTATGATCGACGGTTCGAAACTGGACTTTGAAGAAAACATTGCAGTGAGCAAAAAGGTCGCTGATGTGGCAGCAGCCATCGGTGTTCCATGTGAAGCAGAACTTGGCAAGGTAGGCGGCAAGGAAGACGATCTGGAAGCAGAAGCAGATACCAACACAGACCCAGCACAGGCAAAAGAATTCGCAGAGCGCACAGGTGTTACTTCTCTGGCAGTAGCCATCGGAACAGCACACGGCTTCTATGTAGGAACTCCAGTCCTTGACAAAGAGCGCTTAAGCGAGATCCGTAAAGTAGTAGATATCCCGCTGGTTCTTCATGGCGCATCCGGACTTACAGATGAAGATGTAAGTGACTGTGTGAAACGCGGTATCTGTAAAGTAAACTTTGCCACAGAATTACGTGCCGCCTATTCCAAAGCTGTAAAAGAAACCTTCGCAGAAAACCCGGATGTATTTGACCCGAAAGTATATGGCAAGGCAGGAATCGAAGCAGTGAAAGAACTTGTCAAAGGACGTATGAAAGTCTGCGGTTGCGACGGAAAGGCTGAGTAAATTTTATGGCAGCAACCATGAAAGACATTGCCAGACGTACAGGACTGGGGCTTGCCACCATTTCCTCTTATTTTAACGGAGGAAATGTGAGGGAAAAAAACAGGATCAAGATCGAAGAAGCAATCGAAGAACTTCACTATGAAGTCAATGAAGTGGCAAGGGGATTAAAGACCAATGCTACCAGGACCATCGGTGTGGTGATCCCGGAGCTGGATCAGATCTTCTGTACACAGATCATTATCGGGATCGAGGATATTTTGCGCAGCCATGGATATGCCACCATTGTATGTGACTGCCGTACAGACAAAAAGAGGGAAAAAGACGCAGTGGATTTCCTTATGCGCAAAAGGGTGGACGGGATCATCAGCATGCCTGTAGATGAGACAGGATCGCATCTGAAATCCTTCTATAAAACAGGGAAACCTGTTGTGCTTATAGACCGTAAGATCCCGGGAATCTCCAGTGACTGTGTTCTGGTAGACAATGAGAAAGCAGCAGAAAGGGCAGTGGATCTTTTATTTGAAAAAGGACACAGAAACATCGGACTGATCGGCGGTCCCCGTGAGATCTACACAGCCCAGGAACGTCTGCGGGGATACTGTAATGCCCATAAAAAAAGATCCATTCCGGTTCAGGAGTCACTGGTGTACCACGGAGACTATACCATGCAGGGGGGTGTCCGTGCACTGGAGGATCTGGTGAAAAGAAATCCCCATATGACAGCAGTATTTGTGGTGAATTATGAAATGACGATGGGTGCTGTGATCGGTGTGAATGAACTGGGGATAAAGATTCCCAGGGAACTGTCCCTGGTGGGATTTGACAACAGGGAGTTTGCCAGGGCATGCAGCCCCAGACTTACCATTGTAACCCAGCCTACCCAGCAAATCGCCCGGAGAGCGGCAGAGATCATGCTGGAACGTCTGGACGCAGGAAACGGGGTTGAAGAAAGAAACTATATAACGGAGAAATTGCAGACAGAGATCGAATTGGGGAAATCTGTCAGGGATATCCGTGAAATATAAGAAACGGATAAGGAATTGGGGGAATCATGAAAGGGATCTATTTACTTGGAATTGATATAGGAACAAGTGCCTGTAAGGTAGCAGTTTTTGACCGGGAAGGACAGGTAAAGGCAGCGGCAACAGGTGACTATCCGGTGTATTATCCCAGAGAAGGCTGGGTGGAACAGAATCCGGAGGAATGGTGGGAGGCTGTATGTCAGGCCATCCGGGAAGTTCTTGAGAAAGGCCAGATCGCGCCGGAAGAGATTGCAGGGATCGGGATCGACGGTCAGAGCTGGTCTGCCATTGCCATTGATAAAGAGGGAAAGGTATTAACCAATACACCCATATGGATGGACACCAGAGCACAGGAAATCTGTGACCGTTTGAACAGAGAAATGGGGGAGAACGAAATTTTTGCAGTAGCAGGAAATTCCCTGCAGCCATCTTATACCACTACGAAAATTCTCTGGTATAAAGAGAATCTTCCCGAAATTTATAAAAAAATCTATAAGATCCTGCAGTCAAACAGCTATATTGTCTATAAACTGACAGGCGCCATTACGCAGGATGTTTCACAGGGATATGGACTTCACTGTTTCGATATGCACACCGGAACATGGGATCTGCAGATGTGTGAGAAGCTGGAAATTCCGGCAGAGTTTTTGCCCGAAATCTGCTCCTGCGATACCATCGTGGGGACAGTGACAGAAAAAGCGGCACAGCAGTGTGGATTAACAGCAGGGATTCCCGTCGCAGCAGGAGGACTGGATGCAGCCTGCGGTACGCTTGGGGCCGGAGTGATCCATCCGGGAGAAACACAGGAGCAGGGTGGACAGGCCGGCGGAATGAGCATCTGCACAGACAGCTATCAGGCAGATCCCAGACTGATCCTGGGCTTTCATGTAGTACCCGGACAGTGGCTTCTGCAGGGCGGAACGACCGGCGGCGGTGGAGTGATGCGCTGGTTTGAACGGGAATTTGCAGATTACGAGAGAATGATGAAAGAAGAAACCGGCAAATCTTCCCTGGATCAGCTGAATGAGATCGGGGAAAAAATCGCTCCGGGCTGTGACGGTGTAATTTTTCTTCCGTATATGGCAGGAGAGCGTTCCCCAATTTGGAATCCTCATGCCAAAGGTGTATTCTACGGTCTGGACTTTTCGAAGACAAAGGGGCATATGCTGAGAGCCTGCATGGAGGGAGTAGCTTTTTCCCTGCGCCATAATCTGGAAATTGCAGAGGAAGCAGGTGCTCATGCAGAAGTGCTCCGGGCAATGGGTGGTTCCGCGAATTCCCTTCTCTGGACACAGATCAAATCTGATGTAACCGGAAAGCCGGTGGAAGTGCCTGCTTCAGATACAGCCACAACCTTGGGTGCCGCAATCCTGGCAGGAGTTGGGGTTGGTTTTTATAAGGATTATGAAGAAGCAGTGGCGCTGACAGTGAAAGAGACAAGAAAGCACATGCCGGATCCGGATAAGAAGGCAGTATATGACAGAGCATATGCCAATTATCTGGAGCTGTACAGATCACTGGAACATATGATGAAATAAGAATAAAAAGTTGCAATAAATAAAGAATCTGTTATAAGCAGCAATATAAGAAAGCGGATCAGAACTATCCGCTGAAATGGAGGCACAGAGCAATGAAAGCAGCAGTTGTAGTAGCAAATGAAGATGTACGTTATCAGGAAGTAGAAGAACCTCAGGTAAAACCGGGCTGGGTAAAAGTAAAAGTAAAATGTTCCGGTATCTGCGGATCAGATGTTCCACGTGTACTGCATAATGGGGTGCATTTTTATCCCATCGTACTGGGACATGAATTCTCCGGAGATGTAGTAGAAGTGGGCGAAGGTGTTACGAAGGTAAAAGTGGGGGACCGCGTATCCGGTGCACCGCTGATCCCATGTATGAAATGTGATGACTGTCAGAATGGCAACTTCTCTCTCTGCAAACATTACAGCTTCATCGGTTCCAGAGAGAACGGAAGTAACGCAGATTATGTAGTGATCCCGGAGCAGAACGCAGTACCATTTGATCCATCCATTTCCTATGAACAGGGTGCCATGTTCGAGCCATCCACAGTTGCCATTCATGGTCTGCTCCAGAACGATTATCAGGGCGGCCAGTGTGTAGCGATCCTTGGAGGCGGAACCATCGGTATGTTCACCATGCAGTGGGCAAAGATCTTTGGTTCTAAGAAAGTGGTAGTGTTCGATATCAGTGAAGAACGTCTGGATCTGGCGAAACGTCTCGGCGCAGATTATGTGATCAATACAAAAGAAGAGGGATTTATGGAGAAAGCAATGGCCCTCACGGACGGAAAAGGATACGGTTATGTATACGAGACAGCAGGACAGGTTCCAACTATGCATATGGCATTTGAACTGGCTGCAAACAAAGCACATGTCTGCTTCATCGGAACTCCTCATGAAGAACTGAGCTTTACACAGAATCAGTGGGAAAAAATGAACCGTAAGGAATTTAAACTGACAGGATCCTGGATGTCCTACAGTTCTCCATTCCCGGGAAAAGAATGGAATCTGACTGCACATTATTTCGCAACAGGCCAACTGAAATTTGACCAGGCACTTATTTATAAAAAGATTCCGATGAGCCAGGCACAGGAAGCATTCCAGCTTTACAAGACACCAGGTCTGGTAAAAGGAAAGATCCTTCTGGTAAATGAAGACTGAGAATTTAAGAAAGTTAAGAAAGCAGTAAAAACTATACAGGGAAAATAAAAAAGCTGATGTATGCAAAAATCTGTCAGCAAGATCAGAGGAGGTAAATCAAATGACATTTATTGATCCAGCTACTGTTCCGCAGAGAACACTTTACACAGGAGCCAGGATGCCGGCAGTGGGAATGGGAACTTTCGGAAGTGACCATGCAGATCCGGAAGAAGTATCCGCATCTGTAGCAGGTGCGATCCGCGTAGGTTATCGTTCTTTTGACTGTGCAGCATGTTATGGCAACGAAGACCAGATCGGAAAGGTTTTCGCACAGGCATTTGAAGAAGGGGTGGTAAAGAGAGAAGAACTCTTTATTGCATCCAAGGTATGGAATGATATGCATGGAAAAGGAGATGTTCTCCTTGCATGTGCGAAATCCTTAAGAGACCTGGGACTGGACTATCTGGACATGTACTATGTACACTGGCCATTCCCCAACTATCATGCCCCACACTGTGATGTAGATTCCCGTAATCCTGACTCCAAACCATTCTCAGTGGACCGTTTCATGGCAACCTGGAGACAGATGGAACGTCTGGTAGATATGGGACTGACGAAACATATCGGTATGTCCAATATGACGATCCCGAAACTGGAAGCAGTATTACCGCTTTGCAGGATCAAACCTGCGGCTATCGAGATGGAACTTCATCCATGCTTCCAGCAGCCGGAACTCTTTGACTACTGCAGAGAACATGGCATTGAAGTAGTAGGTTTCTGCCCCATCGGTTCCCCGCAGCGTCCGGAGAGAGACAAGATGCCGGAAGACATTGCGGACATTGAACTTCCGGAAATGAAGAAAATCGCAGAGGCACACGGAGTACATCCTGCAGTGATCTGTATTAAATGGGCAGTACAGAGAGGGGCTTCCCCGATTCCGTTCTCATTAAAAGAGAAAAACTATACCATGAACCTGAAATGTGTCATAGAGGATCCGCTGACAGAAGAGGAGATGGAAACCATTCGTTCCCTGGACAAAAACAACCGTCTGATCAAAGGCCATGTATTTCTCTGGAAAGGTGCAAAGGACTGGCATGATCTCTGGGATGAAGATGGCGTGATCGTGAAATAAAAAGGAAAATCCTGAAATATAACTACATAGGACAAGATGAGGGTGCGGCATAAACGTACCCTTATTTTGTATGAACTATACAAAAATAAAAGATAAAAATTGAAAAATTAGTATAAATATGATATGATAATAAAAATCAGATGACCAATCGGACAGGAGATATCCGATGATTTTTTTACAGACAGAAAAACAGTGGCTGCCGGAAATTGGGGCAATAGCAGCACCTGGACAATCTGCCTGATCTTATGGGGGATAAAACTTAATATGTATAAAATATTATTGGTAGACGACGAGATTCTGGTCAGGGATGCGATTCGTGAAAATATTGACTGGAAAGGTCTGGACTGTGAACTTGTGGGGGATTGCGAGAATGGCAGGCAGGCTGTGGAGTTTGTACAGAACCATGTAGTGGATATCGTTTTGACAGATATCTGTATGCCTTATATGGACGGCATGGAACTCAGCGAATTTCTTCATGATAATTATCCGGATATTCTGATCGTCATATTCAGTGGATTTGGGGAATTTGAATATGCGAAGAAGGCGATCCGGTACAATGTCAGTGAGTATATGCTGAAGCCGGTTACTGCCATGGAACTGGCGAGAGTCATAGAAAGCATGAAAGAGAAGGTAGATGCAAGGAAAAAGGAACAGCAGAAAATGGAATCCCTTGCCCAGACCTCTCAGGATTATCACAAAAATGCAGATGTGATCCGGTCAAAGGCACTGGAAACACTGGTAAACTGTACCCGGGATGTGCAGGTAAGCCTTACGGAACTGAAGAAGCTGGGGATCTGTTTTGACTGTCCCAGTTATAGGGTAGCTGTTTTTGACATGGATACGTATTCGGAACTGTATCAGGTGGATATGCATAAACAGCAGGAAAGTGCCCTGATGTCCTTTGTCCTTTTTAATGTAAGCAATGAGATTGTTACTAGGGAGAACGCAGGGGTTTCCTATCAGGAGGGAAGCAACCGGGTCTGTATCATATTTGCAGGAAACAGGTCCAGAGAGTTCTCAGAACAGATCCACCGTATCTGCAGGGAGATCCGGCAGAAGGTAAAAGAAGTGATCGGAATTGAGACTTCTATTGGAATCGGTAAATGGGTAAGATCCCCCCAGGAACTGATCTATTCCTATAAAGATGCAGATAAGGCCATCAGCTACAGATATCTGCTGGGGGGAAACCTGCTGTTTGACATGGAAGAGAAGAAGACAGACAACAGTATTAATCTTATCCGGATACTGGAAGTGCTGACAGATGAAATAAAGGCGGGAAACAGGCAGAAAGTCGTTGAGACCATGGATCAGATCGAGGAAGAGATCAAAGGTGCAATGGTAGAGAAAAGTTATGCCTGCATTTACCTTCAGCAGGTGATCCGTGCCATTGGAAATACCTGTCAGTCCCTCAGCGATGACCCGGAGAAGATCATCGTGCAGAGAGAGAAGCTCCTGAAAGCGGTTACACAGGAGAAAACCTTTGACAGGGCAGCTGCACTGGTGAAAGAGTATGCGAAGGATGTATTTGAGTCTCTTCAGAATCTGAACAGTTCAAGCGGACAGAAACAGGGAATGCTTGCATTGGATTACATACAGAACAATTATATGGATCCGGATCTGAACCTGAACAGTATCTGTTCTTATCTGAACATCAGTACCAGTTATTTCAGCACGATCTTTAAGGAAATGACAGGGGAGACATTTATCGAAGTGCTTACCAGGACCAGGATGGAGAAGGCGAAGGAACTGTTGGAGAATACAACCATGAAGAACTATGAGATCGCTGAGAAAGTAGGTTTTTCAGATCCTCATTATTTCGGAATTGCATTTAAGAAAATAACTGGAAAAACAACTACAGAATATGCAAGGGAGAAACGCCGATGAAGCTGAAAGGAATAACCGGAAGGATTCCTTCGAAATTTAAAAGTATCCAGAGTTCTATTTTCTGCGCGGTTTCTGTTCTGGTCCTGAGTGCGGTGCTGGTGGTAACTCTGGTGTCTCTGCGGTATACCAATTCCTCCATTTATGAGAACTCAGTCATGTATACCCAGACCATCATCAAACAGCTGAACCAGAATATTGATTCCTATATCAGTTATATGGATAATATTGCGTCGCTAATTGCAGGGAGTGGAGATGCTTACAAATATCTTTACAGCAGCAATGGACGCGGCGCCATAGAGAATGAGAATTACAGTGAATACAGACACCGTCTGGTTGAGCAGTTTAAGACCATCCTCAAAGGAAGACCGGATATCAGGAATATCGGGATCGTCAGAGAAGATAAGAACAGTCCGCTGCTGTTTGATAATGGATTATCAGTCCGCAATCCCTATCTGGATCTGGCGACTCAGCCATGGTATCGGGATGCAGTGGGGAAATTTGACGAATATAATCTGACATCTTCCCATGTACAGCATGTGATCAAGGGAGAACGTCCGTGGGTTATCACACTCAGCAGAGGAATCCATAATTACACAGGGCAGGGCGCAGATGACGGTGTTGTATTTATTGACTTGAATTACAGTGCCATCAGTGAGCTGTGTGCCCAGAGCAGCATGGGAGATAAAGGATATGTTTTTATTCTGGACCAGGATGGAAATATTGTTTATCATCCTCAGCAGCAGCAGCTCTACAATGAACTGCAGACAGAGAACATTTCACTTGTAATGAATGCAGAGTCTGATATTGTCACTGCAGAGAGCGGAGATGATGAGAAGATCTACGCACTTTCCAGGTCGAAAACTACGGGATGGACCATTGTGGGATGTATGAACATGTCGGAACTTCTGCGAAACAGCAGACAGACAAGAAGCATTTATGTGCTGGTGGCTATGGGACTGATCATTGTGGCACTTCTGATCTCCAGCATTATTGCGAAAAATATCACGTTGCCTATCCAGAAACTCCGTGATTCCATGAAGAGTGTTCAGAAAGGAAACTTCCATATAGAAGATATTGAAGTGATCTCAGATAATGAGATCGGAAGCCTTACACGTTCCTTTAATGTAATGACGCACAGGATACAGGATCTGATGGAACAGAATGTGAAGGAACAGGAGCAGAAGAGAAAGATAGAACTGAAAGCGCTTCAGTCCCAGATCAATCCCCACTTCCTGTACAATACCCTAGACTCTATTATCTGGATGGCAGAGGGAAAGAAAAACGAAGAAGTAGTTATAATGACAGCTTCTCTTGCAAGGCTTCTCAGGCAGAGCATCAGTAATGAAGAAGAGCTTGTGACCATCGGCCAGGAGGTGGAATATGTCAGAAGTTATCTTACCATCCAGAAGATGCGTTATAAAGACAAACTGGAATTTAAAATTGATGTGGATCCGTATATCACCCATGTTCCAATCATCCGCCTTGTACTGCAGCCGATCGTGGAGAATGCAATTTATCATGGCCTGAAATACAAGGACAGCAGAGGACTTCTGACAGTACATGGATACAGGAAAGATGAGAATGTAGTGATCGATATCATAGACGATGGCGTGGGAATGGATGAAGAAACGCTGAAACATATTTATGATAAACATAAAGTAAATTATCATTCCAATGGAGTAGGGGTTTATAATGTACAGCAGCGTCTGGTTTTATATTATGGAAAGGATTACGGTATCATTTATCACAGCGAAAAAGGAAAGGGAACCACAGCGTCTGTTGTAATTCCAGGAAAGCAGGAGGAATTCCATGAAAAGTCATAAAAAAGAAATTATCATCATTGCTGTTCTTATGGCTGCCCTGCTGGTGATATTTACCGGTCTGCTGACGCCGGAAGCTACCCAGACACAGGAATGTTCCATGATATATATTCCGAAGATCAAAGATGATGCCAATGATTTCTGGACAGAACTGATATCGGGATGTCAGATGGCAGCAGAAGAATATAATTCTGAACTTGAGATCATGGCACCGGCTAAAGAAGAGGATATAGAAGAACAGAATCAGCTTCTCAGGGAAGCCATTGAGAAGAAACCGGATGCCATTCTGTTTTCACCTTCCAGTATGAGCGCATCGGATGAGCTGTTAAAAGAAGCGAAGGATCAGGGAATCCGTATTACATATATTGATTCCTATACAGAAGAAGAAATTCAGGATCTGACAGTTGCTACAGATAATGTGGAAGCAGGCAGGATGCTGGGGAAATATGCCAGAACACTGTTAAATAAGGACTCAAAAATCGCCATTGTCAGCCATGTAAAGGGCGTTTCCACTGCAGTGGAACGTGAACAGGGATTTCGCGAAGGGCTGGGAGATTATGCAGATAATATCGTGGATGTGGTTTACTGTAATTCTCTCTATGAGAAATCCTATGAGCTGACCAATGAGCTGATGGAAAAATATCCGGATCTGGAGCTGATCGCAGGAATGAACGAGTATTCCGCAGTTGGCGTAGGCCGGGCAGTCTGTGATGCACAGGCCAAAGATCAGATTGCAGTGGTAGGCGTTGACTGTTCCCAGGAGGCGATTAACCTGATGGAAATGGGAGTCTACAAAGGGATCATCGTTCAGAAGGCTTTTCGTATGGGCTATATGGCAGTAGAAGAAACCATTCATATGTACAATGGGGATGCAGTGGAGAAAAATATAGATTCCGGCTGTGAGCTGGTCACTCCGGAGAACATGTACGACAGCGATATTGAACGGCTGATCTTTCCGTTTAACTGACTGAAGCGTTGAACCAACAACACAATACAGTACTGAAATTATGAAAAAGGTTAAATATTTCCGAAGGAAAGACCGGAAATATTTAACCTTTTTTTGGAAGATATTTCATTACAATTATCCGGCAGGTAAGGTAAGATATAGAAAACAAAGAGAAATACGAAAAAACGTAAGGAGGGTGAAAAACTTGGAAAAGTTGAAACAAAATCCAATCGTGAAAAAGCTCGGCCTGAACAGAATCCTGCTTGTCTGTATTCTGATTCTGATGTTCGTGGTTTTTAAAGTAGTTCTGGGAAGCAAGTTCCCGGTGAGCGACAGTATTAAATCTACTTTGAACTATGTATATTTCTTGGGCTTTCTGTCACTTGGAGTAACATTTGTAATTGCCACTGGAGGAATCGATTTCTCCATCGGACCTGTAATGTTCTGTTGTGCACTGATCTCAGGTTACTGCATGAATTCTTATCATGTACCATGTGTGGCTGCCATGGTGATCTGTGTACTGATCGGACTTGCATTTGGTATCTTTAACGGATTTATGGTGTCATATATGTCAGTACCGGCATTTATCATTTCCATGGCATCCATGAACATTGCCAAAGGTATTGCATCCGTATTTACCAAAACTCAGTCAGTAAGCTGGCCGCAGAGCAGTGATCCTGTAAACGGCTGGTTCAGAAATATCATTTCCTACAATGGATTCCCGGTAGGACTTGTGATCTTCCTCATTGCTGCAGTGATCTGCGGAATCATTCTTTATAACACCAAACCGGGACGTTATATCCTTTGCCTTGGTTCTAACAGCGAAGCAGTAAGACTCAGCGGTGTTAATACAAGAAAATGGCAGATGCTTGCATATGTGATCTGCGGTGTCTTAGTTGGAATCGGAGCACTGTTCTTCGTAGGTGCTTATACAACGGTTCAGCCTGGATACGGCGATCAGTATAACAATGAAGCAATTGCAGGTTGTGTAATGGGTGGTACTTCCATGGTTGGCGGACTTGCTTCCATCGGTGGTACAGTGATCGGTGTGTTTATCATTTCTCTTCTTCAGCAGGGTATCATGGCATTCGGCCTTGGCAAAGGACAGCAGATGATCATCACAGGACTCATTGTAATCGTAGCAGTTTATGTCGATGTTTCAGCAAGACGTAGAAAGAACTGATCGGAAGGGAGGATGTAACAATGGGTGAAGTTATTTTAACTATGAAGGACATTGATAAGTCCTTTCCTGGAGTTCATGCTCTGGATCACGTTAATTTCGAAGTAAAACGCGGCGAAGTACATGCTCTTATGGGAGAAAACGGTGCCGGAAAGTCTACATTGATGAAGGTTCTTACCGGTATTTATCAGAAAGATTCAGGTTCCATTACCTATAAAGGACAGGAAACTGAATTTCATAACACAAAAGAAGCACAGGATGCAGGTGTTGTAATCGTGCATCAGGAGCTGAACATGGTAGGTGATCTTACCGTAGCTCAGAATATTTTCATCGGACGTGAACCAAAGAAAGGTTTCCGCATCGATGATAAGAAAATGATCGAAGATTCTAAAAAGCTTTTCCAGGATTTGAACATTGAAATTGATCCAAGAGAAAAGATGAACAATCTTACAGTCGGAAAACAGCAGATGTGTGAGATCGCGAAAGCAATTTCCCATAAGGCAGAAGTTATCATCTTCGATGAACCTTCCGCAGCCCTGACTGAGAAAGAAATAGCAGATTTATTCGAGATCATCCGTGATCTCCGTAAGAAAGGTCTTGGAATCGTTTATATTTCTCACCGTATGGATGAGATTAAGGTGATCACTGACAGAGTAACCGTCATGCGAGACGGTGGTTATGTAGGAACACTGATCACAGCAGAAAGTTCAAAAGAAGATATCATCAACATGATGGTTGGACGTGTTATTTATGAAGATCCGAAGGAACACAGCATGGTTGCACCGGATGCACCGGTTGTTCTTAAAGTTGAACATCTGAACGCAGGAAAAATGGTTCAGGATGTAAGCTTTGAACTTCGTAAAGGCGAGATCCTTGGTTTCTCAGGACTGATGGGAGCCGGACGTACTGAGACAGCAAGAGCACTGTTTGGTGCTGACCCGAAACAGAGCGGAAAGATATCCATAAGGGGAAAAGACGGACAGCTTCGCGAGGTAACTATCAACAGCCCTCAGGATGCGGTTAAATATGGTATTGGTTATCTGTCAGAAGACAGAAGAAGATATGGTTGTGTTGTACAGAAATCTGTAACAGAGAATACTACGCTGGCAACCATGGAAGAATTTACCAGAGGTATCTTTATTAATAAGTCAAAAGAAAAAGAAGTTTCAGAGAAATATGTCAGGGAACTGGCAACCAAGACTCCAAGCTGCGAACAGTTGGTAGTCAATCTTTCCGGTGGTAACCAGCAGAAGGTCGTTATCGCAAAATGGCTGACACGAGACAGTGAAATCCTTATTTTCGATGAGCCGACCAGAGGTATCGACGTTGGTGCCAAGAATGAAATTTACAAGTTAATGAACAGACTGGCTGCAGAAGGTAAATCTATTATCATGATCTCTTCTGAAATGACAGAAGTTCTCCGAATGAGTGACCGTATTATCGTAATGTGTGAAGGAAGAGTAACAGGAGATATTGATATTTCAGAGGCTACTCAGGAACACATCATGAATAAGGCTACGCGGAATATCGATTAAGGAGGAAAGTCATGACTAAGAAGAAAAAAAGTATTTTAAGTGATCAGAGATTTATTGTATTACTGGTTATTATTGTACTGTTTGCAATCTTCTCCTTTAAGAGTAAAGAGTTCAGACAGTATACCACAATCCTGAGTATGTTGGATTTCTCATATTATGATCTCCTGATGGCAATCGGTGTTACATTCCCGCTTATCACAGGCGGTGTAGACCTGTCAATCGGAACTGGTATGGTATGTTACGCACTGATCGCAGGATCTCTGGTAAGAAATAATAACCTCCCGGTTGCACTTGCAATGCTGATCTGTATTGTACTTGGAGTAGTTGTAGGCGCAGCGAACGGTGTACTGATCGGTATCATGAATCTGCCACCGTTCTTAGCAACCCTTTGTACCTGTATGATCACCCGAGGCGCAGGTTCCCTGTGCAGTGCCACACCTTGGCCGGGACTTACACAGGATGGTGGATGGTTTCATTCAATTTTCAAACTGACGATCGGAACAGGAAGAAGTGCTTCCCGTTATCCAATCGGTTTCCTGTGGATGATCATTCTGGTTCTCGTGATGGAATATGTACTGAACCATACGAAATTCGGACGTTACACCATCGCGATCGGTTCCAATAAAGAAGCAGCAGCTCTTTCCGGAATCAATGTTAAATTCTATCATGTTATGGTATATGTAGTGTGCGGACTGTTCACAGGTCTTGCAGCTATTGCATATGCAGCAGTTACACCAACTGTACAGCCTGGTACAGGCGCAGGTCTTGAGATGGATGCCATCGGCGGTGTATTCGTAGGTGGTGTGGCAGCGACCGGCGGTTATGGATCAGTAGTTGGTACATTAGCAGGTATTTTCGTTATCATGCTTTTGAAGACAGGTCTTCCATATGTAGGACTTCAGGCAAACTGGCAGCAGATCATCACAGGTGTGGTTCTGATCGTCGCAGTCCTGATCGATATCATGAAAGAAAAGAAAGCAGCAACAAAATAATACAGTATTTATATTAAAAAATTCTTATGGATATGAAACAACGGAAGGCTTCCAGGGATGTTCAGTGACAGTATTGTCAAAGGCAATTTTGGGGAAGGCCAGGAACGAAAAAAGAGGAAGCTTCCGGGGTATCATTATAAAAAAAAACTATATTAATGTATATTTAAAAGGAGGAAGTTTTAAATGAAAGCAAAAAAAGTGATCGCATTAGTTATGTGTGCAGCAATGGTAGCAGGAATGTCCGCATCAAGCGTTATGGCAGCTGATATGCCGGAACAGTTCAAAGATCTGAAAGCTAATGAAGCTTATGATTTCCCGATGATGGTTAAATCTTTCCAGTCTACATACTGGGATGCAGCTCAGGAAGGTATGAAGAAAGCTGCTGATGAACTTGGTGTTACTTATAAAGCACAGGGACCAAACAGTGAATCTGATATCGCTGACCAGGTTAATATGATCAACACAGCAATCGCTTCTAATCCGGCTGGTTTAGGACTTGCTGCATGCGATACATCTTCTGTTCTCGATGCACTTCAGGAGTGCGCAGACAAAGGAATCCCGGTAGTAACATTCGATACAGGTGTTGCTGATGCTCCGGAAGGATCTGTAGTTTGTGAAGTTTGTACAGATAACACACAGGCTGGTTCTGTAGCTGCTGAAAACATGTACAATGCGATTAAAGATGTTGTAGCTAATGCAGAAGGACAGGTTATCATCGGTGAAGTTAACCAGGATGCTACAGCTCAGAATATCCAGCAGCGTGGCGGCGGATTTATTGACAAAATGATCGAACTGCTTCAGGCTGACGGAAAAACAGTTGCAGTTAAAGGTAATGAGTTCTATGTAAACGCAGCTAAAGGTGCAGATGCAGAAGAAGCAGACGCAGACGTTGTTATCCAGGTAGCTGTTCCGGCACAGACAACTGTAGAGCTTTGCTCAACAGAGGCTCAGGCAATCCTTTCTCAGGAAAACTGCATCGCTATCTTTGGTTCCAACCAGACAGCAGCAGAAGGTGTTCTTGCAGCTAACGCTAACCTGAATGTTCTTGGATCTGACCCGGCTAACGGTGATGTTGTTGGTGTTGGTTTTGATGCTGGTTCTATCATCAAAGCAGCAGTTCAGGACGGAACATTCTTAGGTGCTGTTACACAGTCTCCTCTGATGATGGGCTACTATGCAATCTACGCTCTGACAGCAGCAGCTAACGGACAGGAACTTGAAGATGTTCCTACAGATGGTTACTGGTATGATTCTACAAACATGGACGACGAAGAGATCGCTCCGAACCTTTATGACTAATCCATACGGAAATTCATAATTGAGTACTAATTAAAAAGACGCCGCACTGCCATATGGGTGGTGCGGCGTTAATTTTTCACAAAGTAATTACTGAACTTGCACAGTGCCTGTCAGATACGTATAATTAGGAGTAATAAAAAAGACAATATGGGAGAGATAGACAATGAAAGTGACAGAAGAATTACTGGAAGAAATGAAATATAAGGATGAGAATTTCTCTGACGGACTGATCCTTCCGGACGGGGATTATCACAGAATCACCAAAGGACACCTTCATGGTCTTATGGCACTGTTTCCTGAGACAGAAGATGAGATCTGGAAAATGATCCCGGAGGATGATTCCCCTCTGTTCTGGCTGATCGAGAAGACCGGCTGTGTCCTGACTGATTATAATAATTCTATTGGAATGAAAATGACGCCTGCCCAGAAACAGGTATTTGATGCCATGCGCAGACACGGTTTTCTAACAGATGATTACTATGATCTTACGAAACAGAGAGAGAAAGTAAAAAAAGAACGAGAAGAAAAAGAGCAGGCTCAGAAATCATGATGACCACCAGATTTTGCAAATAAGGACCTTTTTTGGACAAACAAGGTTCTTACCCGAAAGAACTCTGTGGGGTAAAATAAAGGCATCAGATATGAAGAGCGTAATTAAAATTCATATATTGAGGAGGATTTACAATGGCAGCATATTATTTGGCAGTAGATATCGGAGCATCCAGCGGACGCCACATTCTTGGACATATGGAAAACGGAAAAATGGTTCTGGAAGAGATTTACCGTTTCGAAAACGGAATGGTAAAGAAGGACGGAGAGCTTTGCTGGGAATTTGACCGCCTTTTCAAAGAGGTTGTAAACGGTCTGAAGAAATGCAAAGAGATCGGTAAGATCCCGGTAAGCATGGGCGTAGATACCTGGGGCGTAGACTTCGTACTTCTGGATAAGAATGATCAGGTTCTTGGAAATACAGTTGGATATCGTGATCATCGTACAGATGGCATGGATGAAGAAGTTTATAAGATTATTTCTCTGAAAGATCTCTATGCGAGAACCGGTATCCAGAAAGCAATTTTTAACACCGTTTATCAGCTGATGGCAGTGAAGAAGAAACATCCGGAATATCTGGAACAGGCAGAAACACTTCTCCATGTACCGGATTACTTCCATTTCCTGCTTACAGGGGAAAAAACCTGTGAATATACGGAAGCAACTACAGGACAGCTTGTATGCCCGACTACTAAGGACTGGGATTATGAACTGATTGATATGCTTGGATATCCGAAGAAGATATTCCAGAAACTGATCATGCCTGGTACAAGCATCGGACATCTGACAGAAGAGATTAAAGCGGAAGTAGGCTTTGATCTGGAAGTGGTAGCACCTGCTACACATGATACAGGCTCTGCTGTACTGGCAGTTCCTGCAAATGACGACGATTTTATCTATATCAGTTCCGGTACATGGTCACTGATGGGAATTGAGAGAAAAGAAGCAGACTGCTCTGAGAAGAGCTGTGAGATGAACTTCACAAATGAAGGCGGTTATGCAGGACGTTTTCGCTATCTGAAGAACATCATGGGATTGTGGATGATCCAGTCTGTACGTCATGAATTCAATGACGCGTACAGTTTCGCACAGATCTGCGAGATGGCAGAGGAAGCGAAGGATTTCCCGTCAAGAGTAGATGCCAATGATGAATGTTTCCTTTCCCCTGACAATATGACAGAGGAAGTAAAAGATTACTGCCGCAGAACAGGACAGCAGGTTCCGGAAACACTGGGAGAGATCGCAACAGTGATCTATACCAGCCTTGCAGAATGCTATGCAAAGACTGCGAAAGAACTGGAAGAGATGACAGGCAGAACTTACAGCCGTATCCACATCGTAGGTGGAGGTTCCAATGCAGGATACCTCAATGAGCTGACTGCAAAGGCAACCAAGAAAGAAATCCATGCAGGTCCTGGCGAAGCAACTGCGATCGGTAACATTACCGCACAAATGCTGAAAGCAGAAGAATTTAAGACCATCGAAGAGGCCCGTACAACCATCCACGAGTCCTTTGGAATTAAGATTTACAAATAATAAAGTTTCATAAGTAATAAACAGCAATAAACATTAACTGGGAGGTTTTAGACTATGTTAGTAAACACAAAAGAAATGGCTAAACTGTACTAATTATTCAATGTGATCTAATTATTATGATGAATTCCTTTAAGTAAAGACAGAGGGCGGAAAGGCGTAAGCTTATCCGCCCTCTGTTGTTTTAGGTTGCAAGGAGAACAAATTTTCGATATAATGATCACAGATTCCGTACAGTATGTGGAGATGTGCGTCCCCAATCAGTACGAAAACATGATCTCCATGACAACCCTGGATTATATTGAACAGAAATACAGGACAGCCACCCTGACAGAGCTGTGTGAGAAGCTTCATTTGTCCATGCATGTATTAAGCAAAATGATCAAGAAGAGCACAGGATTTAATTTCAAAGAACTGCTTCAGAGGAAGCGCCTGAATAAGTCTGTGGAATTAATGTGCGATACAGATCTTCCCATCAGTGACATTATTGCAGCAGTCGGATACGAGAATAACAGTTATTTTCACAGGGTATTCAAAGAAAGGTATCATATGACTCCGCGGGTATTCAGAGAGAAAAACAAACAGAGGACGCAGGTACGTCTGTAATCGGTGTTTGCTTTTTCTCAGAAATATTCCTGCAGGTAGGTCAGGATCCCTGTTTCTTTCGCGTCTGATAAGAATACAGATATCGGACTGGTACAGTTCGCCATGAAAAAAATCTCAGAACTTTTCAATACCAGGAAGCAGACCTCCGGGGAAGAGAAAGGTTTTGAGATTTTTTATTGCAAAATAATTTCAAAAAAAGCAGAAATGTTGTTTTTACAACATACACAGGAACAAATATCCGATATACTTTGCCATTTAATCAAGAGAACACAGACATTCATCATAGAAACAAGTCATTTAAAGGAGAAAAGATCATGATAAGACAGATCATACACATCGATGAAGAACGGTGCAACGGATGCGGTTTATGTGCCGGCGCCTGTCAGGAGGGAGCCATTGGTATAGTAGATGGAAAAGCAAAGCTGCTGCGGGATGACTACTGTGACGGGTTAGGAAACTGTCTTCCGGTATGCCCCACAAATGCAATCTCATTTATACAGAGAGAAGCAGCAGCTTTTGATGAGGCAGCAGTAGAAGCAAATATGAAAGCAAATGCAGAATCAGAACTGAGGCAGTGGCCGGTACAGATCAAATTAGTACCAGTCAACGCGCCATATTTCGATGGAGCTCATCTTCTGATTGCAGCAGACTGCACCGCATACGCCTACGCAAACTTCCATCAGGAATTTATCCGCAACCGCATCACCCTGATCGGATGCCCGAAACTGGATGAAGGCGACTACAGCGAGAAACTGACCGAGATCATCCACCAGAACGATATCAAGAGCGTGACTATCGTACGAATGGAAGTTCCATGCTGCGGCGGCCTTGCCAGAGCAGCAGAAACAGCTCTGAAAAACAGTGGAAAATTCATTCCATGGCAGGTAAAAATCATCTCCACAGATGGCCACATTGTGGATAACATGTAAAAAATCAACAGAAACTAATAAAAGTACAGACAATATAAAGGAGAAAAAAGAATGGATAAACAGATGTTTTGTTTTCAGTGTGAACAGACAGCAGGATGCAGCGGATGTACAGGAAAAGCCGGAGTATGCGGAAAAACAGCAGATACAGCAGCACTCCAGGATGAACTGACAGGAGCCCTCATCGGCCTGGCCCGTGCCTGCGCAAACAACGAAAGAAAAGAAACCACAGACCGTGTCGTGATAGAAGGACTCTTTACCACAGTCACTAATGTAGCTTTTGACGACGATTCCATCCGGGAAATGATCAGTAAAGTAAACGCAGAGAAAAATAAGATTGTCCCTGACTGTGCAGTCTGCGCTTCCAGATGCGGAAACACAGACAACTATGACATGAACCGTATGTGGAATGCCAATGAAGATATCCGATCCCTGAAATCCCTGATCCTTTTCGGCATCAGGGGAATGGCAGCCTATGCATACCATGCAATGGTTCTCGGTTACAAAGATCAGGAAGTAAATGATTTCTTCTATAAAGCTTTATTTGTCCTGGCAGAAGACTGGGGAATGGAAGAACTTCTCCCTGTAGTCATGGAGGTTGGAAAAGTAAACTTAAGCTGCATGGCACTTCTTGATAAAGCGAACACCGAAACATTCGGCAACCCGACACCGGTAACGGTACCTCTCAAAGTAGAAAAAGGCCCATTTATCGTAGTAACAGGACATGACCTCTATGACCTGAAGCTTCTCCTTCAGCAGACAGAAGGTAAAGGAATCAACATTTACACACACGGCGAAATGCTCCCTGCACACGCATACCCGGAATTGAAGAAATACCTGCATCTTAAAGGAAACTTCGGCACTGCATGGCAGAACCAGCAGAAAGAATTTGACAACATTCCTGCCCCGATCCTCTACACGACCAACTGCCTCATGCCGCCGAAAGCAAGCTATAAAGACCGTGTATTTACCACAGAAATGGTATCCTTCCCGGAAGTCATCCACATTGACGATGAGAAAGATTTCACTCCGGTGATCGAGAAATCCCTGGAACTCGGCGGTTACCCGGAAGACACTCAGTTCACAGGAATCAACGGCGGAACCGAAGTGATGACAGGCTTTGCACACGGAACTGTACTTGGTGTAGCAGACAAAGTGATCGAAGCAGTTAAATCCGGTGACATCCGTCACTTCTTCCTGGTAGGCGGATGCGATGGTGTACGCAAAGGCAGAAACTACTACACGGACTTCGTAAAACAGACCCCGGATGACACCATCATCCTCACTCTTGCCTGTGGAAAATACCGCTTCAATGACCTTGACCTGGGAACCATCGGTGGTCTCCCGAGGATTATGGACATGGGCCAGTGTAACGACGCCTACAGTGCCATCAAAGTAGCTGTAGCCCTGGCAGAAGCATTTAACTGCAGCGTAAACGAACTGCCATTAAGCATGATCCTTTCCTGGTACGAGCAGAAAGCAGTCTGCATCCTCCTTACGCTACTCCACCTGGGGATCAAAGACATCCGCTTAGGCCCGACACTCCCGGCATTCATCTCCCCGAATGTCCTGAACTACCTGGCTGAGAACTACAATATCGCTCCTGTAGCTACACCGGAGGAAGACCTGAAAACAATTCTGGGATAAATCAAAAAAACGACGTAGATCTGGAACTGGGATTCCGATTTACGTCGTTTTTTTGTATTATCTTTCCATCATACTGATAGATTCAATTCCAACGCTGCCTCCGCGGACAACTTCGATTCTGTGGAATTCTTCTTTGATCAGTTTCACAACTGCATCGTTCTTGGTTGCAGTCTGGACAAATTCAAGAAGCAAGCTGTCTTTACCATAGTCGATGACTTTCGCTTTGAAAGTTTCTGCAATCTGGAAGAGTTCTACCTTGTCCTCCTTGGAGCAGTTGAAAACTTTGATATACAGGATTTCTTTCATACGGACAAATACATCTGTAAAGTCGATGACTTTGATGACTTCGATCATACGGTTTAACTGTTTCTTGATCTGCTCGAATGTTTCGTCATCGCTGACTGTGGCGATAGTCATTCGGGAGACTGTCGGGTCTTCTGTGGTTCCTACAGTGAGACTGTCAAGGTTGTAGCTTTTTCCGGAAAAGAGTCCGGAAATTTTTGATAGAACACCTACCTGGTTCTCAACATAGAGAGAAATCCATCTTTTTTTCATTCCTTTATCCATAACGATCTAACCTCCTGCTTAACAATCCATGATCATATCTTCCAGAGTTCCGCCCGGTTTGATCATCGGGTAGACCATTTCTTCTGGGTCAATGATAAATTCGATTACTGTAGGTGCTTTTGTATTTTTCTTTGCTTCTTTGAAGGCGGCTGCGATTTCTTCTTTCTTTGTAACGCGGATTCCCTTTGCGCGATAGCTTTCTGCAAGTTTGATGAAATCCGGTGTGTACTGTGGATATTCCATGCCTTCTGTGCGGCGGGAAAGTGCTCCGGCGCGCAGGTTGGTCATGGCGTAGCGTTTACCGTAGAAGAGTTTCTGCCACTGGCGTACCATTCCAAGATATTCATTGTTAAAGATACACAGGATTACTGGAAGTTCCTCCAGAACTGCTGTTGCAAGCTCCTGGATATTCATCTGCACACCGCCGTCACCGGAGATAACGATGACAGGCCTGTCAGGATTTCCGATCTTGGCTCCGATTCCGCCTGGGAGTCCGTATCCCATAGTTCCCAGACCACCGGACATGATCATCTGTTTGCCCTCAGTCACTTCTGCGTACTGGGAAACAAGCATCTGATGCTGTCCTACGTCTGTGACGATGATGCTGTTATCGAACTGCTCATTGATCTCTTTCAGGATGTCCATTGGACTTAAAACATCGTTTGGACGCATTTTCAGCGGATGTTCTTCTTTCCATTGGCTGATCTGGCCAAGCCACTTGCCTGTAGAGCATTCCTGAACGTATTCATTCATTTTTGTGATAGCTTCTTTTGCATCTGAAACAATAGGAATATCTACCTGAATGTTTCTGGAGATAGATGCGGTGTCGATATCGATGTGTACAATCTGTGCATGAGGTGCAAATTCATGAAGTTTTCCTGTGATTCTGTCATTGAATCTGGTTCCGATAGAGAAAAGGAGATCACAGTTGCTGACTGCCATGTTTGCTGCATAGGCACCATGCATACCAAGGTTTCCGATGTAGAGCGGATGGTCTGTGGGGATAGAGCCTTTTCCCATTACGGTTGTGACAACCGGTACTTTTGTCTTTTCCACTACTTCCCGGAAAATTTCATGGGCGCGGGAGATTACTACACCGCCGCCTGCCAGGAATAAGGGACGTTTTGCTTTATTTAAAAGTTTGATGGCACGTTTGAGCTGGCCGATGTGGACATCTGTGTTTGGTTTGTATCCGCGGATGTTTACATTTTTAGGATATTCAGCGCTGCCGAGTTCTGCCATTACGTCCTTTGGAAGGTCGATAAGGACAGGTCCCGGACGGCCGGTGCGGGCAATGTAGAAGGCTTCTTTGATGATACGTCCCAGGTCTTCACGTCTGCGGACAGTAACGCCGTATTTGGTGATGCTTCTGGTGATTCCTACGATGTCTACTTCCTGAAATGCATCGTTGCCGATGAGGTGGCGGGCTACCTGGCCGGTGAAGCATACAAGAGGTACGCTGTCATAGTTGGCGGTTGCAAGTCCTGTTACAAGGTTGGTTGCTCCGGGACCGCTGGTTACCAGACATACGCCGACTTTGCCGGTGGTTCTGGCGTAGGCGTCGGCTTCGTGGACAAGGGCCTGTTCGTGACGGGGGAGGATGATTTTGACATCGTCCTGTTTGTAGAGTTCATCACTGATGTCGATGGTACAGGCTCCGGGGTAGCCGAAGAGGTATTCTACGCCTTCTTCTTTTAAGGCTTTAACTAAGAGTTTGTTGCCGGATATTTGTTTCATATGTTGGACCTCCTTTTGTTGTATGGGGACGCTCGGAAATTTATTTGTTTTCATGTGCGGTTTCGGAGTCCAGGCACTGGTTGTATAATAAAAAACGCCCTGGGCTGTTTGCCCAGGGCGAAAATATTTTCCGCGGTACCACCTGTTTTCAGAGTCTGGCTCTGCACTTCGTCAGTACTGATATACTGTGTTCCTATAACGTGGAACTGACGTTGACGCTTACTGGGCATATAAAGATTGCTGTTAGGGCCACTGCTCGAGGGCTACTTCTACACCTTGTTCATGAAAGCTCGCACCGACCGCTTTCTCTCTGGATTTCACGGAGATGTATACTCCTCCCTGTCACTGCATTTGATATTTGGCTGTTGTTTATTGGTAATTATTATACCGTTGAATTATGGCGGTTGTCAACCAGGTTTTTGGATATTTGGGTTGATTTTCCGGTGGAGTATGTGTATTTATATGTTTTTCCAGAACTGCGGTAGGTTACTGTTTTGGAAGTAAAGGCATAGTAGTAATCAGCGTAGAAAGTTTTGGAAAGTGCGGCTTTTTTGCCGTTTTTAATATTATAGCTATATAGTTTGAGCTTATATCCTTTACCGGAATATCTGGAGGAAAGGCATTTGGCGTAGTAGATCTTTCCGTTGATCAGGTCTGTACTGATGGAGGCTGAATCAATGCGTTTGGATTTTCCAGTGGTCAGATTGTAGACATAGCAGGGGAGGGGGACTAGTGCACCTGTGTTGGGAGTGAGGAGAAGGGTAGTTCCGGATTGTTTGCGGATAACGGCATTCTTTTTGACACAGGTTTTCTTTTTGGTTTTCAGGTTATAGGTCCATAAGTCGATAAGTGTACTGTTGTTGATATGATCTTTTTCATAATAGAGCAGATTTTTTTATATTTTTATTTTATCATAGATCAAATAGTAATTACCAGTATTGTATGAACAGAACACCCACCGGATTACCGGCAGGCTTACTGTTCACTCCGTGCACAGTAACACGCTGCGCGATGCACAGAATTTATGCTAATCGCATAAATTCGCGCCGTATGTCTCGGGATTTTGGCATATTTATGCCAAAACACCTCGCGGAATAGTGGCGTGTGAACAGTAATACCGGCAGGCTTCATGAAAGTGGGGATTCGGGTAAAGAATGGCTTGAAATTACAGAAAGAGAATGTTAACATCATGAGAAGAAAACAGAAGAAATAGTTATAGAAAGACATTATAGAAAAATATAACTTGAAAGGAAATCATATATGGCAAAAAAGAAAATCTATGCAGTAAGAAAAGGGCATAAAACCGGTCTGTTTGATAGCTGGGCGGAGTGTCAGAAAGCAACGGCCGGATATTCTGGTGCAGAATTTCGAGGTTTTACAGACAGAGAAGAAGCACTGGCTTTTCTGAAGATGGAAACTGAGAAGACTGTATCCATAGATAAGGACAGGGAAGCTGCCGGAGTGGTAGAAGTGCCGGAGAATATGGTGATCGCTTATGTAGACGGAAGTTTTGAGAAAAGTATCGGCAGATACGCATTCGGATGTGTGATCCTTACTCCGGACGGAGAAGAGATACGCAGATCGGGCAGTGGAAGTGACCCGGCAGGTGTTGCCATCCGAAATGTAGCAGGAGAAATGCTTGGAGCTATGAATGCTGTGAAATGGGCACAGGAAAATGGATACCCGGCAGTGGAAATCCGTTATGATTATGAAGGAGTAGAAAAATGGGTTACAGGTGTATGGCGGGCAAAAACACCGCTCACCAGCAAGTACGCGGCTCATATGCAGGCAGCAGGGAAAGAACTCCATATTTCATTCTGTAAAGTAGCAGCCCATACAGGCAATCACTACAATGAAGAAGCAGATCAGCTGGCAAAAAGTGCGCTGCTTCATACAGAGGAAGAAGTACGGATCTGAAGAAGTCAAAATAGTAGAGAAATTCCATAAAAAACAAAAGATAATGAAAGAAAAAGTAAAAAATATATGATACACTGGGATGTGTCGGTAAGTTGACAGGGAAATCAATTTATCGGCACATTATGATTCTATTTGGACTTATATATGGGAGGGAAAATCACATCAGATGAAAACAAACTATAATAGAACTGTACAGGCCTGTTTCATAGGATATGTGGTACAGGCAATCGTCAACAACTTTGTCCCGTTACTGTTTCTGACATTTCAGAGCAGTTATGGAATATCTTTGCAGAAGATCACCCTGCTGGTTACATTTAATTTCGGTATTCAGTTGTTGGTGGATCTGGCTTCCATAGGATTTGTGGACAGGATCGGGTACCGTGCATCCATGATCCTGGCTCATGGTATGGCAGCAGCCGGACTGATCCTGCTGACTGTTTTGCCGGAAACTTTCAGTGATCCATTCTGGGGACTCCTTGTGGCAGTTATGATCTATGCCATCGGCGGAGGACTTCTGGAAGTTCTGGTAAGCCCTGTTGTGGAGGCCTGCCCCACAGATAATAAAGAGAAAGCCATGAGCCTTCTTCATTCTTTTTACTGCTGGGGACATGTAGGAGTAGTACTTCTTTCCACGCTGTTTTTCAGAATTTTCGGCATTGCAAACTGGAAATATATGGCACTGACATGGTCATTGATCCCTATTTTGAATGGAATCCTTTTCACCAGAGTACCTATTGCTCCATTGCTCGACGAAGGAGAAACAGGTCTTACAATGGTGGAACTTTTTAAGAAAAAAATCTTCTGGGTTCTGATGCTGATGATGCTCTGCGCAGGAGCAAGTGAACAGGCGGTCAGCCAGTGGGCATCCACTCTGGCAGAAAAAAGCTTCGGTATCAATAAGACCATCGGAGATCTGGCCGGTCCTATGGCATTTGCCATCCTCATGGGAAGTTCCAGAGCTTTTTATGGGAAATTTGGTGACAGGATCAATCTGGAACGCTTCATGCAGTACAGCGCAGTTCTCTGCATGATCTCTTATCTGATGATCGCATTTATCCCGATTCCTGCACTTGGAATTCTGGGATGTGCAGTCTGCGGATTATCCGTAGGTATTATGTGGCCGGGAACCTTCAGTATGGCATCAGCATCCGTGAAGAGAGGCGGAACTGCATTATTTGCTCTGCTTGCCCTGGCCGGGGACGTAGGATGTTCTTCTGGTCCTACATATGTGGGAATGATTTCGGGAGCATTAAATGACAACCTGAAAATGGGAATCCTGGCAGCTTTGATCTTCCCAATTTTTATGGTAGTGGGAATCCGGCTGATCATGGGGCTTAGAAAGAATCCGGCACAGAATTAAATAAAGCATAAAAAATACCTGATATTCGGAAAAACACTCATTTCCGTTATCAGGTATTTTCTGTTTGCGGTAAAAATCCATTACTATTCACACGTCACTATCCTGCGAGGTGTTTGGGCATATATATGCCAGAATCCCGAGACATATCACGCGAATTTATGCCAGTGTCATATCTCCGTCTTTTACCCAGCCTATTTTACGAAGTACGGAGTTGATCAGTGGGCAAAGGACAGCAGGAAGAACAAAGGAGATCAGCAGAAGTCCTGCCCAGTCCCAGCCAGTGACTGCAGCTTTGGTTCCGGCTGCAATGTCATTCATCCAGCCTGTGTACACACCGATTTGTCCTACGAATCCACAGGTTCCCATACCGGAGGAAACCGGAGTACCGTTCATCTGGAGTTTAAACAGACAGGTAGCAATTGGACCGGTGATAGCGGATGTCAGGATGGGAGCAATCCAGATGCGGGGATTTTTTACAATATTTCCCATCTGGAGCATAGAAGTTCCTATTCCCTGGGAAACCAGGCCTCCCCATTTATTCTCACGGAAGGACATAACTGCGAAACCTACCATCTGTGCACAACATCCTGCAACAGCAGCTCCGCCTGCCAGACCGGTCAGTCCCAGGGCAGCACAGATCGCAGCGGAAGAGATCGGCAGGGTCAGTGCGATTCCTACAAACACAGATACCAGGATTCCCATAAGGAACGGCTGCAGATTGGTAGCCCACATGATAATGTTTCCTACTTTCATAGCAGCACTTCCCAGAGCCGGAGCCCACCATGCAGAAAGTCCCACACCTACACCGATAGTAACCAGAGGTGTGACCAGAATATCGATCTTTGTTTCTTTGGAAACTGCTTTTCCGATTTCAGAAGCAAAGATAGCTACGAACAGAACTGCCAGAGGACCGCCTGCACCGCCCAGTGCATTGGAAGCGAAACCTACAGTGATAAGGGAAAACAGTACCAGCGGCGGACAGTGAAGTGCATAGCCGATAGCTACTGCCATAGCCGGACCGCTCATGGCAGATGCCAGAGATCCTACTGTGTACTGGGTGTCATTAACGGTCGCCACTGCCATTGTAAGAAATGGAATGTGGAATTGTGTACCCAGGGTATTGATAATGGTACCGATGAGCAGGGAACAAAAAAGTCCCTGCGCCATGGCGCCAAGAGCATCGATTCCGTATCGTCTGACGGAAATCTCAATGTCCTTGCGTTTGAGAAATGCTTTAAACTTTTCCATGATGTTTCTCCTATTGTCAATAATGTTGTCATGTGTCAAGACACATATATGTATTATAACCGCAACAGGAGAATTTTCCTAGTATTAATTTAAAATAAATGAAAAATTATTTTAATTTCACAGAAAAGGCCATAGATTCACCATTTTTTATGTAAGATTTTTTCAGATAAAATAAAAACAGGACTGTATGAAACCATACAGTCCCGTTATGAGCATCTGCGTTAAGAACATTAATTAACAGTGATATCCCCATCATCTGACTGGATTGTTAAAGAATTCTGTGCAGAAGAGTCATTTCCTTCAAACGTACTCTCATCATCTGTAGAAACAAGCTTTCCATTTAGTTTATCAGGAACATTAATATCACCCAGGTTTGTATCCAGATTGAAGGTCAGATCAGTAAATATGGCATGCCTCACATGCAGATGGCGTAGTAGCACAGCCGCCCATGGCAGTTTCACGCAGTTCAGCAGGAAGCTTCTTACCTACTGTAAACATCGTCTGGATCATTTCGTCCAGTGGGATCAGCTGTGGGATTCCGGCGAGAGCCATTTCGGCAGCGATGATGGCATTTGCCACACCAGCGGCATTTCTGTTCTGGCATGGGTATTCTACCAGGCCGCCTACCGGATCACAGACCAGGCCCAGCATATTCATAAGAACAGTAGATGCTGCGAAAGTACATTTCCTCGGTGTACCGCCCATCAGTTCCACAGCAGCAGAAGCCGCCATAGCAGAAGCAACCCCGACCTCTGCCTGACATCCACCCACAGCACCTGCAACTGTTGCATTTCGCATTGCCAGATAACCGATGGCACTTGCGTTAAATAATGCCTGGATGATCTCTTCATCAGAGAACTGATAATGTTCCTGCATTGCCAGCATCAGTCCCGGCACGATCCCGGCAGAACCGGCAGTCGGAGATGCCACGATCAGACCCATGGAGGCATTGGTTTCCAGGGTAGCCATTGCATAAGTGATGGCTTTCTGAAGCAGATCTCCGCAGATCCCTTTTTTTCCCTGGGCATGGAGACTCAGCTTTCTGGCTTCGCCGCCGATCAGGCCACCCATAGATTTTACAGGCTGTTTGATCGGGGAAAAAGCAGCCTCTTTCATAATCTCCAGTACCCGTGTCATTTTTTTATGAACAATCTCTGCAGTTGTCTCCCCAAGCTCAATTTCACGGATACGCATAACTTCTGAGATAGGAAGATTTTTTTCTTCACAGAGTGTCAGGAGTTCCTTTGCATTTTTAAAATCCATGATAAAAATCCTCCTTTCTTTACATCTGTACGATCATAACTTCATGAATGTTCGGGTTCTCACGGATCGCAGGAACGATATTTACAGGAAGTTTGCCGTCAGATTCTACGATGGTATAAGCGATATCGCCTTTGCCCTCACGGAAGAGGCGCATAAATGCAATGTTGATATTGCGGTCACTCAGGCATTTGGTAATATAGGCCACAACGCCCGGAGTATCCTGATGGATTACGATCACTGCACTGTATTCACCTGTAAAGTCTACCTGTACGTGATTAATCTCCACAATACGGACCTTACCGCCTCCCAGGGATTCGCCGCGTACTGTCATTTTCTGGCCTTTTTCATTTTCCATGCAGATATCCACGGTGTTCGGATGGATATCTGTTTCCTGCTCATTTGGAGTAAAAGAAAACTCCAGACCTTTTTCCTGAGCAATATCAAAAGAATTCCGGATGCGCATATCATCTGTAGAAAATCCCATAATACCGCCCAGCAGGGCACGGTCAGTACCGTGACCACGGTAAGTTCTGGCAAAGGAACCGTACAGGATAAAGTCGGCTCGCTTTAATGGACCTTCGATCATTTTCTGGGCAAGATAGGAAATACGCGCTGCACCTGCAGTATGTGAACTGGAAGGGCCGATCATGTTTGGCCCCATAACATCAAATGCACTGATAAATGACATAAGAATTATTCTCCTGTGAATTAATATAGTCTTACGTGATTAATAATAATCTTATTGTATTCTATCATTTAGAAATGAAAGAATCAAACTTATCGTTAGTATTAACAAAAATTAATGTAAAAAATAAGAAAACAGGGTTGCTTTTTCTCTGTGGGGCGGTTACAATGAATTTGCTGTTCAGAATTTGATATTCTGAACCATAAATTTAGAAGAAAAGGCAGGTGGAACAGAATGGATAATTGCGATTCTCATGGGCGAAGTAGTAGCACAGGATCTGAATTAAAAAGAGTATATGAGTATAGCAGCCGTTCTGTTCTGCTGTAGTCATATATTTCGCATCTTTTTATTTCCTATCCTGTTTCTATGAAATTCCCCGAATCATGCAATTACATATTTGGACAGTACATGAACAGTAAGTGGCGTCTTTAGTAACTTACTATTTGTTGTGCTGAAAATGCATAGAGAAAGTGGCAGTAAATGTGACAAGTGTAACAGACTGCTTTCTTTTCGTGCGCATTTTGACCAGATTGTGAAACAGTTATCTGGTTATGTGCAAATAGCGAAACGGATATTTTTATCCGACTGACTGCAAGTTTGCGGCAACGCTTTTTGCATCTTTATGTAAAAAAACGGAGGAAGAAAAAGATGGAGAAAAGAGTACAGGATTATTCCAAAGAGATTCTGAAGATCATCCGCAGCAACACCTCTCCGGCTGTTATGGCAGCAAGACTGCAGGATTATCATGAGAATGATCTGGCAGAGGTAATGCCGGAACTGACTGTACAGGAACGATACAAAATGTACCGTATTCTGGATACTGATATGCTTTCCGATATCTTTGAGTACACAGATGAGGAGAATGCAGTAGAGTATCTGAATGAAATGGATGTAAAAAAAGCAGCAGCTATTTTGTCCAGAATGGAAACAGATGCTCTGGCAGATGTATTAAATAAACTTGAGAAAACAAAGAAAAAGATACTGATTGATCTGTTAGAACCCGAAGTTCGCCGCGATGTAGAGATGATCGCATCTTTCGATGAGGATGAGATTGGAAGCCGTATGACTACGAACTTCATTGTGATCACAGATAAGCTGACAGTGAAGCAAGCCATGAGCAGTCTGATCGAACAGGCAGCGAAGAACGACAACATTTCTACGATCTTCGTAGTAACAGAGCAGCAGAAATTTTACGGAGCCATTGATCTGAAAGAGCTGATCATTGCCAGAAGGGATGATCTCCTTGAGAATCTGGTAGTGACATCTTATCCTTATGTGTATGCAGAGGAGAATATCGATGATTGTATCGAAGACCTGAAGGATTATTCCGAGGATTCCATTCCGGTTCTCGACAATGACAATCAGCTTCTTGGTGTAATTACATCCGCAAATATCATCGACCTGGTGGATGATGAGATGGGTGATGATTATGCAAAACTGGCCGGTCTGACTGCAGAAGAGGATTTAAAAGAGCCTCTGAAAGAGAGCATGAAGAAGCGTCTTCCATGGCTTGTGATCCTGCTTGGACTTGGAATGGTTGTATCTTCTGTAGTAGGACTTTTTGAACAGGTAGTAACTTCACTTCCGATCATTATGTGTTTCCAGTCCCTTATTTTGGACATGGCAGGTAACGTAGGTACACAGTCTCTGGCTGTAACCATACGTGTTCTGATGGACGAGTCCCTGACAGGCAAACAAAAACTGGAACTGGTGTGGAAAGAAATGCGGATTGGTTTGTGCAACGGCAGCATTTTAGGATTCTTCTCTTTTGTGCTGATCGGACTGTATATTTTCCTGTTTAAGGGAAAAACACTGATGTTCTCTTATGCAGTATCCGGATGTATCGGTGCGTCCCTGCTTCTGGCAATGCTGATCTCCAGTGCAGTAGGAACCTGCATCCCGCTGTTCTTTAAGAAGATCAACATTGACCCTGCAGTAGCTTCCGGTCCACTGATCACTACTATCAATGACCTTGTGGCAGTTGTGACATATTACGGACTGAGCTGGGTACTTTTGCTTGAAGTATTGCATATGGCAGGATGATTGTGAATACGATTAATAAAGATCTGGTGTATGTTTCAGACGTATGCCGGGTCTTTTTTTGTTACTGAAACAGCAGAAAATGGAGAAATATTAAAAAAAGCTTGAAAATTGTTTCTTAATTTTGTATAATATCTCACAAATGAGGAGCTCAAATAGATGGGCTGAGAGTAGACTTGATTAGTCTTGACCTGGAACCTGATTTGGATAATGCCAACGTAGGGAAATAGGAAATACATGTCGTGAATGAATAGACTTGTGTATCGGGCTCTCTGTTTTTTATGTGAACTGGGGGCACCACTTTTCACAGAGCATTTCAGGCGCCGGACAACAGGAATAGTATGTTGTCCGGCGCCTTTTTTTGTATAGTCGGGAGATTCTGTAGCTGAAGTGACTCGCTGAAGGTGGAGAATTCTGTAAGCAGGATTCATTTTTAAAGTTTCATGATGTTAGAAAGGAGTATATCCATGGTAATGATTAACGGAGAGGAAAAAGAAATTGCCGGGAAAAATCTTCTGGAGTATCTGAAAGAAAATGGTTTCAATCCAGAACATCTGGTAGTAGAACGCAATTTTGAGATCATCCCAAAAGAACAATTCGGCAGCGTGACGATCCAGGATGAAGATGTGATCGAAGTTCTGCGATTTGTTGGAGGGGGCTGAAAAAGATGACAGAAATTCAGAAAAAAATGCAGGAACTCATCTCAAAAGAGGACCTGGATCATGCATTTGCTGCAAGATTTCCGAAAGAAATGCAGAAGAAATTACGAAATGCCAGAGCAGCAGTTGCGGGGCTTGGCGGGCTTGGATCCAATATTGCAGTCATGCTTGCAAGAAGTGGGATCGGGAAACTTCTGCTGGTGGATTTTGATGTGGTAGATGTGACCAACCTCAACCGGCAGATGTATTTCATACCGCAGCTCGGAAAGCCAAAGGCTGAAGCGTTGCCGGAACTGTTATATCAGATCAATCCATATGCAGCATATGAATCTGTTTGTGTGAAAGTAACTCCGGAGAATGTGAGAGAACTGTTTTACGATTATCCGATCGTATGCGAGGCATTTGACTGTCCGGATCAGAAAGCAATGCTGGTACGGGAACTTCTGGTCCAGTGTCCGAAGACAACTGTCATATCAGGAAATGGAATGGCAGGATACGCAGATATAAATGAAATCAAAACGCAGCAGATGATGCGACGATTGTATGTGTGTGGGGATCAGAACACAGATGTTGGAAGTGGAATTGGTCTGATAGCACCAAGAGTAGCGGCCTGCGCGGCACATGAGGCCAATAAAGTCCTGCAGTTGATCATGCAGGAAAAATGTGATTAGAAAAGAGGAGAACACGATGGAAGATAAATTTGTATTAGGCGGAAAAGAATTTAAGAGTCGATTTATTCTTGGATCAGGAAAATATAACCTGAATCTGATCAAGGCAGCAGTTGAACAGGGCGGTGCAGAGATTATTACCCTTGCACTTCGACGTGCCAATACTCAGGAGAAAGATAATATCCTGGATTTCATTCCGAAAGGAGTGACTTTGCTTCCAAATACATCCGGTGCGAGAAATGCCGAAGAGGCTGTCAGAATCGCAAGACTGAGCAGAGCTATGGGATGTGGAGATTTTGTAAAAATAGAAATTATGCGTGATGCGAAATATCTTTTCCCTGATAATTATGAGACAGTCAAAGCAACAGAGATTCTGGCAAAAGAAGGCTTCGTTGTCCTGCCATATATGAATCCAGATCTGAATGTGGCAAGAGATCTTCAGAATGCCGGGGCAGCAGCGGTTATGCCTTTAGCTGCACCGATCGGAAGCAATAAAGGACTGGCAACAAAAGCCATGATCCAGGTACTGATCGATGAGATTGACCTGCCGATCATTGTAGATGCAGGAATTGGAAAACCATCACAGGCATGTGAAGCTATGGAAATGGGAGCAGCAGCAATCATGGCAAATACAGCAATCGCCACAGCTGGAGATGTACCGGAGATGGCGGCTGCGTTTAAACTGGCTATTGAAGCAGGTCGTAAAGCTTATCTTACCGGAATGGGAAGAGTGCTTGCCAGAGGCGGAAGCGCATCCGACCCACTGACTGGATTTTTACGCTAAGGAGGAAGCTGGGATCATGAATGAGGAAAATCAGGTATATTTTGTAGACAGTGATAAGCTTCCGCCGGCCGCACTGGAGAGAAAGCACCGTCTGGAACAGGATCCGTCTTTTCGGACCAACCATATGGAGTATATGGAGGGAATGCAGGTCATTAAATCAGATATAAAAGATAAAGTACTTCGCGCGATGGAGGAGTACGATTATGATACATATACAGCGAATGATGTGGAACGGGCACTGTCTCATGAGTCATGTTCTATCGAGGATTTTAAAGCACTGTTATCCCCGGCTGCTGCACCCTATCTTGAGCAGATGGCAAGAAAAGCAGAAGAGATTACCAGAAATCATTTTGGAAATACCGTGTACATTTTTACACCGTTATATATTGCAAATTATTGTCAGAACTACTGCATTTACTGCGGTTTTAATTGCTATAATAATATCCGTCGGAAGAAGCTGACATTTGAAGAAATCGAACATGAAATGCAAGTCATTGCAAAAACAGGAATGGAAGAAATTCTGATACTGACTGGCGAGAGCCGTGCTTATTCTGATGTGAAATACATCGGGGAAGCTGTTAAAATCGCGAAAAAATATTTCAAAAATATCGGTATCGAAATTTATCCGGTGAATGTGGATGAGTACCAATATCTCCATGAATGTGGTGTAGATTATGTAACTGTTTTTCAGGAGACTTATCATACAGACAAATACGAGACGCTTCATCTTATGGGACATAAACGTGTTTGGCCATACCGTTTTGATTCACAGGAACGTGCGCTAATGGGAGGTATGAGAGGAGCTGGATTCTCGGCACTTCTGGGACTTGATGACTTCCGAAAAGATGCGCTGGCTACTGCACTTCATGTATATTATATTAACCGTAAATATCCTCATGCAGAATTATCTTTAAGTTGTCCACGCTTACGACCAATCGTGAATAATGACAAGATCAATCCGCGTGATGTGGGAGAGAAAGAGCTTTGCCAGGTATTATGTGCATACCGTATATTCCTGCCATTTGCTGGAATTACCGTGTCCAGTCGTGAGAGTGCTGAATTTCGAAATGGAATCACAAAGATTTGCGCAACCAAGGTTTCCGCAGGTGTTTCTACCGGAATTGGTGACCATGAAGAAAAATATGAAGGTAAAGAAGATGCGGATGTCGGAGACGAACAGTTTGAGATCAATGATGACCGTTCTTTCAGTAAAATGTATGATGATATGGAGCAGGGCGGCTTACAGCCGGTTCTGAATGATTATATTTATGTGTAAACAATATGAACATACCATTGCGATCACGAATCGTAAATTGGTACAGGGAGATTTTCTCGAGCAGATGCAGAAAGTAATCCATCTGCATCCACATGCAGTGATCTTAAGAGAGAAAGATCTGTCAGATAAAGAGTATGAAATACTGGCAGAAAAAATTCTGGAAATGTGCAGAGAAAGTGGCGTACGCTGCTTTCTGCATTCCAGAATTTCCGTAGCGAACAGATTAGGATGCAGACGGATTCATATGTCTATTCCGGTACTTATGTCTATGAGCGAAGAGGAACGTAGCCAGATGAGAAAAATTTTTCAGGAAATCAGTGTATCCTGCCACAGTATGGAAGATATGGACACTGCTGTAAGATGTGGAGCTACACAGATTATTCTGGGGACAATTTTTGAAACGGAATGCAAAAAAGGACTGAAAGGAAAAGGTCTGGGATTTGTCGCAGAAATATGCAAAGCCTGTCCGGTACCGGTGTACGCAATTGGGGGGATTAACCTGAAACGCCTGCCGCAAGTGATGGAATCAGGCGCAGCAGGCGGATGCATGATGTCTGGTTTTATGAGGATTTAGCTATCATTTTCGTGCAACAAGATGTGCCCGGAATCCTTTCTGTTTTTCCATAGTCAGCCCTGTAAGACCGGCTTTTTCTGCCATTGCAGCACTTGTGATGTAAGTTTCCAAGGATGAAAATTTCTTTATAATTCGGGGGACAAATATGATATATACTTGTATATACAAATCAAAATTAGGCAGTATTTTACTGTCTGCTGATGAAATCGGACTTACAGGTTTGTGGTTTGAGGGACAGAAATATTTTGCAAATACACTTCCTGAGGAACATATTTCACAGGAAACTTCAATTTTGACAGATGCAAAAAAATGGCTGGATGTATATTTTTCAGGAGTAGAACCGAAATTTACACCTGCACTTCATCCAACTGGTTCGACGTTCAGACAGGCAGTATGGCAGATTCTATTACAGATACCTTATGGTCAGACAATCACATATGGAGAAATCGCCAGACAAATGTCTGAAATACAGAATACTCCTCATATGTCCGCACAGGCAGTAGGCGGTGCAGTGGGACATAACGAGATTTCCATTATCATTCCCTGCCACCGTGTAGTCGGCTCGAATGGCAGTCTGACGGGATACGCAGGCGGTATTGATAAAAAAATTGCTCTACTGAAGCTGGAGCATACAGATATGAGCCATTTATTTGCTCCAAAGAAAGCACAAAAATAAAGTGCACTAAAAGAGAGATTCTTTAACAACCGTAGCAAGAATTCCCTCACCTCTATAGGTGATGGGATGAATTGCACATTCGAGCATGTCTGCTCAAATTCATAAAAAATCACAAAAACGCTTGTTCTGATACAATAAATATATTATAATAGAAAAGAACAATATGCTCTTGAAAATTGGATGGTCGAAATAAGTAATAAGTGAGTGTACATAATGAGTTTAGATAATAATTCTCATTCAGTGTTTTTGTTTGATTCTGGTTATGAAATATAGCAGAAAGATGCTGGACGATAAGATGTCAGAGAGAGCAAAAGAAATCTTTGAAATATAGCACCTGTTGAAATAATCCATCAGTATATAGAGAGTCAGGGTGAGAAAGATAAACCGGGCAGTAAAAATAAGGATCTATCCAAATAAAGAACAGATAACCCAGATAGAGAAGACAATCGGCTGCAGTCGTTTCCTCTATAACAGGATGCTTGCGGATAAGATCCGCTATTATCAGGAAGAAAAAAAGATGCTGAAAAATACGCCGGCCGGATATAAAAAAGAATATCCATGGCTGAAAGAGGTAGATTCTCTTGCGCTGGCAAATGTACAGTTAAATCTGGAAGGGGCTTTCCGGAAATTTTTCCGGGAACCGGGAGTGGGATTTCCGCATTATAAATCGAAAAAACATTCGCGGAAATCCTATACAACGAATATGGTAAATGGGAATATCTGTCTGCAGGACAGGTTCCTGAAACTGCCAAAGATGCAGCCGGTAAAAATAAAACTCCACCGTATGATCCCGGAGGGATGGAAGCTGAAATCAGTGACTGTGAGCAGGGAACCGTCCGGAAAATATTTTGCCAGCCTGCTGTTCGACTGTGAAAACCAAACAGCGGAGAAAAGACAGGCGAAAAAGTTTCTGGGAATCGATTTTGCCATGCATGGTATGTGTGTATTTTCTACCGGTGAAAGAGCCGGATATCCCATGTTTTACCGGAATGCAGAGAAAAAACTTGCCCGGGAACAGAGAAAGCTTTCCAGATGTGAAAAGGGTAGCCGTAACTATCAGAAACAGAAGAAAAAGGTTGCATTATCTCATGAAAAGATAAAGAACCAGAGGAAGGATTTCCAGCATAAGCTCAGCCACAGCCTTGCAGAAGACTATGACGCGGTATGTGTGGAGGATCTGAACCTGAAGGGGATAGCCGGAGGCCTGCATTTCGGAAAAGGGATACAGGATAACGGATACGGTCAGTTCCTTTCCATGCTTGGATATAAGCTGGAAGAACGCGGAAAATATCTGATAAAAGTAGACAGATATTTTGCATCCAGTAAGATATGCAGCGTATGCGGACATAAGAAGAAAGAGCTGGCATTATCAGAACGGATATACCTGTGCGAATGTGGAAACCGGATGGACCGGGATGTGAATGCGGCGGTCAATATTCTGGAAGAAGGAAAAAGAATATATAAAAAATGTGCATAATAGCACAGAAAAGATCCGTAACCGGATAAAAAAGAACCGCGGGACACGCGGGGATAGCCTGTTTTAGCTTTGCCCTGAAGGGCAATCGAGCAGGAAGCCCCCACTTCAAAATCTGTAAGATTTAAGTGGCGGGAGCATGTCACATAATTATTTATAAAAAAAATTGGAAAACTATTCTTCATCTACCCACGTCGGCATAGGAAGATTATTTTCCAGCGCATGTTTAATTGCAGAGTAGTGTTCTACTTTGTGATGGACATGCGCTGAATCTTTTTGAAGCTGAACCAGTTTTTCTTTTAAAATCTTTTCCTGATCTTTTAGAAGAGAGATAATTTCATTAATATGAGCTGCTTCATCTGTTTCATATATAAAAAATTTGCGGAGCTGAGAAATGGTCATTCCAGTACGTTTGAAACAGTTAATACATTTCAGTCGCTCAATATGTTCATTATTATAGATACGCTGTCCAGAAGGAGACTTGGGAACTTCAGGAAGAAGTCCTTCACTTTCATAATAACGAAGTGTAGATGCCGGAAGATGAAACATTTCAGACAGTTCTCTGATTGTGTAGGTTTTCATGAGTACCTCCTGTGTAAAAAGTAAATTGAAAATTTTGTGATATGTTATCATGAAATAGATCGTGTAAAAGATTATAGATTAAATTTTATTAAATTCATGAAATCTTCTTGACCTCAAGTATACTTGAAGTGATAACCTTTGTAAAGAACAATAAATATATTCGTATTTGGGAGGAATTGTATATGTACACTGCATCAAAAGAAAGATATACAGCTATGGAATACAATCGCTGTGGAAACAGCGGACTGATGCTTCCGAAAGTGTCACTTGGACTGTGGCATAATTTCGGAGATACTGCGAATTTCGAAAATATGAGAAAGCTTTGTTTTACAGCTTTTGATAACGGAATCACACAGTTTGATCTGGCAAATAATTATGGTCCGGAACCGGGAAGTGCAGAGAAAAATTTCGGACGTATTCTGAAAGAAGATTTAGGTGTGTACCGTGATGAGCTGATCATTACAACAAAAGCCGGTTATGATATGTGGGAAGGCCCTTACGGAAACTGGGGAAGCCGTAAATATCTTCTTGCAAGTCTGGACCAGAGTCTGAAACGCATGGGACTGGAATATGTGGATATTTTCTATCATCACAGAATGGATCCGAATACCCCACTGGAAGAGACTATGGGAGCACTGGCAAGCATTGTACAGAGCGGTAAGGCAATCTATGTCGGACTTTCCAACTATGATGGAGAAACATTAAAGAAAGCATCCGCAATTCTGGACGAGCTGCATTGTCCGTTCGTGATCAACCAGAACTGTTATTCAATTTTTGACCGAACAGTAGAAAAAAATGGTCTTAAGGAAACAACCGGTGAACTTAAGAAAGGTCTGATCACATTCAGTCCACTTGCACAAGGACAGCTGACAGACCGCTATCTTCACGGAATTCCGGAAGACAGTCGTATCCGTACAGACGGAAGATTCCTTAAAGAAAGCACTTTGGATGAACACAGACTGGATCAGATCCGTAAACTCAATGATCTGGCTGCACAGCGTGGCGAGAAGCTTGCAGATATGGCTCTTGGCTGGCTCCTCTGGCACAAAGAAGTCACCAGTGTCCTGATCGGCGCATCCAAGCCACAGCAGATCCTGGACAATGTAAAAGCAACTTCCTGCGCACCGTTTACAGAAGAAGAACTGAAACTGATCGATGAGATTTCTCTGAATTAAAAATATGACAGGAATTTCTATAAAAATAATTATAAGACAGGGTGGAAAGTTACATTTCCACCCTTAAATAATGTGAAATTTGAAGTTTTTTTATGTATATCAGAAAACAAGAAGTCCGATATGATACACAATGCACGAAACAATCAGTGCGGCAGCAGTATAGAACACACTAATTTTTGCTGTCCATTTTACCGAGTGGGTTTCTCTTGCAGTTGCGACCAATGCGCTGACGCATGGCATATTAAAGCTGATGGTGAAGATAAATGCCAGTCCCTCTGCCTGGGTAAAGTTTGCAGACAGGATCTGAGAAATATCTGCAGCATTTCCGGAAGCTTTTGCACCAAAAGTGGAACTGACAAGACTTCCGCCTGTACCATACAGCGTATTTAGAACACCAAGCAGAGACTCCTTCCATCAGCCTTGTCATTTTGTCATTTTTTCCAAACGTCTTAATATCTTCCAATTTCAATGTTCCATTCGGAAAAACACTCAGAATACGATCACAGTACATGTTCAACGCATGTCCGATAATCCCCAATACCAGCATGAGCTTCATAACAGTTAGACTCATAATTTCATTCCTCCTTCATAAGAAAATTTAAATCTTAACTATATATTAGCTTAGACTAACTAAAACGTCAGGACAGTATTGGAAAAACTAAGATTATGGTCATTTCATTAGGCCAAATCTGTGGTAAAATAAGAATAAACAATGAGTGACAAGAACATGAGAACTGATTTGTTCTTGTATGGCAGGGTTTTGAACAGGGAAAAAAGACGGTTGTAAAGAATGGCCGGTTCCAAATGCTTCGACTCTTTCCTGGAAAGGAGAGCCGCTTGTCTATATGCCATTCGTATATGAACATCCGGAATACTGGAAAAAAGTGTTAGACATGATATTATCGACACAGAATACTATTGCTATGGAGAGGAAATTAATGGTGATTATATATGAGTATGGAAACCCGGATGCGGATAATGTTCTGATCCAGTTGACTGGTGACCATGAATTATCTGGTCTTGAGAATGAGGTTGAGGAAATCAGAAAACGGACTTCTATAGACTTCAGATTTATTGCTGCGAAAGTTGATGATTGGAACTATGAGCTGTCTCCGTGGAAAGCACCTGCGGTGTTTGGAAATGAAGACTTTGGTGATGGTGCTGCCAGGACACTGGAGCAGATTCTGACACTATGCACAGATAAAAGCAAGGCATATTATATTGGAGGATACTCCCTTGCTGGTTTATTTTCATTATGGGCAGCATATCAGACAGATATATTTTCTGGTGTTGCCGCGGCTTCGCCATCTGTCTGGTTTCCGGGATTTATTGCCTATATGAAAGAACATGAGATAAACAGTGAGACAGTTTACCTGAGTCTTGGTGACAGAGAAGAAAAAATAAGAAATCCTGTGATGTCGCAGGTTGGAAACTGTATCCAAAAGGGATATGATTGGCTCACGAAATGCGGGATAAACTGTACTTTGGAGTGGAATCAGGGAAATCATTTTAGAGAACCGGATATAAGAACTGCGAAAGCATTTGCTTGGGTGCTGACAGAAAAAGAACGCATGGAACAGGGAATCATTTACAATCCAAATGTATCTGAACTTACAGACGAGTAGTCCGTAGATCCATCACTTCGCGAGGATACCATGCCGTACAATAAATCAGTACATATCGGAGAAAATGTCTGGGTTGGAACCGGTACGGTGATTGTTCAGGGTGTTACTATCGGAAAGAATTCCGTAATTGGAGCCGGAAGCGTAGTCGTAAAAGACATCCCGGAGAATGTGGTCGCAGTGGGAAATCCGTGCCGTGTATTACGTGAAATTGGAGAACATGACAGAGAATTTTTCTACAGAAATGAGCGAATTGACTGGGAGAATTTAAGCAGAGCTTGATGGTTTCTACAAAAACTTCATATTCTTTCATAAAGGTAATCCCCTTTCCATATAGAATTGTTGATCGTGTCATATCCGCAGCAAAGGGAAATCTGCCGAAGGAACTGGATGGTACCAGGTTGTATGGCGAAGCATTAGAGGGTGACGATGCTTTATACGGAAGTTGTTTATGAGTACGAAAATATGTACGAAAACAGTTCTTGATATTGCGGATATATGGGAAAATTTATATAATAAATGCAGAAGGAAAAAGAAAGGAGTTTAAGTTTTATGAAACAGAGGAAAGTGACAGCTGGCAACTGTGCTGACTGTCACCTGGGGTGGCAGCAGCCTTAAGGCAGAAGAATGATCTGACGGAAGTGAAGAAACTGTTATCTGGCAGGAACCGGAAACACAGGAGGAAGGGGTATTCAATCGGTATATAGAAAGGACTTTCTATGTATCGTATTGTAGAACGGAAATAAGATATTTTTGAACAGGGATTATGCGAAAAATATGAAATGAGTTTTGAGATAATAAAAGGAAAACAAGAAGAACCATCCGAAAAGCTAATTGCGGAAATCGACTTTTCCGGATGGAAGAGGGACATTTTATGGATTTGAAACAATTGCAGTATTTCGTGGCATGTGCGCAGACTGGATCTTTCAGTGATGCGGCGAAAATTCTGTATTCTACGCAGCCGAGTGTGAGCAAGGTGATAAAATCTCTGGAGGATACTCTGGGAATGCAGCTTTTTGAGAGACTTCCGAGGGGAATCCGCCTGACTGTTCAGGGACAGAAAGTTTATCATTATGCCTGTAGGATTACAAACGAAATAGATGTACTTGAAAACATGGCTTCGAGAGGAATGACGAAGTGGATCAGAATTTCCATGAATCCAAGTTCCTGGTTTGCAAATCAGTTCGTGGATTTTTACAATGAAACATTCGAGAAGAATTACCATTTTCAACTGACGACAGCAGGTGTCAGAAGCGTGATGGAAAGAGTGAGAGATTACATGGATGACATAGGATTTGTCTATATCTTGAGTCAGCAGCAGGAGAATTTTCTGCATGAACTGGCGAAGAATAAGATGGAATTCATACCGATGTATGAGACAGAGGTAATCTTTTATCCGGGCCGGCAGACGGAATTTTATGATTCAGGAAAAGAAAAAGTTCATCTGGAAGAGCTGGAGGGAAGTCGGTTTATCCAGAACTATCAGGATGAATTTTTTGACATTGGTTCCGTGCAGGAGAATGCTTTTCAGTGGAGAGATTTGGATATTTCTGTATTGACCAATAGTGATTATATTATGGAAAAGATGCTGAAAAACAGCAAAGTTTCCAATGTAAGCGGAAGTTATCTTTCAGAAAACAAAACAGGAACTACGCCGGGAATACCGCTGGAACTGGGGGATAATAAAGTTATTTTTGGTTATATTCTCCACAAAGGCGAAAAAACAGATGACAGTGTAGAAGAATTTCTGACGTTCTTAAAGGGCAGACTTCCGAAGAGTTAAATAAGACTTATTCCAAAATGCGGATAAAGTATTCAAATTAAGAATGGCACATAACCCTCCCGAGGGGTTGTGTGCTTTTTTGTCATTTGTTAGACTTATCTGTGGATTTACAGAAATTTTGTGATTATTCAGCAGAATCGTGTTTATAGCAGTCTTCGTAATGCTATAGTGAAAGTACTGAAACGTTATGAAATCCTGTAAAATCCGCATGATGTGATGTTGCAGGAAGAGTATACAGTGTCACATGAAAAAAGGAGAACTTATGATAAAATATATTGTAAAAAGACTTCTTCTGCTGATTCCGGTTCTGATCGGAATCACTTTTTTATCATTTGCCATGATGCGTCTGGCAGGAGGGGATGCTGTTACCTATATGTATGAAAATGCAGGAGCGGCAGTTTCGCAGGAAGTAATTGACGAGACAAGGAAAGAATATGGGCTGGATCAGCCGTTTCTTGTCCAGTATGCGAAATGGTTCACAGGAATGGCAACCGGAGATATGGGAATGAGCTATGTATCAAAAAGAGATGTTTATGATACATTCATAGAAAAACTTCCGGCTACGATTCTTCTGACGATTTCTTCTGTATTACTGACAATGCTAATTTCTATTCCACTGGGGATTCTTTCAGCAGTAAAACATAACCGTCTGATCGATTATCTGATACGATTTTTCAGCTTTATCGGAAATTCTATGCCGAACTTCTTTGCAGCACTGGTATTGATGTATTTTCTGTCAATACGGCTGGGGTGGTTTCCGGTCATCACTACAGATAATAAGGCATTGAGCCTTGTGCTTCCAACTTTAACCCTGGCAATTTCAATGGCTTCTAAATATACTAGGCAGGTGCGTGCTACGATACTTGAGGAGTTAAATAAAGATTACGTAAAAGGTGCAAGGGCAAGAGGAGTAAGAGGAAGTGTGATCATATGGAAAAATGTCATGAAATCTTCCATGCTTACGATCATTACGCTGCTTGCACTTTCTATAGGAAGTCTTCTGGGTGGAACCACAATTGTAGAAACCATTTTTATGTGGGATGGTGTGGGGAAGATGGCAGTAGATGCTATTACTATGAGAGATTATCCGATCATTCAGGCATATGTCGCATGGATGGCGATTATTTACGTTGTTGTGAATCTTATTACTGATATCATTTATCATTACCTGGATCCCCGCGTCAGATTAGGGGGTGATCAGGCATGAGCGGAAAAAAAGTTACTGTCCGTAAACAGAAAATAAAGAAAAACCATATCAGGGAAAAACTGATTTTCTTCACAATACTGACACTGATCTTACTTATTGTTGCCGCCGTTGCCGGAAAGCTCTGTCCGTATGATCCCTATGCGCAGGATCTTCTTCTGGCACAGAAACCGCCGGGTCCGGAACATATTCTGGGAACAGACCGTTATGGAAGAGATATGTTTTCAAGAGTTCTGGTGGGAAGTACAACAAGTATTTATGCGACGCTCCTGCTTGTTTCGATCGTTACGGTTACAGGAACTGTGATCGGACTGATCTGCGGATGGTGCGGTGGGATTGCAGATACTGTACTGATGCGTATCTCAGATCTGTTTCTTGCATTTCCAAGCCTTGTCTTTGCACTGGCAGTTGCCGGGGTTCTTGGCGGCGGAATACAGAATGCGATCATTGCACTGGCAGTAATCGGCTGGCCGAAATTTGCAAGACTTGCAAGGGGGCTGACACTGGCACAGAAAGATTCGCCCTATCTGATGGCAGTAAAAATGTCAGGCAGCAGTGTACCGAAGATCCTTTTTAAACATATTCTGCCCAATATTGCAGGTCAGATTCTGGTAACTGCAGTCCTGGATATAGGAACCATGATGATGGAACTTGCGGGACTTTCCTTTCTGGGACTTGGCGTACAGCCTCCGGCAGCAGAATGGGGAAGCATGATCAATGATGGACGGAGTATGCTACAGATTTCACCCTGGATGGTACTGGCTCCGGGTGTGGCAATTTTTATAACAGTTATGATATTTAATCTTCTTGGTGATACACTGAGAGACTATATGGATCCAAAACAAAGAGCAAAGAATAAGAGAGAGGAAAAGAAGAAATGAAAAGAAAAATTTTTGCAGCCTTACTGACAGGAACTATGCTGATTGCAGGTTTATCAACTACAGTGTTTGCGGATGGAGAGAAAACATTTGTATACGGGACAACCGGGTACAGTGAAGAAATGGGAGATGCAGGACTGAATCCTCATGATAACTATTCCGGATGGAGCGCACTTCGCTATGGTGTGGGAGAAACTCTTTTCAAATATAACGATAATATGGAAGTGGAGCCATGGCTTGCAACAGATTATGAGTTTGTGGATGATACTACGGTAAAGATCACACTGCGTGACGGAGTGAAATTTTCCAGTGGACGAACTATGGATGCAGAAGCTGTAAAGGAATGTCTGGAAGATCTGATCACAGTTCATGACCGTGCACCATATGACCTGAAAATCGATCATATAGAAGCAGATGGGCTTACACTTACTATTTATACTACAGAGCCATGCCCGGCGATCATTAATTATCTGGGAGATCCATACGGTGCGATCATAGATATGGATTATGGTATTCAGGGAGAAGGCGGATCTGCCAATGTAGCAGGAACCGGTCCTTATATTGCAGAGAAGGTTACACCTACTCAGATTGATCTTGTAAAAAATGAGGATTACTGGGGCGGTGAGGTAAATGTAGATAAAATCACAGTCAAATCCTTTGCAGATGGAAGTGCATTGACTGCTGCCTTGCAGACAGGTGATATTCAGGGAACTTATGGACTTCAGTATGATAACTATTCTCTGTTTGACGGAAATCCGGATTATACGATCAATTCCTGCGCTACAAGCCGCTGTTTCTTCGGACAGTTTAACATGGATTCCGAAATTGTTCAGGATCAGAATGTGCGTAAGGCAATTGAAATGGGAATTGATAAAGAGGGATTTTGCTCTGTGATCATGGAAGGAAGAGGAATCCCGGCAAAGGGAGCATTTCCGAGCAGCTTTACCTATGGAAATGATGCAGTAGAAACAGTATCTTATGACCCGGAAGAAGCGAAGAAACTTCTGGAGGAGTCAGGATGGACAGATACAGACGGTGATGGATATGTGGATAAAGACGGACAGAAGCTGACTATTAACTGGCTTACTTATCCGACACGTCTGGAGCAGCCGAAGCTTGCGGAATATGCACAGGCAACTCTGAAAGAGATTGGAATTGATGTGTCTGTAAATAATACTTCTGATCACAGAACTTATGCAGAAAACGGAGAGTTTGATGTTTATGTAAGCTCTTTAACAACAGCGCCTACCGGTGATCCGGAATATTTTTTCAGCAGTACAGTGACTGGTTCTAAGAATTATGGAAATTATCAGAATGACGAAGTAACGAAACTGACAGAGCAGCTTCATCAGACTTTTGATACAGATGAGAGAGGAAAACTGGCTGTAGAACTTCAGCAGAAGATTCTGGACGATGATGCGTATTTCTTTGTTTCACATCTGAACATGGGAATCGTGACGAAAGCCAATGTAACAGGAATGGCAGCACATCCTTGTGATTATTATGAAATTACTGCGGATCTGGATGTACAGTAAGAGTTATATACTATGACGAAAATCCTTATTTTAAAGGATTGCTATAATGGAGAGTGTCAGTAAAAATCGGGAGAATACAATGAATTCTTTAAAAGAGAAGAATATGTCAGATTCTTTGCTGAAAGTAGATCATGTTACGATCAGTTATAATGGAGAGCCGACAGTCCAAGATGTCAGTTTTGAATTGAAACAGGGAGAAATTCTCGGTATTGTGGGAGAATCCGGAAGCGGAAAAAGTACGATCATTAAAGCTGTCATGGGACTTCTGGGAGAGGAAGGTCTGGTGACAAAGGGTGATATCTGGTATCAGGGTGAAAATCTCACAGATATGAGTGAGAAGAAACTCCGCAGGTATCTGGGAACAGAAATCGGGATGGTATTTCAGGACTGTAAGGCGGCGCTTTGCCCGGTGCGTAAAATTGGCGTGCAGATACATGAAGCTGTATCTGCACATGAAAAACTATCGAAAAAAGAAACCCTGATACGTGCCGGGGAGATTATGAAGAAAATCGGTATGGATGATTATGAACGTGTGCTGGACAGTTATCCTTTTGAACTTTCGGGAGGAATGAACCAGCGTGTGGGAATCTGCACTGCTATGATCATGCACCCGAATCTTCTCCTTGCAGATGAACCTACCAGTGCACTGGATGTGACAGTACAGAAACAGGTGGTAGAGGAACTTCTGCTGATGCGAAAGGAATATCACACAGCGATGATTCTGGTGACACATAATATCGGTGTGGTAAGAGCAATGGCAGACCGGATACTGGTACTTCAGAACGGAATTGTCAGGGATTATGAAGAAACGGAGAATGTTCTGGATTATTCGCAGGACCCGTATACGCAGAAGTTGATGAATTCTGTGCTTCATTTGAAGCGAGAACATACATGAGTTTTTTTATTTGGGAATGGCTTTGGATGAAGATCAGAGTTTAGGAGGAACATACAGGTGACAGATACAATTTTAAGAGCAGAACATCTTACGAAGACATTTATATCCGGGAAAAAGGCATTAACGGCAGTAGATGATACCAGTTTTGAACTGGAACAGGGAGAGTGTCTGGGGATCGTAGGTGAGTCCGGTTCCGGTAAGAGTACGATCGCAAAGATGATTACACATCTGGAGAGTATCACAGAGGGCAGAGTGATTCTGAAAGGAAAAGATATTACTCATGTAAAAGGAAAAGAACTTCGGGAAATCTACCAAGATATGCAGATGGTATTTCAGATGCCGATGGAATCGTTTGATCCTCGTTGTACTCTGGGGGATGGAATTGGAGAAAGCCTGCGGAATATGGGACTAAGCCGTGCAGAGACCCGTAGAAAAGTGGCGGAACTTCTGGAAAAATGTGGATTAGAAAAAGAATACGCAGATCGCTATCCACATCAGGTAAGTGGTGGACAGTGCCAGCGTGCTGCGATAGCCAGGGCATTGGCAGTAAATCCATCCATTTTAATCTGTGATGAAGCAACCAGTGCACTGGATGTGACAGTTCAGAAACAGATCTTGGAGTTACTGATTGAATTAAAACAGAAAGAAAACCTTTCCTTTATTCTCATTTGCCATGATCTGGCTCTGGTTCAGGTATTTTGTGACAGAGTTCTTGTTCTTTATCATGGAAAGACTGTGGAATGCGGAACACCGGATGAGATAATTAATCATCCAAAGATGGATTATACAAGAAAGTTGATTGACTCGGTATTATAAATAATTGCATATTTGTATTCATGAAAAAGTACTTCTGCAGATGGAAGTACTTTTTTTATGCGGGAAATTTCCTGGAGGCCTGTGTCTCTTTTTTGCTGTATGGCACAAGTTTATGGACTGACTATATTGCCTTTATGGGAGATTTTCCGGTATGAAAAAATGTGTGGAATCATGCCATATATGAATAGGTAAATATCCCCTATGGGCGGTTATGCCAGTATTGGAATAATGATATACTGTCACTAATCAGTTATGCACAATATACAAAAAATAACGGTATATTTATCAGCAAACACAGCAGAGTGCATGGATAAAAAGCAAAAGGGGGAACGAAAAAATGAAGAGAAAATTACTGGCAATTCTGACTGCGGTCTGTATGACGGTCTCATTTGCGGGAGGAACTGCGGCAGTGTATGCTGCGCAGGAACAGAGTACAGGAAAAGATGAAGTAATCGTGACAATGCCGACAACATCAGAACCGGAAGCAGGTTTTGACCCTGCATATGGATGGGGAGCAGGAGAGCATGTACACGAGCCGTTGATTCAGAGTACTCTGACTGTTACAAACACGGATCTGTCCATAGGAATGGATCTTGCAACCGATTATTCAGTAAGCGAAGACGGACTGACATGGGCTGTGAAAATCCGTGATGATGTGAAATTTACAGACGGTGAGCCGCTGACAGCAGACGATGTGGCATTTACATACAATAACTGTCGTGACAACAGCTCCGTGAATGATTTTTCCATGCTGAAAGAAGCAGTGGCAGTGGATGATACTACAGTAGAGTTTCATATGAATACTCCGTTTGCTGTCTGGCCGTATACTATGGCAATCGTAGGAATCGTACCGGAACACGCATATGATGAAAATTATGGTCAGAATCCGATTGGTTCCGGTCGTTATATCATGAAACAGTGGGATAAAGGACAGCAGGTCATTTTTGAAGCAAATCCGGATTATTACGGAGAAGCACCGACGATGAAGAAAGTGACTGTGCTTTTTATGGAAGAGGATGCGGCACTGGCAGCAGCGCAGGCAGGAACGGTAGATGTTGCACATACAGCAGCTTCTTATTCAGATATGACTGTGGACGGATACGATCTGTTCAGTGTACAGACGGTTGATAACCGTGGATTTAATCTTCCGGCAACAGAGGCAGCAGAGATTGATGGCGTAACTTATGGAAATGATTTTACCAGTGATGTGGAAGTCAGACGTGCGATCAATATTGGAATTGACCGTGAGGAAATGATTCAGAATGTACTGAATGGTTACGGAACACCTGCATACAGTGTATGTGACAAGATGCCATGGTATAACGAAGAGGCAGAAGTTGAATATGATCAGGACAAGGCCAGGGAACTTCTGGACGCAGCAGGATGGGAAACCGGGGATGACGGTATCCGTGAGAAAGACGGCATCCGCGCAGAACTGACTATGCTTTATCCGGCATCTGATTCTGTACGTCAGGCACTGGCAGAAGATACGAAGAATCAGCTTACCGAACTTGGAATCGAAGTGACGACTGAGGGTGTTGACTGGGATACCGCTTATACCAGAGCAGAATCAGAACCGCTTGTGTGGGGATGGGGAGCACATACACCGATGGAACTTTACAACATCTATCATACGATGAGCGAAACAGGACTGGCAGAATATTCTCCGTATTCCAATGAAACAGTTGATAAATATATGGATGAAGCACTGGAATCCAGTGATTTGGAGAGCTCTTATGATCTATGGAAAAAGGCACAGTGGGATGGTGAGACAGGGATTACACAGGATGGTGATATCCCCTGGATCTGGCTTTGCAATATTGATCATCTGTATTTCGTGAAAGACGGTCTTAAGATCGCAGATCAGAAAATCCATCCGCATGGACATGGCTGGTCAATTGTAAATAATGTAGATCAGTGGACATGGGAATAGATTATATAGGAATAACTCATATGGGGAATAGCGTATATGGGAACAGTTCACATGAAATAGTTCATATGAAAATAAATCATATAAAAATAAATATCGGAGAAATATTTTGAACAGTACAACAGGAAAATTTATTTTCAGAAATTTTATAAAAATGCTGCTGCTTCTGTTTGCAGTAAGTATTGCAGCATTTGCACTTATGACGGCTTCTCCCATTGATCCATTGAAAGCTAATGTGGGACAGACTGCTCTTGGAAGTATGAGCCAGGAGCAGATTGCGAAACTTGAGGAATACTGGGGCGTGGGAAAGCCGCCGGTGCAGCGGTATCTGGCATGGTTTAAAGACTTTGTAAGGGGAGATATGGGAGTATCTCTCCTTTACCGTCAGAAAGTAACCACAGTGATTGCTGTCAAACTCGGAAATTCACTGTTTCTGATGATCACAGCGTGGGTTCTGTCAGGCTTGATCGGATTCCTGCTGGGTGCTCTGTCAGGAATGAAACGTGGAAAACCGATTGATAAAGTGATTAAAGGATATTGCCTGCTTATTTCCAGTACACCTGCTTTCTGGATTGCAATGCTTCTTCTGATGATCTTCGGGGTGTGGATGAAGATACTGCCGATTGGATTAAGTGTTCCAATTGGTGTGGAAGCCAGCGGAGTTACTTTTCTGGATCGTGTGCGTCATGCGATTCTTCCGGCAGTGACGTTGTCTGTTACCGGGATTTCCAATATTGCCATGCACACCAGAGAAAAAATGATCGATATCTGCGATAGTGATTATGTACTCTTTGCCAGAGCAAGAGGGGAGAGTACCTGGGAGATTTTCAGAAATCATGGACTCCGCAATGTGCTGGGACCTGCCATGACATTGCAGTTTGCTTCAATCAGCGAAATCTTTGGCGGGTCAGTACTGGTAGAACAGGTTTTTTCCTATCCGGGGCTTGGACAGGCAGCAGTCAGTGCGGGACTTGGAAGCGATATGCCACTTTTGATGGCAATTACGATCATCAGTGCTTTATTTGTGTTTGGCGGGAATCTGATCGCGAATATTCTCTATGGTGTAATTGATCCAAGAATACGAAGAGGAGGTGTGGTGAGGTGAAAGAAGCGGCTGCATTTCCGGAAAAAAGATCAGATGTATATCCTGAAAAGAGTTTCGTTGAAAACAGAAGAGATGAAGAAGAATGTAGAAAAAAGAGATGGAACAGAAGAAAGACAACCATAGTTTTCCTGATTGTAGCAATAGGTTTTCTGACAGCTGTCTGTATCGGTGGATTTTTCTGTAAGGAAGCGGCACAGGCAACAGACTTTTCCAGAAAGAATCTGCCACCCTGTCTGAGTTATCCGTTCGGAACAGACTGGCTTGGAAGAGATATGTTTGCCAGAACAGTCAGAGGGCTTTCTATCAGCATTATTATCGGAATCTGTGCTGCTACATTCAGTGCAGTTATGGCATTTATCCTGGGAGTTGTTTCGGCAACAATGAGAAAAACAGCAGACGCTGTTGTGACCTGGTTTATTGATCTGGTGATGGGAATCCCGCATATGCTGCTTCTGATCCTTATCTGCGTGGCATGTGGAAGAGGATTAAAGGGTGTGATCCTTGGAGTGGCTTTGACACACTGGACTTCTCTGGCGAGACTGATCAGAGGGGAAGTGCTGCAGTTAAAGGAGCAGATTTATATAAAAACAGCAAAGAAACTGGGAAAAAGTAACCTGTATATTGCCATGAAACATATGGTGCCGCATCTGTTGCCACAGTTTATTGTAGGACTGGTATTGCTTTTTCCTCATGCAATTCTCCATGAATCCAGTATTACATTTCTGGGATTTGGCCTGTCGAATGAGCAGCCTGCAATCGGAATTATTCTCTCTGAGGCAATGAAATATCTGGTGACAGGGAAATGGTGGCTTGCATTATTCCCGGGAATCATGCTGATCCTTACAGTAGTATGCTTTTTTACAATGGGTGAAAATCTCCGTATGCTGCTTGATCCGGCCAGTGCACATGAATAGGAGGGCAGGGAATTGGAAAAAGAAAAAATTCTGGAAATCAATCATATGAAGATTTCTTTCTGCCAGTATCAGAAAGGAATGCATCAGACGGAACTTCCGGTGATCAGCGATTTAAATGTTACGGTTCGTGCAGGGGAGATGGTTGCAATCGTGGGTTCCTCCGGCTCAGGGAAGAGTCTTCTGGCGCATGGAATATTGGGAATCCTGCCCTATAATGCATCCATGAAGGGCGGGATTCAATATTGTGGGGAACCGCTGACAGAGAAAAAAATCAGGAAACTTCGTGGAAAAGAAATCGTTCTGGTTCCGCAGAGTACATCTTATCTGGATCCACTTATGAAAGTAGGACAGCAAATCTGCAAAGGGAAAAAAGATCCGGAAAAGAAGAGAAAGCTCGACCGTATTTTTGAGAAGTATTCGTTGGATAAAAAGGTGCAGGAACAGTATCCATTTGAATTGTCAGGCGGAATGACGAGACGGATCATGATTTCCACGGCATTGATCGAAACACCGAAACTGGTCATCGCAGATGAGCCGACACCGGGACTGGACCCGAAGCTTGCCAGACGTGCGATGGAGCATTTCAGGCAGCTTGCAGATATGGGGGCAGCAGTACTCATCATTACCCATGATCTGGAACTGGCACTTGAGACAGCAGACCGGATTCAGGTGTTTTATGCAGGATATACGGTTGAAGATGCAATGGCAGAGGATTTTGCGAAGGAAGAAACCCTGCGGCATCCCTATACAAAAGCGTTGTGGAGGGCTATGCCGAAGAATGGATTTCATTACATTGACGGGGTACAGCCGTATGCCAGAGACAGGAAACAGGGATGTCCGTTTGCTCCACGATGTGAGAAATGTACGGACAGATGTCAGGAGAAAGAGATTCCATGGCGGCTGGCAGGAAACGGCTATGTGAGGTGCATTTATGATACTTGAAGCAAAGAATCTTTCTTTTCGTTATGAAGAAAAGGGGAGACAGATTTTAAATCAGTTCAGTTTGCGTGCAGACAGCAGTGAAAGAGTAGGAATCGTAGCTCCAAGCGGATTTGGAAAAACGACTTTATGTAAGCTGCTGGCAGGATACGAAGAACCGGAAAGCGGCGAAATCCTGTTGGATGGAAAACAACTACAGTCCTATAAAGGGTACTGCCCGGTACAGATGATCTGGCAGCATCCGGAACAGGCAGTGAATCCGAGGTTTCGGATGCGGGCAGTCTTCGAAGAAGGTGACCAGGTGGATCCGGCACTTATGGAGAAACTGGGAATAGAACCGGACTGGCTGAATCGTTTCCCAACAGAACTTTCCGGTGGTGAACTGCAGAGATTTTGTATTGCAAGGGCACTTGGAAAGAGAACCCGGTTTCTGTTGGCGGACGAGATCAGTACTATGCTGGACCTCATTACTCAAAGCCAGATCTGGCATTTTCTGATAGAAGAAACCCAGAGACGGGGAATTGGGATGATCGTGGTCAGTCATGATGCGGAACTGGTGGAGAAAGTGTGTACCAGAGTAGTGAAACTGGATAAAAAGCAATAGAAAAGTTTATATGCTACCCTCAGAAAAATAGTAAGTCTCTTTAGTATTTTTGCATCATTTTAGCAGATTTACCTGGTATTATTTAACCGGGAGTTTGACAGTTGGATATCGGATCTTGATGATAATGTCGCTGATATTTTGAAGGAAAAGAATAAATTACTATATTTCATGACAACGACGAAAATCGCTGTACCCCAGTAAACACAAGGGATACAGCGATTTTTTATCTCAGCAACTGTCAAAGATGGAATTATAAAACATAGATGGATTGAGCACAAGAAAAACAAAAGTTATATCTGGAAAATATTGTTATCGCAAGTCTGCCGAGCAAAAAAATACGGTAAAAAAGTGTAAGACTGGCATTTCTTTATTTCCATAAACTGCTATAATAAAAAAGAATAAAGGCGAATACAGCAGATAAAATAGCCTGAGGAAAAGGAGAAGAAATAACATGGAAATCCTGGAGATTATTTTACCGGTATTGGTTATGGTCATACTGGGAATGGCGTGCAGAAAAGGAAAATTGTTGACGCAGAGCGGTATTGACAACATGAAGACCCTGGTGACTAATATTATGCTGCCGGTTGCGATTTTTCATGCTCTGGCAACTGCGGAATACAGCAAGGAAACAGGAATCCTGGTATTGATCATGTTTGTGATGCTGGTGATCTCATTTGGAATTGGATTTTTGCTGAAGCCGTTTATGGAAGAGACATATAGAAAATATCTTCCGTTTATGGTCTGTGTGTATGAGGGAGGAATGATGGCATACCCTTTATATACCAGTTTATGTGGCAGTGAAAATCTGTCCCAGATCGCAGTGCTTGATATTGCGGGATTACTTTTTGGATTCAGCATCTATATGGGACTTCTGGGTCAGACCGAAAACGGAGAGAAATTTAATATCAAAAATTTGCTTTTCAGTGCATTGAAGACCCCTGCATTTGTGGCAAGTGTTCTCGGAATTATTGCCGGATTATCCGGAGTTATCAGCAGACTGATTGAGGGACCACTTGGCGGAACTTATCTGAGTGTGGAAAACATTTTGACGGTGTCTGTTTCTTCCATTATTCTTCTGACTGTAGGATACAGTATAGAACTGACTCCGGAACTGATAAAACCATGTATTAAGACGATTATCATGCGCGTGTGCCTGCAGGCAGTTATGATGGCAGGAGTTCTGCTGGCTGTGAAGTACTTTGTGGGAAGTTCCAGACTACTGAATCTGGCAGTTATCATGTATATGTCATCACCGGCTACGTTCAGTCTTCAGACGTTTTTGAAGAAAAAAGAGAGCAGTGCATATGCATCTACTACCAATTCACTTTACTGTATTGTGTCTATTTTGGTTTATATGGCAGCGGCAGTTTTTTCATTGCAGTAAAAGAAAAGCAAAACATATAAGAAAAGAGGTGTATAGAAGTTACTGTTCAAAGGTGTGTATAAGTCATTGTAAAAAGTGACGAAATTATTTTTTCTATTTTGTGGATAATTATCTTCAGCAGAAAAAACTGTGTTTATAGTTTTTTCTGCTGTTCTTTTTCACAAAAGTTATACACCGAATCTTATCCATTCTTTCAGACAGAGGCCTTATATCTGCTCATTTTTAATCTTATAATGGAGATTTATCCACAGTCAGATTGCCCAATGGGTCATTTCCGGGAATTCGCTTTTTTCTGCATTTCTGCTATACTTTTTTCAAGAAAGAGAGGTTGTTTTTATGGAGATTGATTTTATACAGGAACTAAAAAAACGTGATGAACTTCTTGACGGCTATCTCAGGCAGATCGAGATCCAGGAGGAATTCATCCAGAAACAGAAAGAGCTGATCGAATATCTCGAGGATCATATCTCAAAGATCACAGATATCGTCAGCAGTGTTTAGCAGGACTGTACCGGAGGAAAACGTATGCCTGATACTTATGATCATATCACTCTCATGTGTCGGCTGAAAGCTGCACAACGCAGAAACAAAGAACTGGAATCTGGCGAAAGATATATCCAGTTAGAAGAACTTCATCAGAAAGAGTACAACGTTTATGAACATAAGATTGAGAAGCTGAAAAAAGAACTTGCAGATGCGCACAAAGAAACGATCCGTGTGCGCAATTACTGGCTTCAGGTACTGGAGGATATGCTCCGAGAGTTTGAAAAGGCACAAAAAAGGTCCGCGCAGGAACTCCGAAAAATGGAGATCCGTGCACTGAATGCAGAAAAGCAAAGAGATGATGCACTGGATAAAGCAGCCGTTTTCAGACATCAGTTTTATGAAGCGGCATCCAGACTGGAAGAAGAACAGGGAAAGAATCTGAAACTACGGGCACAGATCAACCGCGATTATGAAAACTCTTCTATTCCTTCTTCAAAAGCAGTACGACGTAAAAAGATCACAAACAACAGGGAAAAAACAGGCAGAAAACCAGGCGGGCAGCCTGGCCACAAAGGGCACTGCCGGAAAAGGCAGGAGCCTACGCAGCCAGTTATCCTCCTTCCTCCACCTGAAGAAGTGCTCGAAGACTGTGCTTTTAAAAAGACTGCCAGGACCATCATAAAGCAGATGGTAAGTATCCGTATGGTCCTGAATGTAATGGAATATCATGCAGATGTTTATTATAACAGTCATACGGGAGAACGTGCACATGCAGCATTTCCAGATGGAGTTATCGATGATGTGAATTATGATGGCAGCATACGGGCTTTTCTGTTCCTTCTGAACAATGACTGCTGTACATCCATTGATAAGAGCAGAGCTTTTCTGTCCGACCTGACGGGTGGAAAACTGAATATTTCCAAAGGCATGATAAGCAGACTAAACCGGGAGTTTGCTTTAAAAACTGAGCCTGAACGCAGGTCTGCCTATGCAGATATGCTGCTTTCCCCTGTTATGCATACGGATTGTACAAATGCCAGGGAAAACGGAAAGAGCTGCCAGGTATATGTCTGTGCAACCCCGGACGGAAAAGCCCTGTACTTTGCCCGCGAGAAAAAGGGACACGAAGGAGTAAAGGGTACGGTTACAGAAGACTATCAGGGGATCCTTGTCCATGACCATGATATTACCTTTTATAATTATGGAGCAGATCATCAGGAATGCCTTGCCCATGTACTGCGGTATCTGAAAGCCAGCATGGAGAATGAACCAGACCGTACCTGGAATAAAAAAATGCATGCACTGGTGCAGGAAATGGTCCACTTCCGAAATGGATGCCGGCAGCCACACGGGCCAGATCCGGAAATAGTCTCCGGATTCGAAAAACGATACCGTGAGATACTGGAAACTGCCCGGAAAGAATATGAAGACATTCCGGCAAATGATTATTATAAAGACGGGTACAATTTATTCCTGAGAATGGAGAAATACATGCACAACCATCTGTTGTTCCTGCATGATATCCGGGTACCTGCCACGAATAATGAAGCCGAAAGGCTTCTAAGGAATTATAAGCGGAAACAGGCGCAGGCCGTGACATTCAGAAGTTTCGAAAGCATCGATTATCTCTGCCAATGCATGAGCATGCTTGTTTTGATGCGCCTTGAAGATCCGGCAAATATATATGACAGAGTGTCCAGAATATTTGGATAAAGAAAACCGATGGCTTTGACTGTTATCAGTCTACACCATCGGTTTTCTCAAGTCCAGCTAACCCTTGAACAGTAACGTATAGAAAATGGATTGTCAAATATTTTCAAAAATCCGTTGAATTAAATTCGCAACTATATTATAATGGGTTAAGTCAAAATGAAGAGTACCCATAAAAGCGTTGATGAAGAAAGTAGTGTAGTCAGGTTCTGACAGAGAGAGAAACATATGCTGGAAGTTTCTTGAGAACGGATTACATGAAGACCACTTCGAAGCTGTGCGCAGAAGGATTGACTCCGAAGCGTTACCGTATTGCCCCGTTATCGGCTGTAAGAGTAAAAATTAAGGTGGAACCGTGTGCAAGCACCCTTAGATCATGTATAAATCTATGGGTGCTTTTTTCATTCTATTGCAAGTCAGGGAAAATATCTTTTGACTCTGACATTATTTCATACAAATCAAAAATAAAAAAGGAGAAGACAAATGGTAAATTTCAAAGAAAATGAGCAGTTAAACACACTTAATCATTCTTGCGCCCATGTCATGGCACAGGCAATTAAACATCTTTATCCGAATGCCAAATTCTGGGTAGGACCTGTTGTAGCAGAGGGATTCTACTATGATATCGATCTTGGCGA